>NZ_JBGLQY010000002.1:0-727262 GCF_041402265.1 Aeromonas sp. S15(2024) | reverse complement strand
CACCGTGCTGCGCACCGAGACCCACCAGGGTGAGGGCTTCAATGAGCTGCGCTTTGAAGACCAGGCTGGCAAGGAAGAGATCTACATCCACGGTCAGAAAGACCTGAACGTACTCATCGAGAATGATGCCGCCTGGCACATCAAGCACGACCAGCATACCGATATCGACAATGAGCGGGTGACCCGCATCAAGGCCAATGACCACCTGACGGTGGAGGGCGAGAAGCGTGACCAGATAAAAGCCGACTACTCGCTGACGGTGGATGCCAGCCTGCATCAGAAGCTGGGGCAGTCTTTGCTGGTGGAGGCGGGGAGCGAGGTGCATCACAAGGCGGGCATGAAGATAGTGATGGAGGCAGGGGCCGAGCTCACCCTCAAGGTCGGCGGCAGCTTTGTGAAGCTCGATGCCGGCGGCGTTACCCTCAGTGGCGGCTCCATCAAGATGAATTCAGGCGGCAGTCCGGGTTCAGGTTCCGGCTGGGGTGGCCAGATGCCGATCCAACCGGAGGCGGTTGAGGTGGTGGCACCACCACCTCCCATGGACCCCGCACGTCAGATCGCGACGCTGAAATCGGCAGAGCCGGTCTGTGAGATTTGTGAACAGCTGGCCAAGGGGGAGAGCCAGTAATGGTTTTGCCCGAGTTTGATTTGGCCAAAGGAGAGCACCTTTATCTTCTGCTCGATGGCGGGCAGATCCCCGAGCTTGAACGGCAGTTGTTTGAGGTAACCGATAGCCCTGCCTATCAACCTATATATCTCTATGCACCTTGGGATGCCCTGCGAGAAGCCTCTCCCTGCTTGGTTGAGGCGTCACCAGCCCTGCTCGATTGGTATGCCCACGGAGAAGAGGGGTGGGGATATCTCCTTTCCTCTCGGCTTCCGTTATTACCACTCGCGGAGCGGCTACGCCAATTGATCGAGGTTGAAAGCCCTTACGGTAGTTGCATGTTGCTCAAGATGGCCCAGCCCGATGGCATGTACCGCCTGCTGCAAGATGATGAGCCTTGGCTTTGGCAGGCTATTGGGCAGGTATGGATCCCTGTGCACAGGTTGCTGCGCCCAAACTCCCCTGCCGAATGGTGGAACAAAAAGGTTTCCACGTCGGAACTGCCAGTTGGCAAGTTGCTACGTCTGAGTGATGTCCAGTGGACACGTCTTGGAGAGGTAACCTGGTTGAACACCCTAAATGATATCTGGCGCCATATGGGGAAATGGTTCCCAGAACGTCTGGGTGAACAGCTTGATGCTCGTCAGTGGGTAGCAGAGTGGGCTGAATGGGGTTATGGCAAAGGGTTCGAAAGCCCAAGGGACCTGTTGTTTTTCTTCAATGTACTGGGTTACCTCGGCACTGCCTGGAAGGAGAGTGACGCTTATCCCGCCATCACAGCACTGCTCATGTGTACTTCTTCACTCACCCCCTCACAGAGAATTGAGCAAGCCGCCGAGCTCGCCGCGACACAACATAGAATGGGAACTGAGATATGAGTGCTAATCAAGACGCTGCAGCAGCAAGCAGTGCCAATGCTCAGGGGAGCACTAAAGCTTGCCCATTGAAGAAGAACAAGATTCAACTATTACCGGTTCGTTATGCGTTGGTTGAACAGAAAACGGTCCATCCAGCCATAGCCAGCAACCATGCTGCCAACATCAAGTACCGCCCCGTCGGGATCCGATTGATTGACGAGACGAGCTATCTCTATCTGATCCACAGCAAGCGCCCCGATATCATCCATGCCTATCAATTGGCGGAGAACGGGGGCGTTGCCAAGCTGGAGCAGAAAGGGCTGGCATCCGCCTCAGGCAAGGAGGCGTTTGTTTATCAGGAATCGGACTCTACCATAGTGGTCAGTCGTTCCGGTTCTGTGCAGGTGCTTTACAGTCGCACCAAGATCTCGCCCAAGCTGCAAGGCCAGCTGCTGCGCTCCCCCAAGCTGCGTCAAAAGATGATGCAAACCTGCCGGTTGGGCGGTTTTGATTGTCAAAATGGGTCTCGACATCTGCTGCCACCTGAGCAGCTTGAGAAGCATCTGGCAGAGACGCACCCGCAGCAAAGCACTCATGCCAAAACCGATCAGTGGTGTTGGTTGACCCAAATGCCAAAAACGCAAAGTGCTAGCGTATTGACCAGCAAAATACTGCCTGCTTACCAGGGGGAGGCTGCCATCCTGCTGTTGGAGGATCCGATTGGTCTGATGACAGAGTTGGCCAGCGCCTATCAGGCGATGGTGGAGCAAGAAGAGCAGTGGATGGCCGAAGGCTATAACCGGGCTGATTACTTTGCTGCCGCTCAGTTGCTCCAACTGATTGAGATGAGCGATGACCTCTTGTTGATGCAGTCGACGAACAATCAAAAGTTGGCCGAGTATAGCAAGGCTCATCCCAATGCGTTGGAGAACCGCTATCGCGACTATTGGAAGGCAAAGCAGGACTATGAAGCCGCATTGGAGAAGATGAATCGCCCCAGTGCCTCGCCGTTTGGCGATAAAAAGACGTTCGAAACCTATCGTTCCGAGTTGGCCAAGAATGACGTGATGGCAAAGGAAGCAGGCGTCTCCAGCCAAGAGTTAAAGGCGATGTTTGACCGCGCCGGTGAGCAGAAGAAAGACCTGCTCTACGGCGAAAGCTGGATGGGCATGCGGATAGCACGGGGGATCCTGGAGCGTATCGATGAGGAGGCCATGCGCGCCTGGTACGGGCCGGCTCAGGCCAAGATCACCCATTGGCGGGAAACCTGCTTCCAGCTCGAAACCGACAGGGTTGCCATGTTGCCAGCGGCCTACACGGCCATTCCCGTCTATGACAAAGAGGTGCAGGAGCAGTTCAAACGTCGGCTGGATCTGGAGTATCACTGGTTGCTGGGCTTGGGGGACGATCCGGAACACAGGCAGAAAGTCAGTGCATTTTTCGCCACCTTGGGTGAGCAGAACACCCATCTCTGGGTATCCAACGCCGACAATATCACCACTGTTGAAGACTATGACGGGCTTGCAGGGGACATCAATAACGCGCTGGGGGTCAAGGACAGTACCAGTGCGCTGATCGATGGCCTAGCTGGCCTCAAGGAGTTTCAGGCGCAGATGGCAGGGGTGCATCTCAAGCTCATCGACAGCCTCCCTACACAGTTGCAAGGCTCCATGAGCAGGCTGGCGTCGGAACTTGGCCGTTTGGCTATCCCCGAGCTGCAAATAATGGCTGAACGGATACATGCGGCCCAAGGTCAGGCAGATAGCCTGCTGCGCCATGCCAGACCCGGCACCATTGCCATGCTGTTGGGTCAGGCGAAGAATGCGGCCGTCACCCTGGATATTGGCACTCAGAGTGATGCTGGTTACACGCAGTGGCAGCAAAAAACCTTGGGCACGTTGGAGACGCTGCGCAAACGGGCTGAGTTTGCCACCAGCGAATACAACAAGGCGCGCAAGAGTACTTCCACCGACAGCAAGATTAGGGCTCGCGCCAATGCCGAATGGGCCGCGGTGCAGCGTGAAAGTGCGGCGCTGCGTGAGCAGGTGTTTGCACACAGCCAGCCGGTGGCTCGCCCCGGCGAGCCTCACCCCGTATCCCATATCGTGATCAAGGCCAGCGGCGCGACCCTGACGGAGATAGAAGAGCACTTGCGTTTGAGTCGCGCCGCCTTGCGTAATCAGGTGCTGTTTGGCAATGCAGCCAGACCCGCCTTGGGCGGGGCAACCCTCAGCGGCAGCCTGGGTCTGGTGGTGCTGGTGGCCAACTGGTTCAACTTCGCCAAGACGGTGGGGGATCTGGCCCATAAGAGTGAAAACACAGGAGCACAGAACTTTGACTTATGGTCTGCCACGTTGGGGTTGATGGGGGCTGCATTGGCGCTTGGTGTCGAGGTGGTGCGCACTTCCGCCTATTGCCGCTGGCTCAAGGAGGGGGCTGAGAGCAGCCTAAAGGCGACCGGCCGGGTGGTGACGCTAGGGACCACTCTGGTCGCTGTTTTGGGTACAGGGTCAGCATTGTTTGATGGTTATAAGCAAGCCTCTCAGATAGGTCGTCATTGGCGCCGGGGGGAGTGGGAGCCCATGGTTGCTTCGGCCATCACCTTGAGTGGTGATGGCCTGCAAGCCTATGCCAGCGGAAAAGTAATGTTGGCTGGGACCCGGCTCGGCATGGCTGCCATCGCCGGGGAGATCAGTTGGCAGCGGGCCGCCGCCGTTACGCTGCGCTTCGCGGTTCGATTGAACCCTTATATGTGGCTGGCCAGCGCCCTGATCTTCGGTGGCGAGTTGGCCTATAACTTCCTTACCTCGACCCCGCTGATGCGCTGGGTCAGCGAGTCTCGCTGGGGCAAGCGCGGCATGCTGCCATTTCTGCACGCCAATCAGGAGTGGGAGTACGATATGCAACTGCGCAAGTGGCAGGAGGTGATGCAGACCCCGCGCCTGAGGATTAAGTACAACACCGAGACCAAGACGCAGCAGAGGCTGATGGTGGGCACCATCGTCGATGTGCCGGTACAGCAACGGGTGTTGACCCAGCTGCGCATTCTGCTGCCCATGACAGCCCCCGAGCAGGTTAAACTCGCCGTCCTGGTAAAGAGCGAGGGCAAGCTGGTCGATTTCACCGACCACTTTCGCCAGACCGCACCTGTGGCACAGGAGGGGTTGTATACCCGCCTCGACTTCGACTGGCCCCAGGATGAAGTCAGTAGACGGCGCATGGCGTGGCTGCATCTGGTGATCTCGGTCACCACGGCGGAAGGTAACCAGTTGTTTGAGGAGCAGGGGGGGCTGCGCTTTTCCCTTAATCTGCAGCAGTTGCAGGGGCAGGAAGAGGCCAAGCTGGCCGGTGATGAGCCGGGTTGGAGCCAGGTGGAGGCACTCGACGAGGATGACAACTTCCCCCTGACCCGTGGCAAGATAGTGGCCCAGTTGCAACCCCTGCTGAACCGATAACGAGGACCTATGAAACATTCCCCATTGCCGTTTTTTGCCGGCCAGCACAGGCAGGAGCGCCTCGGCGCCCGTACCGTATTCAGCCCCTTGCCGGTGATGACCAATGTGCCGCCAGTGCGCCGCGCCGATTGGTTGACCCAAAAGCATCCCCACTATATCGAGCTGGGAGGGGCGGGTGGTTCCCTCTTTCAAACTCAAATACTCTATTCGGTCTGGGTGCTTGGCCTACTCATCTTTGCTGGAATGTTTTGGGGGCCTCCTGGAAATGGGATGAGCAACGGGCAAGGCTGGGCTGGTGTCTGGACTGGATTGTATGAGGAGGTCTGGATCGGGGCGAACCAATGGGCGATGGAGTTTAGCTGGGAGAATCTGCTTGGCACCATTTTATTACTTGGAACGATGCCTGGTTTAGCTTTGTTTTTGACAGTCAAGATACTGAGAGAGCACCAACAGCAACTTCGCCGAGTATTGCCATTTCGCTTTCACCGCCAGCGTCGCGAGGTGATGCTGTCGCGCTGGGACAAGCGCACCAAGCGCACCGAAGTCCGGATATTCCCTTGGGAAGAGATGTGCGCCATGGTGGGAGAGGGCTCTGCGGTCTCTGTCAGCGGTGTGATGACCATGGCAAGCCTGTTTTTCGGTATCAACTCGGACGAGCGACCCGGCCACTTCTGGTCCGGCATGAACGTCGGTACCCTCAGCAAGGAGGTGGGTGCCAGCGAGTGGGAGATGATCCGCCGCTATATGGAAGAGGGGCCCGAGGCCATCGATGAGCCGGCCCCGGTCACCTTTGACGGCATGATCGAGGAGTTCTGTCGGGAACGCAAGATACCCCGCAGCGCCTTCTCGCCCCTGCGTCGCCTATGGTGGGAACTGAACGGTACCCGCTTTGGTATATTGCGCATCAATATTCAGAGCTGCTTGCAGCAGCGCTTTGCTGAGCGCTACTTCGCTGCCCATCCCGAGCTGGCAGCCTGGAGTGAGCCATTGCCACCCGAGCAGTGGGCCAAACCGAGCGAGCGGTTGACCCGTTGCAACCAGCTGCTGGTGGAGCAATATGCCCAGGGCCGGAACATCTTCACCGTGGGTGACGTGCGTGAGTTGCTGGGGGAGGAGATAACCCCGCAGGCCGCTCAGGCGTTGACACCCTAATGGATACCATCGTTGGTGGGATGTGACTGCCACCCACCTGACAGCATCGATATAGAGCACGGATGAAACACTCAACATTGCCATTTTTTGCCGGCCAGCACAGGCAGGAGCGCCTTGGCGCCCGTACCGTATTCAGCCCCTTGCCGGTGATGACCAATGTGCCGCCGGTGCGCCGCGCCGATTGGTTGACCAAAAAGCACTCCCACTATATCGAGCTGGGAGGGGCTGGCGGTTCACTCTTTCAAACTCAGTTGATGTATTCGGTCTGGGTGGTGGGGCTAATTATTTTTGCTATGGCTTTTTGGGGTCCCCCTGGAACTGGTTTGAGCGATAGTCAGGGCTGGGCGGGGGTCTGGGCTGGATTATATAAGGAAGTCTGGGTGGGGCCAGACCAATGGGTGGTGGAGTTTCGCTGGGTAAACTTACTGATGGCGATTGGCGGATTGGGTTTTGGGCCCGGTTTTGCCTTGCTTTTTACAGGAAAGTTGATATGGGAGCATCAGCATCAGCAGCAGCTGCGCCGAGTGTTGCCATTTCGCTTTCACCGCCAGCGTCGCGAGGTGATGCTGTCGCGCTGGGACAAGCGCACCAAGCGCACCGAAGTACGGATTTTCCCTTGGGAAGAGATGTGCGCCATGGTGGGAGAGGGCTCAGCGGTGTCGGTCAGCGGTGTCATGACCATGGCGAGCCTGTTTTTCGGTATCAACTCGGACGAGCGGCCCGGCCACTTCTGGTCCGGCATGAACGTCGGCACCCTGAGCAAAGAGGTGGGGGCCGGCGAGTGGGAGATGATCCGCCGTTATATGGAAGAGGGGCCCGAAGCCATCGACGAGCCGGCCCCGGTCACCTTTGACGGCATGATTGAGGAGTTTTGCCGGGAGCAGAAGATACCCCGCAGCGCCTTCTCCCCCCTGCGCAGGCTTTGGTGGGAACTGAACGGCACCCGTTTTGGTATACTGCGCATCAATATCCAGAGCCGCTTGCAGCAGCGCTTTGCCGAACGCTACTTCGCCTCCCATCCCGAGCTGGCGGTCTGGAGTGAGCCATTGCCGCCCGAGCAGTGGGCCAAACCGAGCGAGCGGTTGACCCGTTGCAACCAGCTGCTGGCGGAACAATATGCCCAGGGCCGGAACATCTTCACCGTGGGTGACGTGCGTGAGTTGCTGGGGGAGGAGATAACCCCACAGGCCATTCAGGCGTTGACCCCTTCAACCCATGAGGCGGTTTGCTCTGCCTAAGTAGGCTCTATCTGCTTCGCAAGGCGAGATGGAAAGATGCCCAAAGTTGCAATTATCACTACCAGCTCGCTTGTTCTAGTAGAGAACGACTCAAGGTTATAGACCGGGCCATGACCAGCATAGATGGTGCAGTAGATCCTGAAGCAGATTAGTTATGGGATGAGGATAACTTGGCAGGATATTTGATATCCCATGATGTTTCAGTTTTTACTATTTAGACTCTTAGAGTTGCAATATATATTGTTATCAATTTAAGGATTTTATTTTCTCTTACTCCAAGCATCACATCAAGGAGATGTCATTGTTAAGCTATTTTATACCCATCTTAATAAGCATTATCAAGGCCATGACATTGCTTTGTTGGTGGTCAGATAACTCTTTGCGTCAGAAGGAAAGGGATGACGCAATTGCTCGATTGAGGGTGAGGAGTAAAACTGCTGATGAGTTATCTGATGTGGATCTGGTTTGGCTGAGAAAGATATACAAACGACGATTTACCGATAGAACTATTTATCAACATGAAGGTCTTTATAACGTGCGTCAATTGGCGCCAGGATGGCGGCAACGTTGGCAGGATACCTGTGTAGGTGACGTGAGAGTGGAGTCTATTTATTGGCCGCCAGCCACTTACAGCGAGGATTCATCCCGTAGTGTTATTATCCGGGGTCTTATCTATAAAGATGCGCTCTACGCCGTCAGTGTAGATGGTGCTTTCCTTGTTTCTGAAGTTCGTAAGTCAGAGGAACTGTCCAAACAGTGGGCGCCCAGAGAATGTGATGTTGTCTATCTTGAAGCCTTACATATCATCATTCCTATATTTTCAATATTTACTTTTATTTTCTCTTTCGAAAATAGCATCCCCACTTTGTTGATATTAACCATCCTAATACTCGGTATATTGGGCAGTTATTCATGGATAGTCTTAACATTGCACCGTTTGTTTGTGCTTGATGGACAGTGCTTGCTCCTGCCAGCTAATAGTGTGTTTGGCGAAATGAAAGTCATCAATGGATACATGGTCAGTGATCCCGCAAAGAAGTTGCAGCCAGGGGAGTGTTATAGACTCCATTGCCAGCGCACTCACCGTGAATTATTTTTCTCCCCAGAGCGAATAAATAATAAAGAATATGTAGATGGTACCCAATCCCTCCTTTTTGGCTCTCGTCAATTTAACTGTGCTCTGGCATTGTTTTTTTTGATTTTGCATATTGTTTTACTTCATAACCTATACCAGTCACCTGCTTACCAAATCCATACTGGAATTACAGAATATAATAGGGAAATAGCAGTCGATAGAAATAACTTTTCCACATTATACGATTTGTCATCACAAGACTTTATTCATGTAAGTGGTGTTTTAGCCATTGCAAATGGGACCGATGATACAGTTTGTCTTCGTGATAAGAGTTCGATCGACATCGAAGGTATAAAAAATTCTGCTCAGCATATCATAGGTATGGATTACAGTGCCGAGTCTGATGTTGAGGGAGCTTTATCAGAGCGTTATCCTGAACTTTATAAATACCTTGTAAATATGAAACTCGATAAGCAGGTGAATTGTCCGATCACCGTTCGCGTAACCGGGAAAATTAACTATTATTTTGACACATCTCCAGCATTCATTCTTGAATACATTTCAAAATATGTGGTTGATGATCCTGAGACTTTAGGGAGAAGGATTTATGAGAATTTTTATGGTCCAGCAGAGTTGGTTGCGTCACCATCTGCTAAAAGACAAGAAGTAAAAAGAATAATCAGTCCGATAATCAATCATGATGTCATTGTTAGTGGTATTTTACACTATGTTTATGGCGATGAAATTTCAGAAAGATATTCGCTTTCTGGTTTGGTTGTGAGTATAGAAAAAAATCCAGATGGAAGTGTTATTGTTTTTTTGAATGATGATTTCAATCCAACTCAGATAGAGGAAGTTGAGAGTGTTTACTATAAGATATTGATCAATATCATCTTGATTTTCACCTATTTCATAACGTTTCTGGGGTTCCTGATTGGATGGTTCAGGGCGTCGGGAGAATCTCCAAGCATGCCGGCTTCCAGCTCCACATAATTGCTGATTAGCCAAATTGAGCCGGCAAAATATAGCATTATGAGTGCCAAGTCCAAGCTGATAGAGATGTGGTGTCGCTATGAAATCGACAGCCCCTGTCTCTAAAGTTCCCCTCTTTATCATCAAGTTCAGCATGACGTTGATTCAAGGTTGGCGCGGGATCAGCCCAATCAGATGCTGCAGGCTTTTTTGACGGGGATGGCGGCGGGTGGCGAGGCTGATGCGGGTGGTGAGCGGCTCGGCGGCGATGGGGTGATAGCTGACGCCGTGGGGGTGCAGCTCACTGACCGAGCGCGGGATGATGGCGACCCCGAAACCGGCCTGCACCATGCCGACGGTGGAGATCACCTGCGGGCTCTGGCTGCCTAGGCGGGGGCTGAAGCCGGCCCGCTGGCAGCGCTGGGTGATGGCGTCGTGCAGTCCGGGCCCGATCTCGCGCGGGAACAGGATGAAGGGGTCCTGCACCAGCGCCTCGATGGGGATGGCGCCACTGCCGGCCAGCGGATGGTGCGGGGGGAGGGCGATCAGCATCTCCTCCTCGTCGATCAGGTGGTGGGCCAGCGCCGAGCTGCTGCTGCAGGGCAGGCGCAGGATGGCGGCATCCAGCTCCTCGCTCACCAGATCACGCACCAGATTGGGCATGCTGTTCTCGATGGGGTGCAGGCTGACCTCCGGCCAGGCCTGGCGAAAGTCGTGGATGAGTTGCAGCACGCTCGGGTGCAGCACGGTGGAGCCGGCAAAGCCGAGGCGCAGCGAACCCAGCTGGCCGCGAGCGATGCGCCTGGCCTTCTGCATGGCTTGCTCGGTCTGCGCCAGTATCCCCTTGGCATCCTGATAGAGGCTCAGCCCCGCCTCGGTCAGCTCCACACTGCGGGTCAGCCGGTGAAACAGCGGCGTGCCCACCTCCTGTTCGAATTTGCGGATCTGCTGGCTGAGCGGCGGCTGGGCCATGCCCAGCGCCTCGGCGGCGCGGGTAAAGCTCTGTTTGTCTGCCACGGCCACCAGGTAGCGCAGGTAACGGAATTCCATATCTGGTACGTCTCGAAGCTGATGGGTTTGGATATTGGTATCAAACTGTGATCTTGGTCACTATTGAATCCTGATTTGCCAACCTAACAGGATTGGAGGTGAAATCCAAATGGAAACCAATTCATCATGTGACTGCGCCATCGAGATCAGCCAGCAGTTTGCTCGCTGGCAGGCTCGCCAGGGGGGCGGCGAGGTCTACCAGAGCTCCCTGATGAGCGCCCTGCTGGCGGGAGTTTACGAGGGGGAGACCACCATGGCCGACCTGCTGCGCCACGGTGACTTCGGTCTCGGGACCTTCAACCGGCTCGACGGCGAGCTGATTGCCTTCGAGCGCCAGATCCACCAGCTCAAGGCTGACGGCTCGGCCCGCCCGGCCCGCGCCGAGCAGAAGACCCCGTTTGCGGTGATGACCCACTTTCGCCCCTGCCTGCAGCGCCGCTTCGATCATCCCCTGAGTCGCGAGGAGATCCACCTGTGGGTGGATCGGTTGGTGGGTACCGACAACGTCTTCGTCGCCTTTCGGCTCGACGGCCTGTTCGAGCAGGCGCAGGTGCGCACCGTTCCCTGCCAGCATCCCCCCTACAAGCCCATGCTGGAGGCCATCGAGGCTCAGCCGCTGTTCTCGTTCAGCCAGCGGCGCGGCACCCTGGTGGGCTTTCGTTGCCCGCCCTTCGTGCAGGGGATCAATGTGGCCGGCTATCACGAGCACTTCATCACCGTGGATCGCCGGGGCGGCGGCCACATCCTCGACTACGCCATGGGCCACGGCCAGCTGCAGCTGTCGGTGGTGCAACACCTCAACATCGAGCTGCCTCGCAATCCGGCCTTTCAACAGGCCGACCTCAATCCCGCCGATCTGGACCGCGCCATCCGCGCCGCCGAAGGCTGAGCCCTTCGCTTAACAAGGAGTGACATCATGGAAAATCAACACTGGGCCTGTGGGGCCGAACTGGTGGTGCGCCATCTGGAGGCGCAGGGGGTCAAGCAGGTATTCGGCATTCCCGGGGCCAAGATCGACAGGGTATTCGATGCGCTGGAGGACTCCCCCATCGAGACCATAGTGGTGCGTCACGAAGCGAATGCCGCCTTCATGGCCGCCGCGGTCGGCCGGCTGACCGGTAAGGCGGGGGTGGCGCTGGTGACCTCGGGGCCGGGTTGCGCCAACCTCATCACGGGGCTTGCCACCGCCACCTCGGAAGGGGATGCCATGGTGGCGCTGGGCGGTGCCGTGCGGCGGGCCGACGGCCTCAAGCTGACCCACCAGAGCCTGGATACCGTCAGCCTGTGCCGGCCGGTCACCAAGTTCAGCGCTCAGGTGGGCACCGGCTCCGCCCTCTCCGAAGTGATGGCCAACGCCTTTCGCAGCGCCGAGCTGGGGCGGCCCGGAGCGGCCTTCGTCAGCCTGCCGATGGACATCATCAACGAGCCGACCGACGGCGCCATCCTGGTGCCGAGCGCCATCCCTGAGCCGGGAGCAGCCGACGAGAGCGGCATCGATCGGGCGCTGAGTCTGCTGGCGCGGGCTCGCAAGCCGGTGGTATTGCTCGGCCTGCTGGCCAGCCGGCCGGAGAACTCCCTCGCGGTGCGCGCCTTCCTCGACAAGAGCCGGTTGCCGGTGACCGGCACCTATCAGGCGGCCGGGGTGGTGGATACCCACCATTTCGATGACTTCGCCGGACGGGTGGGGCTGTTCAACAACCAGCCGGGGGACAAGCTGCTGCAGGATGCGGATCTGGTGATCTGCATCGGCTACAGCCCCATCGAATACGATCCCGTGTTGTGGAACGGCACCGGTGAGCGCCAGCTGCTGCACATCGATGCGCTGCCGGCGGAGATCGACAGCAGCTACTGCCCGGCGGTGGAGCTGGTGGGCTCCATCAGCGCCAACCTGGCGCGGCTGACCCGGATGCTGCACCAGCCGCTGGCGCGGGATCCGGCCATTACTGCCCTGCTCGGCGAGATCCGCGCCCAGCGCCATCAGCTCGCCGAACATGCCGGCCGGCTGGGGGGGACCCCCATCCATCCGCTGCGCATCGTCAAGGAGCTGCAGGACATCATCGGGCAGGACATGACCCTGTGCGTGGACATGGGCAGCTTCCACATCTGGATTGCCCGCTACCTCTACAGCTTCCGGGCCCGCCAGGTGCTCATCTCCAACGGTCAGCAGACCATGGGGGTGGCGCTGCCCTGGGCCATCGGGGCAGCCATGGTGCGCCCGGGAGAGAAGATCATCTCGGTGTCTGGCGACGGCAGCTTCATGCAGTCGAGCATGGAGCTGGAGACCGCGGTGCGGCTCAAGTCCAACATAGTGCACATCATCTGGGTCGATAACGGCTACAACATGGTGGCGATGCAGGAGGAGAAAAAGTACAGCCGCAGCTCAGGGGTGAGTTTCGGCCCCATCAACTTCAAGGCCTATGCCGAGTCGTTCGGGGCGGCCGGCTTTGCCGTCACCTGCGCCGAGGATCTGCGGGCGACCCTGCGCGCCGCCATGGCGGTGAGCGGGCCGGCGGTGGTGGCCATCCCGGTGGATTACAGCGACAACCACCTGCTGATGGAGCAGCTCAGGCCCGAAATGCTCAGTTGAGCCGGAGCTTAACCGGCAGACTGCTTGCAGTTCGCCTCAAAGCAGAGCGCCCCTTGCCAATTGGCAAGGGGCGCTCTGTCATTGCGAGAGGGCTATTTACTCAGGGCATGGGTGAGGAGGGGGGCAGCACCATGGGGCCGGCCACCGCACCGGCAGCCTCGTCACCGCGCAGCACCCGCACCAGCTCGAGGGCGAACTCGATGGCGGTGCCCGGCCCCTGGCTGGTGATGAGGTGATGAGCCTCATCGGTCACCACCCGCGCGTGACTGAGCTGCGCCGCGGGCAGGCGGGCCTGAAAGCCGGGATGGCAGGTGGCGCGGGCTTCCCCCAGCAGATCGTGGTGCAGCAGCACCACGGCGGGGGCGGCGCAGATGGCTGCCCGCCAGCGCTGCGCTGCTGCCTGCGCCTTGAGCAGGGTGATGGCGCGCGGCGTATCGCGGATAACCTCGCTGCCGGGTAGGCCACCCGGCACCACTATGGCCTCGAACTCCTGATCCGCCAGCTCGTCGAGGTGGCAATCCGCCACCAGCTGTACCCCGCGGGAGGCCCTGATCTGGCGCTGCCCGGCGGGGCAGCAGGAGGCCAGCACCACCTCGATGGCCCCGCGCACCAGGGTATCGACGATGGCGACCGTCTCGATCTCTTCCGACCCGGGGGCCACCAGTACCAGTACGCTCATCCGTTGCTCCTTGCGTTGGCGAGCCCGATGGGCTCACTGCTTCTCTTTGATGGCCTGATAGAGACCCTGATTGACCGGCACCGCGATGCCGTGGCAGGCGGCCCGGGCCAGCAGGAAGCCGGTGATGGCCTCAATCTCGGTCTCGCGCCCCTGCTCCATGTCCTGATACATGGAAGAGTAATTGTCGGCGGTGAGCTCCACCACCGTCATGACCCGGCGCAGCAGCTCGTCGCTGCCGGTGGGCTGGCCTTCGGCCTGCATCACGTCCGCCACTTCCACGCAGATCTGCTGCAGGGCATCGGCAAAGCGCGGGCCGGCCAGCTCGCCATTCTTGAGTTTGTAGAGCGCGGTGAGCGGGTTGATGGCGCAGTTGACCGCCAGCTTCTGCCACTGGCGCGCCTGGATCTGCTCATCCCAGCCGGCCTGGCCGAGGGCGGCCGCCAGCTCGTCCGCGAGAGCGGCATGGGCTCTGGCCGCCTCGTTGACCGGGCCTAGCCAGGTTTCGCCCTTGCCGGTGTGGCGGAACACGAAGTGGCCGCTCTGCATGGCGCCGTGGCTGGTGACGCCGGCGATGACCGGATTGTGGGGGAACAGCGCGACCACCTGTTCGGCGATCCCCATGCCGTTGTGCAGCAGCACGATGGGCACGTCGGTTGCCAGCTGGCCCACCAGCGGGGTCAGCGCCTCGATGACCTGGCCGGCCTTGGTCATCACCAGCAACCGCTGGATCTGACCCGGCTGGTCGACGAAGCCGCGCTCGATGTTGATGAGCTGGGTGTTGCCCTCCAGCGAGGTGAAGTCGATGCCGGGGTGCAGGGTGGCGCGGTGGCGCTCGCGCAGCAAGACGCGGGTGGACTGGCCGCTTTGAGTCAACAGGGAGGCAAACACACCGCCCAGGGCGCCGCAGCCCAGCAGGGTCCATTGGGGGGAGGGGGTGTGTCGACTGTGTGTCAGGTTGTAATCGCGTGATCCGCTTGGCATGGAGAGACTCAATCAAGGTAGGGGCTGCATTCCAGTCAACCACCTGCCGGGGATAAGTGAAGATGTCGCCTGGCGGACACCTGGAACGGGTTCATGATCTTGCTGCTAGGTCGTGATCAAGGCTTATACGAGGCTTGCGCATGTGAAGCCGGAAGCCCATGTATTCAGATACAAGCGGGCTCCTGCGCAGCGATTTACCTTGCGGACGACCTCTCGCGACAGATACTGAACAGGTTCTAACGGGTCTCGCCATTCCTGTGCGCAGGGGATTCTAGCAGAGCAGTCCCATCGAAATCAGCAAATTTGCCGTAATTCTGGTAGATTTGCCCCCTTATAGCGCAACATGAGGAGCCCACTATGCCGTCATTCGATATTGTCTCTGAAGTCAAAATGAACGAGGTGTTGAACGCCGTCGACAACGCCAATCGTGAACTGGCGACCCGTTTCGATTTTCGTGGTGTTGAAGCCAGCTTCGAGTTGAACAAGGAAGAGGTCAAACTGGAGGCCGATGCCGATTTCCAGCTCAAGCAGATGGTCGAGATCCTGCGCGGTGCCCTGCTCAAGCGCAACATCGAGAACAGCTCCATGGACGTGGGTGACAGCGTTCACTCCGGCAAGCGCTTCCACCTGACCGTGAAGTTCAAGCAGGGGATCGACAAGGAAGTTGCCAAGAAGCTGGTGAAGCTGATCAAGGATTCCAAGATCAAGGTGCAGGCCGCCATTCAGGGCGACGAGGTGCGGGTCACCGGCAAGAAACGCGATGACCTGCAGGAGACCATGGCCCTGGTGCGTGGCGCCGAGCTGGGCCAGCCGATGCAGTTCCAGAATTTCCGCGACTGATGGATGGCCGGGGAGGGCGCGGCTCTCCCTTATTAGCCGCCATCGAGCCATAAAAAAACCGGAGCAGCTGCTCCGGTTTTTTGTATCCCTGATACCCGTTCGATTAGAACTTGTAGGTAACGGAGAAGTAGTGGCCGAAACCTGTGGATTTGAAACCATCAGAGTTTTGAACACCGTAGACATCGTTGAAATATTTCAGACCGTAGCCGACGGCGTAGCGATCAGAGTGCCAGTACAGGCCGTGGAAAGTAGCTGTTCCATCAGTGGAACGGCCCGCCACGTCATAGGTATCCATACCAAATGCATAGTCCAGGTAACCCTGATAGGAAACGAAGCTGCCGTTGCTGAAGGTGTAGAAAGGCTTGAACCAGTTCATGGAGAACTGATAACCATTCCATTTACCTTCTTCTTCTAGGAAGAACTTACTCTCGGTTGCGTGACGAGCATAAAGGTTCATACCCACCTTGCCAAACCAAGGAACCATGACATCAGCACCCAGACCGATCTGGTTTTCCATCATGTTGTCGTCGATGTTGTTCAGAGAGGCGATGTAAACCTCTTGCACCGGACCGAAGGAGAGATCTTTACCAGTCAGCGCATCCAGAGACATACGCGGCGCAAACTTCATGAATATGTTCTGACCGCGGTGTTTGTCGCTATGGCGGTTGTCGAAGATATCGAAGACGTCGACGTAACCGTACAGGTCAAACAGGCCAGAACGACCACCGAACTCCATCTCAAAGTAGGTATCGTTGTAGTCGTGATCTCCATGCGGAAGTTGACCGATGGTGTGCATGACGTTGAACTGCATCCACTTGTAGTCGTTCTTGTGGATGTCACCGCTGTAGTCAGCAGCGAAAGCCGGGGTAGCGGCGGCAGCCAGCAGACCGGCACCGATCAGAGTCTTGGTAAATTTGGCCATTTTATTGGTCTCTTGTGCGTTAGTTGAGGTTTTCCGTAGCCTGCCCACAAGGAGCGGAAGGGATTCTAGCCAAATAAATTCACCGGATAAACCAGCACCAGGGAACTTTATTCGGAAGTGTGAATCTAATCACCCCCAACTTTACGCAAACGCTTGCTATTTGTCCGATTGCGGTAACAAGGCACATCCTCGTTTGGCAACCAACACGATCAGGATCAGCACCGGAATGCCGAGCAGGCTGGTACTGATGAAGAAGCTGCTGTAGCCGAACTGCTCGACGAAGCGGCCGGAAAAGCCCGCCAGCAGCTTGGGCAGCAGCAGCATCACCGAGCTGAACAGGGCGTACTGGGTGGCGGAGAAGGCCACGTTGGTCAGGCTCGACAGATAGGTGACGAAGGCGGCCGTGGCGATGCCTGCGCTGAGGTTGTCCAGCGAGATGATCAGGGTCAGCAGCTCGAGGTTGTGGCCCACTTCATTGAGCAGGGCAAACAGCAGGTTGGTGCTGGCGGTGAGCAGGGCGCCGAGGAACAGGATGCGCAGGGTGCCAAAACGCATCACCAGCACGCCGCCGAGGGCAGCCCCCACCAGCGTCATGATAACCCCATACACCTTGGTGATGGTGGCCACCTCGGTCTTGCTGAACTGCATGTCCACATAGAAGCTGTTGGACATCACCCCCATCACCACGTCCGAGATGCGATAGCAGGCGATGAGCCCGAGGATCAGCAGGGCGGAGCCGCCGTAACGGCGAAAGAAATCGGCGAACGGACACCAGATGGCCTCGTAGCTCCAGGCACCGAGACCGGCCAACCCAGCCGGCCAGCCGCGGGCGAGCAGCAGGGTCTTGCGGGCCGCCTGTTGTTCATTCTGGGCGGCAAGATCAATGACGGGTTCGTGGCAGAACAGGGTGGTGATGACGCCGAGGGACATCAGCCCCGCCATCAGCAGGTAGGTGAGCTGCCAGCCGCGATAGTCGTAGCCGTCGTTGCTGCCGAGCCAGGCGGCCAGTGCCAGTGCGCCGGCACCGGCCATGATCATCGCCAACCGGTAACCAGTCATGTAGGAGGCCGCCATGGCCGCCTGCAGCCGCTCGGGGGCCGACTCGATGCGATAGGCATCGATGACGATGTCCTGGGTGGCGGAGGCGAAGGCCACCAACAGGGCAAACAGGGCCAGCTGGGCGAGCTGGGTCTTGGGATCGCAGAAGGCCATGCCCACCAGCGAGGCGGCGATCAGCAACTGGGAGAAGAGCATCCAGCTGCGGCGCCGGCCCAGCCAGCGGGAGAGCAGCGGCAGCGGCAGCCGATCCACCAGCGGTGACCACAGCCACTTGAAACCATAGGCCAGCGCCACCCAGCTCATGTAGCCGATGTCGGTCAGGCTGACATCCGCTTCGCGCAGCCAGAACGAGAGGGTGCCGAACACCAGCAGCAGCGGCAAGCCGGAAGAGAACCCCATGGCAAACAGGATGAGAACCCGAGTCTCAAGGTAGACGGCGAGCGACGCGCGCCAGCTCGGTGTACTGACAGTGTTCAAATACCTGACTCCTCTGGGAAAATTGCGCCATTTTGTCAGGTTCGGGTTGGATAGCCAAGGCAAGCCGGGCAGGGGAGGTCACTATATTCAGGGGCGCAGGCCGATGCAGTGGCGCGGCAGCGGCCCGTCCGTGGTCAGGAAATTGGCGCACTCCATCAGCTGCAGGCGCAACCAGACGTCGGCGATGATCTGCTGTTCATCCCATTGATGCAGGCTGTGCAGCAGGTGCCAGAATACCCCCTCCTGCTCGGAGGCCGGGGTCTTGTCGGCGGGGACATGGGGCAGATCCTGCCAGTGGGACAACAGCTGCCAGCTCAGATCTTCCAGCTGCTGATAAGGGATTTCTCGTGCCAGAAAGTGACGAACCGTCTGGGCCAGGGGGATGGCGTGCTGGGCGATGTAGTCGTTGCAAGTCACCGGAACCTCCTTCTCCTCTCGTGGGCCTGGCCCCGCATATCGGGGCAAGGCCAGAGTATAGAAAGGGGCGCCGGCGACCCGGACCGCGGGGATGACGGATTGTGATCCGCTCCGCGTTATTTGTCCGCCAGCAGGACCACCTTCTTCAGGATGATGGGGCTGGTGGGCACGTCGTTGGCACGCAGGATGGGGCTGTAACCGGTCTGCACCTGGGCCAGCTTGTCCAGTACCTCCATGCCCTGCACCACCTGGCCGAACACGGTGTAACCGGCGCCGGCATTGGCGTTGAGGTTGTTGTTGTCGACCAGGTTGAAGTAGAACTGGCGGGTGGCGCTGTCGACCGCCTGGGTGCGGGCCATGGCGATGCTGCCGCGCTTGTTGGGCAGGCCGCCCTTGGACTCGTTGACCACAGGGTCAAAGGTGGGCAGTTGCTGGAACTGCTGATTGTAGCCGCCCCCCTGCACCACGAAGTCCTGGATCACCCGGTGGAAGATGCTGCCGTCATAGCTGCCATCGGCCACGTAGCGCAGGAAGTTCTTCACCGTCTGCGGCGCCTGCTTGGAGGCCAGCTCCACCACTATGTTGCCGTGGTTGGTCTCCATCCTGACCTTGGGGCCGGCGAACGCCAGCGGGGCGATCAGCATGGCCAGTAACCAGAGTTTTTTCATCTATTCGCTCCTTGTTCAGCTCGGCTGACCCTTGAGATAACCGCGCAGGGCTGTGTCAGCCATGATCTGCTGCAGTACGCTGCCTAGCTGCTGGTTCAGGGTGGACTCCAGTTCGGCCATGCTCGGCTCGCCCGGGCCTTCCTTGCTGGAGGACATGTTGAACTGCTTGGTCAGCTTGCTGCCCTGGAAGTCGGCGATCACCTGCAGGCTGACGCGGGACTTGGTGACATAGGTGAAGGTCTTCTCTTCTACCGTGACCGCGGCAGTGGAGATGGCCAGAGTCAGGTTGGTGGTGCCGCTGTTGCCTACTTCCAGGCCCTGGCTGCGCAGCCCTTCGGCGAGCTTCTCCGCCAGCAGGCTGTTGAGGGGCTGGCTGCTGTTGACCAGTACCGCAGCCTTCTCTTTTTTCTTGATGGAGAAGACGTAGGCGGCTTCACGCTTGTCCACCCCTTCCAGGGTGATGCGGTTGCCCGAGTAGTACTGCTGGTTGGAAGGGATCACCTGTGGATTGAGCAGGGCGCTCTCCGGCCAGTGAGTCGCACAACCACCCAGCATCAGGGCGGCCAGCAGCAAGAGTGACTTTTTCATCATGGGTTTCCTTTCGCGTTTGATGGCGTTTAACGTTTGATGGCTTTCAAAATAACGAATTTGCTGTTCGACGCAACGACTTGTGCGTTGGCGAACAGGCGCTTGAGCTTGTTGTGATAGTCCAGATGGCGGTTGCCCACTATCCAGAGTTCCCCCCCTTTGGGCAACACCCGGTGGGCGTCGCTGAACATCTGCCAGGCGATGTGGTCTGTGATGGCCTGCAACTGGTGGAACGGCGGGTTGCAGAGGATCCGATCCGCCGAACCGGCAGGCACGCCGTCGAGACAGTTGTTGACCATAAAGTGGGCGCGGGGCAGGGCCGCCGGCAGATTGTGCTCGACGTTGAGCCGGGCCGAGGCGACCGCCATGCGGGACTCGTCGACGAAGGTGACCTCCACCTCGCTGTCACGCGCCAGCAGGGAGAGCCCCAGCACGCCGTTGCCGCAGCCCAGATCGATCACCTTGCGGGCGCTGTGGATGGGCAGATTGTCCAGCATGAAGCGGGCGCCGATATCCAGGCTGGTGCGCGAGAACACGTTGGCATGGTTGTGGATGAGCATGTCGGTGCCCTCCAGTGGCCAGACCGTGGGGAAGGGGTTGGCCAGCGCGGGACGCTCGGCGGGCGCAGCGGCCGGAGTGCAGTGAATGAGGCGCGCCTTCTTCCAGGCGAGTGACGTGCGGGTCGGCCCTAGGTATTTCTCAAACAGCGCCAGGGTGGAAGTGTGGATGTCCTTGGCCTTGCCGGCGGCGATGACGCGGGTGGCAGGGGTAACGACCCCGCGCAGGGCCAGCAGTTGCTGCTCCAGCAACGCCTGATACTTGGAGACCTTGATCACCACCAGTGCGGGGGCATCGGGCAGGGGAGCCAGCGCATCCTGCAGGCGGATGGCCGCGGGATCCAGGCCGTTTTCTGCCAGGTTGGCCAGGGTAGCCCGCTCGCTGATGTGGGAGTCGGTGACGCAGACAGGGGCATGAGGGTGCAGACAGGCGGCCAGCGCGCCGAAGCCGTCGTTCATGATGATGACGGGGCCATCCTGCTCGAGGGGCTCCTCGGCCAGGGTGTTGATCAGATACTCGTCGGCGGCATCCCAGGCCTGCAAGGGATCCTGCTGCTGACGTGGATAGCGATACAGGGTCAGGCGACAGTGGGCCGTGTCGAGAAGGGTTTGCATAGGCGAATTGTCCAGCTGAGTCATGTAACGGGCCCCGGTGGGGCGCAAAGTGGCGCTATTCTAGCGGGGGCGGAGAATTTCACCAGCCCGGTAGGGCTGCAAGCGGGATTTTCCCGCACCGCCCGATTTCGTCATCCGGCCAACCCTGGCTACAATGGCCGGACATCCATTTTGGGAGTTTTGCTCGTGACCATGCAACAACAGATCGAGGCCAAGCTGGCCGCCGCCTTGTCCCCCAGCCACCTGGAAGTGATCAACGAGAGCTACATGCACAGGGTGGCGCCGGGCTCGGAGAGCCACTTCAAGGTGGTGGTGGTGAGCCAGGCGTTTGAAGGACAGCGCCTGCTGGGGCGCCATCGTCAGGTCAATGCGGTGCTGGCCGACGAGCTGGCGGGGGCCATTCATGCATTGGCGCTGCATACCTATACCGAGCAGGAGTGGCAACGACGGGAGCAGGCACCGAGCACCCCCAGCTGCGTCAGCAAAAACGGACTCTCTTAAGACTATTGACGAATTGATTACTCAATCTTCGACCAGTTAACAATTTCAAAACCTGTTTCGGCGACGTTTCGTACTCATGAGGGGAACGTCGCCCTCCCACCGCGCCATCAAGATTTCTAATCCTTTTTCGAACATAAAAATTATTACCCATTTTGGGGTAATGGTGGCTAACTCGAGGCCGCGCCTGAGGTTTCACGAGAAAAAGCGACGCGATTAAATTGCGATGATTTTGTGATAGAGCGGGGATTTTCCCCATTTTGCATGGCAGGAAACTTGCCATAGGTGGTAAACTCAGGCGCTTTTGAATGACTCTGTATGTTGCTGATTTGTTTATTTCTTCGACATCTTGCCGCAACATCAACGGGCTCATTCAACAACTCGTCGTGATGTATTTCTCGGCGCTAACCAACCTGTCTTCCCTTAACGGTAGTGCAAGTGAGTATGATTACAATTAAAAGAGGACTGGACATCCCCGTGCTGGGTGCTCCGGAGCAAGTAATCTACGATGGCCCGGCCATCACCCGTGTTGCTACACTCGGCGAAGAGTTCGTGGGGATGCGTCCTACTATGTTTGTCAAAGTAGGTGATCGCGTCATTAAAGGTCAGGAGCTCTTCGAAGATAAGAAGAATCCCGGCGTTAAATTCACGGCCCCCGCCACCGGTGTGGTTTCAGAGATCAACCGTGGTGCCAAGCGCATTCTGCAATCCGTTGTCATCGATATCGATGGGTCCGACGAGCAGGTGACCTTCGAGCACTTTGCGTCTGCCGAGCTGCCTAAGCTCGAACGCAGCAAGGTGCAAGAGATCCTGGTCGCGTCCGGCCAATGGACTGCGTTGCGTACCCGCCCGTTCAGCAAGGTGCCAGCCGTGGGTTCCACCCCGCGTGCCATCTTCGTCACCGCCATGGACACCAACCCGCTGGCCGCCGACGCGGAGCTGATCATCAAGGAACAGTCCCAGGCGTTCCTCGACGGTCTGGCCGTGCTGACCCGCCTGACCGATGGTTCCGTCTATGTCTGCAAGGGCGAAGGCAGCCTGCCGCACGCTTCCCTGGCGCAAGTCAAGGAAGAGGTGTTCGTCGGTCCGCACCCTGCCGGCCTGCCCGGTACCCACATCCACTTCCTGGACCCTGTCGGTGCCAAGAAAGTGCAGTGGCACATCAACTATCAGGACGTGATCGCCTACGGCAAGCTGTTCACCACCGGTCAGATCCATACTGACAAGGTGATCGCCCTGGCCGGCCCGAACGTGATCAAGCCGCGTCTGCTGCGTACTCGCATGGGAGCCTGCATCAGCCAGCTCACCAACAACGAGCTGCGTGCGGACGAGAATCGTGTCATCTCCGGTTCCCTGCTGAGCGGTGCCAAGGCTGAAGGGGTCCATGACTACCTGGGTCGCTACCACAATCAGGTCAGCGTACTGGGTGAAGGTCGCGAGAAAGAGTTCCTGGGTTGGGTCAATCCCAGCGCCAGCAAGTTCTCCATCACCCGTACCACCCTCTCTCACCTGGTGAAGGGCAAGCTCATCAACTTCACTACCACCACCAACGGTAGTGACCGCTCCATGGTGCCTATCGGCAACTATGAGCGCGTGATGCCGCTCGACATCCTGCCGACCCTGCTGCTGCGGGATCTGGTCTCCGGCGATACCGACAATGCGCAAGCGCTCGGCTGCCTGGAGCTGGATGAGGAAGATCTGGCGCTCTGTACCTTCGTCTGCCCCGGCAAGACCGAGTACGGCCCGATCTTGCGTGAGTGCCTGACCAAGATTGAACTGGAAGGTTAAGCGATGAGTTTCAAGCAACTTCTTGAAAATATGGAACATCACTTCGAGCCGGGTGGTAAGTACGCCAAGTACTATGCCCTGTTCGAAGCGGCGTACACCCTGTTTTATACCCCGGGTTCCGTGACCCGCAATGCCGCCCACGTCCGTGATGCGATCGATCTGAAGCGGATGATGATCATGGTGTGGCTGGCCGTGTTCCCGGCCATGTTCTGGGGCATGTACAACGTCGGCAACCAGTCTATCGCCGCCATCGCCCATCTGGGCACGGCCGCCGGTGCCGGCAGCTGGCAATATGCCCTGGCTACCCTGCTGGGTGCCTCCCTGGATCCGGCGGTGGCCGGCGTCGGCAGCAAGATGCTGATCGGTGCGGCCCACTTCTTCCCGATCTACATCACCGTCTTCATCGTCGGTGGTTTCTGGGAAGTGCTGTTCGCCATGGTGCGCAAGCACGAGATCAACGAAGGCTTCTTCGTGACCTCCATCCTGTTCGCGCTGATCGTGCCGCCCGAGCTGCCCCTGTGGCAAGCTGCCCTGGGTATCACCTTCGGTGTGGTGCTGGCCAAGGAAGTGTTCGGTGGTACCGGCAAGAACTTCCTGAACCCGGCGCTGGCGGGTCGTGCCTTCCTGTTCTTCGCCTACCCGGGTCAAATCTCCGGTGATGCGGTCTGGGTTGCCGTCGACGGCTACTCGGGCGCAACCGCGCTGAGCCAGTGGGCCCAGGGCGGCCAGATGGCGCTGATCAACGGAGCCACCGGCCAGAGCATCAGCTGGATGGACGCTTTCCTTGGCAACCTGCCCGGTTCCATCGGTGAAGTTTCCACCCTGATGATCCTGCTGGGTGCGGCCATGATCGTCTACATGCGCATCGCCTCCTGGCGCATCATCGCCGGCGTGATGATCGGCATGGTAGCGACCTCCCTGCTGTTCAACGTCATCGGTTCCGACACCAACCCCATGTTCAACATGCCGTGGCACTGGCACCTGGTGCTGGGGGGTTTCGCCTTCGGTATGGCCTTCATGGCGACCGACCCCGTCTCTGCTGCCTTCACCAACAAGGGCAAGTGGTGGTACGGCGCCCTGATCGGCGTGATGGTGGTGCTGATCCGGGTCGTGAACCCCGCCTTCCCGGAAGGCATGATGCTGGCCATTCTGTTTGCCAACCTGTTTGCCCCCTTGTTTGACCATTTCGTGGCACAGGCGAACATCAAGCGGAGGATCGCTCGTGGCGTTTAATAAAGACTCTACTACCGGCACTCTCGCCGTAGTGACCGGTCTGTGTCTGGTCTGCTCCATCGTGGTCTCCGTGGCCGCTGTGGGTCTGCGTCCGGCCCAGCTGGAAAACAAGGCGCTGGACAAGCAAAGCAACATCCTGTCCGTCGCCGGCGTCGACATCAGCGCCGTGGCCAAGCGTGACCTGGCCAAGCTGTATGGCGACAAGATTGAAGCGCGTCTGGTGGATCTGGCCACCGGTGAATTCGTTGACGGCGATGCCGACAACTTCGACACCAAGGTCGCCGCCAAGGATCCTGCCCAGAACATTCGCCTGGCTCCGGCCGACGACAAGGCCGGTCTGCGTCAGATCTCCAAGCTGGTCCCGGTGTTCTTCGCCAAAGATGCTGAAGGCAAGGTCGACAACATCATCCTGCCGATCTACGGCCAGGGTCTGTGGTCTACCATGTATGCGTTTGTAGCGGTTGCGGCCGATGGCCAGACCATCAAGGGCATCACCTACTACGACCACGGTGAAACCCCGGGTCTGGGTGGCGAAGTCGAGAACCCGGCCTGGCGCGAGCTGTTCGTCGGCAAGAAGCTGTTCGACCAGAACGGTCAGCCTGCACTGCGGGTGATCAAGGGTCATGCTCCGGCTGGTTCCGAGCATGAGATCGACGGCCTGTCCGGCGCGACCCTGACCGGTAACGGCGTACAGCATACCTTCGACTTCTGGATGGGTCCCAAGGGCTTCGGTCCTTTCCTGGCCAAGGTTCGTGCAGGAGAAATCAACAATGGCTGACAAGAGCGAAATGAAAAAGTTGCTGTTGACGCCTGTGCTCGGCAACAACCCCATCGCACTGCAGGTGCTGGGTGTCTGTTCCGCGCTGGCCGTTACCAGCCAGATGAAGACTGCGTTCGTGATGACGCTGGCCGTTACCGCGGTCACCGCCTTCTCCAACCTGTTCATCTCCCTGATCCGCAACCAGATCCCGAACAGCGTGCGGATCATCGCCCAGATGGCGGTGATTGCCTCGCTGGTTATCGTGGTTGACCAGGTGCTCAAGGCGTATGCCTACGACATCTCCAAGCAGCTGTCGGTGTTCGTCGGCCTCATCATCACCAACTGTATCGTGATGGGCCGTGCCGAAGCCTACGCCATGAAGAGTGCCCCGCTGCCCTCCTTCCTGGACGGTATCGGCAACGGTCTGGGTTATGGCGCCGTGCTGCTGACCGTGGCCACCGTGCGTGAAATCCTGGGCTCCGGCACCTGGTTCGGTATCGAACTGCTGCCGCTGGTGAACAATGGTGGCTGGTATGTGCCGAACGGCCTGCTGCTGCTGCCGCCGAGTGCGTTCTTCATCATTGGTCTGATCATCTGGGGCGTACGCACCAAGGATCCCAAGCAGGTGGAGGCGAAGGATTAAGGTATGGAACACTATATCAGTCTGTTGATTCGCTCGATCTTCATCGAGAACCTGGCGCTCTCCTTCTTCCTGGGGATGTGTACCTTCCTGGCGGTGTCCAAGAAGGTCAAGACCGCCATGGGCCTGGGTGTCGCCGTTATCGTGGTTCAGACCGTGGCCGTGCCGGCCAACAACCTGATCTACAACTACGTGCTCAAAGACGGTGCCCTGGTCTCCGGTCTGGATCTGAGCTTCCTGAGCTTCATCACCTTCATCGGGGTGATTGCGGCCCTGGTACAGATCCTGGAGATGGCGCTGGACAAGTATTTCCCGGCCCTCTACAACGCCCTCGGTATCTTCCTGCCGCTCATCACAGTGAACTGCGCCATCTTCGGTGGCGTCTCCTTCATGGTGCAGCGTGACTACAACTTCGTGGAGTCCGTGGTCTATGGCGTGGGTTCTGGAGCCGGCTGGATGCTTGCCATCGTGGCGATGGCGGGGATCCGCGAGAAGATGAAGTACTCCGATGTTCCGGAAGGCCTGCGTGGTCTCGGCATCACCTTCATCACCGCGGGTCTGATGGCGCTGGGCTTCATGTCCTTCTCTGGTATTTCCCTGTAATCGGAAAGGAAATATAGATGGAAATTATTCTGGGTGTGGTCATGTTCACCGTGATCCTGCTGGCCTTGGTTGCAGTCATTCTGTTCGCCAAGTCCAAGCTGGTGACCGCCGGTGACGTGACAATCAGCATCAACGGCGACCCGGCCAAGGCTGTGACCAGCCCGGCGGGTGGCAAGCTGCTCGGCGTGCTGGCCGGCAGCGGTATCTTCGTCTCCTCTGCCTGCGGCGGCGGTGGCTCCTGTGGTCAGTGCAAGGTACGGGTGAAATCCGGCGGCGGCGACATCCTGCCGACCGAGCTCGATCACATCAGCAAGGGCGAAGCCCGTCATGGCGAGCGTCTGGCCTGTCAGGTCACCGTCCGTTCCGACATGGACATCGAGCTGCCGGAAGAGATCTTCGGCGTGAAGAAGTGGGAATGTACCGTCATCTCCAATGACAACAAGGCCACCTTCATCAAGGAGCTCAAGCTGCAGATCCCCGATGGCGAGAGCGTGCCGTTCCGCGCCGGTGGTTATATCCAGATCGAAGCGCCTGCCCACCACGTGCAGTACAAGAACTTCGATATTCCTACCGAATATCGCGGTGACTGGGATCGCTTCAAGATCTTCGAGCTGGAGTCCAAGGTCAACGAGCCGATCATTCGTGCCTACTCCATGGCCAACTATCCGGAAGAGTTCGGCATCATCATGCTGAACGTGCGGATCGCGACCCCGCCGCCCAGCAACTGGACTGCCCCTCCCGGCCAGATGTCCTCCTACATCTTCAGCCTGAAGGCGGGCGACAAGGTGACCATCTCCGGTCCGTTCGGCGAGTTCTTCGCCAAGGACACCGACGCGGAAATGGTGTTCATCGGTGGTGGTGCCGGTATGGCGCCGATGCGTTCCCACATCTTCGATCAGCTGCGCCGCCTGAAGACCAAGCGCAAGATGAGCTTCTGGTACGGTGCCCGTTCCAAGCGCGAGATGTTCTATGTCGAAGACTTCGACATGCTGCAGGCCGAGAACGACAACTTCCAGTGGCACGTCGCCCTGTCCGATCCGCAACCGGAAGACAACTGGGACGGCTACACCGGCTTCATCCACAACGTGCTGTTCGAGAACTATCTCAAGAACCACGAGGCGCCGGAAGATTGCGAGTTCTACATGTGCGGTCCTCCCGTGATGAACGCTGCCGTCATCAACATGCTGAAAAACCTCGGCGTTGAAGACGAGAACATCCTGCTGGATGACTTTGGTGGTTAATCAATGCACAGTGTTGTAAAGACCTGGCTAGCCTTCGGGCTAGCCTTTTTCTTGACTGGGTGCGGTCAGGAACAAACGGTCCAATCGAAGCCGGAGATCCACATCACCGGCAGCACCATGGGTACCTACTACTCCATCAAGGTGGCGGACAACGTTATCACCGATCCCGCCAAGTTCCAGGCCGAAGTCGATGTGCTGCTGGAGCGGGTGAACGATCAGATGTCGACCTACCGGCCGGACTCCGAGCTGTCGCGCTTCAACCAGCACCGCAGCTCGACGCCCGTGGTGGTCTCCCGCGATACCGCGCGGGTGGTGACCGAGGCCATTCACATTGGCCGTGAGAGCCGCGGGGCGCTGGACGTCACCGTCGGCCCCTTGGTCAATCTGTGGGGCTTCGGGCCCGACGCGCGCCCGACCAAGACGCCGTCTGACGAGCTGATCACCCAGACCCGCCAGAAGACCGGGCTCGGCAATCTGCACGTGATCACCTCCGTCGATGCCGATACCCTGCAAAAGGACATCCCGGATCTCTACGTGGATCTCTCCGCCATTGCCAAGGGCTTTGGCGTCGACAAGGTGGCCGAGTATCTGGAGTCCCTGGGTTCGCGCAACTATCTGGTTGAGATCGGCGGCGAATTGCGGATCAATGGCGTCAACGGCAAGGGTCACCCCTGGCGCGTCGCCATCGAGAAACCGACGGCCAACGCCGGCTCGGTGCAGGAGGTGATAGTGGCGGGCGACAACGGGGTGGCGACCTCGGGCGAGTACCGCAACTATTACGAGCTGGACGGCAAGCGCTTCTCCCACACCATCGATCCCATGACCGGCAAGCCTATCCAGCACCGGATGGTGTCGGTGACCGTGATCCACCCCTCCTGCATGACTGCAGACGGGCTGGCGACCGTGTTCATGGTGCTCGGACCCGAGAAGAGCCTGGCCTACGCCAAGGAGCGGGGGCTGGCCATTTTCGTGATCACCAAGACGGATGAGGGTTTCGAGGAGTCTTACTCCGATGCCTTCAAACAGTATCTGGTTAGAAAATAAGGGGCGGTAACATGCAGATTTTTTTGATCACCTTCGGGGTGTTTCTGGTGGTAGTGGTGGCCATGGCCATCGGCTACATCTTCCAGAAGAAGACCATCTCCGGCTCCTGTGGCGGACTTGGCAGCATAGGTATCGAAAAAGAGTGTGATTGCCCGGAACCCTGCGACAACCGCAAGAAGAAGATGGCCAAGGAAGAGGCCCGTCGCAAGATGCTGGCCGAGAACCGGATCATCTGAGCGGGCAGGGGCACTCGCACCCATGTCGAAAGCAAAACGGGCTGACCCTTGGGTCAGCCCGTTTTTTATGGCGAGCGCTCAGTAGTCGTAGCGCTGGCACTCCTTCTTGTTGAATTCGGCCCGCCAGCGTGCCAGCTCCTCCCGCGTACCCAGCTCGTCCCCCTGTTTGATGGCCTTTTCCAGCGCCTCGATGCGCTCGTGCAACCAGCTACACTCGGCGGTCGGATTGTCCTTGCCAGTGCTCTGCTGCGGCAGCAGCAGGCAGAGCCCCAGGGTCAACCCCGGCCAGACTCCCTTCATCTCATTCTCCTTGTGCGATGGATTATAAATGGTGCCTTAAGAGTCTATGTCGGCCCGTCATATCATGCCGATGGCAGAAATGGCAGGGCTGGGTTAGCATAGGCAGGTTACCTGTTTATTCGTACAGTGGTATGCGCAAGATCATTCATATCGACATGGACTGCTTCTATGCCGCGGTAGAGATGCGGGACAACCCGGCCCTGCGCGAGGTACCGCTGGCCATCGGCGGCTCGGCGGACAGGCGCGGTGTCATCTCGACCTGCAACTATGTGGCGCGTCGCTTCGGGGTGCGTTCCGCCATGCCGAGCGCCCTGGCCAGCAAGCTCTGCCCGCCGCTAGTGCTCATTCCCGGCCGGATGGAGGTCTACAAGGAGGTCTCCCGTCAGCTGCGGGCCATCTTCCTGCGCTACACCGAGCAGGTGGAGCCGCTCTCCCTCGATGAGGCCTATCTCGACGTGACGATGAGCCCCTGCTGTGGCGGCAGTGCCACCCTGATGGCCCGCGAGATCCGTGCCGCGATCAATGCCGAACTGGGGCTGACCGCCTCGGCCGGGGTGGCGCCGAACAAGTTTCTGGCCAAGCTCGCCTCCGAGCAGCGCAAGCCGGACGGCCTGTTCGTGATCCGCCCGCAGGAGGTGGATGAGTTCGTGCGCCAGCTGCCCCTCGGCAAGCTGCCCGGCATCGGTCGCAAGACCGCGGATCGGCTGGAGTCGCTCGGCCTTTACTCCTGCGAAGATGCACGTCAGCTCGGCAACGAGGAGCTGATCGCCCGGTTCGGCAAGCTCGGGGAGATGCTGGCCGGGCGGATCTGGGGCCACGACGAGCAGCCGGTGCAGGCCCAGCGGGTGCGCAAGACCATAGGGGTGGAGACCACCCTGGCCAGCGACGTGCTGGATGAGGCTGCCTGTTGGCAGGTGCTGAGCAGGCTCATTCCCGAGCTGGAGCAACGATTCTCGGCCAGCCACGGCAAGGAACAGCTGATGGGGCAGGGGATCAAGCTCAAGTTTGCCGATTTCCAGCAGACCACCGTCTACCGGCGCGGGGGTTACCAGCCGGAGCGGTTTCACGATCTGTTGCACGAAGGTTTGCTGCGGGCACAGGGCAAACCCATTCGGCTACTGGGATTGGTCGTCGGCCTGCCGGCGGCCGGCGAAGTGAACCAACTTGCCCTGGATTTAGCGTGATAAGGTTAAGTTTTTGTTTCTAAAACCGATACACTGATCACATCAGTATGAAGCTAGGAAATGGTGGCATGAGTTCTCTTTCTGTTCAGGGGCGGATCACCCTGATCGCCGGTTGTTGTTTGTTGGCCAGTGCCGGTGCCCTGGTGGCCTCTTCTCTCTTCAGTGCTGCCAACATGCAGGATCAGGTGCTGACTTCTACCACGGCGGAAGCCCAGAGTGCGGCCGAAAACTGGATGAAGGCGATGGGCTCGGAGCAGGCGGCCAAGGTGACCAGTTATCTGGACGAGGCCTACTTCCGGGCGACCCTGCTGGGCCAGGGGATCCTGTTCCAGCGCAAGAATGCGGCCGACAATTTCGGCTCCTCCGAATCACTGCGTACCGCCGTCAACCAGCAACTGCATGACGCGGCAGCCTCCTCCGATCACCTGCTCGGCGTCTATACGGTGTTCGAGCCGGACCAGCTCGACGGCGAAGATAGCAACTACCACGGCTCCAGCGCGCTGGGCTCCAACGATCAGGGGCGTTTCTCCACCTACTGGGCTCGGGTCGACGGCAAGATTGAACCCGAGGTGCAGGACGAATCCGTGCTGGCGGACGAGAGCCCGACCGCGGCCGGCGGGGTGGAGAACGAGTGGTATCGCTGCAGCATTCGCAGCAAGGCCCTCTGTCTGCTGGAGCCTTATCTGGACGATGTGGGGTCGCAAAAGGTATTGATGACCTCGGTGACCGTGCCTCTGCTGGAGCAAGACAAGCTGCTCGGCATGGTCGGGGTCGATATCTCGCTGACCGCGCTGCAGAGTCTGGTCAAGGAGATGGATCAGGAGCTCTATGAGGGGCAGGGCAAGGTGCTGCTGGTGAGCAGTCAGGGCCGTGTCGCCGGGGTGGACGGCTTCGACGTCACCCTGGGCAGTCCGCTCGGTCAGCAGTATCAGACCCTGACGGCCGCCTTGCAGGGCTGGCTGGGCCAGGGGCAGGTGGCCAGTCGCTGGAGCCCGGACGGCAACTTGCTGCAAACCTTCGTGCCGGTCAAGATGCGCGGTACCGAACAGAAATGGGGCATCTACATCGAGCTGCCGCGTAGCGTGGTGCTCGCCTCAGCCCTCCAGCTGCAGGACGATCTCTCCGGCCAGGCCAGCCGCAGCGTGATGACCCAGCTGCTCATCGGCGGCCTCATCTCGGCGGTGGCGCTGCTCTGTATCTGGCTGATGGCCCACCAGATAGTGGCCCCCATCCGCGCCGTGGTGGCCCGCCTCAAGGACATTGCCAGCGGCGAGGGGGATCTCACCCAGCGCATCGAGCTACGCCGTGACGACGAGATAGGCGAGCTGGCCAAGTGGTTCAACAGCTTCTTGAACAAGCTGCAGAGTACCATCAGCCAGGTCATAGATACCGTTGCCGGCACTCGTGCCAGCGCCGAACAGGCGGCCAGTGTCGCCGAACGCACCAGTGCCGGCATGCAGGCCCAGTATCAGGAGGTAGACCTGGTGGCGACCGCGTTCGAGGAGCTGAGCGCCACCGCCCTGCAGGTGGCCAGCAACGCCAACTCGGCGGTGGCCGCTGCCAACGAGGCCGACACGGCGGCGCAGGAGGGCAAGTATGTGGTGGCCGACACCCAGGAGGCGATGCGCAAGCTGATGGCTGTGATCAGCGATGCCAAGCCGGTGGTGGAGCGGTTGTCGGCCAACAGCGAGAACATCAACGACATCCTGGTGGTGATCCAGGGGATTGCCGAGCAGACCAACCTGCTGGCGCTCAACGCCGCCATCGAGGCGGCTCGGGCCGGCGAGCAGGGCCGTGGTTTTGCGGTGGTGGCGGACGAGGTGCGCAATCTGGCGGGCCGCACCCAGAACGCCATCGTCGAGATCCAGACCCTCATCGGCCAGCTGCAATCCGGCACCGAGGCGGTGGTGAAGGCGATCATGACCGGCCACGGTCAGGCGGATCTGACGCTGACCAAGGTGGACCTGTCGGTCAGCGTGCTGGAGCAGATCATCCACGCGGTCGGCACCATTCATCAGATGAACGAGCAGATCGCGAGGGCGGCGCAGGAGCAGAGCGGGGTGGCGGACGAGATCAATCGCAACGTCAGCAACATTCGCGATGTGAGCCACACCATCCGAGCCGAGGCAGCCAGCTCCGCCGAAAATGGTCGCGAGCTGTCGGCGCTGGCCGACAAGCAGCAGCAACTGGTGGGGCAGTTCAAGGTATAGGGATAAGAAAAAAGGCGCCTTCCAACCGGAGGCGCCAAACACATTCAGATGACAGACTGGGTTAAATCGGTCCGATTTAAGCCCCTCTTCCCGCAGAGGAAGAAACACAACACCACAATCGCACTCCAGAGACTCACAAAAATCACATGTAAACCAACATGGAAGAGAAAAAGTGAGCCATATGGCAACGGATTGCGAAGCGAATTATGTTTATTCACTGGTCGACCCGCAACCGACAAATTATAATGCGGCCCATTAGAAAAACTCATCGTCGGCTGCTCTCATGTCTCGTCGTTTACCCCCGCTCAACGCACTGAAAGCGTTTGAAGCCGCGGCTCGTCATTTAAGCTTCACCCGCGCTGCGGAGGAGCTGTTCGTGACCCAGGCCGCCATCAGTCACCAGATCAAGGCGCTGGAAGAGTACCTCGGTATCAAGCTGTTTCGCCGCAAGAACCGCTCTCTGTTGCTGACCGAGGAGGGGCAGGGCTACTTCCTCGATATCAAGGACATCTTCACCTCCATCTCGGAGGCAACCGACAAGTTGCTGGCCCGCAGCGCCAAGGGCGCGCTCACCGTTTCTCTGCAGCCGAGCTTCGCCATCCAGTGGCTGGTGCCGCGGCTGGTCAAGTTCAGCGAACGTCATCCCGACATCGACGTGCGGATCAAGGCGGTGGACATGGATGAGGGCTCGCTCACCGACGACGTGGACGTTGCCATCTACTACGGACGCGGCAACTGGCCCGGCCTGCGGGCCGACAAGCTGCACACCGAGTATCTGATCCCGGTCTGTTCACCGCTGCTGCTGACTGGTCCCAAGCCGCTGCGCACCCCGGACGATCTGACCCGCCACACCCTGCTGCACGACACCTCGCGTCGCGACTGGAAGGCCTGGTTTCGCCAGCTCGACATCGATGCCCCCAACGTCAATCAGGGGCCCATCTTCAGCCACTCTACCATGGTGATCCAGGCCGCCATTCACGGCCAGGGGGTGGCCCTTGGTCACAGCGTGCTGGCCCAGCCAGAGATAGAGGCGGGTCGCCTCATCTGCCCGTTCGAGCAGGTGCTGGTGAGCAAGAACGCCTTCTATCTGGTGTGCCAGGAGCAGCAGTCCGATCAGGGCAAGATAGTCGCCTTCCGCGACTGGATGCTGGAACTGGTGGAGCAGGAGGAGGCCCGTCGCCGGGCCCGACTGGCAGATGCATGAGGTGATCCGGGAGGGGGCTGTTGATGCCCCCGTTCGCATTCTGCTGGCCCACGGTGCCGGGGCCGGTATGGAGCACGCCTTTCTCGCCGAGCTGTCACGGCTGCTGGCCGGGCCCGAGATCGAGGTGGTGCGTTTCAACTTTCCCTACATGAGCAAGCGTGCCCTGGATGGCAAGCGTCGTCCGCCGGACCGGCAGCCTGTCCTGCTCGACCACTGGCGCCAGATGATCAAGGCGTTTGCCCATCCCAGACTGTTTCTGGCGGGCAAATCCATGGGGGGGCGGATGGCGGCCGAACTCTATCAGGAGAGTGAGGACGAGATGAATGCTGCAGGATTGCTCATTCTCGGGTATCCTTTCCACCCCCCGGCCAACCCCGACCGCTGGCGGGGCGAGGTGCTCAAGCAGATCAAGACGCCAACCCTGCTGTTGCAAGGGGAGCGCGATACCTTCGGCACCCGTGCCGAACTGGCTGATTTCCCCTTCTCATCCGCCGTATCGGTCCATTGGCTGACCGATGGTGATCATGGCTTCAAACCGCGCAAGAGCAGCGGTGCGAGCGAGCAGGGCAACCTGCGCCTGGCGGCCGAACGGATCAAGGATTTCATTGCGACCATCCCGGCGCGGGGTTGAGGCTGGCGCGGGACAACAAGGAGGCAAGGGATGCAATTTCATCGACATTGGCTGGTGCTGGCGGGCTTTTTCGGCCTGACGGCGACCATGCTGGGCGCCTATGGTGCCCACGGTCTGGCGGCCACCGGCATCGACCCTTCGCGTCTGGCGGCCTTCAATACCGCCGTGCAGTATCAGTTTTTTCACGCCCTGGCCCTGCTGGTGCTGGGGTGGTGCGGTGTGCGCAGCAAGGTGATCAACCTGGCTGGCACCGCCTTTGTGCTGGGGATCCTGGGATTCTCCGGCAGTATTTACGCCATGGTGCTGCTTGGCAGCAAGGGCTTGGGGCTCATCACCCCGGCCGGTGGCCTCTGTTTTATGTTGGGATGGGCGGCCCTGATGTGGGCCGGCTGTCGTCTTGGAGGAAAGAATGAATAATCTGCTGCTTTATTGCCGTCCCGGTTTTGAGAAAGAGGCGGCGGCAGAGATCACCGAACGAGCCACTAACATGCAGTGTTATGGCTTTGCCCGGGTCAAGGACGACAGCGGCTACATCATCTTCGAATGCTACGGCGAGGAAGAGGCCGACCTGCTGGCGCGCAAGCTGCCGTTCAAGGAGCTCATCTTCATCCGCCAGATGCTGGTGGTGACCTGCGAGCTCAAGGAGCTGGATCTGGCGGATCGGATCACCCCGATCATCGAGGCGACCCGCGACTACGCCATCTGCGGCGATCTGCGGGTGGAGACGGCCGACACCAACGAGGCGAAGGAGCTCTCCGCCTTCTGCCGCAAATTCACCGTGCCGCTGCGCCAGGCGCTGCGCAGCAACGAGATCCTGACCAAGAAGGAGACCCCGAACCGTCCGGTGTTCCACGCCTTCTTCCTGGCCAACGACCACGTGTTGCTGGGTTACTCCTACTCCTTCAACAATTCCGCCTTCCACATGGGGATCCCGCGTCTGCGCTTCCCGGCCGATGCGCCGAGCCGCTCCAGCCTCAAGCTGGAAGAGGCCTTCTACGTGTTCGTACCGCGGGAAGAGTGGGACGTGCGGCTGCGCTCAGGCATGAAGGCGGTGGATCTCGGTGCCTGCCCGGGCGGCTGGACCTATCAGCTGGTGCGTCGCGACATGATGGTGACCGCGGTGGACAACGGCATGATGGCGCAGTCCCTGATGGATACCGGCCAGGTCAAGCACATCCGCGATGACGGCTTTGTCTGGCGTCCCAGCAAGAAGAACATCTACTGGCTGGTGTGTGACATGGTCGACAAGCCGGCACGGGTGACCCACATGATCGCCGACTGGTTCCGCGAGGGCGATTGCCAAGAAGCCATGTTCAACCTCAAGCTGCCGATGAAGAAGCGCTACGCCGAGGCGGTGCACAACATCCAGGTGCTGCGTGAACTGCTGGCGGAGATCGACGGCGGCTTCATCATTCAGGCCAAGCAGCTCTACCACGATCGCGAAGAGATCACGGTGCACGTTTTCAACAAGTACTGGGTCTCCAAGCTCTCCCCCCAGGAGTGAGGACTGGCTGACATAGGCTGACAAAAAGGCCGACAACCTCGAGGTTGTCGGCCTTTTTATTCGGCTTGCGTTCAGAAGCGATAGTCAAAACGCAGCGAGGATTCGCCATCGGTAAGCTTGAGCTCGATGTCGAGCGGTATGGTGCGATCGGTCGGGCTGAACTCCAGCTTGACGCCGTTGCTGCGCAGCTTGAGAGAGGTGTTCATGCCGGCGGTCTTGAACTTGATCCTGGGCTTGTGCTGCTCGAAGGAGAGGCTGACGCTCTTCTCGGCGGTCAGGTTGAGCTTCTGATAGGGAGTGACCTGACTGTTGCCATTGCTGTCGGTGACGACATCCATCCCGAAGGAGAGGGGTTTGGGAGCCTTGAGCAGGTCATTGGTATCCAGGGTGGATTGCCAGACCTGGCTGGCCGGCTGGGTGGATGGCGGCAGCTGGGGCCAGGCATTCTCAACCGGTCTGTCTATTGCCATGGCATTGCTGCTGATGAGCAACAGGGTAACGATAGCGCGCATAATGGATCTCCTTATCCCTTATCTATTGAACATAGTAGCCAATCGACAAAGGGGGGAGCGCGCGGTGAGATAAAACAAAGGGAGCCGAAGCTCCCTTTTTAAATCAACAAGTTGGCACCAATTACAAACGATCTATGATGGATTGGGTGAACTCGCTGGTGGAGGCGTTGCCCCCCAGATCCCGGGTCACCCGGTCGCCGGATTCGATGGTGGCGCGCACCGCTTCGCGAATGCGCTCGGCCTTGTCCTGCATGCCCAGATACTCCAGCATCTGGATGGAGGCGAGGATCACCGAGGTGGGGTTGGCGATGTTCTTGCCGGCGATGTCCGGGGCAGAGCCGTGCACCGCTTCGAAGATGGCGGCGCCATCACCGATGTTGGCGCCCGGCGCCATGCCGAGGCCGCCAACCAGACCGGCACACAGATCCGAGAGGATGTCGCCGAACAGGTTGGTGGTGACCATGACGTCGAAGCGCTCCGGGTACATCACCAGGTTCATGCAGGCGGCATCGACGATCATCTCTTCGCTCTGGATGTCCGGGTAGCGGCTGGCCACCTCACGGGCCACTTCCAGGAACAGACCGGAGGTGGACTTGAGGATGTTGGCCTTGTGGATGATGGTGACCTTTCTGCGTCCTTCCTGACGGGCCAGCTCGAAGGCGAACTTGACGATGCGCTCGGCCCCTTCGCGGGTGATGATGCTCATCGCCTCCGCGCTCTGGTTGTCATCGCTGCGCTTCTGACCGGCACCCGAGTACATCCCTTCGGTGTTTTCACGCACCGTGATGATGTCGATGTTGTCGTAACGGCTCTTGGTGCCCTTGAAGGAGAGCACGGGACGCACGTTGGCGTAGAGGTTGAACTTCTTGCGCAGGGAGACGTTGATGGAGGTGAAACCGCCGCCGACCGGGGTGGTGAGGGGGCCTTTCAGGGTGACCTTGTTCTTCTCAATCAGGTCGAGTGTGGCCTGGGGCAGCAGCTCGCCGTGTTTCTCCAGCGCCACCAGACCGGCGTCCGCGTATTCGTATTCGAAGTCACAACCGGCGTGGGTCAGGATCTGGATGGCGGATTCGATGATGCTGGGGCCGATGCCGTCGCCCGGGATGACGGTAATTTTTCTTTTTGACATGAGACGTATCCACTTCTAGGGAACAGAGGGGGAGGATTCGGCGGTTTTATACCATTTCTCCACCTAACCCTCCATGTTTCTTTACATTCTATCTGTTTTTGTCAACAGCGAGAGTGAGTCCGGTCATGCTTGGCGAGATAGCGTCATCAGGCATCCGGGGCGGGCGGATAACGGATCTCCCGCAGGTTGAAGCCAAGGGGGATGTCCCGCTGCAGCCGTACCAGTCGCTGGGCCAGAAGGGCCTCATCCTGGTGCTGGCGCAGCTTGAGCAAAGGCTTGGCGGCGTCCTCCTGCTGGCAGGCGGTCAGCATGGCAGCGAGATCGCCGTATTGTTGCAGCAGCTGGGTGGCGGTCTTGGGGCCGATGCCGGGCACCCCCTTGATGTTGGAGCCACCGATGCCGGTCAGGGCCCAGAAGTCCACCAGCTGGGTCGGGGCTACACCGTATTGCTGCTCGACGAAGGCGGCATCCAGCCAGCGCTTGTTGAAGTAGTCGCGGATCCGGATCTGCGGGCAGATGAGCTGGCAGAAGCCCTTGTCGGTGGAGATGATGGTGGCGCTGGCACCGTGCTGGGCAATGCCGCTGGCCAGGGTGGCGATGAGATCGTCCGCCTCGTCGGTCTGGGAGAGCAGGGCATCGACGCCGCACTCCCAGAAGGCATCCTGCAGCTCGTTCAAGCCTTCGCGCAGCTCGGCCGGCATGGGGGTTCGTCCCTCCTTGTAGGCGGGATAGACCTCCTTGCGCCAGCTGTGCACCTCGCCATCGAACACCGCAATGACGTGGGTCGGCTCGCTGCTGGCCAGCAGCTTGCGGCAGGTATTGATGAGGTTGGCACGGGTGGCGATCAACGCCTGGGCCGGAGTCAGCGCCTGCTGAGCCTGCACCGCGTGCAGCCGGCGGATGAGGTTGAGGGCATCGATGATGAGCAGGTGTGGCCTTGGGTTTGACATGGGGCACTCTTGGCAGTCGGAACGCCCCATTGTAACAAACCAGCGGGCTCAATGGGGGATTGATGGCCGAAGGGCAGGCCGCAACAAAAAAGGGGCGCCATGCGCCCCTCGTTTCATCTGTGCTGCCCGTCAGCGCACGATTTCGTAGCAGGGTACATACTGGCTGCCCGGCAGCTTCATGCGCTGCTGTTTGACGAAGCTCTCCAGCAGCTTGTCCATCAGGTGCATCAGCTCCTTGTCACCATGGATCTTGAACGGCCCCTTCTTCTCGATGGCGCGGATGCCCCCTTCCTTGACGTTGCCGGCGACGATGCCGGAGAAGGCACGGCGCAGGTTGGCCGCCAGCAGCTGGGGCGGCTGGTTGCGGTGCAGATCCAGGCTGGCCATGTTGGCGTGATCCGGCTCGAACGGCAGCTGGAACTCCGGCTCGATCTTGAGGGACCAGTTGAAGGAGTAGGCATCCCCTACCGATTTGCGGTATTCACGGATCTTCGGCATCGCCTCCTTCATCACCCGGGCCACCTCGGGGGCATCGCCGATGATGATGCGGTAGAGGCTGGTGGCCGCTTCCCCCAGGGTCGCCTTGACGAAGTCATCGATGGCGCGGAAGTAGTCGGCACTCTCTTTCGGTCCGGTCAGCACGATGGGCATGGGTTGCCGCTCGTTGGCCGGGTGCATCATGATGCCGAGCAGGTAGAGCAGCTCCTCGGCGGTGCCGACCCCGCCCGGGAAGATGATGATGCCGTGGCCGAGACGCACGAAGGCCTCCAGCCGCTTCTCGATGTCCGGCAGGATCACCAGCTCGTTGACGATGGGGTTGGGCGGCTCGGCGGCGATGATGGAAGGCTCGGTGAGGCCGATGTAACGGCCATTGCGCACCCGCTGCTTGGCGTGGCCGACGGCGGCCCCCTTCATCGGGCCCTCCATGGCACCCGGGCCACAGCCGGTACAGATGTTGAGCTCGCGCAGCCCCAGCTCGCTGCCCACCGCACGGGTGTACTGGTACTCGATCTCGTTGATGGAGTGGCCGCCCCAGCAGACCACCAGATTGGGGTCGGCGCCGGGCAGGATCGCCTTGGCGTTGCGCAGGATGGCGAACACCACGTTGGAGATGTGGGTGGAGCTGGTGAGGTTGACCAGCCGGTTCGACTCCAGCTGGGTCGACACATAGAGGATGTCGCGCAGCACGGAGAAGAGGTGTTCCTGAATGCCGCGGATGATCTCGCCATCGACGAAGGCGTGCTCGGGGGCGTTGAACAGCTCGAGCTTGACCCCGCGCTCACGCCGGATCACGTGAATATCAAAGGACTTGAAGCGCTCCAGTATCTCTTTGGAGCTGTCGGTATGGCTGCCGGAGTTGAGTACCGCCAGCGAGCAGTTGCGAAACAGTTGATAGATATCGCTGGAGGCGGTTTGCTTGAGGCGGTCCACCTCGAGCTGGGACAGCAAGTCCATGCTGCCGACTGGATTGATGTGCGTAATCATATGTTCCCCTTTCACTCGCTTGTTATCGTTGTGCTTTTCCCTGGGGAGAAAACGGGATGCCCTGTGGCATCCCTTGAATTTGATAGTAGTTGCAAGCGGTGGGGCAGGGGAATAGGGGGAAAGTGCGTTTGCTGCTTTTTTAGGCGCTCGTCAGGCCAGATTCACCTGATCCCGACCCGAGTGCTTGGAGCTGTAAAGCGCCTTGTCGGCCCGCTCGAACGCATCCGTGGTGTGGTCCCCCTCCCTGAACAGGGTGGCGCCGATGGAGATGGTGATCTCGACCCTGGCATCCCGAAAGCGGAACGGAATGCTCTTGATGGTCTGGCGCAAGGTTTCCAGCGGTTTCTGATACTTGTCCGGGTTGATGTTGGGCAGCAACACCACGAACTCCTCGCCGCCGAAGCGGGCGATGAAGTCGGTATCGCGCAGGGCCCCTTGCAGCGCCTTGGCCACTACCTTCAACGCCTTGTCGCCGGCCATGTGGCCGTAGTTGTCGTTGATGTTCTTGAAGTGGTCGATGTCGATGATGGCCAGGCACAGCGGGGTGCCGTAGCGCAGCCAGCGCTTGTATTCGAGCTCGAGCCGCTCATCGAGGGCCGCCCGGTTGTGCACCTGGGTCAGGCTGTCGAGGAACAGCTTGTGTTTCTGGATGGTGAGCCGCTTCTTGTACTCGGCGGTCTCCTCCTTCATCAGTCGCAGCTTGGCCTCCATGGTGGAGAGCCGGGTCAGCAGGTGGCGTTCGCGGGCGGCCATGGCTTCCCTGTCCTGCAGCAGCAGGCTGATGGCGCCCATGTGGCCGGAGATGGCCTCCTTGAGGTCGCCCAGGGTGTCATGGCTGGCCAGGGTATGGTCGATGGCTTTGAGCTCCTGGTCGATGGCCTTGCGGGTATCCAAGGTGGCACTTTGCAGGGCCCGCCCCTCGTCGAGGGATTCGGTGAAGCTGAAGTGGACGGCCGAGAGGCTCTCGTTGAGGGTGCTGAGAAACGCCTGGGAGGCTTTGCGTTCCTCGCGGGTGCCCTCGATGATGAGCTCGATCACCTGCAGGCAGATCTCGGCCAGCAGGGGAGGGGTGATGCCATTGAGCAACTGGCGGCGAATGTCCGCCAGGCTCTCGCCCACCGCACCGGCAAAGTCGAGCTCGGTGATGAGCCGCTGCAGCTCGTCGGCGATGTGGGCGTGGATCTTGACGTCAAAGGGGGCATCCGGCTCGGGGGCGGCAAGATCGGTGACCGCCTCAGGCTGACTGCTCTGGGCCAGCAGGGGCTGGCTGGGCAACAGCTGGATCTTGATGGCCTGCTGGTAGAACTCCAGCAGCCGGATCACCTTCTTCTGGTGATCGCCGATGCCATAGCCATCCGGGCTCGCCAGAAACTCCTTGAGGGATTTGCGGGTATCTTCCGGGAAGCCCTTGATCGCCTTGAGTTGCTTGGAGCCGAGTTCGATGGCGGACTTGGTCAGGGAGATGGACTCTTCCAGCGCGTTGCCGTGCTGCTGCAGCAGCTTCTCGATGACCGCGAGATCGGCGTCGAGGGAGGAGAGCGGCGGGTTGCCGTCGAGTTTCTGCTTGAGCTTGGCGAGCTTGTTGTCCAGCTCCCGGTCGTGACCGCGGCAGGCCTGCATCAGCTTGGCGATGAACTGGATGCTGCGGGCGCGCTCGGTATCGGAGAAGGAGACAATGCCGTCCAGCTCCAGCTGTTTTTGCTGAAGGGATTCCCTGAGTCTGGCCAGTTGTCCGGCTACGGCAGCGATATCATTCATTATTCAGGTCGCCCTGTTGTCATTATCGTTGTTGTGTTGGATAGCAACAGCGGTCGAACCCAGTTCCAGACCCAGTTGAATATCTATTCGTCACTGATCAACCGGCACTCTCTTCCGTGAAAGTTGAAGCCAATTAACCCATTGCTTTTCATGAGAAGAATTTACTTTTACCAGTCCCTTGTCAATTGCCATCAAGCAGCATTGCCACACATCCCCATTAAAAAATGCGGCCTGCTGGCAATCGATGGCAGCCAGCTCCAACCAGACGCTTTGCTGGGATTTTTCACTGAGCTGAATGGCTCCTGCCAGCGCCAGATAGCAGAGGTCGAACAGCCCGTGATGATCGAGGGCGGTGGCCGCCTTGGGCAGGAAGGGGTGGCTGACAATGCCGAGGCTGATGTGGCGATCGAGCGGATGCTGGCAAGGAAACTCGGCCAGTGCGGCGAGCAGCTCGCGGGCCAGCCGGTGCAGATCCTCCACATGACGCTGGGGCACCACATAGAGCAGATGACCCTCGCGCAGATCGTAGATGCGGCCATCCTGCGGGGTGAGGCCGTTGACGTAGGCACCGAAGGCCTGCTCTATCTCGCGGCTCACCTGGTAGCCGTGCTGCTCCAGGCTGTTGACCAGGAAGGGGACCCGAAACAGCAGGTAGTGCAGCTTGTCGTCGAACTCGCTGCTGGGCAGCTCGCTCAGATACCAGCGCTCGGAGCGCTGCTGGCGCTTGGCCATCTCCCGTGGCCAGCGGCTCATCAGTCGCTGCCAGTTGGCCAGCCCGGTGCGTGGCTCGAGCAGCAGCGCCTCGCCCAGCTGCTTGCCCTGCAGGCGGGCGACCCGCAACTTGAGCCAGAGGGTGAAGAAGAGGTAGATGAACAGGGTCAGCAGCAGGCCGGTTATCACGCTCGACCAGAGGTAGCGATCCTGTTGATGCTTGCTGGTGCTGAGCTGCTGCTCCAGCTCCTTGATCTGCTGTTCACGCTCCACCTGGGCGTAGTTGTCGCGGATCGCCTCCTGCTCCAGATCGACCTGCTGCTGGCGCACCTGCTCGCTGCGCTGGTGGAAATTCTTGTAGCTCTCCAGCGCCTGCTGCAGATAGCCCTTCTGTTCGTAGGCGGCCGAGAGCAGGCGGAAGATCTCGAACTGGCGCTGGGTGTCGCCGATCTGGTTGGCCAGCGCCAGCGCGTTCTCCAGCTGCAGGATGGCGATGCCCGCCTCCTTCTGCTTGAGGTGCAGCTCGCCCAGCAGCAGCAGGGTGTCGATCAGCGGCTCCTTGTCATCCCCCAGCTCGTGGGACTGGCGGGCCGCGGTGAGGTAGTTGCGGGCCAGGGTCAGGTTGCCGGTTTCCAGATAGGTTTTGCCGATTTCGTACTTGAGGTTGGCGATGCGGGTGCGGTTGTTGCCCTCGTCCAGCAGGTCCAGGGCGTTGAAGAAGTAGACCAGCGCCATGTTCATCTCGCCCTGCTCCCGGTTGAGGCGGGCCAGCACGATGAGGGCGTCGCTCAGCAGGGAGGGATTGCCGAGGGCGTGGAAGTAGTTGGCTGCCTCATTGGCATATTGCAGCGCCTTCTGCGGCTCCTGCTCCTCTTCATAGAGGTTCACTATCTGGTTCGACAGCAGGCCGAGGAAGAGGGGATCCTGCAGGCCCCTGGCCTGCTGCTGGGCGTCGATGTAGTCGCCCAGCGAGAGCTGCGGCTGCTTGAGGGCGTGGTAGAGATCGCCGCTCACCGCGCTGACCCAGGCGCTGGCCAGCGGGTTCTTGGTCTGATCCGCCCAGCGGCGGGCTTCGGCCAGCTGGCGTTTGGCCTCGTCGAACTGGTGCGCCTCTATGCTGGCATTGGTGCGCAGCAGCCGGCTGTAAACCTGCAGCTGGCTCTCTTTCAGGCTGGGGGTGCTGAGCAGGGTCTCCAGCTGACCGAGCAGGCCGCTGCTGGCACCGTGGGAGCGTTCCAGCAGGTTCTGGCTGCGGATCTTGAGGTAGAGGCCGTGGGCCTGCAACTCCAGCTGCTGCTCCTTGGCCGCCATGGCGATGCCCTGATCGAGGGACTTCTGGGCGGCCTGGAACTGGCCCAGTTGCAGCAGGCACTCCCCCTTGAGCAGGTGGGCGCCGGTGGCCTGGGCGGCGGTGCCATAGCTCAACAGCGGCTCACGGTAGCCGTACTCCTGGCGATTGCTGATGATTTGCTTGGGATTATTGGCCGTGCGCGCAAGGAAGGCGGAGGTGATCTGCACGCATCTGGCAGGATCGGTCAGCACCAGGGTCTGGGCCTGTTGCAGATCGATGGACAACTGCTCCTTGGCCAGATCCAGATCAGGAGCGGACAGGGAGGACATCATCATTGCCAGAAAAAACAGTTGATTCATTGGATTAAGGGCAGCACGGGAGTGAGGGCATGTTATCCAAGCCCGGCCCCGTGCGTCCAGAGTTTACTGACAGATTGCGCGCCAACCCCGTTATCCGGGCGCTGGCGGCGCAGAGCGGCGGGGGCAGTGACTGCGGATTATTGCCGGATCAGGCGCAGGTTGGCCGGCACTACTTCCCAGTCGCTGCGAAACGGGTTGATGTCCAGGCCGCCGCGGCGGGTGTAGCGGGCGTAGACGGTCAGCTGGCTCGGGGCGCAGAAGTGCTTGAGATCGGTGAAGATCCGCTCGATGCACTGCTCGTGGAACTCGTTGTGCTGGCGAAACGAGATGAGGTAGCGCAGCAGTTTTTCCCGGTCCAGCTGCGGGCCGCGATAGTGGATCACCACGGAGCCCCAGTCCGGCTGGCTGGTCACCAGGCAGTTGGATTTGAGCAGGTGGCTGTGCAGGGTCTCCTCCACCTCCTGGCTGCCGGCCGCGCCTTGCAGCAGGTCGGCATCGAACTCGTAACAGTCCACGGCGATGTCCTGCTCGTCGATGCACTCGCCCGGCAGGGCGGCAATGTGGTGCGGAGCCTGGGCCAGCGGGAACAGGGTGACGCTCACATCGCTGCCGGCACAGGCGCTCAGGTCCTTGACCAGCATGGCCTGCACCGCTTCCAGCGAGTCGCAGCGGGTCTGGTTGAAGGAGTTGAGATAGAGCTTGAACGACTTGGATTCGATGAGGTTTGCGCTGGTGGCAGGCACCGAGACCTCGCCGACGGCGACCATGGGCTTGCCTTTGGCATTGAGCCAGGAGAGCTCGTACAGGGTCCAGACGTCGCAGCCCTGGAACGGCAGCTCGCCGCCAAGACCGAGGTCGTCGCGGTTCAGACTGCGGGGCACCGGCTGCAGCAGGGCCGGGGTGTACTGGCTGATGTAGGCCGATTGCTGGCCGAGACTCAGCCCCTGCAGGGCGCTGGCGCCGGCGTATCTATCTTGTTTGCTCATCTGTGTGACTCGAACGTTGAATGGGCGATGGCAGAGGCATGGGCCCCGCTTGGGGTGGCAAGGCGGGGAGTGCCGGCTGGCGATCCGCGCTTCACCTTGTCTGCTCATGGCTTTGATGGTGCAATAGCGGACTTTGGCAGCAATTGTGGGGAATTTCGATGTCGGATCAAGTCTTGTCTGCCCTGGAACACTTTTTTTTGCGCTGGCAGCGCGACGGCGAGGCGAGGCGAGGGCTGCCCCTGTGCGAGTGGGAGGCGGACTGGCGCTCCCCCTGCGAGCTGGATGAACCCAAGGAAGGCCGGGTCGCCTGGCGCCCGCATCGGCGCACCGAGCCCGCCGATTTCACGGCGATGAACGAGGCGCTCGAGCTGACCCTGCACCCGGCCGCGCAGGCCCTGTTTGGTGGCTGGTTCAGTCGCCCTGTGCCCTGCCTCTACAAGGGGTTGCGGCTCGAGTTTGTGCTGCCCTGGAACGAGGCGGATCTCGACCTGCTCAAGGAGAACCTCATCGGCCACCTGCTGATGCTGCGCAAGTTGAAGCGCAGCCCCTCCCTGTTCATTGCCACCACCCGCAACGAGATGACGCTGGTATCGCTCGACAACGAGAGTGGTCAGGTGTGGCTGGAGTGGCTCGACTCGGGCCGCCGATTGGTGCTGGCGCCTTCTCTGCCCGCGTTCCTGGAGCGGCTGGAGACCCTGCCGCAATAAGCGGCGTTAGCCACAATGAAAAACGCCTTGCCGACCGGCAAGGCGTTTTTGTCTGGTTCACCGCCGGGCTCAGTCCTTGAAATCCCAGGAGAGGTTGGCGACCAGCCGACAGGGATCGCACTTGAAGTCGAAGATCTCGTGCAAGGGCTCGGCCAGCGCCCACTCGCCGCCGCAACCCGGACAGGGGCGAGCCTTCTCCTCGGCCGCACTGCGGCCACCCACCCGGTAGAGGTAGTAGTAGGTGGGGATGCCGGTCAGGGCTTCCAGCCGCTTGCCGAGATCGCTGCCACGGCGCTGGAGCCGGCTGCCCACCTCACCGATTTCGTGCAGCGCCGCATGTTCGGCGATGGAGCCGTTCATCTGCAGCTGATCGCACGCCTCCCAATCCTCCTGCCACTTGATGATCTGCTTGTGGTCGCCGTTGGCGACGGCCGGCAGCCGATAGAGCGGGATGGGGGCGAAGTGATCGCCGCAGCGCAGCGGCGAGCAGGTGTGCAGGAAGCTGGTATAGAGCAGCATCCAGCTGGGGCGCTCGCCATCATGGCCGCAGGGGTCGGTGCTGTCAGAGAGCAGGTCCGCCCCCTGCAGGTGGAGTTTGGGGGCGAGCAGCCCGGCCTGGTGCAGGCCCTGCTCCGCCAGCTTGACCTGTTCGCTCTGGTTGTCGGGGTGCAGGCTGTCCTGCTCTGGGCAGACCACCCGGCTGACGAAGTAGCCCTCGTGCATGCTGGTGGGAAACTCCCGACCGAGGATCTGGCCCTGATAGCGCAGCATGTCGAGGTAGTTGACGATGGCCCGCTCGGCCTCACCCAGCGAGGTGTCGCGATAGCACTCAAAGCAGAGTTCAAGGATGTACATGGCTCACGGCTTCCCTTGCTGGAGCAGCAGCTCGGTCAACCGATCCACTTTGCGTTCGATACGTTCGAGCCGTTCGGCAAGCTGCAGCAGGGTGGGCTCGGCGGCGGGAGCGGGGGCTTCCTGCGCCGGGCTGGCGACTTCCGGGGCGCCTGCGGGTTGCTGTTTCCACTGGCTCAACACTTTGAGCAGCTCGGCCATGGGAACGGGCTGGCCGAGGCGGGCCTTGACCATGGCGGTGGTGGGGGCGATGCCCTTGGCCGCCAGTTCATTGGCGATGCGGATGATCTCTTGGGCTGACATGAGTGCTCCTGCACGGCATGGGGATATTGGGGCTGGACGGGGCACAGAGCTTAACCAAAGCGTGCGGGGCTGAAAAGCGGGAAGCGGGTCAATCGTGCCGGCGCAGCAGTACGTCCAGCTCATCGATGGTTTCCGACCAGTCCGAATCGTTCCACAGGGCATCGCGCAGAAAATTGGCCTGGGCACTGGTCCAGAAGGGGGCTTCCGGCAGCAGGGTCTGGTTGTCGAGGCGGTGCTCGTGAATGAAGCGGTGCAGGCTCAGCTCGTCGTTGGCCAGCCCAAGCTGGGCAAACAGGGCGGCCAGATCGTGGGTCAGGAACTCCATCTCATCTCTCCGAAAAGACATTCCAGAACAGTATAGGCTCGCCCCGTGGCGGGAGATTTACAGGCTGGGTACCCGATGTGGCGGGAGGTCAACGCCGACCACCTGCAGCCCCTGCATGCGCAGTTGCCCCAGGTAGTGGCTCTCGCCATCGCTGGAGAATTCGAACTCGTAATAGGTGAGCAGGCGCAGCGGCTGGTGGGCCAGCGCCCGGTGGCTGCGTGCCAGCGACAGCAGTTGCAGGTCGTGATGCTGGCAGTAGCGGCGCATGTATTGCCAGGCGAGTTCGGCCTGGCGCCGCTGGTGCCAGAAGGCACCTGCACCCAGGGTCAGCAGCAAGATGGCGAGCACTTCACCCATCGCGGGCTCCTTTTGCGGTGTGTCCGTGTCGGGTGGCGCCCCGCCAGGGGGCGGGGCGCCGCTATCATCAGGCCGAGGCGAACAGGCGGCCGATGGCCTGGCCCAGGGCGTCGCTGCGCTCGGGGTCGCGTAGTCTGGCCAGCATATCATTGCGCAGGGCCGGCAGGGTCACCAGTTCGGCAAATACCTGATTGAAGAACTGGGTCGGCTGCAGGGCCAGCTGCTCCAGGAACAGGCTGAGCAGGGCGGCATCCTTCAGATCGGGCCAGAGCCGGCCGGCGATGGCCAGCAGCAGGGCCGGGCTCGGCTGGGTTTGCAGCAGGGTCAGCAGCTTGTTGGTGCGCATGCTGCTGCCGTTGCAGGAGGCCAGCGCCCGACACAGGTAGGCCAGGGTCTCGGCGTTGGGCTCGGCGCACTCCTGCTCCTTGCCGATGCGCTCGAACAGGGCGCCCTGTACGGCCGGCGGCAGCGGGGCGTTCTCCAGGCTCTGGCAGAGAGCATAGAGCGGCTCTTGCGGCAGCTTCGGCAGCGCCTTGCACACCAGCGCCAGGTTGCGTTCATCCTGCAGCCGCTCCGCCAGATCAGCAAAGCCCTGCACGCCGAGGGTCTGCCACCCTTCGGGGGAGGGGGCGGACAGGTAGTGGCAGAGCCCTTCGAAGTAGGCGGACGGGGCCTGCTCCAGCTGGCGGGCCAGCTTGGCGTGCAGGCTGGCCATCTTGGCTTCGGCCGGGCGGAAGGTGTAGGGATTCTCGGCCAGCCGCTGGGCCTTCTCCTCATCGAGCTCGCCGGTCAGCTTGTAGCCCAGAGTCTCCACCACCTGATCCATGAAGTGCTTGGGGCCGCTCGAGATGAGCAGACCGCGCTCGTCGAGAGCAAACTTGAGGAACCAGAGGTAGTGGCGCGACTCGGCCGGCTGGAAGAAGTGGACGCCGAGCCAGGCGTGCTGCTGCAGGGGCCAGGGGTAGGGCTCCTGCTGCTGCTCGATGCGCACGAAGGTGTCGCTCGCCAGCGGCCGCACCTGGCGGCCCATATCGAACAGCTGAAACTGGGTATCGGCCTGGGTCAGAAAGTCAGTCAGAGTATTGATGGTGGACATGAGGTGATCCGGCTAAGGGTGATGCGGGCCGATTATAAGGCGCTGGCACAAGATAGCCAGCAGGGAGGCGTGTTGCGGCCCGTACGGATGGCCGTTGGGGTTACCTGTTGCCCGGCCGCCGGGGGCATGGCAGAGAGCGGGGGAGAGGGTGTATAGTAGCGCCCTTTTTTGCAAAGCCCGGTTCGCTGTTGACTGAACCGCGAACCGGGGACGTGGTGATGAGGAAGAGAGCGCAATGAATCAATATCTGCTGGTAGCCGGCCTGCTGGGCGAACTGACCGCCGAACTGCAACGTCTGGAACGTTGGCAAGCGACCCATCCGGGGGAAGAGGCTCTGGCCAGCGAGCTGCCGTTTTGCGTCGATACCCTGAGCTTCGATCAGTGGCTGCAGTTCGTGCTGATCCCGCGCATGGAGCAGTTGGTGCTGCTGCAGGCGCCGCTGCCCAGCAGCGTCTCTCTCTATCCCATGGCCAGCGAAGTCTATAAGGAAGAGCTGGCCGAGGTCGAAGCCCTGCTGCGCCTGATCGCCCGCTTCGATCTGTTGCTCTCCGGCAAAGTGGTCGAACAATGATGAGCGAGCAGACCCTGGGTCATCAGATGAAAACGCAGACGGGCGGCAGTTCCGATGCTTGCACCACTCAAGACGACGGCGAGATGAAGCTGACCCTGCTCTACCAGGATGACTGGCTGGTGGCAGTCAACAAGCCCTCCGGTCTGTTGGTGCATCGCAGCTGGCTCGACAAGGCCGAAACCCGTTTTGCCATGCAGATGACCCGGGATCTCATCGGCGGTCGTCACGTCTACCCGGTACATCGGCTGGATAGACCCACCTCGGGGGTGCTGCTGTTTGCCCTCGATCCTGCCGTGGCCCGTACCCTGACCGAGGCCTTTGCCGCCCGTCAGGTTCACAAGGAGTATCTGGCGCTGGTGCGAGGCTGGGCTCCGGAGCAGGGGGTGATCGACTACCCCCTCAAGGAGCAGCTGGACAAGATCGCCGATGCCATGAGCGATCCGGATCGTCCGGCCCAGGAGGCGGTGACCGCGTTTCGTCGCCTGCATCAGGTCGAGTTGCCCCATGCGGTTTCCAAGAAACACCCTACCAGTCGCTACAGCCTGGTTCGGCTGTTCCCCAAGACGGGTCGCAAGCATCAGCTGCGCCGTCACCTCGATCATCTGTTCCACCCCATCGTCGGTGACACCACCCACGGCGATGGCCGCCACAACCGCTTCTTTCGCGAGCACTATGGTTGCGATCGCCTGCTGCTGGTGGCCCGCACCCTCAGCTTCCAGCATCCGGTGCTGAAGGTGCCGATGCGCATCCAGGCCCCGCTTGGGTCGCACGTACTGCAGCTGTTTGCCGCACTGGGCTGGCCTGCCAGCGAGAGCGACTACTGAAGCGTTCGGGGTGTTGCCTGACTCCGCGCTGTGGCATGCTGGGCATCCATGCTGGTCAAAGGGGGTCGTGATGGTGCAGATAGATATAGTGGTGGGAACCGTGTACGGGGCTGCCATGCTGGTGGCCGAGACGCTGGCGGCGCGGCTGGAACAGGCGGGGCACGGCTGTCGGGTGTTTGAGGAGGCCGAGCTGGAAGATCTGGATGCGAGTCGATTCTTGCTGGTCATCACCGCCACCACCGGCCAGGGCGACATTCCCCCCAATCTGCAACCACTGGCTACTGCCCTGACTGATCGGGCCCCCTACATGAAAGGGTGGCGTTATGCCCTCATCGCCATGGGGGACAGCAGCTATGAGCACTTCTGTGGCGCCGGTCGCCACCTCGATGGACTGCTGCAGGAGCTTGGCGCCAGCCCTCTGCTGCCCCGCCTGGAAATAGATGCCACCGTCGACGATGAACCGGAAAAAGTGGCGCTGGCCTGGCTCAATGACTGGCTAAATAAACTCTAGCGACCACTCTTTTTCATCACTTATAGATCCCCGTTCAGTCCGTCTGGCGCGGATATTTATTTTGTGGGGCAGGCCAGTCTCAACTGGCCATATTTGCCCGCTATTTCTCCGGTTATTTTTCAAGCCGTTCCTTGTTTGCTCAGTGATTTATTTCGGCGCCAGCTGACATGCCGCAAATTTAAAAGTTCCCCATTGAAAGCGATTTCAGTCATGTTTTTGTCATCAATTTGAATATTTATCACTTAATCCTCGAAGCGAATTAATTGCTGGTAGCGGTTTCATGGTGGATCTTTTTGCATTTCAACCATAGTAAATAGTGAGTTATTGCATAGATTTACAGTTATCCATCCCATAAAACCCTCTGCGACCAATGCTGGGCGATTTGTCGCCATTTTGTGAATCAGCTCATGTTTGTCCCGAAATTGGCTACCTATAATCGGCCTCGGTTATCACCCAAACGTTTTTACGGTGATAAGAACTTGGATATTCAGGATCACACTCCTCACAGCGGGAATAAGGAAAATGAAAATGAAAGCAAAGTGGCTCCCGATCGCTGCAGCAGTAACCGCAGCCCTGGCTTCCCAAGCCGCCTTCGCCGTTGATTTCCACGGCTACATGCGTTCCGGTGTCGGTGTTTCCGATAACGGTGACATGCAGGTGTTGGGTGATCAGCAGAAGCACCGTGTAGGTCGTTTAGGTAATGAAAACGACACATATGGTGAAGTGCAGTTGGGCCAAGAGGTGTACAATAAAAACAACCAGACCTTCTATGTTGATTCAATGTTCACTATGAAGAGCAATTTCCAGAGTCGTGACTGGGAAAGCACTAATGGTGATAATGCTGAGTTTGCACTTCGTCAGTTCAACGTTCAGGCCAAAAATCTGTTTGGTGGCAATGAAACCGTATGGGCAGGTAAGCGTTTCTATCAGCGTCATGATATCCACATTTCTGATACCTACTATTGGGATGTGTCCGGGGCCGGTGCTGGTGTAGAAAACATTGAAGTTGGCCCTGGTAAACTTGCTCTGGCGGTTACCCGTAATGACCCATGGGAAGCCGTGACTGGCACCAAAGACACAATCGATACCAATGTGTTTGATATTCGTTATGCTGGTATTCCGCTTTGGGCTGATGCATCGTTGGAAGTTGGTTATGATTTTGCCATGGCAAACCCGACCGATGAACAGGATAAGCTGAATCCAAATATTAATGATGGTCATATGTTGACTGCTGAACTTACCCAATCCATGCTGGGTGGCTTCAACAAGACTGTTGTTCAGTACTTTATAGATGGCTTGGCTGCTCAAGGTGTGAGCTATGGCTCCGGCTCTGGTAGTGGCCTGCAATCTAACTCCAGCAGTGGTGATGGTTTCCGTTTGATAAACTGGGGTGTACTGCCGATTGGTGACAAGGTTGAATTCGGTCATCAACTGATTTATGCGCAGGCAAGTGACTTCACAGAGTGGGGAACCCAGTATGATGACAAGGATACTTTCTCTGTTGTTGTCCGTCCTATGTACAAATGGAATGATGTTATGAAGACCATCGCTGAGGTGGGTTACTTCAAGGATCATGAAACCCAAAAAGGTGCGGCAGAAACGTCCACTGATGGTAGCAAATTTACTCTTGCACAAGCTTGGTCTGCAGGCTCCAGTTTCTGGGCTCGTCCGGAGATCCGTGTGTTCGCATCTTATGTGCAGCAAGATGGGGCGTTCCGTGCTGATAGCAATGGTGTTAAACAAGACGACACTTGGAACTTCGGTGTTCAAGCAGAAGCTTGGTGGTAATCTGTTGACGTCATGACTGCAAGTGCCCCCGCATGACGGGGGCTCTTTTTTACAATACGTTTCTTAGGGTCACGCGATGAGATATTCCAGATTAGCCTTGACTGTATTCTGTTCTGTTGTGCTGGGTGGGTGCGCCACGTTGGAAACGACGGTGGCGCCGACTCAGGAGTTCAAGTCCATCATGGGAAATCGCGACGTTGCGATGAGCCAATTGGCTACGGTTAGCAGCTGCTGTCGCGATGTCTCCAGTCTGCCGTTTCAGGACATACAACCGGGCGCAACCAAGCTTATCCCCATTGATGGCAGCTCCCCCGTTTACGCTTTCAGCGAAGGGAAAAGCCACTTCGCAGCCTTCCGCTTGCCGGTCAACTCCGGTGACCTGCGCATCACGGTTGATGGCTTGATCGACAAATCGCTGTTCAACCCGACCGTCTTGATGCTTGATTCCAAATTCAATGTGACCCGCAAGTTGGGCAGCGACGTGTTCAAGTACGAGCCTGCACGCATGCTGCAGGGGGATCGCATGGAAGCCGTGTTTACCGTGGATCGCTCCTATGTCGGTAACCCCAACAACGAAAGTTACATGGTGATCTACACAGACCAGAGTGGTCTGGACAAAACAACCACCATTCTGAGCCCTTCCAAGCTGATGACCAAGTCACTGGGGGTGGTTGATTATGGTGAAAAAGACCCCGTCATTCCGCACTCCCCCTGGGGCGTGGTCAGCCTCTCTGTGGAGGACTTGAGTGGCGTCAAAACCGAGAGCAACTACTACAAGCCCGTCTATCAGGATGTGATTGATGCCAACACCCCGGTAGTCAACACGGCACCAAACAAGCTTGTCGTGCCCCTGGCGACCGCCGGTGCAGTCAAGAGCAGTGCCCCCATGCTGAGCGAAACCGAGGCCTTCTATCAATCCCAGATCGAGAAAGCGGTGAAAGCCGGTGACATCGACAAGGCGATGAGACTGGTCAGCGAAGCGGAACGGGCAGGTTCGACCAAGGCGAAATCGGTCTTTGTGGATGCGGTCAAGCGTTCCCAGAAAGGCTGAATATCGTCCGGTCTTTAAAAGATAATATTTATTTGAGGCCTCCCTTGTTGGAGGCCTTTTTAATCGGTAGACTAAAATAGAAAAAACAGCAAATGGTTACATTAAGTTACATTGCGTTTCATGGTGTATTGTTTTGATTGGCTAAAATACAATGCGAAACAGCACTTTTCATATTTCTGGTTTAGCATGAAGATGCCGAAATATAGCTGTAATTAGCTGAAAATTCCCGCCGAAATTATCTTGTGATCTCCCCTCCAAATTTTTTATTCGCTTACCCCTGATGGAAGATATTTGCGATCTGCTGGGTTATATTCAGCTGGTCAAAATAAACAAACCCGCGTCGAATTCATGCCGATGAGAGATGATGTTCTTGGTCGTCTATAAATTGGACTGAAGCGTCTACGGTAAGACATTCCATTCAGGAGCGCACACATGTTAAAAAATGCTTTCTCTAATCTGCAAAAGGTCGGTAAGGCGCTGATGCTGCCAGTATCGGTCTTGCCCGTTGCAGGTATTCTGCTGGGGGTGGGTGCTGCCCACTTCAGCTGGTTGCCGGAAATTGTCTCCCAGCTGATGGAGCAGGCCGGTGGTTCCGTATTCGGTCAGATGGCCCTGCTGTTCGCAGTGGGCGTGGCACTCGGCTTTACCAATAACGACGGCGTATCCGGCCTGTCCGCCATCGTTGGCTACGGCATCATGAGCGCCACCCTGAAGGTGATGGCCCCCGTGATGGGCGTCGAGACCATCGAGACCGGCGTACTGGGTGGTATCCTCGCCGGTGGCGTGGCCGCCTGGGCGTTCAACCGCTTCTACAAGATCCAGTTGCCCGAGTACCTGGGCTTCTTCGCCGGCAAGCGTGCCGTGCCGATCATCACCGGTTTCGTCTCTATCGGTCTGGGCGTGATCCTGTCCGTGATTTGGCCGCCGGTAGGTGCCGCCATCGGTGCCTTCTCCGACTGGGCTGCCAACCAGAACCCGGTACTGGCCTTCGGTATCTACGGCGTGGTTGAGCGCTCCCTGATCCCGTTCGGTCTGCACCACATCTGGAACGTGCCGTTCTTCTATCAGGCTGGTACCTGTGTCAACGCCGCTGGCGAAACCGTACACGGCATCATGACCTGCTTCCTGACTGCTGACGACGCCTCCCGCGCTGCCGGCAACGGCTTCGGTCAGCTGGCTGGTGGCTACCTGTTCAAGATGTTCGGTCTGCCTGCCGCCGCGTTTGCCATCGCGCACTCCGCCAAGCCGGAAAACCGTGCCAAGATCGTAGGTATCATGGCCTCTGCCGCCCTGACCTCTTTCCTGACCGGTATCACCGAGCCGATCGAATTCTCCTTCCTGTTCATCGCGCCGGTACTGTACGCCATCCACGCCGTGCTGGCCGGTCTGGCCTACGTGCTGACCAACTCCCTGGGCGTGGTACATGGCCACACCTTCTCCAACGGCTTCATCGACTTCGTGGTGCAATCCCCGCGTGCCGATCACGTGCTGCTGCTGGTGGGTCTGGGTCTGGTTTATGCCGTCATCTACTACGTGGTCTTCACCGTGGTCATCCGTGCCATGAACCTGAAGACCCCGGGTCGTGAAGACGAAACTGCTGAAGAGAGCGTTGGTCAGAGCAAGGACGAGATGTCTGCCGCACTGGTCACTGCCTTCGGTGGCAAGGAGAACATCGCTTCTCTGGACGCTTGCATCACCCGTCTGCGTGTCGGCGTGAAGGATGTGGCCAAGGTTGACCAGGCTGGTCTGAAGAAACTGGGCGCCGCCGGTGTGGTGGTTGCAGGTTCTGGCGTACAAGCCATCTTCGGTACCAAGTCCGACAACCTGAAAACCGACATGGACATCTGGATGAAGAGCAACTAATCCCTGCTTTCATTCCGAGTTCCGAAAAGGGAGGCGCAAGCCTCCCTTTTTGCTGGGCCGCGTTTGGGCGGCGGGGCATGTGCGGGGCTGGCCTGATGACGCCTGCCTGATGTGACCCAATGAAAAAGGCGCCCGTGGGCGCCTTTGCTGCATCAGACCGGTTTAGAGCTTTTCCAGATCCCGCTCGATTTCGCTGATCTTGTTCTGCACCACTTTTTCCAGGTGACGCAGGTCGCGCAAGATCTTCTGCTTGATGTCCGGGTCGGCCTGCACGTGCACGCCCTGGGTCAGGTTGTCGAGCTCGTCCACCACGTATTTCAGATTGGCGTTGATCTCGGTGACATCCTTGTACTCATGGGTGCCCGAATCGACCAGCATGGTCTTGCGCTGGCGCGGGTATTTGAACTTGACGCTCTTGGCGAAAAACTCGCCCTTCTGCTTCTTGAAGTAGATCTTGAGGATGTCGTGGTTGGCCTCCTGGCGCAGGGTATAGCTGTCGACGGAGGCGGGATCCTGGATCCCCAGGCTCTTCAGATTCTCGTACATCAGGCTTCCTCGGTTTGAAACGATCCTGTCACGTCTATCTTAACCGAGCCGGTGTGGCTTGCCTGTGACAGGGGCGCCAAAATCAAAAGGGCGCCATCAGGCGCCCTTTTAAATCACAGCAAAACCGCTTACTCGTCGATGGAACGCAGCAGAGCGTTGATGCCGACCTTGGCGCGGGTCTTGGCATCCACCTTCTTGACGATGACGGCGGCGTAGAGGCTGTACTTGCCGCACTTGGAGGGCAGGGAGCCGGAGACGACCACGGAGCCAGCCGGGACGCGGCCGTAGTGGATCTCGCCGGTTTCACGGTCATAGATGCGAGTGGACTGGCCGATGAAGACGCCCATGGAGATGACGGAGCCTTCCTCGACGATCACCCCTTCCACCACTTCGGAGCGGGCACCGATGAAGCAGTTGTCCTCGATGATGGTCGGGTTGGCCTGCAGCGGCTCCAGTACGCCGCCGATGCCGACGCCGCCAGAGAGGTGAACGTTCTTGCCGATCTGGGCGCAGGAGCCCACGGTGGCCCAGGTGTCGACCATGGTGCCTTCATCGACGAAGGCGCCGATGTTGACGTAGGAGGGCATCAGCACGGTATTGGGCGCGATGAAGGAGCCTTTGCGGGCGGTGGCAGGGGGCACGACGCGCACACCGGCGGCCTTGAACTGCTCGGCGCTGTAGCCGGAGAACTTGAGGGGAACCTTGTCGTAGTACTGGGCATCGTCGCCCTTGATGATGCCGTTGTCATTGATGCGGAAGTAGAGCAGCACCGCCTTCTTCAACCACTGGTGCACCACCCACTCGCCGGCAATCTTCTCGGCGACGCGGGCCTTGCCGGAATCCAGCAGGTCGATGGCTTGCAGGATGGCGGCCTTGGTGGCGGCATCGACGGAGCCGGGAGTGATGGAATCACGGCGCTCGAAGGCCGCTTCGATGATCTGTTGCAACTCGGTCATGACAGGTTTCCTTTAAAAAATTCCGTTTGTTGTATCACACTTTTCCAACTGTTTTTAAGGGCCCGGGCCGATTTCTTCACAAGAACGGCGATTTATTGTACTCGAGTGGCCCAACCACTTGTTCTGACTGAAAAATCAGGTTGATAAACGGGGTCTTGTGAGGCCGGTCCGGGGTGTCATGGGCCTACCCTTCAGCACTCTCCACAGGGTTGAGCTGATTGACCAGCCGCTCCTCCAGCGCTTGCTGCTCGGTCTGGGTCAGGGGTTCTCCAGCCAGGGTGGTGAGGCTGAAGAAGTCCTCCACCCGCTCGCCGATGGTGGTGATCTTGGCGGCGTGCAGCGACAGGCCGCACTGCTGGAACACGGCGCCGATGCGGGCCAGCAGGCCCGGGGTGTCGAGCGCGGTCAGCTCCAGCAGGGTGTGGCGGTTTTCCCCCTTGTGGGGCAGAAACACCACCCGGGTCGGCACGCTGAACTGGCGGTGGCGGCGCGACAGCGGTTTGCTGCGCAGCACCAGCTTGCCCGGCTCCTGCAGCGCCTTCTCCAGTGCTTTCTTGATGGTGGCGGTGCGGTTGGGGCTGATGGGCTCGCCGTTGGGCTCGAGCACCACGAAGGTATCGAGCACGTAGTCGCTGCGCGAATTCATGATCTGGGCGTCGTGGATGTTGAGGTTCTTCTGATCCAGCGCCGAGGCCACGGTGGCGAACAGATTCGGGGTGTCACGACAGTAGATGAACACCTCGCTGCCGCCGCGGGTCGGGTGCTTGCCGATGATCACCAGCGGCGCCGGGTTGTCGCCGTGCTCGATGATCTTGCGGCAGTGCCAGGCGATCTGTTCCGGGGTGTGGCGCAGGAAATAATCGGCCTTGAAATCGCTCCAGAGCTGGTTGATGGCCTCTTCCGGCACGTCGCGCTGGGCCAGGAACTGCTTGGCCTGGCGCTGGTTTTCACGGATCCGCAGGCGCATGTCAGGCGGGTTTTCCAGCCCCTGGCGCAGGGCTTTCTGGGTGGCGAAGTAGAGCTCGCGCAGCAGGGTGCCCTTCCAGTCGTTCCACAGGGTGTCGTTGGTGGCGCAGATATCGGCCACTGTCAGGCAGTAGAGCAGGTCGAGGTGCTGCTCGTCGCGCACCTTCTGGGCAAAGTCGGTAACCACGTCCGGGTCGTAGATGTCGCGGCGTTGGGCGGTGACCGACATCAGCAGATGGTGGCGCACCAGCCAGGCGACCAGCCGGCTCTCGTAGCGATCCAGGCCGTGCAGCTGGCAGAACTCCAGCGCATCGACGGCGCCGAGCTCGGAGTGATCGCCACGTCGCCCCTTGGCGATGTCGTGAAAGAGGGCGGCGATGCTGAGCAGCTCCGGCTTGCGCAGCCGGGTGAAGACCTCGTGGCAGAGCGGGTGGGTCTGGCGGCTGGCCGGGTTGGGAAACTGGTGGATGTTCTTGAGCAGCCGGTGGGTGTGTTCGTCCACCGTGTAGGCGTGGAACATGTCGAACTGCATCTGGCCGACGATAAGGTTCCACTGCGGCAGGTAGGCGGCCAGGATGCCGTATTTGTGCATCAGGCTGAGTGGTTGGCCGATGCCGTTGGGGTGGCGCAGCAGCGCCATGAACAGGCGGCGGCACTCGGGCAGGTCCTGCAGCCAGCAGTTGAGCTTGCGACGCGCCTCGCGCAGCTGGCGCAAGGTGGCGGAGTGGATGCCGGCAATCTCCGGGTGCTGGGCAATCTGGTAGAAGAGGCGCAGGATGGCGGCGGGATCGCGGCCGAACAGCTCGCTATCCACCGCATCGATGAGGCGCCCGCGCAGCTGGAACTCGTCGGAGAGGCGGCGCACGTCCATGGCTGTGTTGCCGAGGATCGCCTCGTCAAACAGCTGCAGCAGCATCTCGTTGAGCTCGGAGACCCGTCGCACCGTTTGATAGAAACGTTTCATCATCTGCTCGACCGGGGCGTTGCCTTCCCCCTCGAAACCCAGCATCTGGGCCACGGTGCGCTGGCGATCGAACAGCAGCCGGTTGTCGCCCTTGTTGATGGCCATGTGCAGGGCGAAGCGCACCTTCCAGAGGAAATTCTGGCAGTCGAGCAGCTCGCGATACTCGGCCCGGTTGAGAAAACCGTGGCTGGTCATCTCGAACAGGGTGGTGGCGCCGAAGTGGCGGCGAGCCACCCAGGCCAGGGTCTGGATGTCGCGCAGCCCCCCCGGATTGCACTTGAGATCCGGTTCGAGCTTGTAGGCTGTACCGAGAAACTGCTGATGGCGTTGGGCCTGCTCTTCGCGCTTGGCCTTGAAGAACTGCTCGCTCGGCCAGAAGTGCTGGGGGCCGGTAGCCTCCTTGAGCTGCTGGAAGCCCGCCTCGCGGCCGGTGATGTAGCGCGCCTCGATGAGGTTGGTGGCGACCGTGATGTCGCCGCGTCCCTGCTCGATGCACTCGCGCACGTTGCGCACCGCCTGGCCCACCTCCAGCTTGAGATCCCACAACAGGGTGATGAACTCGCCGATGCGCAGCCCCAGCACCTCGTCCAGCTCGTCCCCTTCGTAGAGGATCAGCAGGTCTATGTCGGAGTGGGGGTGCAGCTCGCCGCGGCCATAGCCTCCCACCGCGATCAGGGTGAGCTCCGTCTTGTCGAAGCCGAATTTCTGCCACAGCCGGGTCAGCAGCTGGTCCATGTATTCGGAGCGGGTGGCCACCAGTTCGATGATGTTGTCACCGGCGTCGAAGCGGGCGTGCAGCCAGCCGAGAAAACGGCTCAGGTACTCCTTGCAGTTCTCGCGGGTGAGCTGATCGTCGGGCAGCAGATGGGGGGAAAGCAGGCTGGCGTCCATGGCGTCTCACACTCTTGTCGCAGGCCGAAGTGCGGGGCCTGCGGCTGATAAAAACAAAACCCCGGCGAGGGGCCGGGGTTTGATGTTAACCGTGTTTGATGAGACGGTCGATAGTGTCGTCCGGGCGCAGGGTCAGCACCTCGCAGCCATCCTCGGTCACCAGCAGGGTGTGCTCCCACTGGGCGGAGTCGCCGCCATCCTTGGTGGTCACGGTCCAGCCATCCTTCGGGTTGACCTTGCAGTGGTACTTCTTGCTGTTGACCATGGGCTCGATGGTGAAGCACATGCCAGGTTTGAGCTCCAGCTTGCCGCCGTTGCGGTAGTGCAGGATCTGCGGCTCTTCGTGGAACTCGGCCCCGATGCCGTGACCACAGTAGTCACGTACCACGGAGAAACCGGCCTTCTCGACGATGGGCTGGATCACGGCGCCGATCTCGGTGATGCACATGCCGGGGCGCACCTGCTTGATGGCGGCGTAGAGGCTCTCCTGAGCCACCTTGCAGAGCTGGCGGCGCAGCGGGGTGGTCTCGCCCACGATGAACATGGCGGAGGTATCACCGTGGTAGCCATCCTTGATGACGGTGATGTCGAGGTTGATGATGTCACCCTCGCGCAGCTTCTTGTGGTTCGGAATGCCGTGGCAGATCACATCGTTCACCGAGGTGCAGATGGACTTGGGGAAGCCGTGATAGTTGAGCGGGGCAGGGATGGCCTGCTGCACGTCGACCATGTAGTTGTGGCAGATGGTGTTCAGTTCGTCGGTGGTGACGCCCGCCTTGACGTGGGGGGCGATCATGACCAGCACATCGGCGGCCAGCTGGCCGGCAACGCGCATCTTTTCAATCTCTTCCGGTGTCTTGATTTTAATGGACATGGGATCTCTCTTGGGACCTGACCGCGCACCCTGTGATGTCCGGCAATCAGGTAATGAAAAATAGATGCGTTTGCAATCAGGCCAAAATTTTATCCCCAACCCCCGTTTACTTCCAGTGTGATTGTCATCACAGCGTCAAATCGGTGCCGCAACCTGCTCGGCAGGGATCCATTTTTAGCGGTACGGCTGGTGGTGTCCTGACCAAAGTTATGGTATAAAGCGCGCCGGAATGGGGAACTTGTCTCCCCGTACCATCACCCTTACTTAAACAACACACACACATCGACACATATGCCGGGGTGCCTTAACGGGTCGGTTATATGGGATGTGTGGAGGCCTAACCCCAATACAGAGGTATAAAATGGCTAAAGTTTCTATGCGCGACATGCTGCAAGCCGGCGTTCACTTCGGTCACCAGACTCGTTACTGGAACCCGAAAATGAAATCCTACATCTTCGGTGCCCGCAGCAAGGTTCACATCATCAACCTGGAAAAAACCGTTCCGATGTTTGACGATGCCATGAACTTCATCAGCTCCGTAGCTGCCAAGAAGGGCAAGGTACTGTTCGTAGGTACCAAGCGTGCCGCGTCTGAAGCCGTAAAAGAAGCCGCTGAGCGTTGCGACCAGTTCTATGTTAACCACCGCTGGCTGGGCGGCATGCTGACCAACTGGAAAACCGTTCGTCAGTCCATCAAGCGCCTGAAAGATCTGGAAACCCAGAGCCAAGACGGTACCTTCGACAAGCTGACCAAGAAAGAGGCGCTGATGCGTACTCGCGAAATGGAAAAGCTGGAGAAGAGCCTGGGTGGTATCAAGAACATGGGCGGCCTGCCTGACGTTCTGTTCGTTGTCGATGCCGACCACGAGCACATCGCTATCAAAGAAGCCAACAACCTGGGTATCCCGGTAGTTTCCATCGTTGATACCAACTCCAACCCGGACGGCGTTGACTATGTCATCCCGGGTAACGACGACGCTATCCGTGCCGTTCAGCTGTACCTGAATGCTGCTGCTGACACCGTACTGGAAGCTCGCGCTCAGGACATCGTTGTTCAAGCCGAACAAGATGGCTTCGTTGAAGCTGAGTAATTGATAAGGACTGCAAAGCCCTTATTAACCAAGCTGATGTAATTGGTTAGCAGGGGCCCTTGTGGCCCCTGTTTCTTGTCAATTCAAGACCGAGGATACTGGACATGGCAAACATTTCTGCCGCCCTGGTAAAAGAACTGCGCGAGCGCACCGCCGCTGGCATGATGGATTGCAAAAAAGCACTGGAAGAAGCCAACGGTGATATCGAACTGGCTATCGAAAACATGCGCAAATCCGGTCAGGCCAAAGCCGCCAAGAAAGCTGGCCGTATCGCCGCTGAAGGTGTGATCTTCGCCCGTACCGAAGGCAACGTTGCCGTCATGATCGAGCTGAACTGCGAGACTGACTTCGTTTCCAAGGATGCCGGCTTCCTGGCCATGGGTCAGAAAATCGTTGAGATCGCCGCTACCCAGAAGATTGCTGACGTTGACGCGCTGAAAGCCGCCGACTTCGGCAACGGCGAGTCCGTCGAGCTGACCATCACCAACCTGATCGCCAAGATCGGTGAGAACATGAACCTGCGTCGCGTGATGCTGGTTGAAGGTGACAACCTGGGCACCTACGTTCACGGTTCCCGCATCGGTGTTATCACCAAGCTGGTCGGCGGTACCGACGAGCTGGCCAAAGATCTGGCCATGCACGTTGCTGCCAACAGCCCGCAATTCGTCAAGCCGGAAGATGTGTCTGCCGACGTCGTTGCCAAAGAGCGCGAAATCCAGATCGACATCGCCATCAACTCCGGCAAGCCGAAAGAGATCGCCGAGAAGATGGTTGAAGGCCGCATGAAGAAGTTCACCGGTGAGGTTTCCCTGACTGGTCAGCCGTTCGTGAAGGATCCTTCCATGACCGTTGCCGAGCTGCTGAAGAAAGAAGGCGCTGACGTTGTTTCCTTCACCCGTTTCGAAGTGGGCGAAGGCATCGAGAAGCAAGAGACCGATTTCGCTGCAGAAGTAGCAGCTCAAATCGCGGCCGCTCAAAAGGCCTAATCGAACCGGTTTTTCCGTTTCCCCAGACCGCGACTTATGTCGCGGTCTTTATATGACCAGGAATCAGTGACATGAGTACCAATCCCAAGCCTGCATACAGACGTGTTCTTCTGAAGTTGAGTGGTGAAGCCCTGCAAGGATCCGAGGGTTTTGGCATTGATCCGGCGGTGCTGGATCGGATGGCCCAAGAGATCAAAGAACTGGTTGAGCTGGGTGTTCAGGTCGGTCTGGTCATCGGTGGCGGCAACCTGTTCCGTGGTGCCGGTCTTGCCAAGGCGGGCATGAACCGCGTGGTGGGCGACCACATGGGTATGCTGGCAACCGTGATGAACGGTCTGGCCATGCGTGATGCCCTGCATCGTGCTTATGTGAATGCCCGTCTGATGTCTGCCATCTCCCTGCAAGGCATCTGTGACTCCTATGTCTGGGCTGAAGCCATCAGCCAGCTGCGCGCCGGCAAGGTGGTGATCTTCTCCGCCGGTACCGGAAACCCCTTCTTTACTACCGATTCTGCGGCCTGTCTGCGCGGGATCGAGATCGAAGCTGACGTCGTGCTCAAGGCCACCAAGGTGGATGGCGTGTTCACGGATGATCCGGTCAAGAACCCGGATGCCGTGCTGTACCATGAACTGAGTTATGATGAAGTTCTTGAAAAAGAACTCAAAGTGATGGATCTTGCTGCTTTTACTCTGGCCCGCGACCACGATCTGCCGATCCGCGTGTTCAACATGAACAAGCCGGGTGCGCTGCGTCGGGTGATCATGGGTGAGCCGGAAGGTACCCTGATCCACCATGTCAGCAAGTGAGACAAGCGTGAGCTCCGGCTCGTTTGTCCATGACGCCAGCAAATAAGATAGATACGGGCCGGTAGACGGCTCGTTCGCCAAAAGGAAAACCACTGTGATCAACGAGATTAAAAACGACGCCAAGGACCGCATGGGCAAGAGTGTCGAGTCGCTCAAGACCCAGATGTCCAAGATCCGCACCGGCCGTGCTCACCCGAGCCTGCTCGACGGCATCCAGGTGGAGTATTACGGTGCCGCCACTCCTCTGAAACAGTTGGCCAACGTGGTGGCAGAAGATGCCCGCACCCTCTCCATCTCCATCTTCGATCGCTCCATGATCCAGGCGGTGGAAAAGGCCATCCTGACCTCCGATCTGGGCCTGAACCCGTCCAGCAACGGCCAGACCCTGCGCGTGCCGTTGCCGCCGCTGACCGAAGAGCGCCGTCGTGATCTGACCAAGATCGTGCGTGCCGAAGCGGAAGGTGCCCGGGTTGCCGTTCGCAACATCCGTCGCGATGCCAACGCCGATCTGAAGGCCCTGCTCAAAGACAAAGAGATCTCCGAAGACGACGACCGTCGTGCCCAGGAAGAGATCCAGAAGTTGACCGATTCCTTCATCAAGCTGGTAGACGATGCGCTGGCCGTGAAGGAAAAGGAGCTAATGGAAATCTAAGCCTCTGACAGGTATATTACGAGCGCCGTGTAGTGCCCCTGCACGGCGCTTTTGTCTTTGTGGGAGAAATGAATGTCGCTTTTGGCAGCCGTAGGTGATTGTGCCAATTCGTCCCTGCCTCGTCACGTGGCCATCATCATGGATGGCAACGGACGCTGGGCCCAGAACCGTGGCAAGATGCGGGTCTATGGCCACAAGGCTGGCGTGAAGTCCGTTCGCGAGGCGGTGACCTTTGCTGCGCGTGCCAAGCTGGATGCGCTCACCCTGTTTGCGTTTTCCAGCGAGAACTGGCGCCGTCCGGAAGGGGAGGTCAGTGCCCTGATGGAGCTGTTCATGACGGTGCTGGGCCGCGAGGTGCAGAAGCTGCACAGCAACGGTATTCGGCTCAAGGTGATCGGCGATACCGCCCGCTTCAGCGAACGGCTGCAGGCCAAAATCGCCAAGGCGGAGGCGCTGACTGCCAACAACAGGGGGCTGACCCTCAACATCGCCGCCAATTACGGTGGCCAGTGGGACATCACCCAGGCGGCCCGCAAGCTGGCCACGGCTGTGGCGGCAGGTGAATTGTCGGCCGACCAGATTGATGAAACCCTGCTTGGTCGCGAGATGTGCATGGCCGACCTGCCGCCGGTGGATCTGCTGATCCGTACCGGTGGCGATCATCGCATCAGCAACTTCGTGCTGTGGCAGCTCGCCTATGCCGAGCTCTATTTTACCCCGGTGCTGTGGCCCGACTTCGGCGAAGCCGAGTTCAGCGAGGCCGTGGCCTCCTTCGTCTCCCGTGAGCGCCGTTTTGGCTGCACCGGTGAACAGATCCGGGAATTGATCGCCGAGCAACAGACCGGCTAACCCCCCTCCCAAGAGAGAGGCTTCTTTTGCTAAAACAACGAATTATTACCGCATTGCTACTGGTTCCCCTGGTGTTGGGAGCCCTCTTTTTTCTGCCGTTGAAATTCTTTGCCCTGTTGGCATCCCTGGTATTTCTGTTGGCCAGCCGCGAGTGGAGCGGCTTTGTCTCCGCCAAACCGCAACAGTGGCTGCCGCTGGTCTATTGCCTGCTGCTCGGTGCCAGCCTGTTCTGGCTGCCGGTGGAGCAGTTGTGGACTCCCCACCTGCATCCGCTGGTGATGGGCGTGCTCTGGACCGCCGTCAGCTGGTGGCTGCTGGGGCTGCTGCTGGTGCTGCGCTACCCCCAGAGCGCCAAGCTGTGGAAGGAGTCCATCTGGCTCAAGTCCCTGTTCGGTCTGGTGACCCTGGTGCCCTTCTTCTGGTCCCTGGTGGCCATCCGTGGTTACAACTTCTATCACGACCCCATGATGGGAGCCTGGATCCTGCTGTTCGTGATGGGACTGGTCTGGGCGGCAGATTCTGGCGCGTATTTTTTCGGCAAGGCGTTCGGCAAACACAAGCTGGCGCCGGCCGTGAGCCCGGGTAAAACCATCGAAGGCATGTGTGGCGGCCTGTTTACCGCCAGCCTGCTGGCGGTGGGGGTGACCTGGTTCATGGGCTTCGTGCCCGCCAAGATGGCCATAGTGCTGTTCTGCTCCCTGCTGGCGGTGCTCGCCTCTGTGCTCGGTGACCTGACCGAGAGCATGTTCAAGCGCGAGGCCGGCATCAAGGATTCAGGGACCCTGCTGCCCGGTCACGGCGGCATTCTCGACCGTATCGACAGCCTGACCGCCGCCCTGCCGGTATTCCTGCTCAGCTACCTGTTGCTCAGCCAGGAGTTCTGATGGACTGCCCGATGATCCGGCAGGCCGCAGGTGCCATCCATTCGTCATACAGCGGGAGTTTTGATGCATAACCTGGTGATTCTGGGAGCTTCCGGCTCCATTGGTCAGAGTACGCTCAAGGTACTGCGGCACAATCCTGGGCGCTGGCAGGTGCTGGCGCTGACGGCGGCCCGCAGCGTGGATGCCATGCTGCGCGACTGCCTCGAGTTTTCCCCCCGTTTCGCCGTCATGGTGGATGAGGCGGCTGCCGCCGAGCTGGCAGGTCAACTCAAGACCCACGGCAGCGCCACCCGGGTGCTGTCCGGTCCGGCCGCCCTGTGTGACGTGGCCGCTCACCCCGATGCCCACAGTGTGATGGCGGCCATCGTCGGTGCCGCCGGCCTCGCGCCCACCATGGCCGCCGTGCGGGCCGGCAAGCGCATCCTGCTGGCCAACAAGGAGGCGCTGGTGATGTCCGGAGCCTTCTTCATGGAGGCGGTACGCGAGCACGGCGCCGAGCTGCTGCCCATCGACAGCGAACACAACGCCATTTTCCAGTGCCTGCCCGAGGCCATCCAGCGCCAGCCGGGCTTTTGCGACCTGGCGGGGGCGGGGATCAGCAAGATCCTGCTGACCGGCTCCGGCGGCCCGTTCCGCTACACCGACATCGGCGAGCTGGCCCATGTCACCCCGGCCCAGGCCATCGCCCATCCCAACTGGTCCATGGGAGCCAAGATCTCGGTTGACTCCGCCACCATGATCAACAAGGGGCTGGAGTATATCGAGGCGCGCTGGCTGTTCAACGCGGCGCCCGAGCAGATCCAGGTGGTGATCCATCCCCAGTCGGTCATCCACTCCATGGTGCAGTACAAGGACGGCTCCGTGCTGGCTCAGCTCGGCAACCCGGACATGTGCACCCCCATCGCCCACGCCCTGGCCTATCCGGCTCGGGTCGAGTCCGGTGTGGAACCTTTGGACTTCTTCAGTGTCGGAGAGTTCAGCTTTATCCGTCCCGACTATGAGCGCTATCCCTGTCTGCAGCTTGCCATGCATGCCTGTCAGCAGGGTCAGGCCGCGACCACGGCCCTCAATGCCGCCAACGAGGAGGCCGTAGCGGCTTTCCTTGCAGAGCGGATCGGTTTTATGGATATTGCCAGAGTCAATGAGGCCACCATGCTCGCCCTGGGCGGCACGGATGTCGGCTCGCTGGATGATTTGATTGCGCTGGATGGGGCGGCCCGTGCCCGTGCTCACAATTTGATTGAGGAGCTTAGCTGATGAGAAGTATTTCGTGGCATTGTGCTGCCTTCACCCTGAATGTCGGAGACAGGACCATGCATGAATGCGAGGTGATGGGCTGATGGGCGGTGTGTTGTGGAACATAGGTGCCTTTATCGTCGCCCTCGGGCTGCTGGTTGCGGTGCATGAATTCGGCCACTTCTGGGTGGCCCGCCGCTGCGGCGTCAAGGTCGAGCGCTTCTCCATCGGTTTTGGCAAGGCCATCTGGCGCCGGCTCGGCAAGGATGGCACCGAGTACGTGCTGGCCCTGATCCCCCTTGGTGGTTACGTCAAGATGCTGGATGGCCGGGTCGACGAACTCAAGCCCGGTGACGAGCAGTACGCCTTCAACCACAAGAGCGTCTGGGCGCGGATGGCCATCGTCGCAGCCGGCCCCATGGCCAACTTCGTGTTTGCCCTGTTCGCCCTCTGGCTGATGTTCATGATCGGCGTCCCCGCCGTCAAACCCGTGGTGGGCGAGGTGCGTCCCGCCTCCATCGTGGCGGCGGCCGGGGTGGAGCCCGGCATGGAGATCGTCGGCGTCGGCGGCGAGGAGACAGGTGACTGGGAGAGCGTGACCTATGCCCTCATCAGCCACCTTGGCGATGACTCGGTCCAGCTCAAGCTCAAGGCGGCCAACACCAGCTATGCGGTGGACAAAACCCTGCAGCTGGCCGGCTGGAAGTTTGATCCCGACAAGGAGTCCCCCATCGGGAGCCTCGGGATAGTGCCGCTGGGCGGCAAGGTGCTGCCGGTGGTCGATGCGGTGGTGGCCGCGAGCGCCAGCGAGAAGGCCGGCCTCCAGGCTGGCGATCGCATCAAGCGGGTAGGGGATGAGGCGATCACCGAGTGGGCCCAGTTTGTCCACCAGGTGCAGCAGTCGCCCAGGCAGCCGCTTGAGGTGACCGTCGAGCGGGCGGGCAGCGAGCTGACCCTGACTCTGACCCCGGATGCCAAGAAGGTGCGGGGCCAGCTGGTCGGTTTCGTCGGCCTGTCGCCGCAACTGGTTCCATTACCGGATGAGTATCGGATTCTGTTACAGTATGGGCCTTTGCAAGCCCTGTGGCAGGGCGCCCAGAAGACCTGGAGCCTGACCACCCTGACCTTCGACATGATCGGCAAGCTGATCGGTGGCATCGTTTCGCTGGACAACCTGAGCGGCCCCATCTCCATTGCCAAGGGGGCGGGCAGCAGTGCCGACTATGGACTGGTCTATTTCCTCGGCTTTCTGGCGCTGATCAGCGTCAACCTGGGGATCATCAACCTGTTCCCACTGCCGGTGCTGGATGGTGGCCATCTGGTCTACTTCCTCATCGAGGCGGTCACCGGCAAGCCGGTATCGGAAAAAATTCAGGAAGTGGGTTTCCGGATTGGCGCCGCCATTCTGATGTTACTGATGGGTATTGCGCTGTTTAATGATTTCGCTCGCCTCTGAGGCCAGAGCATCAACAAGGACACATAAGAACAAAATGGCTGTTAAAAAAGCATTGGTGTTGAGTTGCCTGCTGGGTGCCAGTTTCCTGGCCCAGGCGGCCCCTGCCTCTTTTGTGGTGCAAGATATTCAGGTTGAAGGTCTGCAGCGGGTGACCCTGGGTGCCGCCCTGTTGAACCTGCCGATCCGGGTTGGCGATTCCGTCGACTCCGTCGCGCTGGCCAACGCCATCAAGAAGCTCTATGCCTCCGGCAACTTCGAGGACGTCAAGGTCTACCGCGACGGCCAGGTACTGCAGGTGATGGTCAAGGAGCGGCCGACCATCTCCAGCATCGAATTCTCCGGCAACAAGGACATCAAGGAGGAGCAACTTACCCAGAGCCTGGAGTCCTCCGGCATCCGGGTGGGTGATCCCCTCGATCGCACTGTGCTGAGCTCCCTCGAGAAGGGGCTGGAAGATTTCTACTACGGCGTGGGCAAGTACTCCGCCAAGGTCAAGGCCATCGTCACCCCGCTGCCGCGCAACCGGGTCGACCTCAAGTTCACCTTCGTGGAAGGGGAAGCGGCCAAGATCCAGCAGATCAACATCGTCGGCAACAACGTCTTCCCGGAAGAGAAGCTGCTGGCCCAGCTCTCCCTCAAGGATGACGTGCCCTGGTGGAACTTCACCGGCGACCAGCGCTACCAGAAGCAGAAACTGGCCGGCGACATCGAAACCCTGCGCTCCTACTACATGGACCGCGGCTACATCCGCTTCCAGCAGGAGTCCACCCAGGTCTCCATGACCCCGGACAAGAAGGGGGTTTACGTCACCCTCAACGTCAAGGAAGGGGATCAGTACAAGGTTTCCGGCATCCAGCTCAAGGGCGATCTGATCGACCGCGGCGGCGAGATGAAGGGGCTCATCCCCATCGAGACCGGCAGCATCTACTCCGCCAGCCAGGTGACCCATACCGAAGAGGTGCTCTCCAAGTTCCTCGGTCGCTACGGCTACGCCTACCCGAAAGTGGTCACCTTCCCGCAGGTCAACGACCAGACCAAGGAAGTGGAGCTCATCGTCAACATCGAGCCGGGCCCGCGCGTCTACGTGCGCAACATCAACTTCAGCGGCAACGTCACCACCAAGGACGAAGTGCTGCGCCGCGAGATGCGTCAGATGGAGGGCACCTGGCTCTCCTCCGACAGCGTCGAGCAGTCCAAGACCCGTCTCAACCGCCTCGGCTTCTTCGAGAGCGCCGAAGTGGACACCAAGCGGGTGCCGGGTAGCGATGACCAGGTCGATCTGGACTTCAAGGTCAAGGAGCAGCCGGCCGGCTCCATCAACGCCGGTGTCGGCTACGGTACCGAGTCGGGCCTGAGCCTGCAGGCGGGCCTGCAGCAGGACAACTTCATGGGGACCGGCAAGAAGATCGGCATCTCAGCCAGTACCAACAAGTACTCCAAGAGCGTCGATCTCAGCTACAACGATCCCTACTTCACCGTGGACGGGGTCAGCCTGGGCGGTCGTCTCTACTACAACCAGTTCAGTGCGGCCGACGCCAACATCGTGGACTACGAGAACACCACCATCGGCTTCCGCCTCTCCAGTGGTTTCCCGGTCAACGAGAACAACCGTCTCGACTTCAGCCTCGGGGTCGAAAACAACAAACTGTCCCAACCCAACCCCTATCTGCAGGTGGATGAGTTCTGGAAGGTGTACAGCAAGAACAAGGATGGCGACAACCGCATGGTGTTCAACACCGTCGACGTCACCGCTGGCTGGACCCGTTCCACCCTCAACAAGGGCCAGTTCCCGACCGCCGGTGATCGTCAGCGGGTCAACGCCAAGGTCACAGTGCCGGGCATGGATCTGCAGTACTTCAAGCTCAACGCCGAAGACGCGCACTACTTCCCGTTCGATGCGGATCACAAGTGGGTGCTGATGGCCAAGGCGCGTGCCTCCTACGGCAACGGCTACGGCAGCAACGGCAACTATGATCATGTACTGCCGTTCTTCGAGAACTACTTCGCCGGTGGTTTCGACACCCTGCGCGGCTTCAAGAGCAACACGGTCGGTCCGAAGGCGCTCTACTACTACAACCTGAGCGGCAACGACGTCATCCAGGGTACCGACAGCTCGGTTGGCGGCAACGCCCTGGCGGTCGCCTCCCTCGAGATGATAGTGCCGACGCCGTTTGCGTCCGAGACCTATCAGCCGCAACTGCGGACCAGCTTCTTCATCGATGCCGGCTCGGTGTGGGATACCACCTTCGACTATGACCAGTACCGCAACCGTTGCTTCAGCGGCTGCAACTATCTGGCCGACTATTCGGATCCGACCAACTACCGCGCCTCGGCCGGTCTGTCGCTGCAGTGGCTCTCCCCGATGGGCCCGCTGGTGTTCGCGATTGCCCGTCCGCTCAAGCAGTACGAGGGCGACCGGACCGAGTTCTTCTCATTCAACATCGGCCGTACCTTCTAAGGACGGACCTTGCCCCCACCCAATGGTGGGGGTATTCAATGATGGGACGCGCAGCCTGCGTGCCTCACCAGGTAACAAGTCGGTCCGGGTACCACTTGCATAATCAGGTAAATCAGGTAGCCCTCACATGAGGGAACAAGGAGTAAGTGTGAATAAAGCGTTGAAAGTAGCTGGTTTGAGTTTTGCACTGATGGCTGCCGGCATGGGCTCCGCCTTGGCCGAGACCAAGATCGCCGTGGTCGACATGGGCGAAGTCTTCCAGAAGCTGCCCCAGCGTGAAGCCGTTTCCAAGAAGCTGAAAGGCGAATTCGAGCCGCGCATGCGCGAGCTGCAGAAGCTGGAAGCCGATGGTCAGAAACTGGTCGAGAAGTTCAAGAAGGACGAAGCCTTCATGAGCGCCGACCAGAAAAAACAAAGCCAGGAGAAGCTGGCCAAGCTGCAGATGGAGTTCAACCAGAAGCGTCAGGCGTTTGAACAGGACAACGGTCGCCGTCAGTCCGAAGAGCGCAACAAGATCCTGACCAAGGTGCAGGCTGCCATCGACTCCATCGCCAAGAGCAATGGTTACGATCTGGTGCTGGAGCGCAATGCCGCCCCGTACGCCGCCAGCAAGCTGGACATCTCTGCCCAGGTTATTTCTCAGGTAAGCAAGAGCAACTAATTGATGGCATTCACTCTCGCACAGCTGGCCCAGCAACTGGGGGCCCAGGTCCATGGCGACGGAACCCTGGAAATCCGCAAGGTAGCGACACTGGAAAAGGCCGGGGAGGGGGACATCACCTTCCTGTCCAATAAAAAGTACCGGCATTATCTGGAGCAGAGCAAGGCGACCGCCGTGCTCATCACAGAAGCGGATCTGCCATTTTGTCCCACCAATGCCCTGGTGCTCAAAGACCCCTACGTGGGCTTTGCAAGGGTTGCCCAACTGCTGGACACCACGCCGCAGCCGGCCACGGATATCCATCCGAGTGCGGTGATCGCGGCGGACGTGCAACTGGGCGAGAGAGTGGCCATCGGGGCCAATGCGGTGATCGAATCCGGCGTGGTGCTGGGGGATGATGTGCGCATCGGTCCGGGCTGTTTCGTTGGCAAGAATACCCGACTGGGAGCCCGCTCCCGGTTGTGGGCCAACGTCACCCTCTATCACGATGTCACCATGGGCACCGACTGTCTGGTTCAATCCGGCACAGTGATCGGCGCCGATGGTTTCGGTTATGCCAACGAGCGCGGCGAGTGGATCAAGATCCCCCAGCTCGGCGGCGTGACCATCGGCAACCGGGTCGAGATCGGTGCCTGCACCACCATCGACCGCGGCGCGCTGGAAGATACCCGCATCGCTGACAACGTCATCATCGACAACCAGTGCCAGATCGCCCACAACGTCGAGATTGGCTACGGCACCGCCGTGGCGGGCTCCACCGTGATGGCAGGTAGTCTCAAGGTCGGCAAATACTGTATCATTGGCGGCGCCTCCGTCTTTAACGGGCATATGGAGATCTGCGACCAGGCCACCGTTACCGGCATGGCTATGGTGATGCGACCCATTACCGAGCCCGGTGTCTACTCTTCCGGCATCCCCCTGCAAACCAATAAAGAGTGGCGCAAGACCGCCGCCCGGGTGATGCGTATCGAAGAGATGCACAAGCGGTTGAGCAAGCTTGAGAAGAAGCTGGACCAAGAATAATCACGATTGGTATAGGGTACTGTTTTGACTACTGAAAAGAAGAGCCTGGGTATCCAGGAAATAATGGATCTGCTGCCCCACCGTTATCCGTTCCTGATGGTGGACAAGGTGGAAAACTACGAGATCAGCGATGAGCGCAAGACCCTGCGCGCCATCAAGAACGTCTCCTTCAACGAGCCGATCTTTCAGGGGCACTTCCCGGCCAAGCCGGTGTTCCCCGGTGTGCTGATCCTGGAAGCCATGGCACAGGCCACCGGTATCCTGGCGTTTACCATGGTGGGCAAGCCGTCCCCCAACGAACTCTATTACTTTGCCTCAATCGACAACGCTCGTTTCAAGCGTCCGGTGGGCCCCGGCGATCAGCTGGTGCTCGACGTGGAGTTCCTGAAAGAGCGTCGCGGTATCGCCAAGTTCACCGGTGTGGCCACGGTCAACGGTGAAGTGGTCTGTACCGCCGAGCTGATGTGCGCCAAACGCGAGGTTTAACACACGTGATCGACCAGACTGCCATCATTCACGATACTGCCGTCGTCCATGAGTCTGCCGTCATCGGTAAAGGGGTTGAAATCGGCCCCTTTTCTGTCATCGGTGCCGAGGTGGAAATCGGCGACAACACCTGGGTCAGCTCCCATGTGGTGATCAAGGGCCCGACCAGGATTGGTCGTGGCAACAAGATCTTCCAGCACACCTCCATCGGTGAGGATTGCCAGGACAAGAAGTACGCCGGCGAGCGCACCTTCCTCGAGATCGGCGACAACAACGTCTTTCGCGAGAACTGTACCGTGCACCGTGGCACCATCCAGGATCAGTCCCTGACCCGGATCGGCAGCGGCAACCTGTTCATGGTCAACGTTCACGTTGCCCACGACTGCATCATCGGTGACAACTGCATCTTCGCCAACAACGCGACCTTGGCGGGCCACGTGGTGATCGGCGATTTCGTGATCTTCGGCGGTCTCTCCGCGATCCACCAGTTCGGCCGCGTCGGCTCCCACGCCTTCGTCGGTGGCTGCGCCGCCCTGAACAAGGACGTGCCGCCCTACGTGATGGCCGCCGGCAACTACGCCAAACCGTTCGGGGTCAACTCCGAAGGGCTGCGTCGCCGCGGTTACACGCCTGAGGCCATCTCCGCCGTCAAGCGCGCCTACAAGGAGATCTTCCGTTCCGGCAAGACCGTCGAAGAGGTGCTGCCTGTGCTGATCGAGATGGCGCAAGCCGAGCCGGCCGTCCAGCTCTATGTGGACTTCCTCAAAGACAACGAGCGCGGGATCATCCGTGCCTGATCCGGTTCGCATCGGTATCGTCGCCGGAGAGGTCTCCGGCGACATTCTGGCTGCCGGTCTGGTACGCGAGCTGCAGGCCCGCTACCCGGACGCGCAGTTCGAAGGGATCGCCGGGCCGCGCATGCAGGCCCTCGGCGTGAAGGCCCTGTTCGAGATGGAAGAGCTCTCCGTCATGGGGATCACCGAGGTGCTGGGCCGTCTGCCGCGCATCCTCAAGGTCCGCCGCGAACTGCTGCGCCACTTCATCGCCAATCCACCCGATATCTTCATCGGGGTGGATGCACCGGATTTCAATATCGGGGTGGAGCTGAAACTGCGCCGCGCCGGTATCAAGACGGTTCACTACGTCAGCCCCTCGGTGTGGGCCTGGCGCCAGAACCGCATTCACAAGATCAAGGCCGCCACCGACATGGTGCTCGCCTTCCTGCCGTTCGAGAAAGCCTTCTACGACCGCTTTGACGCCCCTTGCCGTTTCGTCGGCCACACCATGGCGGACGACATTCCGCTGGTGCCGGATCAGGCCGCGGTGCGCAGAACCCTCGGCATCGACGCCAATCGCCGCTGGCTGGCGGTGCTGCCGGGCAGCCGCACGGCGGAAGTGGGCTTCATGTCGCCGCTGTTTCTCGAGGCGTGCAAGCACCTGACGGTGCGCTACCCGGATCTCGGCTTCATCGTGCCGCTGGTCAACCAGAAGCGGCGCGAGCAGTTCATGGCCATCAAGGCCGACGTGGCGCCGGATCTCGACATGGTGCTGCTGGAAGGGCAGGGCCGCGAGGCGATGATCGCCGCCGACGTGGTGATGCTGGCCTCTGGCACCGCGGCGCTTGAAGCCATGCTGGTGAAAAAACCCATGGTGGTGGGCTACAAGCTCAAGCCCTTCAGCTACTGGCTGGCCCAGCGGCTGGTGAAGACCGAATTTGTCTCCCTGCCCAACCTGTTGGCCGGCCGCATGCTGGTGCCCGAACTCATCCAGCACGAGTGCACCCCGGAGAACCTGGTGGTCGAGGTGAGCAAGTATTTCGAGCACGACAATAGCGCGCTGGTGAACACCTTCACCGAGCTCCATCAGCTCATTCGCTGCAATGCCGACCACCAGGCCGCCGAGGCGGTGGCCGAGCTGCTGGGCCGGTAGAGAGCGGGCGGCCAGTTTGGCTGCGCCAACGCGACGCCAGGCCCTGCGGGGCCTGTTTTGATTCAAGGCTACAAGATGATGATCGATATTCCTGACGACAAGCTGGTTGCCGGTGTGGACGAGGTGGGCCGCGGCCCCCTGGTGGGAGACGTGGTGACCGCCGCCGTCATCCTCGACCCGGCCAACCCGATCGAGGGGCTCAACGACTCCAAGAAGCTCTCCGAAAAGAAGCGGCTCGCCCTGTTTGACGAGATCAAAGAGAAGGCGCTGGCCTTCGCCATCGGTCGCGCCAGCCCGGCGGAGATCGACGAGCTCAACATCCTGCACGCCACCATGCTGGCGATGCAGCGCGCCGTGGCGGGGCTCAAGGTCACGCCCGAGCTGGTCTTCATCGATGGCAACCGCTGCCCGGCTCTGCCGATGGAAGCCCGCGCAGTGGTCAAGGGCGACAGCCTGGTGGCCGCCATCAGCGCCGCCTCGATCCTCGCCAAGGTGACTCGCGATGCGGAGATGACCGAGCTGGACAGTCGCCATCCCGAGTACGGCTTTGCCCGCCACAAGGGCTATCCGACCGCGGAGCACCTCGCCATCCTGGCCGAGCGCGGCCCGTTGCCGGAATATCGTCAAAGTTTCAAACCGGTGCGCCGCGCACTGGGAGTGGAATAACCCATGCTGATTTGTCTAAGCGATGACTGCTTGCGTAATGAGAGGGCATGACGATGGCTGACCCCCGTTTCATTCACCTGCGGGTGCATACCGACTTCTCCATGGTGGATGGTCTGCAGAAGATCAACCCCATCGTCGGGGCCGCGGCGGCCGACAACATGCCGGCGTTGGCCCTGACCGACCAGATGAACATGTGTGGCCTGGTGCGCTTCTATGGCGCCGCCCACGGCAAGGGGATCAAACCCCTGGTCGGTGCCGACTTCTGGGTGCAGAGCAGTGAACTCGGCGACGAGCAGTTTCGCCTCACCCTGCTCGCCATGGACAACGACGGCTACCAGAACATCACCCTGCTCATCTCCCGCGGCTATCAGCGCGGTCATGTGCAGGGGCGGCCGGTCATCGACAAGGAGTGGCTGGTCGAGCACGCCAAGGGGGTGATCGTGCTCTCCGGCGGTCGCGAGGGGGACGTGGGCAAGTTCCTGCTCAAGGGCAACCGCCAGATGACCGAGCAGTGCGTCGCCTTCTATCAGACCCACTTCCCCGACGCCTACTACCTGGAGCTGCTGCGTACCGGTCGCTCCGACGAGGAGGTCTACCTGCACATGGCGGTGAACCTCGCGAGCGAGTTCGCGCTGCCGGTGGTGGCCACCAACGAGGTGGTGTTCCTCACCGCCGATGACTTCGACGCCCATGAGATCCGGGTCGCCATCCACGACGGCTACACCCTGATGGACAAGCGCCGGCCGCGCCGCTACAGCCCGCAGCAGTACCTGCGCAGTCAGGACGAGATGTGCGAACTGTTCGCCGACATCCCGGAGGCGCTGGAGAACACGGTGGAGATCGCCAAGCGCTGCAACGTGACGGTGCGTCTGGGTGAATACTTCCTGCCCAACTTCCCCACCGGCGACATGACCACCGAAGACTTCCTGGTGGCCAAGTCGAAAGAGGGGCTGGAGGAGCGACTCGAGTTCCTGTTCCCGGATCCGGCGGTGCGGGCTGAGCGTCGCCCCGAGTATGACGAGCGCCTCGACATCGAGCTGAAGGTGATCAACCAGATGGGCTTCCCGGGTTACTTCCTCATCGTGATGGAGTTTATCCAGTGGTCCAAGGACAACGGCATCCCGGTCGGCCCGGGCCGGGGCTCGGGTGCGGGTTCGTTGGTGGCCTACGCCCTCAAGATCACCGACCTCGACCCGCTCGAATTTGACCTGCTGTTCGAACGTTTCCTGAACCCCGAGCGGGTCTCCATGCCCGACTTCGACGTCGACTTCTGCATGGATCGACGGGACGAGGTGATCGAGCACGTCTCCGAGATGTACGGCCGGGATGCTGTGTCCCAGATCATCACCTTCGGCAGCATGGCGGCCAAGGCGGTGGTACGGGACGTGGGCCGGGTGCTGGGCCACGCCTACGGCTTCGTCGATCGCATCTCGAAACTCATTCCGCCGGATCCCGGCATGACCCTGGCCAAGGCGTTCGAGGCCGAGCCCAAGCTGCCCGAGCTCTACGAGCAGGACGAGGAGGTCAAGGATCTCATCGACATGGCGCGCCGCCTGGAAGGGGTGGTGCGCAACGCCGGCAAACACGCCGGTGGCGTGGTGATCGCGCCCACCAAGATCACCGACTTTGCACCGCTCTACTGCGATGACGAGGGCCATCACCCGGTCACCCAGTTCGACAAGAACGACGTGGAATACGCCGGCCTGGTGAAGTTCGACTTCCTGGGGCTGCGCACGCTCACCATCATCGACTGGGCCCTCGGCATGATAAACCCGCGCCTTGCCAAAGAGGGCAAGCCGCCGGTCGACATCGCCGCCATCCCCATCGACGACAAGCGCTCGTTCGACCTGCTGCAGCGCTACGAGACCACCGCGGTATTCCAGCTCGAATCCCGCGGCATGAAGGATCTCATCAAGCGGCTGCAGCCGGACTGTTTCGAAGACATGATCGCTCTGGTGGCCCTGTTCCGGCCGGGCCCGCTCCAGTCGGGCATGGTGGACAACTTCATCGACCGCAAACACGGCAATGAAGCCATCTCCTATCCGGACGAGAAGTGGCAGCACGAGAGTCTGCAACCCATCCTCGAACCCACCTACGGCATCATCCTCTATCAGGAGCAGGTGATGCAGATTGCCCAGACGCTGGCCGGGTACACCCTGGGGGGCGCAGATATGCTGCGCCGGGCCATGGGCAAGAAAAAACCCGAGGAGATGGCCAAGCAGCGGGCCGGTTTTGAAGAAGGCGCCATCAAGAACGGCGTCGACGGCGAGCTGGCGATGAAGATCTTCGACCTGGTGGAGAAGTTCGCGGGATACGGCTTCAACAAATCGCACTCCGCCGCCTATGCGCTGGTCTCCTACCAGACCCTCTGGCTCAAGACCCACTTCCCGGCCGAGTTCATGGCGGCGGTCATGACCGCCGACATGGACAACACTGACAAGATAGTGACCCTGGTGGACGAGTGTCAGCGGATGGGGCTGACGGTGATCCCGCCGGACGTCAACACCGGCCGCTACCGCTTCAGCGTCAACGAGGACGGCCACATCGTCTACGGCATCGGCGCGGTGAAGGGGGTGGGGGAAGGTCCCATCGATGCGATCCTGGAAGCACGGGATCGGGATGGCTCGTTCCGCGACCTGTTCGACTTCTGCAACCGGGTCGACATCAAGAAGCTCAACAAGCGGGTGATGGAGAAGCTTATCCTTTCCGGCGCCATGGACCGGCTCGGCCCTCACCGCGCCGCCCTGATGGCGACCCTGGAGGAGGCGATGCGCGCCGCCGAGCAGCACGCCAAGGCCCAGGCGGTGGGGCAGGTCGACATGTTCGGCGTGCTTACCGAAGAGATAGACGACGTCAAGAAGGCGTTCGCCAACGTGCCGCACTGGCCCGACAAGGTGTGGCTGGAAGGGGAGCGCGAAACCCTCGGGCTCTACCTCACCGGTCACCCCATCAACCAGTACAGCGGCGAATTACGTCGTTACACCTCGGGTCGCCTGTGCGATCTGCATCCCACCTCCCGCGATACCGTGACCACGGCAGCGGGGCTGGTGATCGCGGCGCGCAGCATGGTGACCAAGCGCGGCAACAAGATGGGGATCTTCACCCTGGACGACCGTTCCGGTCGCCTGGATGTGACCCTGTTCAGTGAAGCGCTGGAAAAATATGAAGAGTTGATGCAAAAAGACCGTATTTTGGTGGTTTCTGGACAGGTCAGCTTTGATGACTTCTCCGGTGGCCTTAAAATGTCGGCCCGTGAATTACTGGATATCAACGATGCGAGAGAGCGTTTTGCCAGGGCAATCCGCATCTCTCTCGATGAACAGCGAATCGATGATCGCTTTTTCCCGCGTTTGTGCGAGATTTTGGAGCCCGCCCGTGCCGGAGTCTGTCCGGTTCAGGTAAACTATCGTCGCCCCGGCTCCCGGGTGCGATTGACGCTCGGCACCGAGTGGCGGGTGACGCCCACCGATCAACTGATAGATGACTTGCGCGTCCTGCTGGGACGAGAGCGGGTTGAATTGGTTTTTGATTAGAGGATCTATAGTCCCTATGAGTCTTTTTCTGGATTTTGAACAGCCGATCGCCGAGTTGCAGGCACAGATCGATGAACTGCGCCATGTGAGCGAGCACAACAGTGCCGTGGATCTGAGCGAAGATATTCGTCGGCTGGAGAAGAAAAACGAAGAGCTGACCAAGAAGATCTTCGGCGATCTGGGCGCCTGGCAGGTGTCCCAGATGGCGCGTCATCCACAGCGCCCCTATACCCTCGACTACATCGAGCACATCTTCACCGATTTCGACGAGCTGGCCGGCGATCGTGCCTATGCCGATGACAAGGCCATCGTCGGTGGCATCGCCCGTCTGGACGGCGAGCCTGTGATGGTCATCGGCCACCAGAAGGGCCGCGAGACCAAGGAGAAGATCAAGCGCAACTTCGGCATGCCGCGCCCGGAAGGGTACCGCAAGGCCCTGCGCCTGATGGAGATGGCCGAGCGCTTCAAGATGCCGATCATCACCTTCATCGACACCCCGGGCGCCTACCCGGGTGTCGGTGCCGAGGAGCGTGGCCAGTCCGAAGCGATTGCCCGCAACCTGAAAGTGATGGCCGGTCTGACCGTGCCGGTGGTCTGCACCGTGATCGGTGAAGGCGGCTCGGGCGGCGCCCTGGCCATCGGTGTCGGCGATCGCGTCAACATGCTGCAGTACTCCACCTACTCCGTCATCTCGCCGGAAGGGTGCGCTTCCATCCTGTGGAAGAGCGCCGACAAGGCGCCGGTGGCTGCCGATGCCATGGGCATCACTGCCCAGCGTCTGAAAGAGCTCAAGCTCATCGACAACATCGTCGAGGAGCCGCTCGGCGGCGCCCACCGCAATGTGGAGAAGATGGCCAAGCACCTGAAAGACCGCATCCAGCAGGATCTCAACGCCCTGCGTCCCCTCGACAACGAGCAGCTGCTGGAGCAGCGCTACCAGCGTCTGCTGGGCTACGGCTACTGCTGAGCCCGGTCGGGAACAAATGGATGACGAAAGGCCCTCGCACTGCGGGGGCCTTCTTTTTTTACGGCGGCAGGGGCCCTGTCGGCAGGGAAAAATCCTGTCCATATGGATACCTGTTGGCACGATGTTTGCCAAAACCCCCTTGTTGGATCAATTCAGCGGCGATTTGTGGCCAAAAAAAGTGGGATCCCACTCCCGTTTTGCTTAAAGTGACCCTTTCCGATCGACCCGATCGGCATGCCCGCAAGGACGCTCTGCGGACGTAAACAGGCCAGCCCGGCCTGACTCACAGGAATGTTCACCCCGCCGGCGGCACTGCCTTTTGCTGCGCCCTGCTGCCCGTTCAGCCGCCCGGTGTTACGTCACTCTCATCTTGCATCGTCTCCATCTGCAGCGAGTGAATCATGAGCGAATCGGTTTTTGAGATCCACGACTGGACCCTGAGCGTCGACGACAACATGCTCTGTCGCCCTGACCGCGAGGTCTACCTCGAGCCCCGGCTGGTCAATCTGTTGCGCTTCCTGGCGAGCAACGCCGGCACAGTGTTCGGGCGCGACTGCCTGATCAACGAGGTCTGGGACGGTGCAGAGGTGACCGATCAGGTGGTCACCCAATCCATTTTCGAGCTGCGCAAGATCCTCAAGGATGGCCGCAACGACGCCGCCGACTACATAGTCACCGTGCCCAAGCGCGGCTACAAGCTGGTGGCGCCGGTGCGGCCGCAGCAGGTGGTCTCGGTGGTGATGGCAGGCGAGCAGGAGAGCGTCAATGCCCCCCGGCCGCCGCTCGCGATGCCAGACCTCGATGAAGAGGAGGTGCAGGGCAACGTCACCCCCTTCCCGGCCGGCCCGTTGACCCGCGCCGTCACCACCCATGCCAGAGAGGGGGGCAGTCGCTGGAAGCTGGTGGGGTTCGATATCTTCGTGGTGGCGATCCTGGTCGCCCTGGTCAGCCTGCTCAGCTATCAGCACACCAGTCCCCAGGTGCACTCCATGCTGGATCCCGAGCTGCTGGTGTTTCGCTTTCACTCCGGCATGGATGGCAGCAACGAGAACGTGCGCCTCGCCGACGGCATCACCCGCGCCCTGATGGGGGAGGTGGCTGCCGCCACGCCGCTGCGGGTGCAGTACGGCGCTAACACCCTGATGGGGGGCATCCTGCCCGGCAAGGAGCTGAGCGTGCGGGTCTCCCGCCAGCCGGGGGGCACCTATCTCGATCTGGAGTACCGCAACATCAACACCAACCGGGTGCTGTTCAGCCACCAGTACCAGCTCAGCCGCCACAACGTGCACGGGGTGCTGCAGGCGAGCAGCCGGGATCTGCTGAGCGCCCTCAATCAGCCGGATGCGCAGCCTGGCATGGGCTGGCCCACCGATGACGGCGCATTGATGGCCATGATGGAGGCGCACTACTACATCAACAGCCAGGATCCGGTGGCCCTCAAGCGAGGCGTCGAGCTGCTCGACAAGTCGCTGACCAGCCAGCCGGATCAGCCGCTGCTGCTGGCGGAGCGCTATCTGGCCGGGGAGGCGCTGGCAACCCTGACGGGCACCCCCCAGAGCGACCGGTTGCAGCAGATTGGTGCTCACCTGGCCCGGGTGGTTCAGAGCCAGCCCGTGCAGCCGGCCCGGGTGTGGGAGGCGCTGACCCTGCAGGCCATTCTGGGCGGCCAGCAGCAGGAGGCCAACCGTCTGCTGGGTGAGGCCGGCAGCCGGGGCCGCTCTGTGCTCTATCACATATTGCGCGGCAAGCTGGCGGAGCTGGATGGCCACCCGGAAGCGGCGGGGGATGCCTACAGCCAGGCCTTTCTGATGGAGGCGACCGAGCAGACCTACCTGCTCTGCCAGCAGCTCGGCTTCTACAGCAACATGGAAACCCTCACCCCGGCGCTGTTCAACGCCCTGGGCCAGAGCAAGGTCAAGCTGTTCTGAGCGGCGCCGGCCGCGCTCTGCCCCGCCGATCGCAGGCCGCCCACGGGCGGCCTGTGTGTTTCTTGCCTTGCCATAGGCACTCGGGCTTGCTCTTCTATCCCTATCCCTATCCCTATCCCTATCCCTATCCCTATCCCTATCCCTATCCCTATCCCTGACTCGCAACAACGACTGGCCATGGCAGGCCTGTGGCTGCGCCATCCCTCTGCTGGTCAAGCCCCGACCGCCATTTGCAGCTGCAGCCTGTCGATGCCGACAGCCGTGACCGTCGCCCCGGCGACCTGGCCGCCTTAGTCGATATCGTACCGAGTCATCACTGCGCCCGTTTGGTGTGTGGGGGCTGTTATGCCGGCCAGGGGGGCCTAGGTCGTGCAAAGCGAGCGGTGCAATGAAGGGCGGTGAGGGAAAAAGGGGGGGCGCTCGGCCGTATATCGTGCGGGGGAGAGGGGGTTATCGGCCCAGCTGCACCGCAGCGGGTCATCAGAAAAAAATCAAGGTGGTTCGGGTGGCACCGAGTGCTCTCATCAAGGGGGAAAACGAATATCAAGGTTTTATCAAGATGCCTGCGGTTCCTTCAGTCAACCTGCTGTTTTAACTGTGTTTTTATCGGCTTTGACGGGCGGGCTGAAAAAGTTTGCTCATGTTTTTATCCCTTAGCGGGACTTTATGTTTTCCGGGGCGCAGAGGCCTAGTCTGTGGCCATTGATTGGCGGAAGGCTCCGCCAAGCGTGTGTTTGATGCCTTAATATCGACCCGGAGATTTTATGTCCCTAGATACGAGCAAGAAGATCGGCCTTGTCGCCTGTACAGGTGTAGTGGCCGGCAACATGATGGGGAGCGGTATCGCGCTGCTGCCCTCGGCCCTGGCCACCATAGGTTCCATTTCTGTGTTCAGCTGGGCCATCTGCCTGGTCGGCGCCATGGGGCTGGCCTTCGTGTTCGCCCGCCTCGCCACCAAGAACCCGCAGGAGGGCGGCCCCATCGCCTACGCCGGCGAGATCTCTCCGGTGTTCGGCTTCCAGACTGGTGTGCTCTACTACCACGCCAACTGGATCGGCAACCTGGCCATCGCCATCACCGGCGTCTCCTACCTCTCCGTCTTCTTCCCGATCCTCAACAGCCCGATCCCGGCCGCCGCTGCCACCATCGCCGCCGTCTGGATCTTCACCCTGGTCAACCTGCTTGGCGGCAGCTGGGTGAGCCGGCTCTGTACCCTGGGTCTGGTGCTGATCCTGCTGCCGGTGGTGGGCACCGCCCTGGTGGGTTGGGGCCATTTTGATGCCGCCGTCTACAGCCAGAACTGGAACACCACCAGCGGCAGCGACCTGCATGCGGTCATCAGCGCCGTGCTCATCTGCCTCTGGTCCTTCGTGGGGGTGGAGTCTGCTGCCGTCTCCTCCGGCATGGTGAAGAATCCCAAGCGCACCGTACCGCTCGCTACCATGCTGGGCACCGGTATCGCGGGGGTCATCTACATCCTCTCCACCCAGGTGATCAGCGGCATGTTCCCGGCCGGTGAAGTGGCGGCCTCCGGCGCCCCGTTTGCCATGGCCTCCTCCGTCATCTTCGGCAACTGGTCCGCGCCGTTCGTCTCCGCCTTTACCGCCCTGGCCTGCTTCACCTCGCTGGGCTCCTGGATGATGCTGGTGGGCGAGGCGGGCAAGCGCGCCGCCCACGACGGCAACTTCCCGAAAATCTACGGCGAAGTGGACAAGAACGGCGTGGCCAAGAAGGGTCTGATCCTGGGCTCCCTCAAGATGACTGCGCTGATGATCGGCCTGACCGCCTTCACCTCCCAGTCCGCCCACGCGGCTGATCTCTTCAACGTGCTGACCACAGATGCGGTGCTGCTGACCATGCTGCCCTACTTCTACTCCAGCATTAACCTCATTCGCTTCGAGGGCATGACCTCCCGCAGCATCGGCGCCATGATCTTCTCCGGTGTGGCCTGCGTCTTCTGCCTGATTGCCCTGATGGGGGCCAAGGGTTCCAACCTCACAGCAACCTTCGTGGTGTCGCTCATCATCCTGATGTTCTACGCCAAAAAACTGGGCCTGCGTCAGCACGATGCCCTGCTGAGCGAACAGCCCAGCAACTGATTTCCCCTTTTATCTTCCGAGCGCTCTTCACTCACCATCCCTGATGGAGAGCGCCCTCTTACGTGTGGAGCATCAAGATGAACATCATTGCCATCCTCAACCACCTCGGCGTTTTCTTCAAAGAAGAACCCATTCGCCAGCTGCAAGCCTCCCTCGAGCGCAAGGGTTTCGAGGTCGTCTATCCGGTCGATGTGGCCGACTTGCTGAAACTCATCGAGAAGAACCCCCGCGTCTGCGGCGCCATCTTTGACTGGGACAAATACTCCCTGGGTCTGTGCAAGGAGATCCACGATCGCAACGAGAAGCTGCCGATCTTCGCCTTCGCCAACGACCAGTCCACCCTGGACATTCACCTGACTGACCTGCGTCTGAACGTGCACTTCTTCGAGTACCGTCTCGGCATGGCTGACGACATCGCCCTCAAGATGGGTCAGGCCACCCAGGAGTATCAGGACGCCATCCTGCCGCCGTTCACCAAGGCGCTGTTCAAGTACGTGGAAGAGGGCAAGTATACCTTCTGTACCCCGGGTCACATGGGCGGTACCGCCTTCCAGATGAGCCCGGCCGGCAGCATCTTCTATGACTTCTACGGCCCGAACGCCTTCAAGGCCGACGTCTCCATCTCCATGCCGGAGCTGGGCTCCCTGCTGGACCACTCAGGTCCGCACAAGGAAGCCGAGGAGTATATCGCCCGCACCTTCAACGCCGATCGCTCCTACATCGTCACCAACGGCACCTCCACCGCCAACAAGATTGTCGGCATGTACTCGGCGCCGGCTGGCAGCACCGTGCTGGTGGATCGCAACTGCCACAAGTCGCTCACTCACCTGATGATGATGAACGACGTGACCCCGCTCTACTTCCGTCCGACCCGCAACGCCTACGGCATTCTGGGTGGCATCCCGCAGAGCGAATTCAGCCGCGACACCATCGCCGCCAAGGTGGCCGCCACCCCAGGTGCCCAGGCGCCGCGCTACGCTGTGATCACCAACTCCACCTATGACGGCCTGCTCTACAACACCGGCTTCATCAAGGAGGCGCTGGACACCCCCTACATCCACTTCGACAGTGCCTGGGTGCCCTACACCAACTTCAGCCCGATCTACGAAGGCAAGTGCGGCATGAGCGGCGAAGCCATGCCGGGCAAGGTGTTCTACGAAACCCAGTCCACCCACAAGCTGCTGGCGGCCTTCTCCCAGGCGTCGATGATCCACATCAAGGGTGACGTGGAGGAAGAGACCTTCAACGAAGCCTTCATGATGCACACCTCCACTTCGCCGCAGTACAGCATCGTGGCCTCCACCGAGATCTCCGCCGCCATGATGCGGGGCAACACCGGCAAGCGGCTGATCAAGGACTCCATCGATCGCGCCATCTCCTTCCGCAAAGAGATCAAACGCCTGCGTGAGCAGAGCGAAGGCTGGTTCTTCGACGTATGGCAGCCGGACGACATCGACACCGTCGAGTGCTGGAAGCTGGATCCGAAGGATGACTGGCACGGCTTCAAGGACATTGACGACGACCACATGTACCTGGATCCCATCAAGGTGACCCTGCTGACCCCGGGCATGGGCCGTGATGGCCAGCTGCTGGAGCGCGGTCTCCCGGCGTCCCTGGTCTCCAAGTTCCTGGACGAGCGCGGCATCGTGGTGGAGAAGACCGGCCCCTACAACCTGCTGTTCCTCTTCTCCATCGGTATCGATCAGTCCAAGGCGATGCAGCTGCTGCGTGCCCTGACCGAGTTCAAGCGCGGCTATGACCTGAACCTGACCATCAAGAGCATTCTGCCGAGCCTCTATCGTGAAGACCCGAGCTTCTACGAAGGGATGCGCATTCAGGAACTGGCCCAGCGCATTCACGAGCTGACCAGCAAGTACCGTCTGCCGGAGCTGATGTTCAAGGCGTTCGACGTGCTGCCGGAGATGAAGATGACCCCGCACGCCGCCTGGCAGCAGGAACTGGCCGGCAACGTGGTGGAAGTGCCGCTGCGCGACATGGTGGACCGCATTAGCGCCAACATGATCCTGCCCTACCCGCCGGGAGTACCGTTGGTTCTGCCGGGCGAGATGGTGACCAGGGATTCTCTGCCGGTACTCGAGTTCCTCGAGATGCTGTGCGAGATCGGCGCCCACTACCCGGGCTTCGAGACCGACATCCACGGCCTCTATCGTCAGGCCGATGGCAGCTACACCGTCAAGGTGCTGCGTTAATCACAGTGACAACAACGGGCCGCAAGGCCCGTTTTTCCCATTTTGATTCATTCATTTTTTTGCGAGTCAGCATGAAGCGAGTTCTCTCCATCCAGTCCCACGTGGTGTTCGGTTGCGCCGGCAACAGCGCAGCCGTGTTTCCCATGCGCCGCATGGGGCTGGAGGTGTGGCCCGTCAACACGGTGCAATTTTCCAACCATACCCAGTACAGCGCCGGCTGGCAGGGGATGGTGATGCCAAACGGCCATATCCGCCAGCTGATGGCGGGGCTGGCCGACATCGGCGTGCTGGGGCAGTGCGATGCGATCCTGAGCGGTTATCTCGGCTCGGCCGAGCAGGGGGAGGAGATACTGGCGGCGGTGGCTCACCTCAAGGCGCTCAATCCGGCCGCCCGCTATTTTTGCGACCCCGTGATGGGGCATCCCGACAAGGGGTGCATCGTCGCGCCCGGCGTCGCCGATTTTCTGAAAAACCGGGCGCTGGCCTGCGCCGACCTGCTGGCCCCCAATCTGCTGGAGCTGGAGCAGCTGACCGGCCGCGAGATCCACAACCTGAGCGAGGCGATGGCCGCCTGCCAGCAACTGCGTGACGGGGGTGTCGAGCTGGTGATGGTCAAGCATCTGGGCCGCGCCGGCTTGAGCCTGGACCGGTTCGAGATGCTGCTGGTGTGCGAAGAGGGGGCGTTTCATATCTCGCGCCCCCTCTATGAGTTTCAACGTCAGCCCATCGGCGTGGGGGATCTGCTGAGTGCCACCATGCTGGCCAACCTGCTGGCGGGCTTTACGCCGGTGGCGGCGTTCGAGCGCACCAATGCCAGCGTGGACATGGTGCTGGCCCAGACCTGGCTGGCGGGCGCCTACGAGCTGCAGCTGGTGGCCGCCCAGCAGGCGCTGGTCGAGCCCGAGATCCGCACCTGCGCCAGCCGGCTGGGTTAGCCGCGCATCAGCCCGCGCGCCGTGCCAGCGTGACCTGCTGACGGGCAAGCGCCTTGGGCGAGCGCCTGGTGTGCGGGGCGCAGGCCAGCTTGAGCTGGTGCCACTCGCGCCACAGCAACCAGCACAGTGGCAGGGTCAGCAGCAGCACAGTGGTGGGCTGGGCCAGCAGCACGCCGTCGCGGCCCCACCAGAGCGGCAGCATGAAGATCAGCGGCAGCAGCAGCAGGGTCTTGGCGATGGAGATGAACAGCGCCTGACGGGTGCGCGCCATGGATTGCAGCAGCACGATGCCGAACATGATGATCCCCTCCAGCGGAATGGCGCCGAGATTGAGGGTCAGGCTGCTGATGGCGGCCGCAAGCAGCTCGCCATCCTGATCGCCGGTGTAGAGCATGGCCACCTGGCGCGGCAGCAGCTGGATCAGCAGCCAGACCGCCAGACCGTAGACGAGCGTGATCTTGAGCCCCATCTCCATCAGGAACTTGAGGTCACGATGGCGCTTGGCGCCGGCCGCCTGGCTGACCAGCGGCTGGATGCCGAAAGCCAGCCCCTGCAGAATGACGATGAACACCGCCTCGGTGTAGCCGGCCACGGTGAAGCCCGCCAGATCCTTGACCGAGCCGTGCACCATCAGCTGGCTGTTGTGCAGCATCAGCAGCAGGCCAAGGTTGAACTGGGCGATGAGGCTCGGCAAACCGGTGAACAGCAGGTTTGGCATGGCCGGCAAGCTGGGCAGCAGCTGGCGCCATTCCAGTCGCAATCTGGCGTGACGGGTAAAGAAGTAACCCAGGCCCAGCAGGCTGACCACCCCTTCCGAGATGAGGGTGGCCTGAGCCGTACCGATGAGTCCCAGCCCCAGCCGGCCCACCATGATGTAGTTGAGGATGATGTTGAGGATGGCGCCGCCGCTGACCAGCAGCATGGCGAGCCGCGGCCGGCCGTCGTTGCGCAGCAGATAGGGCACCGCCAGGTTGCAGGCCAGCAGCAGGGTGCCGCCGCCGATCCAGTAGAGGTAGTCGCTGGCCTGTTGCCAGGTGTCGGTGCCCTGCTCGATGCCCAGTGCCAGCAGGATGTCGATGTGCCAGTAGTGCAGCAGCAGCGGTGCCACCGTGCCCAGCCCCGCCAGCAGCCAGAGCGCATTGACCAGCGCCTGGCGGGCCAGCCCGGTGTTCCTGGCGCCCTGCTGGAAGGAGATGGCGGTGGCCGCCCCCATGCTGATCATGGCGGCAAGGCCGATCAGCACCATGATGACCGGGTAGACCAGGTTGATACCGGCGAGGCCGGCGGCCCCCACGTAGTGGCCGACGAAGATGCCATCGACCAGGTAGTAGGCGCCGGATACCAGCATGGCCATGACGGAGGGGAGGGCATAGCCCCAGAAACGGCGGGTCATCGCCCGCTGGCGCAGAGTGAAATAGGCAGACATATCTGTTCTCTTGGGGAGTTCGATTATCGAGCAGACAGTCTAGATTAATATTGTTTTTGCGATAATCCGGGTTCTACTTGAAGGATTGATGAGCAATATTCAGTAATTGGTCGGTTGATAGTGGGCTTTCAGCATGTCGATGAGAGCTCGCAAGCCGCTGCCCAGCTGATGCCGGCTGGGATAGAAGAGATAAAAACCGGCAAAGGTGGGGCACCAGGGCTCCAGCACGGTGAGCAGTTTCCCCTGGGCTACTTTTTGGCTCACCTCCTCTTCCAGACAGTAGGCCAGCCCCAGCCCCGCCTCGGCAGCCCCCAGATAGAGGGCCGGCGTGCTGGTGGTGAGCGGACCCGTCACCTCTATCTCCAGCAGGGATCCCTCCTCCCCGGCGAAGGCCCAGCGGTAGTGATGGGAGGGGGTGAGCCGGTAGCCGATGCAGGCGTGGCGCGACAGCTCGCGGGGGTGCTGTGGTGTGCCGTGTTCGGCCAGATAGGCGGGCGCCGCCACCACCAGATAGCGCTGGGGCGGCCCGAGCGGTACCCCGATCATCTCCTTGGGCAGCAGATCGCCGTAGAAGAGGGCGGCGTCATAGCCATCCTCGATGAGGCGCGGCATCAGCTCCTGTTCCACCACCTCCACCTGCATGCGCGGGTAGCGTACCAGGTAATCGATCAACACCGGGGCCAGCAGGTCGTCGATGGCCCCGCGCGGTGCGCAGATCTTCAGCCGTCCCACCGGCTCATCGCTGTGACGGGTCAGCTCGCCCAGTGCGCTCTCCAGATGGTTCAGGGTCGGCAGCAGCTGGGTCAGCAGCCGCTGGCCCGCCTCGGTGGGCACCACGGCGCGGGTGCTGCGGTTGAGCAGCCGTACCCCCAGCCGGGTCTCCAGCCCTTTCAGGCTGTGGCTCAGGGCAGATGCCGAGACCCCGAGTTCGAGGGCGGCCTTGCTGAAGCTCTGGTGACGGGCGACGGCGGCAAACACCGCCAGTTCGGCGAGGTCGGTACGGGTGATGGCCATATTAATTCAGCGGAAAAATGTTGAACAACAGGGTACGCCAGGGCGGGGCAAGGCACAACGTGGCCAACAAACAGACACATGTAGCGAAATTGTTGTACCCATAAGGATATAGATACGGGTGAAACTACCGCTATTTGTTAACGGCTGTTCACAAAATTGGGCTCGAAACGTGATCTCTGACGCCAGAAAGGCGATTCCAATCAAACTTTGGTTGATTAATTCAAAAAAACACTGTGATCGCTAAGGGGATTTAATTAGAGTCAGCTCATCGAAACAAAGGCGTGTTAGTGAGTTGTAAAAACTGACGCGTTTGCGGCCCTCGGGCCCACTCCCCACCGGTCTGTTTGTTGCAATTTGGTTGTTACATGGAGTGATGACCAGTTTGCCGGAGCGATGGGAATGAGAATAAAACAGGGATGGACTGCAGGCGTTCCAGGGAAATGGGACAGGGCATTGCGCCCGGTTGACTAGATATTTTCTATTTTCCTTGATGACAGGAACACCCCTATGTCTGACATGAACATTGCAGTAGAAGGCAACTTAGCCAGTAATGCATCTTCCCGTGGCATCAACAAGGCCGATGTGGTCTGGATGCTGGGTCTGTACGGTACCGCCATCGGTGCCGGTGTGCTCTTCCTGCCGATCAACGCCGGTGTAGGTGGCCTGTGGCCGCTGGTTGCCATGCTGATCCTGGCCCTGCCGCTGACCTTCTTCGCCCACCGTGGCCTGACCCGCTTCGTGCTGTCCGGCTCCACCCGTGACGGCGACATCACCGAAGTAGTAGAAGAGCACTTCGGCAAGACCGCAGGCAAGTTCATCACCCTGCTCTACTTCTTTGCCATCTACCCGATCGTGCTGATGTACTCGGTCGCCATCACCAACACAGTCGAGAGCCTGATTGTTCACCAGCTGGGCATGACTGCACCTCCCCGTGCCGTCCTGTCACTGGCACTGATCCTGGGTCTGATGGCGGTTGTTCGTCTGGGCGGCCAGGTCATCGTCAAGGCGATGAGCGTGCTGGTATTCCCGTTCGTGATCACCCTGATGGGCCTGGCGCTCTACCTGATCCCGCACTGGAATGGTGCCATCATCACCGAAGCCCCGGCGCTGGGTGATGCCTTCAACGGCGATTTCATCAAGACCCTGTGGCTGGCCATCCCGGTCATGGTGTTCTCCTTCAACCACTCTCCGATCATCTCCTCCTTCGCGGTGGACAACAAGGGTCGTTACGGTGAAGGTGCCGAGAAGAAGTGCAGCAACATCCTGCTGGGCGCCCACGTCATGATGGTGATGACCGTTATGTTCTTCGTATTCAGCTGTGTACTGAGCCTCTCTCCGGCTGACCTGGCTGCCGCCAAGGAACAGAACATCTCCATCCTGTCCTACCTGGCCAACCACTTCGACAACCCGGTTATCGCCACCGTGGCTCCGCTGATCGCCATGGTTGCCATCAGCAAATCCTTCCTGGGTCACTACCTGGGTGCGCAAGAGGGCATGAACGGCCTGATGGCCAAGGCGCTGCGCGAGAAGGGCAAGAACGTTGACACCAAGCAACTGAACAAAGTGACTGCCGTGTTCATGATCCTGACCACCTGGGCCATCGCCACCATCAACCCGAGCATCCTCGGCATGATTGAAGACCTGGGCGGCCCCATCATCGCGATGCTGCTGTTCCTGATGCCGATGTACGCCATCACCAAGGTGCCGGCCATGCGCAAATACGCTGGCAACATCAGCAACGGCTTCGTGACCATCATCGGCCTGATCGCCATGTCCGGTATCATCTACAAGCTGATTGCCTGATAACACCGGTTACCCGCTTGAATGAAGAAGCCGCCTCGCAAGAGGCGGCTTTTTTTATGGCCGCGGTCAGGGCTACGGCCTTGCATAAAACCGGGCATATTCTCGCCGCCGCCCTTAACAAAGAGGCGGGGCAGGCCTAACATGGCGGGATGTTTTTCTAGACAGGACAAAAGGATATGTCTGGGTTGAAAAAGGATCTCGGGCTTTTGCAGGGGATGGGACTGCTCGCCACCTCGCTGCTGGGCACCGGGATCTTCGTGGTGCCGGCGACCGCCGCCTCGCTGGCGGGGGGGGCTTCGCTGTGGGCCTGGTTGCTGCTGATTGCGCTGGTACTGCCCATCGCCTTTACCTTCGCCCGCCTCGGCCGTCGTTATCCCCACGCCGGCGGGGCACCACACCTTATCGGCCTTGCCTTTGGCAACGGCGCCGAGCGCTTCTCCGCCTTCCTGTTTCTGGCCGTGTTGCCGGTGGGTCTGCCCGCCGCCCTGATGATCGCCGCCGGCTTCTGGCACGCCCTGTTCGATCTGGGGGAGTGGACCCTGTGGGGCATCCAGCTGCTCACCCTGCTCGGGGTATTTTTGCTGGGGGTGCGCGGGGCGCGCTCCTCCGGCAACCTGCAGTTGCTGATCGCGCTCGCCATTTTGGGGCTCACCCTGCTAATCTGGTTCAAGGGGGATATCAGCTGGCGCGACGCCGCCCGGCCGCTGCCGACGACGGACGAGTGGCCCGCCATGGCCACCGCGCTGGCGGTGATGTTCTGGTGTTTCGTGGGGCTCGAGGCCTTCGCCCACATGGGGGAGGAGTTCAAGCGACCGGAGCGGGACTATCCGCTGGCCCTGCTCGGCGGGGTGCTGCTGGCCGGGCTCATCTACTGGGTGCACTCGCTGGTGGTGCTCAAATATGGCCTCTACGGCGATGAGGCGGCCAACGCCACCGCCATTCCGGCCCTGCTCTCCCTGCTGTTCGGCCCCACCGCCAAGTGGTTGGTGGCGGTGCTCGGCTACCTCTCCTGTTTTGCCAGCATCAACATCTACATTCAGGGTTTTGCCCGGCTTATCTGGAGCATGGCGCGCGAAGGCAAGCTGCCCCCCTCGCTGGCGGTGCTTACCGCTCGCGGCGCGCCGCTGCGGGCGCTCGGTCTGGTACTGCTTATCTGCCTGCTCTGCATCACCCTCATCATCTGGTTGCGGTTGCCCCTCGATGAGCTGATCCGCTACGCCAACGGCAACTTCGTGCTGGTCTACCTGCTCTGCATGGCGGCGGGCTGGCGTCTGCTCGGCGGGGTTGGCAAGGGGCTGGCGGGGGTGAGCGTGCTGCTCTGCGCCCTGGTGCTGGTGGCGCTCGCTTCCCAGGTGCTCTATGCCGTCGTGCTCAGTCTGGGTTACGGCTGCTTCTCGTTGTGGCGGCGCAGAGGTCGCCGCTCGGCGCCAGATGATCGTGTCTGCGCCATCAAGTAACCCGACAAAAGCCCCGCAGTGCGGGGCTTTTTGCTGCCTGTCAGCGGTTGGCGGGCAGGTCACTGCGCAAGATGGCGTAGTGGCGCAGGGAGATGAAACCATCCCCCTTGCGTTCGCACTCCCGCGCGGTGCCCTCGTAGTGAAAGCCGGCCCGCTCCAGCAGGCGGGCGGAGGGGCGGTTGGGCTCCTCCACCACCGCCAGCAGCCGGTGCAGTGCTGTGGTGCGATAAGTGAGCGGCAGCCACAGTTGCAGCGCCGCGCTCATCACTCCCTTGCCCCAGTGCTCGGGATAGAGCCAGTAGCCCAGCTCGGCCCGCCGGTGCTCAGGATCGGCATCGTTGTAGCCGATGGCGCCGAGCGGTTCGCTCGTGTGCCGGTCACGAATGAGGTGCCAGGCGCCGCGGCCGGTGCGGGTCAGCTCGGCATACCAGGCCATCTGGGCCTGGCACGCCGTCAGGCTGTCGTAGCTGACGCCGTAGTAGGCGACGACCCGCGGATCGGAGAGGCCGCGGAAGATGTGGGGCAGATCGGCGTCGCTGACCGGATCCAGCCTGATGTGGGGTTGTTGCGTTGATGTCATGGTGGCTCCTTGCGGCCAACCTGAGTTGGCCGCGTGAGTTGAGTGATAAAGGATGGATGATGCTGGCTGGCGTCAGGCAAAGCCGAGCAGGTCAGCAAGGCGTGCCAGTTCTCCCCGCCACTGCTGCTGCAGGCGCGGGGTCTGGTGCCTGGGCTTGCGGGCCAGATCGGCGGCGAGCAGGGCATCTAGCTCATACCAGCGTGCCAGCAGTGCCTCTTCGTCATCCGCCGGGCCGGCCGGGGTCTGCCCCATGGCGGGGGCGGCCAGGCTTGCCTTGTCTGCTGCCGGCAAGGGAGCATCGCCGAGCAGCTCGGCATAGGCCCGCTCGGCACTGTGGGCCTCCTGGATGCGCCCATCCTTTATCAGCCAGAAGCGGTTGCAGCTGCGCTCGATCAGTTCCCGGTCGTGGGAGACCAGCAGCACGCCCCCCGGGAAGGCGGCAATGGCCTCGGCCAGCTCCTCCTTGCCCGCCAGATCCAGGTGGTTGGTAGGCTCGTCGAGCCAGAGCATGTGGTGGCTGCCGAGGGACAGGGCGAGAAACAGCAGCCGTGCCCGCTCCCCCCCGCTCAAGGTGTGCACCTGCTGACCGTGGCGGGCATAGGGGAAACCCGCCCGGATCAGCGCCTGACGCCGGGTGGTCTCCGGCAGAGGGGCCAGCGGGTAGAGGGCGTCGCTCAGGGTGGCGTCGTCCGCCAGCTGCTGCAGGGACTGATCGTAATAGGCGATGCTGGCGCCGGGGTGGCAGTACCAGCCCGCCTGCGGGCTCTGCGCGGCCAGTTCGCGCCAGCACTGGCGCAGCAGGGAGGACTTGCCGGTGCCGTTGGCTCCGAGCAGGGCGACCCTGTCCCCCGCCCGCAGCCAGAGTTCCTCGGCCCGCAGCAGCGGCGGCAGATCCGGTGCTGGTGACACGTCGAGGGCCTCCAGTCGCAGCAGGGTGTCGGCGGGCAGGCTCAGTCCGCGCAGCTCGAGCCGCCAGGGGGCCAGCGCCGCGACCTGACTCTGCTCCTCCTGCAGGCGGGCGATGCGTTTTTCCATGGATTTGGCCTGGCGCACCAGCTTCTCGTTGTCATGCTCCCGCCCCCAGAGGGCGAGGCGCTTGCTGCTGGCGCTCAGGCGGTCGATCTCCTTTTGCTCGTCGGCCCGGCGCAGGCGGGCCTGCTCATCCTCGGCGGCCAGCGCCGCCCTGGCCTGGCTGCAGGGCAGGGCGAAGCGGTGCAGCTGGCCACCCTGCAGGATCAGGGTCTGCTCGGTGACGCTGTCCAGCAGGCGAGCGTCGTGGGAAACCAGCACGAAGGCGCCGCGCCAGCCCAGCAGAAACTGCTCGAGCCAGAGCAGGGCGGGCAGGTCCAGGTGGTTGCTGGGCTCATCGAGCAGCAGCAGGTTGGGTTGGCGCAGCAGGGCGCGCCCTATCTGCAGCCGGCTGTGCTGGCCGCCGCTCAGCGCACTGACCGGCAGCGTGGCCTGGGCCTCCAGCTGCAGTTCGGTCAGCAGCTTGTCCATCTGCCACTCGGCGCTCGGGTCGTTGCCCAGCGCATCCAGCAGCACGGCGCGGGTGCTGAGGGTTGAAAGCCTGGTCGGCAGTTGCTGGGCCACGAACTCGCAGCGGCAGGCGGCAGCCTGCACGACCCGGCCAGCCTGGGACGTGCGCTCGCCCGCCAGCAGTGCCAGCAATGTGCTCTTGCCGCAGCCGTTGGCACCAATCAGGCCGAGCCGGTCGCCTGCGCGGATGCCAAGTTCGAGATGGTCAAATAACGGAAGGTGCCCCGCACTCATCTGCAGGGAATGGGTACTCATCAGGGTTGTCATGCTCTTGCTCTCTTAAATCGCGGGATCGAAGATCCCTGTCATCAGGAGCGCTGGCGACAACGGCAGAGTCGAGAAAGGTCTCGGTATGGAAGGGAGTCGGCTTTGCTCGAACCCGCTATCGCAGCGCGATGGTATGCAGGCAAGAGCAGGCGAATGTGCCGAACAGGCGAGCCGAGAACATCGGACACGCTTGGATAACCATTTTTTACCTCCTTGTGTTTCGTTATGGCACGGTGCGGCGATTATAAGCGCAGAAAAAATAACCGTCTATCCATGGCGGTGCCTGTGGATGAGGCGGGAAGGCGCTTTGTCAGCGGCGGGACAAAAAAACGCCCCGCTGGGCGGGGCGTGGTGATGGGGATGTCAGTCGCGGGGGGTCTTGAGGGCCTCAATCACATCGTCATTGGGGGCCAGCCCCTCCACGTGATTGAAGTTCTCCACCCCCTCCTGTGGGTTGAGGGTGAAGGCGTCGGCGCTCAGATAGCTGCCGCTGCCGGCACTCTCGACCACGACGATGAGCTCGGGCTGCTTGTCGCCATTGAGATCCAGCAGCTTGAGCTCCTTGATGCTGCCATCGCGCGGCAGCACCTTGCCGTCGATGAACTGATCCAGCGGGAACTGGGGGTTGGCGCCAGAGTAGAGGCGTACGTCGTAGCTGCCGGTGGAGGCCGGTTCGCCGCGCCCTTCGCTGACGGTCACTACCTGGCCTGAGGGGAGCGTCAGCTGTTTGAAGAACCCGTCCGCCGCCTGGCTGGCGAGGGGCAGGGTGAGCAGGCCGAGTGTCATGAGCAAGGCTTTCATCGGTTTGACCCTTGTTACTGCGGCGGCGGTTGCCCGCCACCTGTGTCACTGTGCGAACCGGCCTGGCAGTCCCCGCCGGTTCGCGTCATCCGCCCCTCAGCGGGGCCGTCATTACCAGATCTTGACCCGTTTGGCCGGGTCCAGATAGAGCTTGTCACCCGGCTGGATGTTGAACGCCTCGTAGAAGGCGGGGATGTTCGGCACCACGCCGTTGACCCGGTACTCGGGCGGCGAGTGGGGATCCGAGGCGAGCAGCATCTGCATCAGCTCGGGGCGATACATGCCCTTCCACACCTGAGCCCAGCCGAGGAAGAAGCGCTGCTCGCCGGTGAAGCCGTCCAGCACCGGGGCCTCCTTGCCATCCAGCGACAGCAGGTAGGCCTTGTGGGCGATGGTGAGGCCGCCCAGATCGCCGATGTTCTCCCCCAGGGTGAACTGGCCGTTGACGAACTGCCCCGCGATGGGTTCGAAGCGGTTGTACTGGGCCACCAGTCGGCTGGTGCGGAAGCGAAACTCCTTGAGATCGGTTGGCGTCCACCAGTCGCGCATCACGCCGTCACCGTCGGATTTGGCGCCCTGATCATCAAAACCGTGACCCATCTCGTGACCGATCACCCCGCCGATGGCGCCGTAGTTGACCGCATCATCCGCCTGCATGTCGAAGAAGGGGGGCTGCAGGATGGCGGCCGGGAAGACGATCTCGTTGTTGCTCGGGTTGTAGTAGGCATTCACCGTCTGCGGCGACATGTGCCACTCGTCTCTGTCCACCGGCTTGCCGAGGCGCGCCAGGTTGTCGGCGTATTCGAAGGCGCGGGCGCGCTGCAGGTTGCCCACCAGATCGTCGGCGCGGATCGCGATGGCGCTGTAATCCTTCCACTTGTCCGGGTAGCCGATCTTGGGGCGGAATTTGGCGAGCTTCTCTTTGGCCTGGGCCTTGGTGGCCGGCGACATCCAGTCCAGCTCCTCGATGCTCTGGCCGTAGGCTGTGCGCAGGTTCTCCACCAGCTGTTCCATGCGGGCCTTGGCCTGGGGCGGGAAGTAGCGCTCCACGTAGAGCTTGCCGACAGCCTCGCCCAGGTGATCATCCAGCACGCCGAGGGCCCGCTCCCAGGGGGCCCGCTGCTTGGGCGTGCCGCTCAGGGTGGTGCCGAAGAAGGCGAAGTTCTGGGCATCGGTCTGGCTGTCGAGGTAGGGGGCGTAATCGGTGATGAGCTGCCACTTGAGGTAGGCCTGCCAGTCGCCGATCGGGGTCTGCTTCATCACCTCGTTCAGGGCCGCGAGATAGCTCGGCTGGCCGATGACCAGGCTCTGCTGGCCGGCGAGGCCGGCCTGGCTCAGGTAGGCGTCCCAGTCGATGGCGGGGGCGAGGCGTTTGAGCTCGCTCTGAGGCCCCTTGTTGTAGTTCTTCTCCCGATCCCGCAGGTTGACGTTGTCCCACTGGATCTTGGCGAGTTTGCTCTCAAGGGCCAGCACCCGCTTGGCCTTGGCGGCGGCATCCGGCTCGCCGAAGCGACCCAGCATGGTGGCAATGTGCTGCTCGTATTTCTTGAGCAGCGCCTGGCTGGCGGCATCCGTCTTGAGGTAGTAGTCCCGATCCGGCAGGCTGAGGCCGGCCTGGTAGAGGTAGACGGCGTAGCTGTCCGGGGCCTTGGCGTCGGCGTCTATCCAGAAGCCGAAGGGGGCGCCGCCGCCGTTGCGACCGCTCTGGACGAAGGCGCGGGCGAGATCCTGGCTGCTCTTGATCTGCTCGATCTCGCTCAGCATGGGCAGCAGGGGAGCAGTACCCTTGGCATCCCGGGTCGCCTGATCCAGATAGCTGTGGTAGAGATCGCGGATCTGCTGGGCCTGCGAGCCGGCGGCGGCCTTGCCATCCAGCCCTTCCACCAGCACCCGCACGTCCGCCAGGGACTTGTCCCGCAGCAGGTAGAAGGCGCCGTCGGCGGGCCTGTCGTCAGGGATCTTGGCGGTGGTCAGCCAGTGGCCGTTCACGTAGCGGAAGAAGTCATCGCCGGGTTTGACGCTGGTGTCCATGTTGGCCAGCGCGAGGCCTGAGTGCTTGTTGCTGGTATCCGGCGCCTGACTGCAGCCTGCCAGCAGGGCCAGCCCGATGAGGCCGGCCAGTATGCTTTTCTTATTGTTCATTTTTTGATTCCAATTCGGGTTATACGGCTTCCTTGCCCACGCAGGGAGCGATTCACTCTAGCAGTCGGGTTAGCGCTTGATAAGCCCGACTCTGCTAAGATCCGCCTGGTCGTATTGGGGAAGCCTATGATTTCTCGTATTTATTCTCGCTTTTGTCAGACTCTGCCTGCGCCCGAAGGTTCCCGCGGCCTGCTGGTGGCCTTCAGCGGCGGGCTCGACTCCACCGTGCTGCTGGTGCTGGCGGCCCGCTTCGCTCACGCCCACGGCCTTGCCCTGCGCGCCCTGCACGTCCATCACGGCCTGAGCCCACATGCCGACGAATGGGTGGCCCACTGTGAAGGGGTGTGTCAGCAACTGGCGGTGCCGCTCATCACCGTGCGGGTGCAACTGCAACGGGGTAGCGGCGACAGTCTGGAGGCGCAGGCGCGGGAGGCCCGCTATCTGCGCCTCGCCGCCCAGCTGGGGGAGGGGGAGTGGCTGCTCACTGCCCACCATCAGGACGATCAGCTGGAGACCCTGCTGCTGGCGCTCAAGCGCGGCGCCGGTCTGCGCGGGCTGGCGGGCATGGTGCCGAGCCAACCCTTTGCCGGCGGCTTGCTGCTGCGCCCGCTGCTCGAGGTGAGCCGGGCCGAGCTGGCCGAGGCGGCGGCCAGCCTCCCCTATGGCTGGGTGGAGGATGAGAGCAATCAGGATGTGAGTTATGACCGCAATTTCCTGCGCCAGCAGCTCATTCCCCAGCTCAAGGCCCGCTGGCCCGCCATGGCCCAGACGGCGGCGCGCAGCATGGCGCTGTGCGCCGAACAGGAGGCGCTGCTGGAGGAGCTGGCCGAGGCCGACTGGCGGCTGGCGGCGGCAGGAGAGGCGCTGCAGATCACGCCGCTGCTGGCCCTGTCAGGCACCCGGCGCAACAACCTGCTGCGCTACTGGATCCGCCGCCAGGGGGGCGAGATGCCCTCTCGCGAGCAGCTCGGTCTGCTCTGGCAGGAGGTGGCGCTGGCGCGAGAAGACGCCAATCCCCAGCTCAACTGGGGGGAGCAGAGCTGCCGCCGCTTTCAGGGTCGGCTTCATCTGGTGCGACCCGGGTTGCAGCCTCGTCACGAGCAGCTGGCGTTGAGGGTGGGGGAGACGCTGATCCTGCCGGACGGGCTCGGCGAGGTGCGACTGATCTCGCGGACGGAGGGCGAAGGGCTGCGGCTGCCAGGGGCGGACGAGCCGTTGTCGGTGCGCTTCGGGGTGGCCGCCGGCAGCATGCTCAAGCCGGTGGGGCGCGGCGGCAGCCGGCGTCTCAAGAAGCTGCTGCAGGAGTACGGGGTTCCCTCCTGGCAGCGCGGCCGCATTCCCATCCTCTATTACGGCGAGCAGGTGGCGGCGGTGGGCGAGCTGTTCCTCTGTGACGGATTCATGACGCAGGAGCCTGGCCTGGCCTGGCACTGGCTGCCGGCGGCGGCCTGTCAGCCCCCGCTGTAATCCTCTCTGCAGCAAACGGACAAGGCCGGCATATGCCGGCCTTGTCGTATTCAGCGGCTTGCCGCTTCAGTCCAGCAGGCCGGCCTTGCCCGCCTTCTTGCGGGCGTAGAGGTGGGCATCGGCCGCTTCGTACAGGCTGTGCACGTCCACCCCGGACTGCCAGCTGGCGGCCCCCAGGCTGCAGCCGACCGAGAAGGTACTTAGCTCCTTGTGAGTCAGCAACATGTGCTGCAAACGCAGCCAGACCGGGCGCCAGGCCTCGGGCTCGGCGGGTTGCAGCAGCAGGGCGAACTCGTCGCCGCCGAGGCGAAACGCCTGATCCGTGCTGCGGATGCAGTGGGTCAGCAGCTGGGCGAAGCGGCTCAGCACCAGATCGCCCACCGGGTGACCCCAGGTGTCGTTGATCTGCTTGAAGCGGTCGAGATCCAGCAGTACCAGCACCAGCCCGTGGGATTCCCGGCTGTGCTGCTCTACCGCGCGGCCGATAGCTTCGTCGAAGTAGGAGCGGTTGCCGAGTCCGGTCAGGTGATCGAGCCGCACCTGCAGCTCCAGCTGTGACAGGCGCAGATAGAGGGGCAGCGGCAGGCTGAGCAGCTGATGATACTGCTGCAGCACCCGTTGCTGACTGCCGCTCAGGGCGTGTTCGAGGGTGTAGTGCAGCTGGCCCAGCAACTGGCCGTGTTGACCGCGCAGCTCGAACGGATAGCTGTGCAGGGTCAGGCTGGCCTGGGGCGGATGCTGGATCAGGGTGTGCGGTTGGCCACAGTCGAAGTGCAGGCTGTGGATCCGGACAATTCTTGCCGCACGATCGGCAAAAGTTGCCAGCAGGCTGCCCAGATCGGTCTGCACCAGCAACTGCTCGAGCAGCTGGTTGCGATCCTGGCTTGCCAGCGGCGTGAGCCGCTCCATCTGGCGAACCCACTGCTCGATGCCATGTCCCAAACCGCTCAATGATGATGTGTTTTCCACGGTACAGCCCTCAAACAACCTACTTCCTGCTGCTTACCTGCAATACCTGTGCCCAAAATATGTTCGATGCGAACAAGGGTGGCTGGCTAGGCTTAAGTAGATAAAAAAGGAGGAAATATTGTACGCAGACGTATTGATCCTGCTGCTTGCCGCCGTCCTGCTGGTGGCGATTTTCCGGCGCCTTGGCCAGCCGGTGATCCTCGCCTACCTGCTCGCCGGGGTCGTGCTCGGCCCCCATGGCGCTGCCGTGATCACCGGCCAGTCGATCATGCAGACCATCGCCGAGCTCGGCATCGTCTTTCTGATGTTTTCGCTGGGGCTCGAGTTCTCGCTGCCCCGGCTCATCGCCATGCGCCGACTGGTGATCGGGGTCGGTGGCCTGCAGGTGTTGCTCACCTCCCTGTTGTTCTTTGCCATCGCCTGGTGGTGGGGCTTGAGTCTGGCCCAGGCGCTGGTAGTGTCGGGCACTCTGGCGCTCTCCTCTACCGCCGTGGTGATCAAGCAGCTGGGGGAGCAGAAGCAGCTGCACACCCGCCGTGCCCAGCTCGGGGTGAGCGTGCTGCTGTTTCAGGATCTGGCGGTGGTGCCGCTGTTGGTGATGATCCCCATCCTGGCCCGGCCGGAGATCCAGGGCAGCGCCCTGCTGGCGGAGATCGCCTGGGCCACCCTCAAGGGGCTGTTTGCCTTGCTGAGCCTGCTGGCGGTGGGCAAGTGGCTGCTGCCGCTGCTGTTTCACGAGGTGGCACGGGCTCGCTCCGACGAACTGTTCGTGCTGAGCACCCTGCTGGTGGCGCTGCTGGCCGCCTCGCTCACCCAGTGGATGGGGCTTTCCATGGCGCTGGGGGCCTTTCTGGCAGGCATGATGCTGGGGGAATCCCACTACCGTCACCAGCTGGAGGTGGACATCCGGCCGTTTCGAGACGTGCTGATGGGGCTCTTCTTCATCACCATCGGCATGACCATGGACTGGCAGCGGGTGGCGCTGGACTGGTGGCTGGTGGCGCTCAGCGTACCGGCCCTCATCCTGTTCAAGTCCCTGCTGGTGCTGCTGGCCGGCCGGCTGATGGGGGAGCGCAAGCGCGACGCCATGGCGGCGGGGATCATGCTGAGCCAGGTGGGGGAGTTCGGCTTCGTGCTGCTGGCACTGGCCAATCACCACGGTCTGCTCGACCACCGGCTGGTCTCTTTGCTCATCGGTATCGGGGTCACCTCCATCGCCATGACCCCCTGGCTGGTGCAACAGGCTCACCAGCTGGCCCGCTCCCTCACCGATCCGGCCCTGCTCACCCGCTCCGAAGTGGCCCAGTCGGGCCTGAGCAAGAGCCAGCACGTGATCATCGCGGGCTTTGGCCGGGCCGGCCAGACCTGCGCCCGCTTTCTCAAGCAGGAGGAGATCCCCTTCCTAGCTCTGGATCTCGACCCCGAGCGGGTGAGCGAGGCCAAGTCGGCGGGGGAGCAGGTGGCATTTGGCGATGCCAGCCGGCGCGACATCCTGCTGGCAGCCGGCCTGCTGCGGGCCAGGCTGGTGATCATCACCTTTGACGATCCCAAGCGGGTGGAGGCCATGCTGGCGCTCATCAGGGAGCTGGCGGGGGAGGTGAAGGTGCTGGTGCGCACCCGCGATGACAGCTTCCTGGAGGCGTTCAAGCGGGCGGGGGCCTTCGAGGTGATCCCCGAATCCCAGGAGGGTGCCCTGATGCTGGTTTCCCACCTGCTGCTCAACTGCGACATCCCCATCGGCCGGGTGATCCGGCGCATGGAGCATGAGCGCAGCAACCAGTATCGCTTCCTGCACGGCTTCTACTGGGGAGATCAAAGCGCCGCCAACCTGGAGACGGATCAACTGCTGGAGCGGCTGCACCCCGTGCTGCTGCACGAGCAGGCCTGGGCAGTGGGGCGTTGCGTGCAGGCGCTGGGGCTCGATGCGGTGCGGATCAGGGAGGTGCAGCGGGGCACACAGCGGCTGGAGCCCAGACCCGAACTGGTGCTGGCGACGGGGGATAAGCTGGTGCTGTTTGGCAATGCGGTGGCGGTGGAGCAGGCGGAGCAGCGCCTGCTGGAGGGGCGCTGATCCCTGAGCCCATGTTGCACCAGCCCTGCTGCCAATGCCGTCCCCGCTTCCCTTGAATGCTCCGGCTCAGGCCTCGACCCGTACCGCCTCCTCTAGCCCCAGAAACTGTTCGACCCGCTGGCGCTCGTTCAGGGTATCCAGGTAGCCCAGCTTGATCAGCTGCTGGCAGTAGCCGGGATAGAACATCAGGAAACTGGCCAGGCTGCTGGTCTCGTCCCCCGTCACCCCCAGCACCCGCAGCAGGCGGCGCAGATGCACCGGCAGCTTGCGCAGATAGGCCAGCGCCAGCAGGTCGAGATCCTGGCTTGGCTTGAGCACGCAGGTCTCCACCCGTTTGAGTTTCAACCGGTTGCGCTCCCGCTCCGGGATGAGATCCAGGGTCTGGTTGATGCGCCACAGCCGCTCCAGATCCGAGTTGAGGGTATCGGTGAAGACGGTGTCCAGCAGGTGGCTGGCGATGTTGGAGCTGGTCAGGTGGCCATGGTGAAAGGTGGGGGCCGTGTGCGCCGGTGGATCCAGGGTGATCAGCAGGATCCGCTCTGCCCCCAGGTGGATGGCGGGACTGAGCGGGCTCAGCTGATGGATGGAGCCGTCGCCGTAGAACTTCTCGCCGATGTGGGTGGCCGGGAAGACGAACGGCAGCGCCGAGGAGGCGAGCAGGTGATCCGAGGTGAGCAGGGTGCGCAGCCCGCGCCGTCTGGCCCGCTCCCACGGCAGGTGTTCCGCTCGCCCCTGAAAGAAGGTAGTGGAGAGGCCGTCGTCGTAGTCGGAGGCGGTGATGGCCAGCGCCTCCAGGCTGCCGTAGAGGATGTTGTCGTCGATGCGGTGATAGTCGATGAGCTGATCCAGCAGGCGGCGCAGCGGCGCGTTGTCGAACAGGTGAAAGGCGTGGTTGGTATGGGGATTGACGAGCCCCGCCGAGCCCTCGTACATCAGTCGCCACAACAGGCGCCCCGGGTGAAAGTCGAAGATGTGGTGGGTCTCGAAACGGCGCCAGACCCACTCCAGCTTGCGCACTCCCAGATGAAAGCAGGAGGCGTAGCAGGCCAGTGCGGTGACATTGATGGCGCCGGCCGAGGTACCGCACAGGATGGGAAACGGAATGCCGAGATTGCGGGGATAGAACTCGGCGATCGCCTTGAGGGCGCCGACCTGGTAGGCGGCGCGGGCACCACCACCGGTCAATAGAAGAGCTGTGTTGGGTCTGGCCATGATACTGCGCCTTATGCATGCCACTGGGGGTGTTGCCACCGAGCAATTTAACTATAAGACGCTGTATCAAATATAAAAACAGGCCTGCCAACCATTTTTGCAGCCCCTTTTTGAGGCTGTTCAGTGGTTGCTCTGGGCGGCACTCAGCTGATCGAAGGCGGCGAAGGCCGGGGCACTGGCGAGGATGCGGCCGTGGCCGAGGCCGCGGGTGCTCACCAGCCGGGTGCGACCATCCTGGGTGGCGCGCAGGGAATCGCCGTGCGGGGCGAAGCGATCCTCCTCGTCGTGCACTATGATGGCAGGCCCGCTGCGGCCGGCGAGCCGCCCCAGCGGGTCGACCGTGCTCAAGGGGTGCTGGTACTCCTGCTCAATCTCCTTGACCACCGCATCGAACAGCCGGATGGAGTAGCCGGAGCGCGCCACCATGCCGTAGAGCTGGGGCACGTAGTCGAGCACCGGCGAGATGAGCAGCAGCGGCAGGGCATCCAGCTCGCGTCGACGGCTGGAGAGGGTGACGGCGCCCCCCATGCTGTGGGCGATGACGCCCTGCAGCGGGCCGCACTCCGCCGCCATCTTCTCCACCAGTTCGTCGAAGGCGCGCACGAAGCGGGGCAGGTGGCCGGTATGGCCGGCGCTGTGGCCGTGGGCCGGGTGATCGTAGGCAATGGCCGTGAAGCCCTGGGCGGCGATGTGGCTCATCAGCGGGTAGAACTGGCTGGCGCTGCCTGACCAGCCGTGCATCAGCAGCCAGACCGGCCCCTGGCCGAGCCGGTAGCTCATCAGGGTGCCTTCGCTGGTGTGTACGGCCTGCTTGGCCAGTCCGGCCGGTGCCGAGTCATCCCGCTGGTTGCGCTGGGGGGTGAGCAGCAGCTTGCTGGCGGTACGCTTGGCATGAGCGGGGGCCAAGGTGTGATGCAAGCGGGTGCCAAGGCCGAGCAGCCATTTGCTCGGGCTGAAGCGGCGGGTGTTGAAGTAGATCTTGCTGCTCATGGTCATCCTGTGGTTTTTATGTGCGAACGGTCGTGCTTTTTTGTCGGTTTTAAAAAAGAGAGGTCAATCCATCAGCGCCAGCCATCCAGCAGCGTCTCTACTTCGGGCCAGAAGTGGCGGGCCGGATCCTGACACAGGTCGAGGGCATTGAACACCTGATCCGCCAGATAGAGGCCATAGAGGCGGTAGACGGCGCGCCAGGGATCCATGTTGCTGCGCCACTCGCCCTCGCTCTGTCCCTGCACCACCTGGCGGGCCAGGTAGTCGAGCCAGAAGCGCACCAGCTGGCGGGCGGCCTGCTGCACCTCACCCTCCTGGGCCGAGGTCCAGGCGTCGAGGAACATGCAGCGACCGGCGAAACACTGGTTCCAGGCCAGCCAGGCCTGCAGCAGGGAAATTAGCTTCTCTCGCTGGCTGCCGTGCTGTTGCTGGCGCACCGGCTGGATCACCCGCTCCCGGAACACCTCGGCGGCGTACTCCAGCACGGCGATCTGCAGGTTGTCGCGGGACTGGAAGTGGGCAAACAGGCCGCTTTTCGACATCTCGCAGGCGCTGGCAAGGGAGCCTATGGTGAGGCTCTCCAGCCCCTGCTGGCTCGCCTGCTCGAACGCAGTCTGCAAAATGTTGTCGCGGGTCAGCCGGCCCTTGCTCATCGCACTCTCCTTCATTGACCGGGGCAGCATAAAGTACGACCGTGCTATTTGTCGAGTGGCAGATGATGTGCAGGCTTGCTGGGAGGGTTCAGCTCTCCTTGATATCCATCTGCTGCAGGGCGATGACCGCCTGGGTGCGGTTCTTGACGCCGAGTTTTCTGAAGATGGCGGTGATGTGGGCCTTGATGGGGGCAAGAGGCTCAGTCGTCCTTGATATCCATCTGCTGCAGGGCGATGACCGCCTGGGTGCGGTTCTTGACACCGAGTTTTCTGAAGATGGCGGTGATGTGGGCCTTGATGGTGGCCTCGGAGACGTTGAGCTCCCAGGCGATCTGCTTGTTGAGGCTGCCGTCGCGCAGCATCACCAGCACCTTGTACTGCTGGGGGGTGAGGCTGGCCAGCTTGCTGGCAAAATCGGCGCCCTCACAGGGCTCGGGATGGAGCGAGATCCCGGCCGGCACCCAGTTGTCACCCCCGATCACCGTATTGAGGGCGTTGACCAGCTCCTTCATCGGCGCCGATTTTGGGATGAAGCCGAGCGCGCCGAGCCGCAGCACCTGCTGGATGATGGCGGGCTCTTCCGAAGCCGACACCACCACGATGGGCAGGTCGGGATACTGGCCGCGCAGGTGGGCGAGACCGGAGAAGCCGTTGGCCCCCGGCATCTTGAGATCGAGCAGCAGCAGGTCGACTTCCGGGTGTTCCCCCAGCAGGTGGGCCAGGCTGTCGATGGAGTCCGCTTCCAGCAGCTGGGCATCGTCGATGGCCATGTGCACCGCTTGATAGAGGGCGCCCCGAAACAGGGGGTGGTCATCTGCGATGACGATGGTAAATTGGCTGTCCATTGCTCACATTGTTGCTAACTGATTGTTTTGGAAAATCAAACTAGCACCGCTCCCGGAGAGGGTCAAACCTGCCGGCGCGCAAATGTGAAGCGACCGTCGGATGTCGTGCCATTGGGGCAGATGGGATGGTCATGAACAACCCATGCAGGAGGCAATAGATGGGATCTCTGGTATTGACGGTGGGCACTGGCTCCACCTGGGCAATGCGGGCGGCGCTGGTGCTGGCCATGAGCGGGCTGGAGTGGCAGGAGCAGGTGTTCGATCTGGAAGATGCCAAGGATCTGCAGCGGCTCAAGCGGCTGGCCCCCGCCGGCCTGGTGCCCTGGCTCGATCACGACGGTGTGCGGGTGCACGACTCGCTGGCCATCGCCGAATATATCCACGAGCTCTGCCCCGATCGCCAGCTCTATCCCGCATCACAGGCCGAGCGGGCGCTGGCCCGCAGCCTCTGTGCCGAGCTGCACGCCGGTTTTCGCCAAATCCGCACCCTGCTGCCCTTCTTCCTCGGCGCCCCGACCCGCAGTGAACCGCCGGTGGAGGCCATCGGCGAGCTGGCCCGGCTGCAGACCATCTGGTCCCAGGCGCGGGGGCCCTTCTATTTTGGCGAGGCGGGGATCCTCGATGCCTTCTATGCGGTGATGGCCTACCGGCTGGCGAGCTACGGCATCCAGCTGCCCGGCCAGGCGGGTGTCTATCAGCAGGCGCTGCTGGCCTGGCCGCTGTGGCAGCAGACCCTGGTCAAGGCGCGTCTGCAGTGGCCGGCGGCCGCTCGTCAGCCGCAGTGAACCTGCGGGCGAAACAGCCGGTCTGAACGGCTGGTGTAAACAGAGAGGGGAGCCACTGGCTCCCCTCTCTGTTTGGGGTTGATTCCTTGGGCCGGATTACGGCTGGCGGCCGGCGAACACCACCACCACCTTGTCATCCCCCTTCTCCCGCACGAAGGCATAGGGGCTGTCGGCCAGTTTCTTGTGGCTGCCCGCCGCCACCGCCGGGTGGGCGGCGCGGAACTGGCCGAGCCGCTGCCAGTGCTTGACCAGCTCGGCTTTCTCGCCGCTGGCCAGCTCCTGCCAGTTCATGTCCGAGCGCAGTGCCTGATCGAACACGCCGCCATCCTTGGCGAGCCCGCGGCCGGACTCATCGCCGTAGTAGATCTGGATGCCGCCCGGCAGCAGCATGAAGCTGCTGGCGACCCGGCGCTGCAACGTCACGTCCTGATAGTCGCCGAAGAACAGCTTGGTGTCGTGGGAGCTGATGTAGCTCAGCACGTTGAACTCGGGATCCTGATTGATGCGGCTGGCGTAGCCGGCATAGGTGGGCTCGGCGCTGGCCAGACACTGGGCCTGGGGCAGGGCGAACTCGCGCTGATAGTCGAAGTTGATCAGGGAATCGAAGCCGTTCTGATACCAGAAATCCTTGGCCACCCCGTGATCCCACACCTCGCCCACCATGTAGAAGGGCAGATCGTCGAGCTTCTTGGTCGGGTTGGCGGCTTTCCACTCCTTGAGGGCGGTGGTGCCAGCCTGCTTGAGGCGGGCCCAGACGGCGGGCTCCAGGTGTTTGACCGTGTCGGCTCTGAAGCCGTCGATGCCGAAGCGGCGCACCCAGTCGGTGTGCCAGGCAATGAGATAGTCGCTCACTGTGGCGTTGGGCAGCGCCTTGGCCCTGGTGTCTTTTTTCTCCGCCAGCAGCGGCGGCAGCCCCACCGGCTTGGTGGATTCGGTGAGGAAGTCCGGCAGTCCCGCCACCGAGCCGGTGACGTCGTCGGTGCCGGGTTGCGGGTAGCCGGGCAGGCCGGCCCGCACCCAGTCACCGCTCCACCACTGGTCCCACTTCGGCGACTGGTAGTCGATGAACTGGTTGTAGCCATGCCAGTTGAGGCCGCCGCTCGGGCGCCACTGGTTCCAGCGGGCCGGCAGTTTGCCGGTGTTCTGGGTGAGGTCGGTGAGCCCGAGATCTTGCAGGTCGGCGAGGGTGGCGTAGCCGGCGTGGTTCATCACCACGTCGAGGATGATGCGCATGCCGCGCTTGTGCGCCTCGTCCACCAGGGTCTTGAGGCTCTCCTCGTCGCCGTAGTTGGGGTCGATTTTGGTGAAGTCGAGCGCCCAGTAGCCGTGGTAGGCGTAGAAGGGAAAGTTGCCCTGCTCGCCACCGCCGATGAAGCCGTGGACCTGCTCCACCATGGGAGTGATCCAGATGGCGTTGATGCCGAGCTGCTTGATGTAGTCGAGCTTTGCGGTCAGCCCCTTGAAGTCGCCGCCATGCCAGGTAGCCACCTCATCCTGCCCGTCTTTCTGGCGCCCGAAGTTGTGGTCGTTGGCGGGATCGCCGTTGTTGAAGCGGTCGGTCAACAGGAAATAGACGCTCGCCTGATCCCAGCTGAAGGGGGCCGTTGTGGCCGCCTTGACCGGCTCGAGCAGCAGCAGGCCGCCGCTCTCTTTACTGGGCGTCAGGGTCAGCTTGCCGCCCTTGACCACCCCTTGCTGGCCGGAGTAGGCGTCCCGCAGTTGGGTGCCGTCGGGCCAGACTCCTTTCAGGGATACGGTAACCGGGCCGCCATCCCAGCTGATGCAGGGTTCCGCTGGCGGTTGGCGTTTGAACTCGCTCTTCCTGGTGGCTCGCAGCACCTTGAGGCTGGGGGTATCCGGGTTGAAGGTGAACTCATAGTCCCCCGCCAGCATCACCCGCAGGTTGAAGTGCTGCCCCTTGCTGCACTTGTCCATGGGCTGGGCGGTGCCGAAGGGGAGCGGTTTGGCCTCGCTCGGACCGAAGCTGGTGCCGCAGCTGTTGCCCGCGTCGCTGATGCGGATCTGGTGGCTCCCCTTGGTGAGCGGATGGGTCAGCTGCAGCGCCCCCTTGTCCAGCGCCAGCGGCGTGCCGACCGGCTGGTCATCCACGTAGAGGCGCACCTCGGCGGCCATGGCCTGATGGAGAAAGAGGGGGCAGGCCAGCAGGGCGAGCCAGAGGGAAGAAACCGAGGGGGTGCGACGCATAAGCCATTCCTTGCTGGGGTTAAGCGGACCAGATTGCCGTCAATGGGGCTCATTCTAGGAGGCATGAGGGCGCGCTTGGACAGGCAAACCGCCGATTTGTGACATCAGTTCAAATGGTTACGTTTTCAAGAGTGGAAAAGTGTGAGCGGGGTGTCGTGCCCATAAAAAAAGCCGGTCGATAGACCGGCTTGTTGCATTGCCACCTTCGTCACACGGTGAAGAACTTGAAGTTGACGAAGGCCACCGCGATGAAGGAGGCCACCATGCCGCTCAGGCAGAGCACGGCCGGGCGAATGGCCGGCCAGCGATGGGTCAGCAGGATGATCGCCAGCATGGTGGGATAGAGGCCGAACATGTAGCGCGGCATGGCATTGAGCCCTGTCATCAGCGGAATGGTGCAGCAGATGAACATCAGGGTCGCCTCGGCCCAGCGCTTCTGGCTGAACAGATAGAGGTTCAGCGCCCAGCCGAACATCACCATGATGGAGAGGTAGGATTTGCGTCCGCCCAGCTCGAAGCCGCTCAGCCACCAGTCCAGCGGGCTGTCCATGTAACGGCCCCAGGCCACCTGGATGTGCTTGAAGGCCAGCGCATCACCGGTGAGGTGATAGAGGTAGAACATGTAGGCGAACAGGCCGAGCGGGATCATCCAGAGGGTGAACACCACCTTGAAGGCGCGCTCGGTGAAGCGGAAGAACTCGCGCCAGCCGTAGGCCTGCAGCGCCAGGATCAGCACCGGGAACACCATCATCACCCCCAGGTTGCGGGTGGCGGAGATGAAGACGCCGAGCAGGGCCACCATCAGCCACTGCTGGCGATAGGCGAACAGGAACATGCCCAGCATCAGCGCCATGAACATCGACTCGGTATAGCCGGAGACGAAGTAGGCGGAGAAGGGGGAGAAGGCGAGCAACCAGACGCCGAAGCGGGCGGTATCGTCACCCAGCTTGAGCTGGCGCAGCACCAGCAGCATCAGCGGCAGGCTGATGAAGAACGCCAGGTTGGCCACCAGCATCAGGCCGATCAGGCTCTCGACGTTGAGCAGGTTGGAGAGGGTGCCGGAGATCATCGGGTAGAGCGGCATGAAGGCCCAGTTGGCCGCATTACCCTTGCTCAGCCAGCGCGGGTAGAGGTCGTAGCCGTTCTCGATGATGCGCTGGAACCAGACACAGTCAAACTGGCAATAGGCCTGCAGCGGGCCTATGTCGGTGGCGCCGTAGAGCTGGACGCCGAAGTAACCCATGCCGTAGAGGGCGACCCGGCTCAGCACGAAGGCGGCGATGATCATCAGCCAGTCGCGGCCGCTGATGCGAAGTGACGGGCGATAGGGCGCCGCCTGGTCGGGGGCTGTGGTGGTAGTCATGTCATTCATCAGGCAAATACCCAGATCCTGGAGAGGAGGTAGGTGAGCACGGTGACCGTCAGGGTGGCGATCACCACCGGCAACAGACCGGAAAGACCCGCAAACAGCAGACCGCTCAATATCAGGTTACGCACCGCCAGCGAGAAGAGGGCGACCAGCAGGAACTTGCTGGCGGCACCCTGCTTCTGGAAGGTGATGTAACGGTGACCGAAGAAGGAGAACCAGAACGCGATGGCAAAGGCCAGCGTCGTCACCAGGTGCTCCGAGATGGTGGGCCAGGTGTGAAACAGGGCGATGGAGGTGCCCAGATCGACGAGGGTGGCCCCCCCGCCGACAAACCCGAAACGTACCAGCCGCCAGAATTCCTCGCGGGAGATCATTGAGAAGCCTGCTCCTGCTGGTCATCAGCGGCTTTCGCGGCAGCTGCCTTCTTGCCGGCGCTCTTCTTGCTGCCGGTGGTGGCGTCCTGCTTGGCATACTGGCCGTACACCCCTTCGATGAGGTAGACGGGGCGCTGCTTCACTTCGACGAACATACGGCCGATGTACTCGCCGATGATGCCGAGCGACAGCAGCTGGATGCCGCCGAGGAACAGCACCACCGACATCAGGGAGGCGTAACCCGGTACGTCGATGCCGAAGAAGACCACCTGGGTGACGATCTTGAGGATGTAGAGGAAGGCAACGAAGGAGACGCCGACGCCGACGTAGCTCCATACCCGCAGCGGCCAGCTGGAGAAGCTCATCAGACCGTCGAGGGCGAAGTTCCACAGCTTCCAGTAGTTGAACTTGGTCTCGCCAGCATGGCGGGCGGGGCGCTCGTAGGGCACACCGACGGCGCGGAAACCTGCCCAGGCGAACAGCCCCTTCATGAAGCGGTTGCGCTCCGGCAGCTGCTTGATCGCCTCGACCACCTTGCGGTCGATCAGGCGGAAGTCGCCGGCGTTCTCCGGCAGCTTGGTGCTGGTGGAGAGGGCGTTGAAGAAGCGGTAGAAGCCGCCGGCGGTGAGGCGCTTCATCGGAGTGTCGGCGCTGCGATCCACCCGGATGCCGTAGACGGTGTCGTAGTCGCCGGTCTGCCACAGCTTGACGAATTCGAGAATGAGTGAGGGCGGATCCTGCAGATCCACGTCCATCGGCACCACGGCATCACCCTTGGCGTGATGCAGGCCGGCGGTCATGGCCGCTTCCTTGCCGAAGTTGCGGGCCAGGTTGACCAGGGTGACGCGCGGGTCGCGGGCGATGGCCTGCTCGACCACCTCACGGGTGCGGTCGCGGCTGCCGTCGTTGACGAATACAATTTCCAGCTGATCCTTGAGCGGCGCCAGTTCGTTATCTATCGCGTTGATGAAGGCATCTATGTTCTCTTCCTCGTTGTAAACGGGAACGATCAGAGAGAGTCGAAAATCGGCATGCGACATGAAAACTTCCTTATTTGGAAAATTATTTTATAAAACAGCGTATTGGAGAATACGTCTTACTGGGCGACGGTCAAGCGCACCGACTGGACATTGAGCGGTGTCGGGGCGGAGAGCGCCAGAAAGTTGGGACGCTTGGGATCCGAGGTCAGCGACTCGCCCGGCAGGCTGAGACGGATCTCGTTGATGCCGGCCTTGGCCAGCTTGACGGTGGTGGTGAAATCGTGACCCAGTGCCACCTTCAGCAGAGCGCCGGCCTGCGGGCTGTTGACCCGGGCCTGGATGGTCAGCTGTTCCGGCTGTGCCTGCTGTTTGGGCAGTACGAAATAGAGGCCACCCTGGCCGCTCAGTTCGGTGCCATCCTCGCTCGGTTTCTTGGCCCAGCCTTCGCTGGAGAGGAAGCGGCTCGGCTTGGTCAGATTGAGCTCGTTGCCGGGCTGGTAGGTCATGCTGGAGTTGTGCTCCCAGAAGCGGGTCTTGCCTTCCAGGTAATAGAGCTTGTAGGCCAGGCTCACGTTGGGGTGGGCGGCCAGATAGAGGGTGTAGAGATAGAAACCACTCAGCGCCACGATGGCGGTCAGAAAACCAAACTTTTTGTACGTCATATCACTCTCTGCGCCTCACGGTTTGTAGGCTGATTTCGCGCATATGCTAATCCAATTGCAAAAAAAGCATAGTGGATCACAAAAATATATTTGGTCACATATTAACCCCTTTCTGATTGGTGTTCCAAATGTCGCTTCTCCCTCTTTTTAGCTAGCCCCCAGGCCCTGTTGTGGCGGGCCGGCCGGGCCCCTTTTCTGCTCGGGCGGTGCCGCTTTTTCGGCGCCCGATCATGGTCTGCATCCCTGTGGCAGGATCTGTCGCCATTTTGCCGAGGCCGATTTATGATGAGCTGATACGCCGTCAAGGATGACCCATGAAGCTGAAACTCTGCTGCTGGATGCTCTGGTTGCTGACACCGCTGGTATCGGCAAATGCGCTGTGTCCTGCTCCCTTGCGGATCGGTTATGACAACTGGCCGCCCTATCACTATTACCTCGAGTCCGCGGCCGGCAAGAAAGAGCTGCAGGGCTTTGCCATCGAAGCGCTCAACGCCATGCTCAAACGGCTGGATTGCAAGGCCAGCTACGTGGAGATGCCCTGGAAACGGGTGTTGCACGGCCTGGAGTTGGGGGTAGTTGACATTGCCATGGAGGCCTACTTCAACGAGGATCGTGCCCGTTATGCCTGGTTTTCCGATGCCTACAATCCGGGCCGCAGCGTGCTCTGGATCCGCAAGTCAGACGCCTATGCCGACACCGATCTGGCGAGCTGGCTGGCTGACGGGCATACCCTGGGGATCACCAAGGACTACTACTACGGCGCCGAAATCAGCGAGCTGCTGCGTCGTTATGCCGCTCAGGTGAGCGTGGTGAACGACGAGCAGAACTACGGCAAGCTGGTGTTGGGACGCATCGACGGTTTTCTCGGCGATGTGCTGGCCACCCCCTGGGGCTTGAAGAAGGAGGGGTTGAGCGATCTGATCGTGCCCCATGCCATGGCCGTATATGAAGCACCGACCTTTTTCATGTTCAGCAAGAAACGGCTGTCCCCCGAATTCGTGCGGGAGTTCAATCGAGAGCTGGCCAAGTTTAAAGCAACAAATGAGTATGACATTATCTGGCGGCGCTATGCGCCCGCCGGCTAGCAAAGTCGCGGGCATTCACGCATGATGAGCGCCTTGACCGCCGGGTCTGACGGATTGAAGTGAACCTATCTTGAGGTAAGCATGGGGAAGAAGTATTGGCTGGCATTGGCAAACCTGATCTGGCTGGGCTGCTGGCCAGCGGCCATGGCACAGGCCAGCGAAGGCCAGGTGGTGGTGAGCAATGCGGCGGAGCAGCACGACTGGTATCAGAACCGGATGGCGGAGCAGGCCAGGCAAGAGCTGGAGCAGCAACTGCAGGAGGCCGTGCTGGCCCAGTTGCACCCGGATTTCTATACGCTCTGGAAGAAGCTGCAGGCCAAGCCGGCAGATCAGCGCGGCGCCCTCTATGACGAGGCGTTTGGCAAGCTGGCCCGGTTCCAGCAGGCCTGGCGCGCCATGGATCTGGTCTCCCGCGAGCAGATGCAGACCCTCAAACTCAATCTGAACAAGCCGCTGGCTCACGAGCCGGCCGGCGACAACCTGCTGGAACAGGTCAAGCAGCTCAGACCCCAGGTCGCGGAATACGAGGCGGTGCGCGAGGAAGTGCGCAAGCTGCTGGCGCTGCCCATGGCCAAGAAGTGGCCGACCCTGACCATGCCAACCCTGCGGGCCGGCGAGGTTTCTCCGGAGCTGGGCCAGATCCGCTCCATCCTCAACGAGCTGGGCGACACGGCCCCGCGCCATGACGACGCCACCTACGACGACGACACCCTGCAGGCGGTCAAGCAGTTCCAGCGCCGCCACGGTCTGACCGCCGACGGCATCATAGGCCGGCAGACCCGCAGCTGGCTCAACACCGGGCCCGAGGTGCGCGCCAGCTTGCTGCTGCGCAACCTGTGGCGACGTGATCTGGTGGATCAGCTCTCCGGGGCCCGCTACGTGCTGGTCAACATCCCCGACTATCGGCTGAGCGTGGTGGAGTCCGGCAACGAGGTGTTCACCAGCCGGGTGATCGTCGGCAAAGAGCAGCGGGCCACCCCGATCCTCGCCAGCGAGATCCGCTCCATCGTGCTCAACCCGGCCTGGCACGTGCCGCGCTCCATCCTGAGCAAGGACATTCTGCCCAAGCTGGGGCGTGACCCCGCCTACCTCAATCGCGAGCAGTTCGAGGTGATCGACGGCGAAGGCAATCCGGTGCAGTTCACCGAAGAGGGCTGGCAGCAGGCATTGGCGTCCGGTTTCCCCTATCGTCTGCGGCAAAAGCCGGGCGATCACAATGCACTGGGTCGCTACAAGTTCTATCTGCCCAACAACGAGGCGATCTACCTGCACTCAACCCCGCGCAAGGCACTGTTCGAGCAGGGCGCGCGCGCCTTCAGTTCGGGTTGCATCCGGGTGGAACACGCCGACGATCTGGCCGAGTTGCTGCTGGCGGACTCCCGCTACCAGCCCGACAAGGTGGCCAGCATCCTGAAAGAGAGCCAGACCAAGTGGCTGCCGCTGACCACTCCGATCCCGGTGTTCACCGTCTACTGGAGCAGCTGGATCGACGAGGAGGGGCGTCAGCAACTGCGCAACGACATCTATGGATTTGATCGAGTCAGCTACCAGAGTCGCCTGCTGTGATCCTCGCCACAGAGTGAAAAGCCCGGCCTGCGCCGGGCTTTTTCATGGCACCTCGCGGTTTGACAGCGGCCGGCTCGGCGGGTAGTTTCAAGCGCCTGTATCAAATTCATTCAACGGTTTCACCTCAACATTGCGATGGACGGACAAGGGATGCTTGATCAAGAGATAAGCCGACGTCGCCTGCTGCTGGGTGCCGGTTGCCTGCTGGGGGGCTCGCTGTTGTCCTTCCCCGCCATGGCGAGTCGCAGTACGGCGGGACGTGAACTCAGCTTCTTCAATCTCAATACCGGTGAGCGGGTGCGCACCAGCTACTGGGAAGATGGCCGCTATCTGAAAGACGGGCTGGCCGAGCTCAACCACATCTTTCGCGACTACCGTCGCAACGAAGTGTTCAACATCGACAGGAAGCTGTTCGACCAGCTCTACCTGCTGCAGCACAAGCTGGGTCGCCACGGCGAAATCCAGCTCATCTCGGGCTATCGCTCCCCTGTGACCAATCGCCAGAAGCGCAGTCGCAGCCGCGGGGTGGCCAAGCACAGCTACCACACCCTGGGGCAGGCGGTGGACGTGCGGATCCCCGGGGTACAGCTGGCGCACCTGCGCAAGGCGGCGCTCCATCTCAAGGTGGGCGGCGTCGGTTACTACCCGAGCGACAACTTCGTGCACCTCGACACCGGGCCCGTGCGCAGCTGGTAACGGCGGTTTGCTGGCCGCATCGGCCCGGCGGGTGACTGGTCAGCGGGGTGGTCGAGCTGGTAGGCTCTGGACACCATGCAGAGGAGAACCAGATGAAACATATTTTGCTTGGCGGGCTGATTGCCCTGCTGCTGACCGGCTGTGGCAAGCTCAACCGCGAAAACTACGACAAGCTCAAGATGGGGATCAGCTACGCCGAGGCGAGCAGCATCCTCGGCAAGGCCGAGCGTTGTGACGATGCGCTGGGCACTACCAGCTGCATCTGGGGCGACGAGGGCAAGAACATCAAGATCCGTTTCATCGCCGACAAGGCGACCTTCTTCAGCTCGGAAGGGATCAACTGAGGTAGTTGCAGCCCCCCTGCCCAACAAAAAAGCGCCTGACCGGCGCTTTTTTGTTGGCTGTGATCCGTACCGGCTCGCCAGAAGCTGGCGCGCTCAGTGCGCGGCGTACTGATAGTGAAAGGTGGGCAGCCCCCACTTGAAGCGCACCGCCAGCAGGCGCAGCACGAAGCCGATGCCGATGGCACCGAAGGCGGCCCAGTCGTTGGGCAGGCCCTGATCCAGCGCCAGGCAGTAGAGGGCGGCGGTCACCAGCGAGATGGCGGCATAGAGCTCGCGGCGAAACACCAGCGGAATGCGCTGGCAGAGCAGATCCCTGAGCACGCCGCCGAAGGCCCCCGTCACCACCGCCATGATGCAGGCGATGCCGGCGCCGTGACCCATTTCCAGCGCCCTGGCCGCACCGAAGATGGAGAAGACCACCAGCCCCAGGGCATCGAGCGCCATGAACAGCTTGCCGAGATAGCGCATCAGCGGTGCCGAGATGACGCCGGCCATGGCCGCGCCGGCGACCAGCAGCACATACTCCGGGTGTTCGACCCAGAGCAGGGGGTAATGGCCCAGCAGCACATCGCGGATGGTGCCGCCTCCGATGGCCGTCGCCGAGGCGATGATCACCACGCCGAACAAATCCATCCGTCGCCGGCCCGCGGCCAGCGCGCCTGTCATCCCTTCGGCCACCAGGCCCAGCAAGAAGAGTGCATGTAACATGAGATATCCCAGGGTGCGAGAAAGGCCCGCATCCTAACAATCTAGCGCTGGCGGGACAAGCAAACTCATATATGCATTAGATTAAGTAATGAAAAGGGGGCTTTCGCCCCCATTTTTCATCATGCTTGTCCGGGTCAGCGCTTGAGCTGTTCGCTGCGGTAGTGATCGACCCACATGGCGGTGGCGCCGCAGATGGCGACCGGCATCACGAACAGGTTCACCACCGGGATGGCGGAGAAGAGGGTGACCAGGGCGCCGAAGCTCAGGCACTTGCCGCGGCGCTGCTTGAGGGCATCGCGCATGGTGATGAAGTCGATCTTGTGATTGTCGAACGGATAGTCGACATACTGGATTGCCATCATCCAGGCGCTGAACAGGAACCAGAGCACAGGCGCCAGGGTCTGGCCCACCACCGGAATGAGGAACAGGATCAGGCAGCCGATGGCCTTGGGCAGGTAGTATTTGAGCTTGATCCACTCGCGGCCGAAGGTGCGTGGCACATCCTTGACGATGTCCAGCATGCCGGTGTCGTTGGCGGCCTCGCCAGTGAGCGCCTGCTCCACCTTCTCCGCCAGCAGGCCGTTGAAGGGGGCGGCTATCCAGTTGGCCACCGAGCTGAACAGGAAGGAGAAGACCACCAGTATGGTAATGAGGGCGATGGGCCAGAGCAGGTAGTCCAGCCAGTCGAGCCAGCTCGGGATCTGCTGGTGCAGCCAGGCGAACAGGCCATCCAGCTGCAGCAGCAGGGCGTAGAAGGCCCCGGCAAACAGCACGAAGTTGACCAGCAGGGGGATCAGCACGAAGGTGCGGATGCCGGGCTGGCGAATGAGGGAGAAGCCGCGCAGAAAGTAGTCTGCACCGCTGATCGAGTCTTTTACCATACGGGGGGAGTGGCTCATCGGAGCTCCATCTGTTCATGGGAAACTGCCAGCATATTACAAACAAGCTTTTGATTTGGTAAAGTCGCCTGCCCGCCTCCTCTTTATTTCGTTACCGACATAGGCCGCCATGCGTCTGAAATTGATCAAACTCGCCGGCTTCAAGTCGTTTGTCGAGCCGACCCGCATCGAACTCAACGCCGACATGACTGCCGTGGTGGGGCCCAATGGCTGCGGCAAATCCAACGTCATCGACGCTGTGCGCTGGGTGCTGGGGGAGAGCTCCGCCCGCCATCTGCGTGGCGAGAACATGACCGACGTCATCTTCAACGGCTCCATCAACCGCAGCGCCCACGGCCGCGCCTCGGTGGAGCTGGTGTTCGACAACCCCCACAACCGGGTACCCGGTGAGTTCGGCCGCTTTACCGAGATCTCGGTGCGCCGCGAAGTGCTGCGCGACGGCTCCAACCACTACCAGATCAACGGCCAGAAGTGCCGCCGCAAGGACGTGACCGACCTCTTCCTCGGCACCGGCCTCGGGCCGCGCAGCTACGCCATCATAGAGCAGGGCACCGTCAGCCGGCTGGTGGAGTCCCGCCCCGCCGATCTCAAGCTGTTCATGGAGGAGGCCGCCGGGGTCTCCCGCTACAAGGAGCGGCGCCGGGAGACCGAACAGCGCATCCGCCATACCCAGGAGAACCTGGAGCGCCTCGGCGACATCCGCGGCGAACTGGGGTCGCGCCTCGACCACCTTAAGGCCCAGGCCGAGACCGCCGAGCGCTACAAGCAGCTCAAGAGCCGCAGTCGCGCTGCTCGCGCCGAGCTGATCGGCTCGGAATTGTGGGCGCTGGAGACGCGTCTGGGCGAGGCCAAGACCGAACTGGCCCAGACCGAGCAGGCGCTGGTGGCCCTCGATGCCAAACGCACCGCCGATGAGGGGCGTCACGTCACCCTGTCGGTCGCCCGCCAGGAGGCGCAGGCCGAACAGGCAAGCCGTCAGCAACAGATTTTTCTCGGCGGCCAGGCCATCGCCCGCCTCGAGCAGCAGCAACTGCACCAAACCGAACTCGGTCGTGACTGGCAGGCAAGGCGGCAGGCCCTTGGCGAACGCATCGAAGGGCTCAAGACCCAGCTGGCCGGCCAGCTGGAACAACTGGGCGAAAGCACTCTGCAGGGGGAGGTGGCGTCGGCGCGCCTCGAGCAGTGTGAGCAGTTGCTTACCGACCAGCAGAGCGTGCGCGCGGCGGCGGGCGAGCGGCTCGAGCAGGCGCGCCAGCGCCAGCAGCAGTGGCAGCAGCAGCTTGGCCAGTTGCAGGGGCGGCTCAACCAGACCCGCGCCGAGGTGAACGGCCTGCAGGAGCTGCAGGCCAAGACCCGGCTCGCCCGTCTCAAGCTGGAAGATGAACAGGCCGGCCCCCTCGGCGGGGAGGAGGAGAACCTGCAACCGGCGCTCGATGCGCTGGCGGCGACGCTCTCGCTCTCCCGCGCTCGTCATGAAGAAGCCGAAGCGGCGTGGCAGGCCGGCGTGGCCCGCCACGAAGAGCTCAAGGCAGCGCAGGGGCGCCAGCAGGGCTTGCTGCGCGAGCTGGAGGCGCGCCTCGCCACCCTGGATCAGATCCTGGGGGAGCAGATGGCGGGCGCCACCCTGGCGGATCGGCTGCAGGTCCCCCCCGAGTGGGCCCGGGGGTTGGACAAGGTGCTCGGTCGCTGGCTCACCGCCACCCCGGCGGACGAGTGCAATCTGGCGCAATCCGGGCTCTGGATTGGTCCGGCCCGACCTGCGGTCGCCGGCACCCTGGCGGCGCAACTGGGCGGTGAACACATTCCCGCCTTCCTCAACGCCATCTGGCTGGCAGAGAGCCGGGAGGAGGCGCAGGCCCGCCTGCACAGCCTCTCTGCCGGTGAGTCGCTGCTCACTCCTGCCGGTGACTGGTTCGGCCCCAACTGGGCGGATCTGGGGGAGGGCATGGCCCTCGGCACCCTGGCGCTGCTCGGCGAACGTGAGCGGTTGCACAGCGAGCTGGTCGCGGGCCGGGAGGCGCTGAGCCGGCTCGATGAACAGTTGGCCGCCGCCGATGCGGCGCGGGCCCAGCGGCACAGCGCCCATGAACTGGCCCAGCGCACCCTGCGCGAGCAGGAGCAGCAGTGGCAGCAACTGCGTGAGGCCTGGAGCCTGCGTGAAGGGCAGCGCCAGGCGCGGTTGCAGCGCCTCGGCCAGCTGGGAGAGGAGTTGATCCGGCTGGATAAGGAGCAGGCTGAGGAGGCGCAGCGGCTGGCGTCGGCCGGGGAGCGGCTTGAGCAGGGTGAGGCGGCCCTTGGCGAACTGCAGGAGCAGGGGGAGCTGCTTGCCGAGGCGCTGCTGCTCGCCCAGGAGCAGGCGAGCACGGCGGATCGCGCTGTGGAAGAGGCCCGCCTGCGTCGTGAACAGCAGCAGGCCGCCTGCCAGCGGCTGCAACTGGAGCAGCAGAACCAGCGCCAGCTCATCACCCTGCGCGAGCAGGAGCTGGCCCGCCTCGGGCTGGAGCTGGCCGAGCTCAAGGAGCCGGGGGCCACTTCGAGTCAGGATCTGTCGCCCCTGCTGGCCGAGCAGCGTAGCCTCGAGGAACAGCAACTTGCCTGTCATCAGCGGCTTGCAGAATTGGAGCGCCAGTTGACCGAGCTGGAGCAGGCCAGAAGCGCCGATCACAAGCAGCTGGTGCAGATACAGGAGAAGCTGGCGACCCTGCGGCTCGAGCGCGAACGCAACCTCACCCGCCGGCAGGGGCTGCATGAGCAGTTCGAAGAGCTGGGGGTACGGCTGGTGGATCTCGATCAGGCGGTGCTGATAGCGGCTGATCGCGGCAAGCTGCGCCAGGAGATCCAGACCCTGGAGGCGCAAGTGGAGGCGCTTGGCGCCATCAACCTGGCGGCGCTGGAGGAGTATGAAGAGGCGAAAACCCGCGCAAGCTACCTGGAAAACCAGTGCCAGGATCTGGAGCAGGCGCTGGAAACCTTGAGCCAAGCCATTAAAAGAATTGATAAAGAGACACAAATACGCTTCCGTGACACTTTCGATAAGGTCAACGAAGATTTAAAATCCCTGTTTCCAAAAGTGTTCGGTGGGGGCAGTGCCTGGCTTGAGCTCACCTCCGATGATCTTTTGGAGGCCGGAGTGAGCATCATGGCGAGACCTCCGGGTAAGAAGAATGCTACCATTGCCCTGCTTTCCGGGGGGGAGAAGGCGTTAACCGCTCTTGCGCTGGTTTTCGCCATCTTCAGACTCAATCCGGCACCTTTCTGTCTGCTGGATGAGGTGGATGCACCGCTCGATGAAGTGAACGTCGGTCGCTTCTGTTCTCTTGTCAAAGAGATGTCGAGCACAGTACAGTTCGTTTACATCAGTCATAATAAGGTCTCCATGGAGATGGCTGAGCAGCTGGTTGGCGTCACGATGCAAGAGCCCGGGGTTTCGCGCATAGTGTCGGTCGATATCGGTGAAGCCGTCGCTTTGGCTGAGCAAAACTAGAAAGAGAAGCAGCTAATGCAGGAATTGCGTTACATCTTGGTTGCCCTGGGCGGTATTGCCATCGCGGCATTGCTCATTCACGGGTTGTGGAGCAACAGAAAGAATCGTCAGGCACCGATCAAAGAGAAACCTCTGGGCCGGATGGAATCCAAATCACGGGATCGTGACAACGACGCCTTCGACAGCGATGGCATCGGTCAGGTGCGAGTGGTCAGCGGTGGCCGTCGTGCCGAGCCCAAACTCCACCATGATGAGCCTCGCCAGCCGGAAGTGAGCCGTCGCGCCCCCGCGCCCGCCTTCGATGATGAAGAGGATGACGCCGATCTGCCGCCGCCCGTGGTACGCAAGCCTGCCGCTCGCCCCGTGCCCCCGCCTCCCGTCTATGAAGAGGAAGAGTATGAGGAGCCGGCCGCCGAGCCTGTGGAGGAGGCGCCCGCCGCGCCGGTACGCAAGCCTGCCCAGGTGATCCGTCGTACCCCGGTTCACCGTTCCCGTCCCCAGCGCGAGCCGCTGCTGCAGCCGCTGGACGAAGAGCCGCTGGTGGAGCCAGCCTACGCCACCGCGCCCACCTTCGGTGCCCGTGAACAGGCCCAGGCCGCTGCGCCCGAATACAAGGCGCAGCCCCGTTACGCAGCCCCCGAGCCTGCCTACGAGGAGCCCGCCTATGAAGAGCCGGTGCAGGAGCCGCAGATTGAACGTCAGCCGGTCGAGAAGATCTGGCAGGATGTCTATGTCATCAACCTGATGGCGCGCCCCGGCCACGACCTGCAGGGGGCGACCCTGATCTCTTCCCTGCTGGCGCTGGGCTTCAAGTTTGGCGAGATGGACATCTTCCATCGCCACGAGGATCTCAACGGCAAGGGCGAAGTGCTCTTCTCCATGATCAACATGGTCAAGCCGGGTACCTTCAACCCGTACCGGATGGAGCAGTTCACCACTCCGGGCGTGTCGCTCTTCATGCAGCTGCCGCTGCGCAGCAACGCCGCCTTTGCCTTCGAGCACATGCTGCAGTCTGCCGACCAGCTGGCCAGCGATCTCGATGCCATGCTGACTGACGTGGATCGCAGCCCGCTGAGTGACGAGACCATCGCCCGTTACCGGCACGAGCTGGCCGCCTACGAGGCCAGTCGCGACTAATACGCCAGGCGGGTCGAATGAATCAAAAGTGCGGTACCCAGGTGCCGCATTTTTATTGCTCCGCTGGCCGGTTTTTTCATCACACTTCGAGACTTTTTCATGAGCGATATCCTCTCCCGCCACCGTCAACTGTGTGAGCTGCTTACCGAATATGGGCATCAGTACTATGTGCTGGACAACCCCACAGTGCCGGATGCCGAATACGACCGCCTGATGCGCGAGCTGATCGCGCTGGAGGCCGACCATCCCGAGCTGAAAACCCCGGCCTCGCCGAGCGTGCGGGTGGGCGGTCAGCCGCTCACCGCCTTCAAGCAGGTGCGCCACGAGATCCCCATGCTGAGCCTGGACAATGTGTTCAGCAGTGAAGAGCTGCAGGCGTTCGAACAGCGCATGAGCGATCGCCTCAAGCGGGAGGTCAATTTCACCTTCTGCTGCGAGCCCAAGCTGGATGGCCTGGCGGTGAGCCTGCTCTATGTGGACGGCCAACTGGTGCAGGCCGCCACCCGGGGCGATGGCACTACGGGTGAGGAGATCACCGAGAACGTGCGCACCATCAAGGCCATTCCCCTGACCCTGCGTGGCGAGGGGTGGCCGGCAAGGCTGGAGGTGCGCGGCGAGGTATTTATGCCCAAGGCGGGGTTCGAGGCAATGAACGCCAGAGCGCTGGCCGCCGGCGAGAAGGTGTTCGTCAATCCGCGCAATGCCGCCGCCGGCAGCCTGCGCCAGCTCGACTCGCGCATCACCGCCAGCCGCCCGCTCAGCTTCTACGCCTATGGGGTAGGGATCGGTGGCGAGCTGCTGGGGGATTCCCACTACGGCCGCCTCACCCGGCTCAACACCTGGGGGCTGCCGCTCAGCCCCGAAGTGAAGCTCAAGGAGGGGGCTGCCGGTTGTCAGGCGTTCCATGACGACATCCTGACCCGCCGTGGCGAGCTCCCCTACGAGATCGACGGCGTGGTCTACAAGGTGGATGCCATTCCCCTGCAAGAGGAGCTCGGCTTCGTGGCCCGTGCGCCGCGCTGGGCCACCGCCCACAAGTTCCCGGCCCAGGAGGAGATGACCCTGCTCGAAAACGTCGAGTTCCAGGTCGGTCGCACCGGCGCCGTGACCCCGGTGGCCAAGCTCAAACCTGTGTTCGTCGGCGGCGTCACCGTCTCCAACGCCACCCTGCACAATGCCGACGAGATTGAGCGCCTTGGCGTCATGATCGGCGACACCGTGATCGTGCGCCGGGCCGGGGATGTGATCCCACAGATCGTGGCGGTGGTGGAGGCCCAGCGTCCAAGCGATGCCCGTGAAATTCTGTTCCCGACCGAGTGCCCGGTGTGCGGCTCGGCGGTAGAGCGGCTGGAAGGAGAGGCGGTGACCCGCTGCTCCGGCGGTCTGTTCTGCGAGGCGCAGCGCAAGGAGGCGATCAAGCACTTCGCCGCCCGCCGTGCCATGGATGTGGACGGCCTCGGCGACAAGATAGTCGAGCAGCTGGTGGACAAGGGGCTGGTGAAGACCCCGGCCGATCTGTTCGGCCTCAATGCCATCCAGCTGGCCGGACTCGAGCGGATGGGGCAAAAGTCCGCCCTCAATCTGGTGGCGGCCATCGATGCGGCCCGCAGCACCACGCTGCCGCGCTTCCTGTTTGCGCTGGGGATCCGCGAAGTGGGGGAGGCGACCGCGCTGAACCTCGCCAATCACTTCCTCACCCTGGACGCCCTGCGTGCCGCCTCGGTGGAGCAGTTGCTGGAAGTGGCCGACGTGGGGGACGTGGTGGCCAAGCATGTCTACTACTTCCTGCGCCAGCCCCACAACATCGAGGTGCTGGAGGCGTTGCTGGCCGCCGGTATCCACTGGCCGGCCATCGAGAAGAAAGAGGCAAGCGATCAGCCCTTTGCCGGCAAGACCTTCGTGCTGACCGGCACCCTCACCACCTTGTCGCGCAACGACGCCAAGGCGGCGCTGCAGGCGCTCGGCGCCAAGGTGGCGGGCTCGGTGTCGGCCAAGACCGATGTGCTGGTGGCGGGGGAGGCGGCGGGCTCCAAACTGGCCAAGGCCCAGGAGCTCGGCATCACCGTCTGGACCGAAGAGGAGTTGCAGCAGGCGCTGCAGGGCTGAGTTGCTGCTACATCCAGATAAACGAAGAACCCGGCCATGCCGGGTTCTTCGTTATGGGGACAATGCTCCGCGCTCAATCACGCCAGAGGATCTTGTAGCGCCACTTGTCGGGCAGGGTGAGCCGCCAGCGGGCCAGCTCGCTCTTGCTGAACACATACTCGCCGCGCAGGGCAGCCCGCGGCGCCAGAGTCTTGGGCTGGGCTCCCTCCAAAATGGCATTGACCAGCTCGGCCGCCTTGGCCCCCTGATCGTGCCCATCCAGCACCAGGCCGCCGATGGCCTTGCCCTTGCCCACCGTAAACTCCCAGAAGCAGAACAGCGGTACCGGGCTGTGGGCACTGGTCCACTCCAGCACCTGGCGTTCATCCACGTGGCGACCCTGCTCATCGATGAGGGTGTGGTAGAGGCCGATGAAGATGGCCTGATAGCCGTTTTGCCTGGCGTTGAGCACGGCCTCCTGCCACAGGTCGTAGTCGCCGAGCAGCTGGCTGTTGACCCGGGTCTGGCCGACCCGCAACTCGGTCTGGGTCTTGAACTCGTCCTCGATGGCGGTCAGGGCCACGTTGCTCGAATCGAACAGCACCAGTGCCTTCTTGATCCCCCCCATCAGCTGGCTCATCTCGCTGATGTTGCGCTTGAGCAGGGGGCGCTCCAGCACGCCGGTGATCTTGGGGTGGCCGACGAATCCCTTGTGGCGCGGGTTCTCGTTCATGCCGAGGAACACGACCGGGGTGCCGAGGGAGGCGATGCTGGTGGCCAGGTAGTTGATGGCGTTGTCATCGCCAAGCACCACCAGATCCGGTTTCACCTGGTGGTAGTAGGCGAGCGCCCGTTCGGCGATCTGGTCGAACTCTTCGGCGGGGCGGCGCTTGGTATCCATGTAGAAGTGGCTGATGTGGTGCTCGCCCTTGAGGTTGGCCACCAGGCTGGCGTTGTAGCTCTGATCCCACAGGTATTCGGGATGGTAGCTGCTGATCACCAGGATCTCGGCAGCCCACAGCCGCAGCGACAGGGGGCACAGCAACAGTAGCAGCAACAAAGGCTTGGTCATATGGCTTCCCATCGGCACAGAGGTGTTGTCATTCATTATGTTCACTCCTGGGCCAGCCGGTGCCGGTCAATTACTGTCGGAGGGGAAATCTTTTTCTCGCTGGCCGGCATCGGGCGCCAGCCCGCACCAGGCTTGAGCGTGGTCTCGTGTGGTACCTTTTATGGCTGGTCGGGAACTGCGCCACTCGCCTCAAAACCTGTTCTGGATCAAGAAATACGCCCCCGCTTTGGTGCCTAATAGACACCACATATAGGGCTGCATTCGTTTTTAATCCCTATATGTTGTGTTATTAAGCTGTGTAAAAGCTGTTCCCTTCTCATCGTCAGCCCAGGCTTGTCAAGCCTCGGCTGAATTTATTTGCGCCGAGGACGAGGCGTGGAGAAGGGGGCCAAACAAGGGTAAGCCGAGGGCGAGAGCCTGGCCTTTTTAACGGGGAAATTCCATGAAACCGGTTGTGATCAAACGTGATGGATGTCGCGCACCATTCAATGCCCAGCTGATTGCCGAGGCGGTGGGCCGAGCGGCGGAGGCGGTCAACCAGGCCAGTCCGGCGCTGGCAGAGCGCATTGCCGCCGCCGTCAGCCAGGAGCTGGAAGGGCGGGGAGAAGTGGACATCCACGAGATCCAGAACCGGGTCGAGAACCACCTGATGGCCTCCGACGACAAGGCCATCGCCCGTGCCTACATCGAATACCGTCACGACCGGGATCAGGCTCGCGAGGCCCGCGGCCGGCTGGCCCAGGAGATCCGCGGCCTGGTGGAGCAGACCAACGCGGCCCTGCTCAACGAGAACGCCAACAAGGATTCCAAGGTGATCCCGACCCAGCGTGACCTGCTGGCGGGCATCGTCGCCAAGCATTACGCCACCAGCCACATGCTGCCCCGCGACGTGGTGCAGGCTCACGAGAGCGGTGATCTGCACTTCCACGATCTCGACTACTCCCCCTTCTTCCCCATGTTTAACTGCATGTTGATCGACCTGAAGGGGATGCTGACTCACGGCTTCAAGATGGGTAACGCGGAGATCGACACCCCCAAATCCATCAGCACCGCCACCGCGGTCACCGCCCAGATCATCGCCCAAGTGGCGAGCCACATCTATGGCGGCACCACCATCAATCGTATCGACGAAGTGTTGGCTCCCTACGTGACCATCAGCTGGGAGAAGCACCGGGAAGTGGCGGTGGAGTGGGGCATCGGCGATGTGGATGCCTACGCCATGGCCCGCACCGAGAAGGAGTGCTACGACGCCTTCCAGTCGCTGGAGTACGAGGTGAACACCCTGCACACCGCCAACGGTCAGACCCCGTTCGTCACCTTCGGCTTTGGCCTTGGCGACAGCTGGCAGTCACGCCTGATCCAGCGGGCTATCCTGAGCAACCGCATCGCCGGCCTTGGCAAGAACAAGAAGACCGCCGTGTTCCCGAAACTGGTGTTCGCCATCAAGGATGGCCTTAACCACAAACAGGGCGATCCCAACTACGACATCAAGCAGCTGGCGCTGGAGTGTGCCTCCAAGCGGATGTACCCGGACATCCTCAACTACGACCAAGTGGTCAAGGTGACCGGTTCCTTCAAGACCCCCATGGGCTGCCGCTCCTTCCTCGGTGCCTATGAGGAGCACGGCGAGCTGGTCCACGAGGGGCGTAACAACCTGGGGGTCGTGAGCCTCAACCTGCCGCGCATCGCTCTCAAATCCCGCGATGAAGCGGACTTCTGGGACAAGCTGGACGCAGCCCTGCGGGTAGCCAAGACCGCACTGATGTACCGCATCAAGCGCCTGGACGGGGTCAAGGCCCGGGTCGCCCCCATCCTCTACATGGAAGGGGCCTGCGGGGTGCGCCTGAAGGCGGACGACAATGTCAGCGAGATCTTCAAGCACGGTCGCGCCTCCATCTCCCTTGGCTACATCGGGGTACACGAGACCATCAACGCCCTGTTTGGCGATCAGGTGCACCTGTTTGATAGTGCCGAACTGCAGCAGAAGGCCATCGCCATCGTCGAGCGCCTCAAGGCCGCCACCGACGAGTGGAAGGAGGAGACCGGCTACGGCTTCAGCCTCTACTCCACCCCGAGCGAGAACCTCTGCTCCCGCTTCTGCCGCATCGACGCCAAGGAGTTTGGCGTGGTGGCAGGGGTGACCGACAAGGGTTACTACACCAACAGCTTCCACCTCGACGTGGAGAAGCAGGTCAATCCGTACGACAAGCTGGACTTCGAGGCGCCCTATCCGCCCATCGCCAGCGGCGGCTTCATCTGCTACGGCGAGTACCCCAACATCCAGCACAACCTGGAAGCGCTGGAGAACGTCTGGGACTACAGCTATGACAAGGTGCCCTACTACGGCACCAACACCCCCATCGACGAGTGCTACGAGTGCGGCTTTACCGGCGAGTTCGAGTGCACCTCCAAGGGCTTCACCTGCCCGCGCTGCGGCAACCACGACCCGGCCAAGGTGTCGGTGACCCGCCGCGTCTGCGGCTACCTCGGCAGTCCAGATGCGCGCCCCTTCAACGCGGGCAAGCAGGAAGAGGTCAAGCGCCGCGTCAAACACATGTGAGCCGAGCCCTCACCCTAGCCCTCTCCCAGAGGGAGAGGGTACCGGTCGAGGTGCTGTTTGTACTGCCTTGCTCCCTTCTCCCGCTCAGGTTGAAAAGAGTGGGAGAAGGGCTGGGGATGAGGGGGCATCCATCATCACCTGCCTGCCAAACCGTGAATCGAGAGACAAGATGCACTACCACCAGTACTACCCGGTCGATGTGATCAACGGCCCAGGCACCCGTGCCACCCTGTTCGTGTCGGGCTGCGAGCACCAGTGCCCCGGCTGCTACAACCAGAGCACCTGGCGCCTCGATGGTGGCAAGCCGTTCGATCTGGCGATGAGCGATCGCGTCATCGCGGATCTCAACGACACGCGCATCAAACGGCGGGGACTGTCGCTCTCCGGCGGCGATCCGCTCCACCCCGCCAATGTGCCGCATGTGCTGGCGCTGGTGCAGCGGGTGCGAGCCGAGTGCCCCGGCAAGGACATCTGGTGCTGGACCGGCTATCTGCTTGGCGAGCTCAGCCCGGCTCAGCGCGAGCTGGTGGCCTTGCTGGACGTGCTGGTGGATGGCAAGTTCGAGCAGGGGCTGGCGGATCCCGGCCTGCTCTGGCGCGGCAGTAGCAATCAGCAGATCCACGACCTCAACGCCTGGCGGGAGGGAGGGGAACGGATCCCCTGTCTGGTTTGCAGTTGAGGTCAGGGATGTTTATGGTTAGCCCATTCCAATCCCTGTGACATCGTTGACGAGGAAATCCGAGATGAACAATCTGCTCAAGATCCTGCTGGCCATCTTCCTGCCGCCGGTCTGCGCCTTTATCCAGGTGGGCTTCAGCCTGCATTTTCTGATCAACATAGTGCTGACCCTGCTCGGCGGTCTGCCCGGCATGGTCCATGCGCTCTGGCTGGTGGTCAGCGACAAGCGCGGCTGACGTTGAGCCTCTTTGCTAAAAGCCAACCCGATGGGGTTGGCTTTTTTTATGCTGCTCAAACGGGTTCCGATTGTTACAGTAATGGGCCGGCAACCCTGCCGGGGAGGGGTGACCCCTCTGATCTGACTCAACAAGGAGTGTTGAATGGGTTTGAAGGTCTTGCTGCTGGGCACTGTGCTCGGCCTGCTGGGGGGCTGTGCCAGCCCCAGTCCCACCGTGAAACTGAACCAGCCGCCGCTGGAGGTGACCATGGCGGAGCTTGGCAAATACTGGGTGCAGGATGGCGAAGTGCCCCCGTTTGAACCGGTGGGCGGCGCGCCAGCCAAGCGGCCCGTCAAGGGCTATGTGGAGATCCGTTATCTCATCGACTCCAACGGCAATCTGTTCAGCCCAGAGATCCTGACCTCGGAGCCGCCCGGCGTGCTGGACCTGATCGCCCTGTCGGGGCTGGCCAAGACCCGTTATCGAGTGTCGGAGCAGAACCCGCAGGCCATTCCGGTGCGAGTGGTGGGTCGCTACGAGATTGAAGTGGAGTAATGAGAAACCCCGGCCTGGCCGGGGTTGTTGTTTACTGCTGCTTGCAGTCGTTGTAGACGCTCTGCCACTCGCCGTCCTTGTCGCGCATCTCGACAAAGCCCTCATCTCCCTTGTTCCACCAGACGGCCTCGTGATCGTCGGTGTAGCGGGCGCCGGAGGCAGAGACGCTCTGCGGCAGGGTGTAGTCCTTGCCGTCCGGCAGTGCCAGCTTGACGAAGTTCAGGCTCTGATCGGAGAGGGCGAAGTAGCGCACCTGTACCCGTTGGCCCTGTTCGCACAGATAGGTGACGGGGTCGCCGCCGGTCACGCTCAGGGGGTCGGCGCCGCGTTCGCAGCCGCTCAGCAGGGTCAGGGTCGTGATGCCCAGCAGCAGAAGGTTGGCGTGCTTCATGTTGATTCTCCATCGGTGTCATCCGGGCGTGATCCTAACAGCTTGCCCAAGGGGGGCAATGCCGCTCGACCCGACTTGCGTCGATATGCGTCCATGGGCGTCAAAAGAAGCACTAATGAGTATGGGCTCAATGCAGGCCGAGTCTGGCCTCGAAGGCGCGCACCAGCGCCTCGTAGGTGCCGTTGTTCTTGATCTTCTGCAGCCCCTCTTCGAAGCGACTGGCCATCTCCTCACCCCGGGGATGGGCGCGGGAGAAGGCGAGCCAGAAACCGTCGGTGGAGATCTTGCCCACCTTGACCACCTTCCCGCTCAGCTGTTTCTGCTGGATCTTGAGGTAGCCCGGCATCTCGTTCATCAGTATGTAGTCAACCCGGCCACGCACCAGCATCTCGATGATCTGGGTGTCTGACTTGGCCTGAAAGCGGGTGATCCTGGGGTTTTCCATGAAATCGGTGGGGTAGGTGTAGCCGAGGGTGATGCCCACTGTCTTCTGTTCCAGCGAGGTGAGCTTGAGATCCCGGCGCGGTTCGCTGGCCAGGGCGAAGATGGCGAGATCCTCCTCGAACATGGGGGTCTCGTGCCAGAAGTACTGGTAACGGTTCTCCTCGGTAATGGTGGCATCGAAGCAGCCGAGCACCTTGTCGCTGCGCGCCTCGTACATGCAGCGGGCGAAGGGGATGGTGCGAAACTCCACCTCGATTCCCTCGGCGGCAAAGGCTGCCTTCACCAGCTCGGGCGCCAGCCCCTGCGGCTGGCCGCTCTCTTTGTCGAGAACGCAGTAGGGGGCCCAGTCATCTTCCGCGGCGATCAGTACAGACTCGGCCCGGGCGCTTCCCACCATCAGCAGAAGACAGATAACCAGCCAGTGAATGTGGGTTGCGTGTGTCATGGTCTCTCTCCCGTTGCCAACTGCCCTAGCAAGCATAGTTGCTGGGGCTGGCCGCAGGCACCGCCAGATACAGGGCAAAAAAAACGCCCCGGTAGGCATAGCGGGGCGAAAGGCGCACATCCTTGAGCTAACAACAGGGGGTCAATAACCGAACCGGGTGGCCTCGAAACGGTTAAGCAGTCGGTGGATGAGGTAACAGGCCAGCAGGGTGGCGACGATGGCAAACAAGATGCTGCTGACCCGGTAGAGGGCGCTGAACACCAGATCGTTGCCGGGCGTCAGGTACTGGCCGAACAGGATGCCGAGGGTGGTGAGGGCGCCGAAGCCGACCCCGGAACCGCTCGCCTCCTTCACGTGGGCATGACTGAACAGCATGGCGCCGAGCCAGAGCAAGGGGGCAACCAGGATCAGCAGCCCGGACCAGTCGTAGAGCACCAGCTGGCCGACCAGGCCGAAGCTCACCCCGAGCAGGGTGCCCATGGCCCGCTTGCGGGCATAGCTCAGGGCGCCGTCCCAGTGCATGGGGAAGAGCACCAGCAGAGTCGTGGCCTGGGCCGACATGGAGTCCCGCAGATCGAAGAGCTGGAACACCATGAAGGAGAGGGTGGCGATGCTGGCGCCAAGCAGCGCCTCGTGCCGCATCCGGTGCGGTGCCTTGGGGGAGGGGGCTGGCTTGGGGCGCTCCTCCACGTCGGGGATGAGTGCCGTCATCAGGTAGGCGATGAGCACTGACAGCACGCTGGCCCACAGGTTGCTGAAGATGAGGTCGTTGAGATCGGTCTGCGGGTAGCTGGCAAAGTGCAGCATGATGCTGAGACTCAGCACCCCGTTGGCACCGAACAGGAACAGGCTGCCCCGTGACATGGCGGCGAAACGGTAGAGAAACAGCAGGAAGGCGATGGGGATCATCAGGCCGGGATGGCCGCCGAACAGCCCCCCCAGCAGCCCCACTTCCAGCCCGCAGACCACGGCGGCGGCGATCAGCTGGCGGGCAGCATGACCGTTCATCACCGGCACCATGCCCAGCAGCAGCACAGGCGTCACCGTGTAGAAGACGCCGTAGTTCCAGCCGAACAGCTTGCAGAGCAGAAAGCCGCTGGTGCTGCCAAAGGCGATGCGCAGGCATTGGCGCAGTTCATTGGCGGTGAGGGGTCTGTGCCACAGGTTCATTGCCGTCACCTCAGTAGATGTAGTGCAGCAGGCTGAGCAGGCGGATCTGGGCGCGGGCCAGCAGCCCGGTCAGGGCGTTGTCGGGCAGCAGCTGCACGGTGGCGCGGGCACCGGCCGGCAGATGGGCGGGCAGCTGTTCCAGCGCCAGGTGCAGGCGCAGACGCTGAGCGTCGCGCACCCAGCGATCCGACTCGGTGGGGCTGGCCAGCTGGCCGTTGGCATCGAACTGGCCGGCGCTGACCCCGGCATCCAGGCTGGTGACCCGGGCCGGATAGAGGCGGCCCGGCTCGCCGTCGAAGGCGACCAGGGCCAGGCTGTCCTGGTCTACGTGGCGCAGGCTTTTCTCGCGAAAATCGGCGATCACGTCCACCTGCTCGGAGACCAGCGCGAGCAGCGGGGCGCCCGCCGCGGCGAAGCTGCCGGGTTTGAGCTGCAGGTTGGTGATGATGCCATCCTGGCTGGCGTGGACCCGACTGTAGGCGAGGTTGAGCTCGGCCTGGGCGAGGCGGTTGCGAGCCTGGCGCAGCAGCAGGTTGTCGTCGCCGGGCAGGCCGCGGTTGACCCTGGCCTGGGTCATGCGCGCCTTGCTGGCCAGCAGGTTGGCCTGGGCGGTGCGAAATGCGCTGTCGGCGTCATCCTTCTGCTGCTCGGAGACCATGTGGCGGCGATAGAGGGCGTCGATACGCTCCGCTTCCCGCAACTTGAGGGCAGCCTGGGTCTGCAACGAGCTGAAATCGGCGCTGGCGGCGTTGAGGGTGGCATCGAGCTGGCGATTCTGCTGCTCGGCCTGGGCCAGGGCGAGGCGAGCCTGCTCTACCGCCAGTTCGAAGGGGGCCGGGTCGAGGGCAAACAGCAGGTCGCCCTGCTTGACGTGCTGGTTGTTGGCGACAGCCACCTCCATCACCTTGCCGCTGACCTGGGGCGCCATCTTGGTGACGACGCGGGTTGCCATGGCTTGCGGGGTGAGCGGCATCTTGAGGTCGGCCAGCAGGAAATAGGCAAAGACCAGCACGAAGGCGCCCATGGCCCATTTGATCCAGCGTTGGAATTGTTGATCCGGGGTCATCTCATTCTCTCTCTTCACTCTGCGCACCTATCTTGCCGAGGGCATTGGCACAGATGCGGTGCACGATATCTTCAAACTGTTCCAGCTCCCGCTGGCTGATGCCGGCGAGCAGCTCCCGGCGTATCTCCATGATGCGATCTTCAATCTGGTCGAGCAGTGCCTTGCCGGCCGGGGTCAGGGTGACGATGCGGGCCCGCTTGTCCTGGCTGCAGCAGTGGCGTTCCACCAGACCCTGCTCTTCCAGCTGGCCCAGGGTGCGCATCAGGGAGGGAAGTTCGATCTCCAGCGCCTCGGCCAGGGTCTTCTGGCTGAGGTGGCCGCCGAGCCGGCTCAGCTTCCACAGCGCCGTCCAGCGGGGATGAGTCAGGCCGAGGGGGGCCAGCTCGAGATCGGCCACGGTGCGCCACAGCCGATGCAGCCGGCCGACCCGCTCGGCGAGGGAGAGCTCGCGCAGCATTTCCAGGTCCTTCATCATGAGATTCTCCTTTTACTTAGCTTGCTAAGCATTGTAGTTATTTAGCAGGCTAAGTAAATAGTGTGATCGCGATCTTGTTTATGAAATTTGGAGGTAGGTCTCTGGTGGAGCTCAAACAGCATGGGTGAAGGGGTGAGTTAGGATCAGCGGCGTCTTTGAGTGAATCAGAAGGCTGGATATGGTCGGCAGGGCCCGACGAAATAAAGAGAGTCGTTTATTGGGATGGCATGAAAATAGTCACAGATTTTTATGTGCGCCCTAATTAGACGATGCAAAAAAATATTATATAAATGCGGCACTCTGTTTTTTATTAACTAATATTGATGAGTCAGCTAAACAGGGAGATGATAGCTGTGGAACGATATGAATCGGGTGACGCCCATCTCGCCATCGAGAGTCTGCTGGTGGACGTGGAATATGTGGTCGACGGCCATTATGGACTCAGCCTGGAAAATGCCGAAACCTGTCATGAATTTGACCCTGCCAATATTCCATTGTTATTAGCCGAATAGACTTTCGGCTGGTGATATCCGCACGTCATATTGAGAAGGCAGCCTGTCACAGGGCCTGCCCGCACCGTTTATCCTCTTGCTGCAAGCCGCCATTACCTGCGGGAGCGCCATGCTTGTAACAAGCTCAGCGATCGCTGTTGAGCTGTCATCATCCTCCTTTTTATCACCCGGCAGATCCTGGCCGGAGCCTTTTTGTTGATCAGGGGATCACCCTTGCCTTGTACCGGGTGATCATTCACCACTGCCAAACCTGACAGGCCATTATTGTTGGTTACAGCGCTGGTTATTTGATCGCTATTTGATAGCGACCGCTTCAAGCGCCGCTTTAAAGTGCAAAAGAGTGCGTGTCGGGGGGATTTAATGACGATGACAGGAACGGAAATACCCCCTGTAAAATGGGTGCCAACCTTGCCCGCAGGCCATAGCGTTTAAGAATTTAATGTTTTTATATGCCTTTGTTGGCGGGCTAACCGACAGGAGGAGCGGAGATCTCTAGAGTGGCGCCACACCACACGCTGGAGCATAACAATGAAAAACCTCTCTACCCCACACACCAGAACCGCCCTGTTCGGCGGTCGACAGATTGCCGGCATGCCCATGATGATCTTTCTGGGCCTCGCTACCTGCGTCCTCTTCTCGGGCTGGAACGGCTCGCTACCGCTCGGCATGGTCGGCGCGCTGGCGCTGATGTTCGTGCTCGGCACCCTGCTGACCGAGCTCGGCGAGCGCATCACCCCCATCCGCGAATACCTGGGTGGTGGCACCATACTCGCCATCTTCGGCGGCGCCGCCCTGTTTGAATACCGGATCCTGCCCGTCGAGGCGGGTCAGGTGATCATCGGCTTCATGAAGGAGGGGGGCTTTCTCAACTTCTTCATCGCCAGCCTGGTGACCGGCTCGGTGTTCGGCATGAGCGGCGCCCTGCTGAAGAACGCCGCCATGCGCTACCTGCCGGTGATCCTGGGGGGCGTCGCACTGGCGCTGCTCAGCGTCGGTCTGGTGGGCGCCCTGATGGGGTATGGCTTCAAGAATGCGGTGCTGCTCATCGGTCTGCCCATCATGGGCGGCGGCATGGGGGCCGGCGCCGTGCCGCTGGTGGAGATCCTCTCCGGGCCGCTGCAGATGTCGAGCGCCGATCTGCTGTCGCGCATGGTGCCTGCGGTAGTGATCGCCAACACCCTGGCCATTCTGGTGGGTACCCTGCTGGCCCGTCTCGGTCGCCGCTACCCCTCCCTGACCGGCAACGGCAAGCTGATGATCAAAGATAGTGCCGATGGCGTGGCCGAGGAGAAGGCGCAAGCACCGACCCTGGAGAGTCTGGGCCTGGGGCTCTTCATCAGCTCCAGCATGTTCGTGCTGGGCTCATTGCTCGGCAACTTCATCCCCATGCACCCCTTTGCCCTGATGATCCTGGCTGTGGCCGTCATCAAGGTGAGCGGCCTGCTGCCCCGTCGCTACGAGCAGGCGGCGGCCGACTGGTACCAGTTTGTGGTCACCAACCTGACCCCCTCCCTGCTGGTGGGGATCGGAGTCGCCTACACCAGCATCCCCGAGCTCATCAGCGCCTTCTCCGTCAGTTATTTCGTGCTGGTGCTGGTGACCGTGCTTGGTGGCGCCCTGGGGGCGGCGCTGGTAGGGCGGATGATCGGTTTCTACCCCATAGAGGCGGCCATCACCGGCGGCCTGTGCATGGCCAACATGGGGGGCACGGGTGACGTGGCCGTGCTCTCGGCGGCCCAGCGCATGACGCTGATGCCGTTTGCCCAGATATCCTCTCGTCTCGGGGGCGCCGTCATGCTGATCCTGGCGACCCTGCTCATCTCGCTGCTGGCATAAGGAACAAGATAATGAACGACATCATGATGGGCACCAGCCTGCCCTATGCCGAACGCAAGCGTCAGGGATTGATGGGGCGCATGCCCCACAAGGAGGAGTCGCTGGCCCAGCAGCGGCGCCGCATCTACCGGCTGGTTTCGGCCATGCAGAGCCCGTTTGATCAGCACCTGCTGCTGCGCCAGCTGCAGGAAGACAACCCGGTACTGTTCTACGAGCTGGTGCGCCACCACCTGCCGGAGCTGTTGCCCATCATCTACACCCCTGTGGTGGGAGAGGCCTGCCAGCGCCACAGCGACCTCTATCTGCGCAGCCACGGCCTCTACCTCTCCTGGCACGACCGGGACGAGCTCGACCACATCTTCGCGGCGGTGGAGCAGGAGGTGGACGTCATCGTCATCTCCGACGGCGAGCGGGTGCTGGGGCTCGGCGATCTCGGCATCGGCGGCATGGGGATCTGCATCGGCAAGCTGGCGCTCTACTCCGCCGCCGGTGGCATCAACCCGGCGCGCACCCTGCCGCTGTGCGTGGACGTGGGCACCAACAACCCCGAGCTGCTGGAAGATGACTCCTACCTGGGCTGGCAGGCCCGGCGGGTGGATGGTGAGCCCTATTACCAGTTCATGGACAAGGTGGTGGCGGCCATTCGCAAACGCTGGCCCCAGGTCGTGCTGCAGTTCGAGGACTTCGCCAGCAAGCATGCTGCGAACCTCCTGGCCCGCTACCGCGACGAGCTGTGCATGTTCAACGACGACATCCAGGGCACGGCGGCGGTGGCGTCGGCCTGCGTGCTGGCGGGCTTGCAGCAGGCGGGCAGCGCGCTGGCGGATACCCCGGTGCTGATCGTCGGCGCGGGCTCGGCCGGCTGCGGTATCGCCGCCATGCTGGCCCAGCTGGCGGGCAGCCCGGAGCGAGTGCAGCTGTTCGATCAGGACGGTCTGGTCTGCCTGGACCGGGCCGGGCTCACCCCGGCCCAGCAGCCGTTTGCCCGCCCGGCGGGGGAGGCGTGCAATTCCCTGCCAGCGCTTATCGAGCGGCTGCGCCCCGGGGTGCTGATCGGGGTGAGCGGTCAGGGCGGCCTGTTCGACGAGGCGGTGCTGACGGCCATGGGGGAGGTGTGCGAGCGGCCGGTGATCCTGCCGCTCTCCAATCCCACCCGCAGTGCCGAGGCGACCCCGGCCCAGGTGTGGCAGGCTACCGGCGGGCGGGCCCTGCTCGCGACCGGCAGCCCCTTCCCGCCGGTGGAGGTGGACGGCGCGGCGCGGGTGGTCTCCCAGTGCAACAACGTCTATGTGTTCCCGGGCATTGGTCTGGGGGCCTGCGCGGTCAAGGCGCGGCGCATCAGCGACGGCATGCTGCGGGCTGCGGTGCAGGCGGTGGGCGCCTATCCGCTGGCCGAGGGGCGGCTGCTGCCCCCCATCGAGCAGGTGGGGGAGGTGGCCCGCGCCGTGGCGAGGGCGGTGGCACTCTGTGCCCGTGCCGAGGGGCTGGCCGATTTTGCCGGTGATCCCGCACCTTTGATTGACCAGACCTGGTGGCGCCCGCACTATTGGTCCGCGTCCTGATGTTGCAAGGCTAATCGATGAAACTGCGTCACCAACTGGTCACCCTCTCCCTGGGCCTGTCACTGCTCCTGATCGTCATCCTGGGCAGCCTGCTGGCGCTCTTCATCCGCCATTTGCTGGAGAGCAACCTGGAGGAGAAGGGGGGAGATCTGGCGCGGGTATTGGCGGGAGACAGCCGGGTGGTGCAGGCGCTGCAGTGGGGGAGCGATCCGGGCCTGCGCGACTATGTGCAGGGGATCTGCAGCCGCACCGATGCCGCCTACATGGTGGTGACCGACGAGCACGCCCGCCGGCTGAGCCACCCCTCCCCGGAGCTGGTGGGTGGCCTGTTTCGCGGCGAGGATATCTGGCCCTCCCTCAACGAGCGCAGCAGCTACTGCTCCAAGGACGTGGGTACCCTGGGGCCGGCCATCCGCTGCTTCGCCCCGGTGATCGGGCCTGACGGGCGCGCCATCGGCGCCGTGGTGGTGGGGTATCTGATGCAGACGGTGGAGAGCATCTACCTGGATCGGATCGCCCTGCTCATCAGCGCCATCGGCGCCGTGCTGGGCTGCGGTCTGCTGCTGGCGCTCTGGGTCCAGCATCGACTGCGGCGTACCCTGCTGGATCTGGAGCCGGAGACCATAGTCAATCGCTTCGTGCTGCAGGAGCTGGTGCTGGAGCACATCTCGGAGGGGGTGATCGCCCTCGACTCCCGCGGCCACATCCGCATGCTCAACAGCGCCGCGTTTTACCAGCTGCGCCTGCCCGGCACCGGCCGCCACGCCCTGCTCGGCCAGCCGCTCTCGGAACTGTCGCCGCCGCTCGCCCCCGCCCTGACCCAGGTCGAGACCGAGCTCGGTTTCACCGTGCACGGCGAGTCGTTCGTCGGGCGCTGGCAGGCGGTGGAGGGCAAGATCCCCGGTCGGCTGCTGATCTTCAGCCGCCCCGAGGTGACCGGCAGTCTCGGCATGCAGGTGACCCACCTGCGTCAGTATGCCGAGATGCTGCGGATGCAGACCCACGAGTTCGCCAACAAGCTCAGCAGCCTCTCTGGCCTGCTGCAGTTGGGCCACGTGGATCAGGCGGTGGAGCTCATCCAGCAGGAGAGCGAGGCGTGCCAGACCATGCTGCACGATCTGCTGCGGGCCATCGAGGACAAGCCGGTGGCCGGGCTCATCCTCGGCAAGTTCAGCCGGGCCCGCGAGCTTGGGGTGGAGCTGGTGCTGGATCCCGATTCGGCGCTGGGGGAGTACCCGGCGGCGGTGTCGGCGGATCTCATCACCCTCATCGGCAACCTGCTGGACAACGGCATTCGCGCCGCCTGGGCCCGGCGCAAGCAGTGCCCGCCGCGGGTGCTCATCTCCCTCAACGACTTCGGGCGCCGGCTGGTGATCGAGGTGGAGGACAGCGGCGAGGGGGTGGACGAGGCGCTGGCGGACCATCTGTTTGATTACGGCATCAGTCGCCAGACTGGCGATCACGGTGTCGGTCTGTTCCTGGTCAAGGAGACGGTGGCCAGGCGAGGGGGTGTGATAGAATGGCGCCGCACCGCCGAACAGACGACTCTGTTCGGTATCTACTTGAATAAAAACCAATTGGTGTGATCTATGGAGCCCATTTTCACGCTGGTGATCGAGGATGACGAACGGATAGGATCCATTCTGGCCGAGCTGGTCTCCTCCACCCCCGGATTTTCCCTGCTGGGTCGGGCCGAAAGCCTGACCCAGGCCGATCTCATGATGCGTGCGGCCCAGCCGCAGCTGCTGCTGGTGGACATCTCGCTGCCCGACGGCTCCGGCCTGGAGTGGGTGAACCGGCTGCGCAGCCACAACCGCGAAGCCTACGTCATCATGGTGACCGCCTCCTGCGACGTGGAGACCATCCAGCAGGCCCTCAATCAGGGGGTGCAGGATTACATCATCAAGCCGCTGCGGCTGTTTCGCATCCAGCAGAGCCTGGACGAGATCCTCACCCTGCATCGGCGCATCTGCGAGCGCGGCTCCCTCGAGCAGAGCGATCTGGACCGGCTGATGGGCAAGGTGAGGCCCCAGGGGCGCGACGTGCGCGACACCCCCAAGGGGATCGACGCCATCACCCTGCGCCAGGTGCTGGAGCTGCTGGCGGGTGAGCCGGACAGCGCCTTCTCCACCGATACGGTGGCGCTGCGCTTGTCCCTGAGCCGCACCACGGCGCGCCGCTATCTGGAGTATCTGGAGTCGGAGGACAGGGTGGACGTGGATCTCAACTACGGCCAGCGCGGCCGGCCCGAGCGCCGCTACCACTGGCGGCGGGGCAGCTGAGCCGCTTGCCGCACGCAGATCCATACCAGCAAAAAGGGAGCCGAAGCTCCCTTTTTTAGGTCTATACGTCGGCACGAAAACCGGTACGACGGGCCGCTCAGGCCTCTTCCAGCAGGACGCGGCGGGCTCTTGGTTTGAACTGGGAGAGCATGACCCCGCTCAGGATGAGGCCGCCCCCCAGCAGGTGATAGCCGTGGATGGGCTCCCCCAGGCTGATGACGGCGATGAGGGCCGTGCACAGGGGCATCAGGTTCATGAAGACCGAGGTGCGCTCCGCCCCCAGACTGGCGAGGCCGCGCATCCAGCAGTAGGCGGCGAAGATGGAGGAGGCGAGCCCGGCAAACAGCACCATGCTCCAGCCCTGGGCGGGAATGGCCAGGGAGTCGGCGGAGAGGGCCAGCGGAATGAGCAGCAGCACCGCCAGCAGGATCTGCAGGTAGAGGTTGAGCCAGGGGCCGAACGGCAGTTGCCAGCGGCGGATCAAGAGGCCATAGAGGGCATAGCTGGCCGCCCCCAGCAGCATCATGCCGTCGCCTGGGTTGATGCCGCTGTGCAGCAGTGCCTGAGGGTTGCCCTGACCCAGCAGCCAGAGCACCCCGAACAGGGAGAGGCTCATGCCGAGCAGCGCCTGCTTGCCCGGTTTCTGGCCAAAACAGCAGGCCCCGATCAGCAGGGTGAGCAGCGGCAGCAGGGAGCCGATGACCCCCATGTTGGTGGCCGAGGTGCTGTGGGCGGCGTAGTAGGCGAGGCACTGGTAGAGCACCATGCCAAGCAGGGAGAGCACCAGCAGCTTGCCGAGCCAGGGGCGGAGATCGCGCCGGCGGCGCCACAGCTGCGGCAGGCAGAAGGGGGTCAGCGCCAGGGCGGCGATCACCCAGCGGTAAAACGAGATGGCGGCAGGATCCAGCACGCCGGCGGCGGCCTTGGAGACCACGGTGTTGGCGGCCCAGATCAGGATGGCGAGCAGGGGAAAGAGAAAGGGCATAGGCACTCCTTGGTATGATGGAGAGAGTCTAGCCTTGTCTTGAACGATGTAAGTAGCGTAAATAAGACATGTCATAACCGCTTTGGGACAATCTGCATGGGCACCCTCACCCTGGCCGAGCAGGATCGCCTGCTGGCCGCCCCCAACCCCCTCTATTTTCGCTACAGCCAGATCCAGGGGGGCAACGCCTGCGCCGAGCACGCCCACCCCTGGGGCCAGCTCAGCCTCATCAGTCTCGGGGTCATGGTGGTGGAGGTCGGGGGGCAGCGGCTGGTGGCGCCGCCAGACTACCTCATCTGGGTGCCGGCGGATCAGCCCCACACCGCCTTCAACGAGCAGACCCTGGACTACACCTCCATCTACGTGAGCCACGCGCTGGCGCCGCGCCTGCCACGGGAACCCCAGCTGCTGGCGCTTACCCCCTTGCTGCGGGCCCTGCTGGAGGATTTCACCCAGCGCCGGGTCGGCCACATGGAGGACGAGTGGGATGCCCGTCAGGGTGAACTCTTCATCGAGAAGCTGGCTCGCACCCGTTGCCAGCCAAGCTACCTGCCCCAGAGCCGGGATCGCCTGCTCGCCCCCCTGCTGGCGGCGCTGCAGGCGGCGCCGGAGGACAACCGCACCCTGGCCCAGTGGGCCAAGGTGCTGCACACCACCGAGCGCACCCTGGCGCGGCGCTGCCAGAAGGAGCTTGGCATGAGCCTCGGCCAGTGGCGCACCCGGCTGCGGCTGGTGAAGGCGCTGGACTGGCTGCGGGGCGAGATGCCGGTGCAGGAGATCGCCTGGCGGCTCGGTTACACCTCCACCTCGGCCTTTATCGCCATGTTCCAGCGCGAACAGGGCTGTGCCCCCCAGCGCTATCGTCAACAGCTGGGGATCGGCGCCGGGCAGGCACAGCTCTGACCGCGACCGCACCAGCAATGAAAAGGGCGCCCGCAGGCGCCCTTGTCGATCACGGGATGGGCTTAGAAGAAGCCGAGCGGGTTGATGTCGTGGCTCACCAGCAGGTTCTTGGTGTTCTGGTAGTGGTCCAGCATCATCTTGTGGGTCTCGCGACCGATCCCTGACTTCTTGTAGCCGCCAAAGGCCGCATGGGCAGGGTAGGCGTGGTAGCAGTTGACCCAGACCCGACCGGCCTGGATGCCGCGTCCCATGCGCCAGGCCAGGTTGCTGTCGCGGGTCCACAGGCCCGCCCCCAGGCCGTATTGGGTGTCATTGGCAATGGCCAGCGCATCCGCCTCGTCCTTGAAGGTGGTGACCCCGAGCGCCGGCCCGAAGATCTCCTCCTGGAACACCCGCATCTTGTTCTGGCCGTGGAAGATGGTGGGCTGGATGTAGAAGCCCCCCTCCAGTCCGCTCACCTTGGCCGGGCCGCCGCCGATCAGCATTTTTGCCCCTTCGCCGCGGCCGATCTCCATGTAGCTCAGGATCTTGTCGAACTGCTCGCGGGACGCCTGGGCACCGACCTGGGTGGTGGTGTCGAGGGGGTTGCCCTGCACTATGGTGCGGGCGCGGGCCAGCACTCTGTCCATGAAGTCGTCATAGATGCTCTCCTGTACCAGGGCGCGGGAGGGGCAGGTGCACACCTCGCCCTGGTTGAAGAAGGTCATCAGCATCCCTTCCACCGCCTTGTCGATGTAGCTGCTCTCGTGCTGCATCACGTCGGCGAAGTAGATGTTGGGGGACTTGCCACCCAGCTCCACGGTGGAGGGAATGAGCTTGTCGGCGGCGCAGCGCAGGATGTGGGCCCCCACCTCGGTGGAACCGGTGAAGGCGAGCTTCTGGATCCGGTCGCTGGTGGCGAGCGCCTGGCCCGCCTCGGCGCCAAAGCCGTTGACCACGTTGACCACGCCGGCGGGCAGTATGTCCTTGATGAGATCCATCATCAGCATGATGGTGACCGGGGTCTGCTCGGCGGGCTTGAGCACGCTGCAGCAGCCGGCCGCCAGCACGGGGGCCAGCTTCCAGGCCGCCATCAGCAGCGGGAAGTTCCACGGGATGATCTGGCCGACCACCCCGATGGGCTCCTTGAAGTGGTAGCTGACGGTGTTCTGATCCAGCTCGGCGGCCGAACCCTCCTGGGCGCGGATGCAGCCGGCGAAGTAGCGGAAGTGATCCACCACCAGCGGCAGGTCGGCGGCCAGGGTCTCGCGCACCGCCTTGCCGTTCTCCCAAGTCTCGGCGATGGCGAGCACTTCTATGTTCTGCTCGATGCGATCGGCGATGCGCAGCAGCAGGTTGCTGCGTTCGGTGACGCTGGTCTTGCTCCAGCTGGCGAACGCCTTGTGAGCCGCGTCCAGGGCGAGCTCGATGTCGGCGGCGTCGGAGCGGGCCACCTCGCAGAACACGCGGCCATCCACCGGCGAGATGTTTTCAAAGTAGCGGCCAGCGCGCGGCGCCACCCAGTCGCCACCGATGAAGTTGTCGTAACGGGACTTGAAGCTGACCAGGGCACCTGCCTGACCGGGAGCGGTATAAATCATCTCATCATCCTTATGTGTGTGGTCCTGACCGGGCTGGCGAGCAGCCCGGCTGCTGCTGTGTATCGCAAGGGACGTGCCAGAGGGTCTGACCAGCGCTTCAAAAGTTACAAAAACGTTATCAAACGGGGTGCGGCAGCGTATCTTGGTTAACCAATGACCGCGGCGGTGGCGATACAACTGTGCCGTTTCTGGACAGTGGTCGCGACAGTCGTGCCGTTTGTGAACAGGAGGTGTGATGAGCGAGTTCCCTCAATCTGGTGCCAGCCCAATCCAGCGCTCCTGGCAGCGCTGCCTGCACCAGGGGTTGAGCCGTCAGCAGAGCGCCGAGCTGGACTTGCTGCCCCAGGGGGAGCTGTCGGCCCGCCAGGAGCAGCACAGGGTGCTGATCGCCAGCTTCCGGCGCTTCGTGCTGCCGCTGTTTGACCAGCTGCTGGCGGGGCGCCCCTGTCGGTTGCTGCTGTGCGATGGCGAGGGCGCCATCCTGGCCGCCAGCGGTGACGACGGCTTCGCCCGCCATGCCGAGCGGGTCTTTTTGCGCAGCGGCGCCCGCTGGGGAGAGGCGAGCAAGGGCACCAATGCCATCGGCACCGCGCTGGCCGAGCAGCGCGAGGTACAGGTGCTCGGCAATCAGCACTTCTTCGCCCAGCACAGCTTTCTCAGCTGCAGCGCCTGCCCGCTGCTCGGGCTGGACGGGCAAGTGATCGGGGTGCTCGACATCTCCACCGATGCGGCCCACCACGGCGGCGACATGCTGGGCACGGTGCGGCTGCTGGCCATGACCCTGGAAAACGCGCTGCTGGCGCGGCAGCCAGGCTGGCTGGTGGATCTCGAGCCTCAGAGTCTCTGGTCCGCCCGCCTGCTGCTGGGGGAGGAGGGCGAGCTGCTCGGGGCCAACCGGGCCGGCCGGCTCTGGCTCGGCCAGCACCCTTTCGACGGCAAGCAGCTGCTGCGGGAGCGGCGCGGCTTGCGGCTGGTGCCGGAGGTTCATCCCGTTGCGGCCCAGCCCGGCCTGCCGGCCGCTGCCGGTGGCTCGCACGGCCGGCAGGTGCCGCTCAAGATGCTGGAGCGCGGCATCTCGCTGCTCATCGAGGGGGAGACCGGCAGCGGCAAGGAGCATCTGGTGCGCGAACTGCACGGGCAGTCGAGCCGGCGTGCGCAACCGCTGGTGTGCGTCAACTGCGGCGCCCTGCCGGCGGAACTGGTGGAAGCCGAGCTGTTTGGCTATGTCGGCGGGGCCTTCAGCGGTGCCCGCAACCAGGGCAGCCAGGGGTATCTGCGCGCCGCCCACGGCGGCATCCTGATGCTGGACGAGATCGGCGAGCTGCCGCTCTTGGCCCAGACCCGACTGCTGCGGGTATTGCAGGAGCGCGTCGTCACCCCGGTCGGTAGCCACAGACCTGAGGCGGTGGATTTCTGGCTGGTCAGCGCCAGCCATCGGGATCTGGCGGCCATGGTGGCGGCCGGCACCTTTCGCGAGGATCTCTACTACCGCATCTGCGGCTGGCGCCAGCAGCTGGCACCGCTGCGCGACTGGCCGGCCTGCGAGCGGCAGGCACTGGTCCAACGGTTGCTGGCCGAGATGGATCCTGCCCTGCACCTGACCGATGAGGCCGAGCGCCACTTGCTGGCCCACCCGCTACCCGGCAACGTGCGCCAGCTCAAGCAGGCGCTGGAGGTAGCCTGCGTGCTGGCGGAGGGGCAGGGCTGGATTGAACCCGCCCACCTGCATCTGCCGACCGTGGTTGTGGCGCCGATCGCCCCCCCGGCGCTGGCGGGCAGCACATTGCGCCAGCAGAACCGGCAACGGGTGCAGCAGACCCTGACAGAGTGCGATGGCAACGTGAGCGAGGCGGCGCGCCGGCTCGGCATCAGCCGCACCACCCTCTATCGGGCGTTGCGGGAGGCCGGCTGAGGCGTTTGTGACCTAAGTTTTTCGTGGTTAAGATGGGTCCACAAGAGACCCTTTGATGATTCTTTTGCATGGCATGGAGTGCTTTATGACGCGTACCCGATTTGATTGGCAAGACCCCTTCTTTCTCGATGGCCAGCTTGGCGAAGAGGAGCGGCTCATCCGCGACGCCGCCCGCGACTACTGCCAGGCGCGGCTGATGCCCAGGGTGCTTGAGGCCAACCGGCGCGAGCAGTTTGACCGCACCATCATGAACGAGCTGGGGGAGCTGGGGCTGCTCGGTGCCACCCTGCCGGAGCAGTATGGCTGCGCCGGGGTCAATCACGTGGCCTACGGTCTCATCGCCCGGGAGGTGGAGCGGGTCGACAGCGGCTACCGCTCGGCCATGAGCGTGCAGTCGTCGCTGGTGATGCACCCGATCCACGCCTATGGCGACGAAGCCCAGCGCCAGCGCTGGTTGCCGGGGTTGGCCCGGGGCGAACTGGTGGGCTGCTTCGGCCTCACCGAGCCGGATGCGGGTTCCGACCCTGGCTCCATGAAGAGCCGCGCCGAGCGGGTTGACGGCGGCTATCTGCTCACCGGCAACAAGATGTGGATCACCAACTCCCCCATCGCCGATCTGTTCGTGGTGTGGGCCAAGCTGGATGGCGAGATCACCGGCTTCGTGCTGGAGAAGGGGATGGCCGGGCTCTCTGCCCCCAAGATCGAGGGCAAGTTCTCCCTGCGCGCCTCCATCACCGGCGAGATCGTGATGGAGCGAGTCTTCGTGCCGGAGGCCAACCTGCTGGCCGGGGTGAGCGGCCTCAAGGGGCCGTTTGGTTGCCTCAACAAGGCGCGCTACGGCATCGCCTGGGGGGCGCTTGGCGCCGCCGAGTTCTGCTGGCACGCCGCCCGCCAGTACGGGCTGGATCGTCAGCAGTTCGGCCGCCCGCTGGCCGCCACCCAGCTGTTTCAGCTCAAGCTGGCCAACATGCAGACCGAGATTGCCCTCGGCCTGCAGGGCTGCCTGCAGGCCGGGCGCCTGATGAACGAGGGGCGCTGCCCGGTGGAGCTGGTGTCGCTCATCAAGCGCAACAGCTGTGGCAAGGCGCTGGAGATAGCCCGCGTCGCCCGCGACATGCACGGCGGCAACGGCATCAGCGACGAGTTTCACGTCATTCGCCACGTGATGAACCTGGAGGCGGTCAACACCTACGAGGGGACCCACGACATCCACGCCCTGATCCTGGGGCGGGCCCAGACCGACCTGCAGGCGTTTGAGTGATGGGGCCCCTTGCCGGTGTGCGCGTGCTGGATCTCAGCCGCGTGCTGGCCGGCCCCTGGGCCAGCCAGCTGCTTGCCGATCTCGGCGCCGACGTGGTCAAGGTGGAGGCCCCCGGGCGCGGTGACGACACCCGCCATTGGGGCCCGCCCGAGCTGGTGGCGGGGGAGGCGGCCTACTTTCATGCCGCCAACCGGGGCAAACGCTCCATCGCCCTGGATCTAGCTCGCGACAGAGACACCCTGCTGGCCCTGGTGGACTGTGCCGACGTGGTGATCGAGAACTTCAAGGTGGGGGGACTGGCGCGCTTTGGTCTCGATTACCCGAGCCTCAAGGCCCGCCGTCCAGAGCTTATCTACTGCTCCATCACCGGCTTTGGCCAGGACGGCCCCTGGGCCCAGCGACCCGGTTACGATCTGCTGATCCAGGGGCTGGGCGGGTTGATGAGCATCACGGGTCAGCCCGACGAAGCCCCCGGCGGCGGGCCGGTCAAGGTGGGGGTGGCGCTCGTCGACATCCTCACCGGCCTCTACGCCACCATCGGCATCCAGGCGGCCCTGCGCCATCGGGAGCGAACCGGGGAGGGGCAGCAGATCGATCTCGCCCTGCTCGACGTGTCGGTGGCAGTGCTGGCCAACCAGGCGATGAACTATCTCGCCACCGGCCAGGCGCCCGGACGCCTTGGCAACGGCCACCCCAATATCGTCCCCTACGACGTCTATCCCACCAGCGATGGCCACCTCATCCTGGCGGTGGGCAACGATGGCCAGTTTGCCGCCCTGGCGGCCCTGCTGGGGGAACCCGGGTGGGCGCAGAACCCCGACTTTGCCACCAACGCCGCCCGGGTACGCCAGCGTCACCGGCTCAATGCCCTGATCGCCGAGCGGCTGCTGGCGCGCAGCAGCGCCGAGTGGAGTGCCATGCTGGAGGCGGCCGGGGTGCCGGGCGGCCCCATCCTCGCTCTGGATGCGCTGTTTGCCCTCGAGCAGGGGGCGGTGCGCGGCTGGGTGCAACAGGTGCAGCGTGGCGAACAATCCTTGCCCACCCTGGCCAACCCGCTCCATCTGTCGGCCACCCCGGTGCGCTATGGGCGCGCCTCGCCGGCGCTGGATGGCGACCGGGATAGCGTGCTGCGCGACTGGCTCGGGCAGGGCTGAACCTGCCTTATCAGGCGGGGAGGTCGCGCCTGCCCGGCGCCATGCTCCCCTCTTCCATCCTCTGCCACCTCATCAGCCTAGGTGCTGGAGCCCGGGGCCGTCCCCCGTTATGATGCGCCCCGTCCATTCATCTGTTGAGGAACTTCCCATGGCACAACACATTGGCGCCCTGGCCCTGCTGGTGGCCGATTACGACCAGGCCATCACCTTCTTTACCCAGGGACTGGGGTTCGAGCTGCTGGAAGACACCCCCCTCGACGAGCCGGGCAAACCGGGCAAGCGCTGGGTGCGGGTTGCCCCCAAGGGAGCCCCCGGTTCCGCCCTGTTGCTGGCGCGGGCTGCCACCCCGGAGCAGCGGGCCGCCATCGGCCAGCAGGGGGGCGGCCGGGTCTTCCTGTTCCTCGAGACTGACGACTTCTGGGGCGATTACCAGCGCATGCAGGCGTACGGTGTCCATTTTTGTGAACAGCCGCGCACCGAGCCTTACGGCACAGTGGTGGTGTTCGAGGACATCAGTGGCAATCGCTGGGATCTGCTGCAACTCACTGCTGCCAACTGAATCTGAAAACGTTTATCATCCCGCCTGTCATAAAGTCATAAAAGTGTCACAGAAAGTTCTAATAATTGGCGCACCCATCTTCACAGAGGAGAGAGAAGGGATATGGCTAAGCGAATTCTGGTGGTCGAGGACGAAGCACCGATCCGCGAAATGCTCTGCTTCGTGCTCGAGCAGAAGGGATATGAAACAGTAGAAGCTGAAGATTTTGCCGACGGATTGGCGAAGGTGCGCGAACCCTACCCCGAACTCATCGTGCTGGACTGGATGATGCCAGGCGGCAGCGGCATCCAGTTCATCAAGCAGCTCAAGCAGGATGAGGTGACCCGCCAGATCCCGGTGGTGATGCTGACCGCTCGCGGCGAGGAAGAGGACAAGGTGCGCGGGCTGGAAGCGGGGGCCGATGACTACATCACCAAGCCGTTCTCCCCCAAGGAGCTGACCGCCCGCCTGCATGCGGTGATGCGCCGCGTCTCTCCCACCTCGGTGGACGAGGTGATCGAGGTGCAGGGGCTCAAGCTGGATCCTGTCTCCCACCGGGTCAGCGCCGAGGAGAAGGCCCTCGACATGGGGCCGACCGAATTCAAGCTGCTGCACTTCTTCATGACCCACCCGGAGCGGGTCTACAGCCGCGAGCAGCTGCTCAATAACGTCTGGGGTACCAATGTGTACGTCGAGGACAGAACCGTGGATGTGCACATCCGTCGCCTGCGCAAGGCCATTGAAGAGACGGGGCATGATCGCTTGATCCAGACGGTGCGCGGCGCGGGCTATCGCTTCTCAACCCGTCTCTAAGAGGCACTTATGTTGCAACCATACGCCTGGCGGCGCCAGTTGTGGCGAATGGCATTCTTCTATGCGCCCTTCGTCTTGGTCGGCTGGCTGACGGAGAGTCTGGCCCTGTGTCTGTTGCTGGCTACCGTCATGCACCTGGGCTGGCACTACCGTTTCCAGAAGCGGCTGTCGGACTGGCTGTGGCACGATCGCAGCCTGGTGCCTCCCAACGGCAGCGGCAGCTGGGAGTACATTTTCAACGGCATCTACAAGCTGCAGCAGCGCCACCGGGCCCGCCGTCGCGAGCTGGCGGGTCTCATTCGCCGCTTTCGGGAAGGGGCCGAGGCACTGCCCGATGCGGCTGTGGTATTTCGCACCGACGGCAGCATCCTCTGGTGCAACCGGCTGGCGGAGCAGCTGCTCGGCTTTCGCTGGCCGGAAGACGCCGGTCAGCACATCGGCAACCTGATTCGCAATCCCGCCTTCGGCGCCTACCTCGGCAAGGGAGAGTATGACGAACCGTTCGAGATGACCTCGCCCATCAACGAGGAGAAGTTTCTCGAGTTTCGCATCATGCCCTATGCCGAGGATCAGGCCATGCTGGTGGTGCGGGACGTGACCCGGCTGCGCAGCCTGGAGAAGACCCGCAAGCACTTCGTCTCCAACGTCTCCCACGAGCTGCGCACCCCGCTCACCGTGCTCAAGGGCTATCTGGAGATGACCGAGGAGCCGCCGCCGCCCGCCATGTGGGCCAAGGCGCACAGGGTGATGATGGAGCAGACCATCCGCATGGACAACCTGGTCAATCAGCTGCTCACCCTGTCGCGCATCGAGGCGGCGCCCACCGTGGATCTCTCCCATCTGGTGGACATGCCCGCCATGCTGGGGCTGCTGGAGCAGGAGGCGCGGGCGCTCTCCGGCGAGCGGGCCCACCAGATCGAGTTCATGGTGCAGCCCAATCTGCTGGTGCGCGGCGATCAGGATCAACTGCGCAGTGCCGTCTCCAACCTGGTCTACAACGCCATCCACTACACCCCGGCGGGGCGCAAGATCACGGTGGAGTGGCGCAAGCAGGGGACGATGGCGCTGTTTGCGGTGCAGGACGAGGGGGAAGGGATCCCGCCCGAGCACCTGGCGCGGCTCACCGAGCGGTTCTACCGGGTCGACAAGGCGCGCTCGCGCCACACTGGCGGCTCCGGGCTCGGCCTTGCCATCGTCAAGCATGCCCTGAGTCACCACGACTGCCAGCTCGACATCGAGAGCCGGGTCGGCCTTGGCAGCCGTTTCAGCTTCCTCATCCCCGCTCGCATGGTGGTGTTGAAATAAGCTTTTCAAGCAATGGGTTAGCAATGAAAAGAGGGCGGCGATGGCGGCCCTTTTTTCATTTGGTCAAAAGCCTCGCCATGTCATTAAAGTGTCACATTAAATCCATAAATTTGTCACTGCCAGGTCAGATACTGGCGCCGTCTTGAGAACGGACCTGTGCCAGTGCGGCGCAGGGAGAGAATGAAACGCGACCGGCCGATCGCCCCACTCGGGATGCCATCACGTTTCGGCCTCAGATTGATGACTGCCTTCCACCGCCCCGGAGTCGGGCCAAAGAGGGCAGGGAATGACACTCAGCGCCCCGGTCGGATGACCAGCACTGAGCCAAGTTAACCCGTGTTTTGATGGACTGCGTTCTGCAACCTTGGAGAGATTGGATGAAACTCAACAAACTGGCTGGTGTAATCGGATTCACCGCAGCAACCCTGTTTTCCGTCAGCGCCCTGGCTGCCGGTGTGGATAAAAATCTGCCGGATTACACTCCGACCAGCGGCATCTCGGGCAACCTGTCCTCTGTCGGCTCGGATACCCTGGCCAACATGATGACCCTGTGGGCCGAAGAATTTAAGCGTATGTACCCCAACGTCAACGTGCAGATCCAGGCCGCCGGTTCCTCTACCGCGCCGACCGCGCTGACCGAAGGTGTCGCCCAGTTTGGCCCCATGAGCCGCGCCATGAAGTCCGGCGAGGAAGAGGCGTTCGAGAAGCGCTACGGCTACAAGCCGACCGCCATCCGCGTCGCGGTCGATGCCCTGGCGGTGTTCGTCAACAAGGACAACCCCATCAAGGGCCTGTCCATGCAACAACTGGATGCCATCTTCTCCAGCACCCTCAAGTGCGGTGAAGCCAAGGCGGCCACCAAGTGGGCCGACCTGGGTCTGGACGGCTCCTGGTCTGGCAAGGATCTGCAACTGTTCGGTCGCAACTCCGTCTCCGGTACTTACGGCTACTTCAAAGAGCACGCCCTGTGCAACGGTGACTTCAAGAGCGGCGTGAACGAGCAGCCGGGCTCCGCCTCCGTGGTGCAGTCGGTCTCCTCCTCCCTGAACGGCATCGGCTACTCCGGCATCGGTTACGTCACCTCCGGCGTGCGCGCCGTACCGCTCTCCAAGGATGGCAAGACCTTCATCGAAGCGACCTCCGACAACGCCATCACCGGCAAGTATCCGCTGTCGCGCTTCCTGTACGTCTACGTGAACAAGCACCCGAACAAGCCGCTCTCCCCGATGGAGCAAGAGTTCCTGAAGATGGTGCTCTCCAAGGCGGGTCAGAACATCGTCGCCAAAGATGGCTACGTACCGGTACCGGCCAAGGTGGTCGAAGCCGACCTGAAGAAACTGGGCATCATGTAAGCCGGTTTTCTCTGCCAGACGGGCCCCGCGGGGCCCGTTTTCTTTTTGGGGCCGGCTGTGACCGCTTTCGCCGGACCGGGTGATTTGTCGACTTGCACCGGACGCCCGCATTTCCGAAAATAGGGCATCTTTATGGTGAAGGACACCTCCATGACATCTCCCTTGTTCAAGCTTGGCCTGGCGGCACTCTGTACGACCCTGCTCGCCAGCTGTGCCCAGTCTCCCACCGGTCGCAGCCAGATGCTGCTCTTCTCGCCCCAGCAGATGAGCAAGCTGGGGGCTGACTCCTTCGAGCAGATGAAGAAGCAGGAGAAGGTGAGCAAGGACGCCAGAGTGAACGCCTATGTCTCCTGCGTCGCCAAGGCGGTGACCGCCCAGGTGCCCGCCAGCTACGGCATCACCAACTGGGAAGTGGTGGTGTTTGACTCCAAGCAGGTGAACGCCTTCGCCCTGCCCGGTGGCAAGATCGGGGTCTACAGCGGTCTGCTCAAGGTGGCCAAGAATCAGGATCAGCTCGCCACCGTCATCGGCCACGAGTTGACCCACGTGCTGGCCCAGCACTCCAACGAGCGGCTCTCCCGCAGCCAGCTGACCGGCCTTGGGCTGGCGGCGGCCGACATCGCCATGGGCAGCAGCGAATACCGCGGTGCCACCATGGCGGCGCTGGGACTCGGGGTCGAGGTCGGCGTCATGCTGCCCTATGGTCGCGAGCAGGAGAGCGAGGCGGACCGGCTGGGCCTGGATCTGATGGCCCGCGCCGGTTTCAATCCGGCCGAAGCCATTCCTCTCTGGCAGAACATGAGCGCGGCCGCGGGCGGTAATGCGCCGCCCCAGCTGCTCTCCACCCACCCCAGCAACGAGAGCCGGATCGCCGAGCTGCAGGCCCAGCAGGCTGAGGCCGTGCCGCTCTATCAGCAGGCCCGCGCCTCCGGACTGGTGCCCCAATGCAAGGCATAAGCCTGCGCATGGCGCGGCCCGATGATGCCGCCGCCATGACGGTGATGCAGCGGGCCAGCTGGCTCGCCGCATATGGCGACGTGCTCGGTACCGACATGCTGGCCCAGCTGGCGGTCACCGAGCACCTGCAGATCTGGCAGCGCCGGCTGGCGGAGGCGGGCCCAAGGCCCATGCTGCTGTGTCAGGACGAGGTAGTCATCGGTTTGCTCTACTGGCAGCCGGAGCTGGCGGGGGAATACCCCACCGCCTGGATCCGTGCTTTTTACCTGCATCCAGACCACTGGCGCCAAGGCCACGGCAAGCGGCTGTGGCAGGCGGTGGCGATGCAAATGCGGCGGGCCGGCTGTGAAGGCGTCAGATTGTGGCTGCTCGATGGCAACCACATAGGTGAGGGGTTTTATCTGCGCCGCGGCTTCGTCTTCGATGGTAAGGAGCGCACCCTGATGAGCCTCGGCCAGCCCTGCCTGCAGCGACAAATGTTTCGTTTGCTTTGATCTCTCTCCCGTTTTTCGCCTCCGGTCACTTTATTTTTTTTGCGAATTAATACAATGTCCCCCTCTGGACAGGCTGAGGTGAGGCGGCTCACCGACAAGGGAGTGTGGCATGTATTACGGCTTTGATATTGGTGGCACCAAGATAGCGTTTGCCGTCTATGACGGCGCTTTGAATCTCTGCCACGAGGAGCGCGTGAGCACTCCCGGCAATGACTATCAGGGGCTGCAGCAACTCATTCGCGAGCGGGTCGAGCAGGCGGATGCCCGTTTTGGCGCGCGCGGTGCGGTGGGCATCGGCTTTCCCGGCATTCTCAACCGGCACGACCACAGCATAGTGGCGGCCAATCTGCCCTCCATCAATGGTCGCCACCTGGGCGCCGATCTGGCCGAGCTGCTGGGCAGACCGGTCAAGGTGGACAACGATGCCAACTGCTTCCTCTGGTCCGAGGTACATCAGGGGGCGGCGGCGGGGGCCGACAGCGCCCTCGGCGTCACCATAGGTACCGGCATCGGCGGCGCCGTCTATCTGGCGGGCAAGCTGATCCAGGGCCGCAACTGGCTGGCGGGGGAGATAGGCCACTACCCGCTGCCGGCCACCATGCTGATGAAGTACCCCGACCTGCCTCGTCCCCGTTGCGGCTGCGGTCGCCTGGTCTGTTTTGAAACCTATGCCTCCGGCACCGGGCTGGAGCGGCTCTACCATCACTTTCACGGCCAGCGTGCCAGCGGCCACCAGATAGTGGGGCGCTTCGAGGCGCACGAGCCCCATGCGGTGGCCACGGTCGACTGCTGGCTCGAGATCATGGCCGCCGGACTGGCCACCGCCATCTCGGTGGTCGACCCCGATGTGGTGGTGCTGGGAGGCGGCCTGAGCGGCCTGCCCGCGCTCTATGAGCAGTTGCCGCTGCGCCTGCCCGGTCACCTGCTGCCCGGGGTCGCCCTGCCCGAGATCCGCGAGGCCCGCTTCGGCGGCGCCGGCGGGGTGCGCGGGGCCGCCTTGCTCAATTTATGAGATCAGATCCGGGGTCTGATCTCCCCAATAAAGGAGTCCATCATGACCTTTCTTGAAATCTGTATCGACAACCTGGAATCCCTGTTTACCGCCCAGGCGGCCGGCGCCGATCGCATCGAACTTTGCTCTGCGCTGGGGCTGGGCGGTCTGACCCCCTCCTATGGCTTCATGCAGCTGGCGGCGCGCCATGCCACCGTTCCCGTCTACGCCATGATCCGGCCCCGGGCCGGCGATTTCTGCTTTGGCGAAGGGGAGTTCGAGATGATGCTGCAGGATATCGCGGCGGCCCGTGCCGCCGGCCTGCAAGGGGTGGTGGTCGGTCTGCTGGACGAGGAGGGACGGGTGCCTGCCGCCAGACTCGGCCAGCTGGTGGAGGCGGCGGGGCCCCTTGGCGTCACCTTCCACCGCGCCATCGACCTCTCCTCCGACTGGCGCCTCGACTTGGAGACCATAGTCGCCGCCGGCTGCGAGCGCATTCTGAGCTCGGGCCACGCGCCGACCGCGCTGGCGGGGCTCGAGACCCTGCAGGCGATGCAGCAGGCGCTGGCGGGGCGCGCCAGTCTGATGCCGGGTGCCGGGGTCAATGCCGACAACGTGCGTACCATCATCGAGTTTACCGGGGTGAACGAGGTGCACATGTCCGGCATGGGCTGGCGCGGCGGTATGGTGCCCCATGGCGTCAACATGGGCACCTCGGACGACGGTCGGGTCAATATCACCGACGGCGCCAAAGTTGCTGCGGTGCGAGCTTTGCTGGACAAGGCCTGATACTGGCCGCACGGCGGCATGGTGTCTCGTCATGGGGTGTCAACATGGACACCTCGGACGACGGTCGGGTCAATATCACCGACGGCGCCAAGGTGGCGGCGGTGCGGGCTCTGCTGGACAGGGCCTGATACGGCTTGAATGTGAGCAGGGGTGATGGTGCTCTGTTTTGCTCCCTTCTCCCCTGGCGGGAGAAGGGCCGGGGATGAGGGGGCTGATGTGAGGCACCTCCCACCTGGGGGCAAAACCGGGGACAGGCCGGCAGCACCCGGCGCAAAAGTCTGATATTATCCCGTCTCTTTTACCCTCAGGACCCGGAGCAACTTCTCAATGTCCCAATACGACTCTATCGAACAGAAGGCCAGCTATGGCATCGGCCGCAACATGGGTGATCAACTGGCGCAGCAAGCCTTCGCCGGTCTGGATATCCCGGCCCTGCAGCAAGGTCTGGCAGATGCCCTGAATGGTCTGGAGTTCGCGGTCAGCCGTGACGATATCAACGATGCCTTCCAGGTCATCACCGCCCGCATGCAGGAAGAGCAGGAAGCCGTTGCCAAGGCTGCCGCCGCCGAAGGCGAAGCCTTCCTGGCCGACAACGCCAAGCGCGCCGAAGTGAAGACCACCGAGTCCGGTCTGCAGTACGAAGTGCTGGTGGAAGGCAACGGTGCCGTACCGGTAGCCGGTCAGTCCGTGCGCGTGCACTACCATGGTACCTTCACCCACGGTGGTGTGTTCGACAGCTCCGTCGCCCGCGGCCAGCCTGCTGAATTCCCGGTAACTGGCGTGATCGCCGGCTGGGTAGAAGCGCTGCAACTGATGCCGGTTGGCTCCAAGTGGAAGCTCTACATTCCGCAGGATCTGGCCTACGGCGCACGCGGTGCCGGTTCCATCCCGCCCTACTCCGCCCTGGTATTCGAAGTGGAGCTGCTGGACATCCTGTGATCCGGCTGGCTTGATTGATACAGACGGCGACCCTCGGGTCGCCGTCTGTTTTTTTGCGCCGCGCACGGCGGGGCATGGGCAGCGCCTGCGCTTTTGGATATAGTCATGGCTCCTGCTGGGAGAGCGCCCATGGCTGCCATCATTGAAGTCGTCGATCTCGTCAAGCACTTCCCCGGCGTCAAGGCGGTGGACGGGCTCAGCTTTGCCATTCCTGCCGGCAGCTGTTTCGGCCTGCTCGGCCCGAACGGGGCGGGCAAGACCACCACCATCGAACTGCTGGAGGGGATCCTCACTCCGGACAGCGGCCAGATCCTGTTCCACGGAGCCCCGCGCGGCCCCGACTACCGCTCCCGCATCGGCATCCAGTTCCAGCACACGGCGCTGCAGGATTTCCTGACGGTGCGCGATACCCTGCGACTGTTTGCCAGTCTCTACCCGGCTCCCTTGCCCCAGGCTCAGCTCATCGAGCTGTGTGCGCTGGGGGAATTCATCGATCGGGACAGCCGCAAGCTCTCCGGCGGTCAGCGGCAACGGCTGCTGCTGGCCTTGGCCCTGCTCGGCGACCCCGAGCTGCTGTTTCTGGACGAGCCCACCACGGGGCTCGATCCCCAGGCCCGCCACCACTTCTGGCAGCGCATCGAGGCGATCAAGGCGCAGGGCAAGACGGTGGTGCTCACCACCCACTATATGGACGAGGCCCAGCAGCTGTGCGATCAGATTGCCATCGTCGATCACGGCCACCTGCTGAGCCTGGATACCCCGGTCGCCCTGCTGGCCCAGCATTTTGACGGCGTGCTGGTGCGCCTGGCGGCTCACCCGGCCCTCGCCAGTTTCGGCTATCCCCTGCGCCCGCTGGGCGAACAGGTGGAGCTGAGCTGCCCTGACGTGGCGGACTTGCTGCCACGGCTGCTGAGCCTGGGCGTGCCGCTGACCGGCATGCAGGTGCGCTCCCCCAATCTGGAGGATCTCTTCCTGCACCTGACCGGCCACAGCCTGCGGAGCGGCGCATGAACGTGGCCCCGTGGCACACCGCAGCGGTATCTGCCTGCATGTCGCCCCAGTCTGCCAGCCCAAGGAGTACCAGATGACGGGATCCCTCAAGCGCATCGGGGCGCTCTTCTATGCCCGCAACCTGGAGTTCGTGCGGGATCGGGCCGCGCTTGTCTGGAACCTGGCCTTTCCGCTGCTGCTGGTGCTGGGGTTCACCCTCATATTCTCCGGCCCGCCCAAGCCGCTGGTGCAGATGGGCGTGGTGGGGGAGCTGCCTGCGGCCTATACCCCGCTGCGCGCCGTGCCGCTGCTCAAGATCATCCCCTATGACGAGGAGGAGAAGGGTCGGCTCAAGGTACGCCACCATCAGCTGGATCTGCTGCTCTCGCCCGGCACGGGCCGTTACTGGATCAACCCGGATGCCCCCCAGGGAGCCATGGCCGAGTATCTGCTGCGCCAGGCCGTGCCGGCGCCGCTTACGCGGGAGACCCTGAGCGGGCGCGCCATTCGCTATGGCGACTGGCTGCTGCCCGGGGTGATCGGCATGAATCTGATGTTCTCCGGCCTGTTCGGGGTGGGCTTCGTCATCGTCCGTTACCGCAAGAACGGGGTGCTCAAGCGGCTTGGGGCCACCCCACTCTCGGCCGCGGAGTTTCTCTGCGCCCAGCTGCTGTCGCGCATCCTGATCACCCTGGTGGTGAGCCTGCTGGTGTTTCTGGTGGCCTACTTTCTGCTCGGGGTGCCGCTGCTCGGCTCGGGCTGGCTGCTGCTGTTGATCGCCCTGCTGGGTGGGGCATCCATGGCCTCCCTCGGCCTGCTGGTGGCGGCCCGCATCCAGAACGAGGAGCTGGCGAGCGGGCTGCTCAACGTCATCAGCATGCCGATGATGTTCCTCTCCGGCGTCTGGTTCTCGCTGGAAGGGGCCCCCGTCTGGCTGCAGCAGCTGGCGGCCTGGCTGCCGCTTAGCCAGATCATCGCGGCGGCCCGTGCCGTCATGCTGGAAGGGGCAGGTTGGGCCGAGGTGGCGGCGCCACTGGGCTGGGTCCTGTTGTTTACGCTCTGCTGCATCACCCTGGGCAGCGCCCTGTTCAAATGGAGTTACAGATGAAGCTATCGATGAAGTCACTGCCGCTGGTTGGCGGAACCCTGCTGGTCCTGCTGCTGAGTCTGCCGGCCAGTGCCGGCGCCATGCGATGCAAGAATGCGCTGATCACCGAAGGGGACAGCACCGCCGAGATGCTGATCAAGTGCGGCGAGCCCATGCTGCGCGAGGAGCTGACCCGCAACGAGGAGAACCAGTTCGGCAACCTGGTGCAGGTGAAGTATGGGGAGCGCTGGACCTACAACTTCGGCAAGAACGAGTTCATGCGCTTCGTCACCGTGCGTAACGGGGTGATCACCGACATCGAGAACGGCCCGCGCGGCAATTGATCCTGCCGACCGGATGCTGCGCGCCGAGTGCGGTGGTGTGGCTCCGGTCTCTTTCCGGCGTTTACGCCCCCGTTCCCACCTTTCATCCCTCTCTTCCGGTTGCCCGGTATTGGTTCATTCTCCCCAATAACGGGCCCTGTTGTTGGCAAAACGCGCCCGATAAATGCGTTGTCAGCGCGTTTTTCTGCCCCAATCCGGTGCGTCCGATTTTTTGCGAAAAATAATCCTCACATTATCGGGGGCTTGGAACCGTAGGCCATTTTGCGAATAAGGGTCTATTTTTAATTCTAAGAGTGCATATCGGCCCGTTGACCTATTTTGTGCTGCTGCACCAAGGTTGGGCCGGCTTGCACCGGTTGACAGGTTTTTGAGCCGCTCGATAAGCTGTGAAAAAGCAGAGAAACGAAGGCATCTTGCCAGGTTCTGGTGCCTATTTGAATCAAACCACAGGGAAGCGTGAGATGAAGCAGATACACAAGGCAGGTATGGTGATGGTGCTGTCGCTGGTGGCAGCCAATGCATGGGCAGACGGCACCCTGGATGCCGTCAAGAAGAAGGGATTCGTGCAGTGCGGGGTGGGGGATGGCCTGCCGGGTTTCTCCAACCCGGACGCCAAGGGCACCTGGACCGGTCTGGACGTGGATGTGTGCCGAGCCGTGGCTGCAGCCGTGCTGGGGGATGCCGGCAAGGTGAAGTATGTCTCCCTCACCGCCAAGGAGCGTTTCACCGCCCTGCAGTCCGGCGAGGTGGATCTGCTGTCGCGCAATACCACCTGGACCCTGACCCGGGACGGGTCGCTGGGTCTGACCTTTGCCGGGGTGAACTACTACGATGGTCAGGGCTTTCTGATCAAGCAGTCCCTCGGGGTGAAGAGCGCCAAGGAGCTCGACGGTGCCGCCGTCTGCATCCAGTCTGGCACCACCACAGAGCTCAACCTGGCTGACTATTTCCGCGCCAATGGCGGCATGAAATATACCCCTGTGGTGTTCGACACCTCGGATCAGACCGTCAAGGGGTTCGAGGCGGGCCGCTGCGACGTGCTGACCTCGGATCAATCCCAGCTCTATGCCCTCAAGATCAAGCTCAGCAAGCCGGCGGAGGCCATGGTGCTGCCTGAGGTGATCTCCAAGGAGCCGCTGGGGCCTGCCGTGCGCCAGGGTGACGATCAGTGGTTCAAGGTGGTGCGCTGGAGCCTGAACGCCATGCTCAACGCCGAGGAGGCCGGGGTCACCAGTGCCAACGTGGACGAGATGCTCAAGTCCACCAACCCGGATATCCGTCGTCTGCTGGGGCTGGAAGAGCCCAAGGGGTCGGTGCTGGGGCTGGATGACAAGTGGGCCTACAACATCGTCAAGCAGGTCGGCAACTATGGCGAATCCTTCGATCGCAACGTCGGTGCCGGCTCCCCCCTCAAGATCGAGCGCGGCATCAATGCGCTCTGGAACAAGGGTGGCCTGATGTACGCGCCGCCCATCCGCTGAGTCGACAACCATCGGGGGGCCGAGGCCCCCCATTTCCCCTGGCTTTGTCGGAGTCATCCTCATGGCGTTACACGCATCAAACCATAGGAAGGAACAGGGCCGCTGGTGGTATGACGCCAAGGTGCGGGCATTGATCTTCCAGTGCCTGGCCATCGCGGTCGTGGTCGGCTTCCTGTTCTACATCATCCACAATGCCCTGACCAATCTGGCCACCCGTGGCATCACCACCGGCTTCGATTTTCTGGGCAACACGGCGGGCTTTGGCATTCTGCAGAGCCTGATCCCCTATGACGAGACCTATACTTTCGGCCGTACCTTTCTGGTGGGGCTGCTCAATACCCTGCTGGTCTCCGTGCTCGGCATCCTGTTTGCCACCCTGCTCGGTTTCATGCTCGGGGTGGCGCGCCTGTCGCGCAACTGGCTGGTGGCCAAGATAGCGACCGTCTACATAGAGACGTTTCGCAACATCCCGCTGCTGCTGCAGATCTTCTTCTGGTACTTCTCGGTGCTGCGCACCCTGCCATCTCCGCGCCAGAGCGTGGATCTGGGGGGGCTCGCCTTCCTCAACGTGCGGGGCTTCTATCTGCCCAAGCCCCTGTTCGAAGAGGGATTCGGCTACGTGCTCTGGGCACTGGTGCTGGCGGTGGTGCTGAGCTGGGGGCTGAGCCGCTGGGCTCGGCGCCGTCAGGCCCTGACTGGCAGGATATTCCCGTTCTGGCGCAGCGTGGCTGCCCTGGTCATTCTGCTACCGGCCGCCGCCTTCCTGCTGGCGGGCAGCCCGCTCAGCTGGAGCGTGCCGGCCCTGCAGGGGTTCAACTTCCGGGGGGGGCTGACGGTCTTGCCCGAGCTCGCGGCCCTGCTGCTGGCGCTGACCATCTACACGGCGGCCTTTATCGCGGAGATAGTGCGCTCCGGCATCCTGGCCATCAGCAAGGGGCAGACGGAGGCGGCCTCCGCCCTCGGGCTCTCACCCGCCAAGACGCTGCGGCTGGTGATCATTCCCCAGGCGATGCGGGTCATCATCCCTCCCTTGACCAGCCAGTATCTGAACCTCACCAAGAACTCCTCGCTGGCCACGGCCATCGGCTATCCGGATCTGGTGTCTGTGTTCATGGGCACCACCCTCAACCAGACCGGGCAGGCCATCGAGGTCATCGCCATGACCATGGGGGTCTATCTCGTCATCAGTATCACCACCTCGCTGCTGATGAACATCTACAACCGCAGAATGACGCTGGTTGAGCGCTAGGGAGTAGTCATGTTTGTGAACGAATTGCAGGAGGCTCTGCCGCCTCCCAGCCATCGCCGGGGCCTGGTCGCCTGGCTCAGGCAGAATCTGTTTCCCAACTGGTGGAACGGCCTGCTGACCCTGGTGCTGGCTTATCTGCTGCTGCCGCTGATCTGGTCTGCCCTGGACTGGGCGCTGTTCTCGGCCACCTGGCAGGGGAGCAGCCGCGAGGCCTGCGGCCAGGGCGGCGCCTGCTGGATCTTCATCGAGAGCCGGCTGGGGCAGTACCTCTATGGCTTCTACCCGGCCGATCAGTACTGGCGCATCAACCTGACCTTCGCCGGCCTGGCGGTGTTGCTGGCCCTGCTCATCTGGCCCAAGACCCCGCGCAAGGGGTTGCTGGCGCTGTTCACCCTGCTGGTATTCCCTGTCATCGCCTTCTTCCTCATCCATGGCGGGGCTGGGCTGGAGGTGGTGGAGACGAACCGCTGGGGCGGGCTGATGCTGACCCTGGTGCTGGCGGTGGTGGGCATAGTGGTGGCACTGCCATTCGGCATCCTGCTGGCACTGGGGCGTCGCTCCCACATGCCGGTCATCTCCAGCCTCTGTACCGTCTATATCGAGTTCTGGCGGGCGGTGCCGCTCATTACTGTGCTCTTCATGGCGTCCGTCATGCTGCCGCTGTTCATGAGTACCGAGGTGGAGCTCGACAAGCTGCTGCGGGCGCTCATCGGCATCATCCTGTTCCAGGCGGCCTATGTGGCCGAGGTGGTGAGAGGCGGGCTGCAGGCGATCCCCAAGGGGCAATACGAGGCGGGGGAGGCCCTGGGGCTCTCCTACTGGAAGGTGATGGGCCTCATCATCATGCCCCAGGCCCTCAAGATCACCATTCCTTCCCTGGTGAACACCTTTATTTCCCTGTTCAAGGACACCAGCCTGGTGCTGATCATCGGGCTGTTCGATCTGCTGGCCATCTCCAAGGTGGCCCTGGCGGATCCGGCCTGGCTGGGGTATTCCACCGAAGCTTATGTCTTTATCGCCATGATCTTCTGGATGTTCTGTTTTGGCATGTCCCGCTACTCCATCTATCTGGAGCGCAAACTCAACACGGGCCACAAGCATTAGGAGTAGTTTCGAGATGAAAACGGACGCTGTCGTCGAACTGAAAGCAGTCAACAAGTGGTACGGTGAGTTTCACGTGCTGCGCAACATCAACCTGCAGGTGGGCAGAGGGGAGAAGATCGTCATCTGCGGACCATCGGGCTCGGGCAAGTCCACCATGATCCGCTGCATCAACCGGCTGGAAGAGCACCAGAGCGGGGACATCCTGGTCAAGGGCACGGCCCTGACATCGGATCTCAAGAACATCGAGGCGGTGCGCCGGGAGGTGGGCATGGTGTTCCAGCACTTCAACCTCTTCCCCCACCTGACCGTGCTGGAGAACTGCTGCCTGGCGCCCATCTGGGTCAAGCAGCTGCCGCGCAGGGAGGCCGAAGAGATCGCCATGAACTTCCTGCGTCGGGTGCGGATCCCGGAGCAGGCCCTGAAGTATCCGGGTCAGCTCTCCGGCGGTCAGCAGCAACGGGTCGCCATCGCCCGCAGTCTCTGCATGAACCCCCAGGTGATGCTGTTTGACGAACCCACCTCGGCGCTGGATCCCGAGATGGTGCGCGAGGTGCTGGACGTCATGGTGGAGCTGGCCCACGAGGGGATGACCATGCTCTGCGTCACCCACGAGATGGGGTTTGCCAAGCAGGTGGCGGATCGGGTGATCTTCATGGACCGGGGGCAGATCATCGAGGAGAACGTGCCGGATCAGTTCTTCGACAACCCTCAGTCGGATCGGACCAAGCTGTTCCTCTCCCAGATCCTGCAACATTGAGCCGCATGGGGGGATGTCGTCCATAAAAAAGCCCGCACTCTGGTGAGCGGCGGGCAAGTAGTAAAAGCATGGACGCAGACTACAAAACAGAAAGGACTATGGAAGTTACCCCAACAGCAGGGTGGTGTGGCGCAGGCCGCGAACCTCCAGATTGATCTGCCGGGCCAGACTCAGGGTCTGACGGCAGGTCAGGCTCTCCAGATTGATCTCGCCGCCGCTGAACTCGAACCGCCCGTGGGTCTCCACCATGAAGCTGCCGTGATGGAAGCTCTTGATGTAGCGGGCAATCTGGCGGGGAGACAAGTTCTTGAACACCTTCATCACAAAACACCTGTTGCGTGGACAGGGCACACTATGGCTTCGTCAGGTGACACGGATGTGACAATTTATGGAGGTTTGTATGAATCCGGTTTGCCGTCGGCGGCCGGCCGGGACGCAATTGAAAAAAGGCTGCCATGACAAGCCGTTACCCCGATATACTGCGGTCACTTGGATGAATCAGAAGGGTCTGCGTGTGGAGTGGGTGGATGTGGTGGATGGAGAGAACCGGGTGATCGGCGTGGCCGAGCGGGCCAAGGTGCGGCGAGAGAACCTCTGCCACCGCGCCAGCTATATCCTGGTGCTCGACGGGGCTGACCGGATCCTGGTGCAGCGGCGTACCCTCAGCAAGGATTTCTGCCCCGGCATGCTGGACGCCTGCGCCGGCGGCGTGGTCACCACGGGCGAGCAGATGGAACCCTCCGCCCGCCGCGAACTGGCCGAGGAGCTGGGCATCGAAGGGGTGCCGCTGCAGGGCTTTGGCACCTTCTATGCCGAAGGGGAGGGTTACCGGGTCTGGGGTGGCCTCTACAGCTGCCACTATCAGGGGCCGCTGCGGCTGCAGGCCGAAGAGGTGAGCGAGGTGTGCTGGATGAGCCAGACAGAGATAGCTGCACGGGCCGCCGAATTCACCCCCGACTCTTTGCTCGCCATCGCCACCTGGCAGGCGCGGCGCTGAGCTGCGTTGCATGCAGAACGGGCAGCCAGTGGCTGCCCGTTCTGTTTCTGGATGGATGGAACCTCATACCAGCCTGAGTCGCCGGTTGGTGCGCCCGCAGGGGCTGGCACCGGCGAGCCAGTGGCCCTGCCACTCGGTCACCAGGCGCAGCAGCGGGTACTCCAGATCGAGCCGGGTCACCACCAGCTGGCCGACGGTGTCGCCGATGACCGGCTCGCCGCTGGCCAGGTCGATGATCTCGACCAGACAGTTCTCGTTGACGATGAACCCCTGGCCGGGCTGGCTCTCGTAGGCGATCACCCCGGCATCCTGCAGCAGCAGGCAGTTGAGCGCGCGGATGCCGTGCACCGCCTGCAGCGGCCGGGTGTCGGGGTGGGACGATTCGCACAGCAGGGCGCAGCGCAGGCTGTCGCTCGGCACCTCGGCCCGCTCTGCCGCCTCCAGCAGATCCAGCAGCACCGCCAGCGGTCCGACGAAGCCGGTCGGTTCAAAGCGCTGCAACGCCTCCAGCTGGCGGCGGGTATCGTGAGGGCCGCAGGGCACCACCGGGCTCCCCAGCTGGCGGGCGCCGTTGTCGAAGATGAAGGCGGTGGGGCCGATGTGATAGTCGTGACCGTTGAGCAGCACCTCCCCGGCCTTGAAACCGGCGGCGAACAGGGCCCGCGCAGCCCCCCACCAGTCGGCCCCGGCATATTCGGGAATGGCCAGCTGGCCGGGGCAGGCAAACACCCGCAGCGCCTGGCTGGCGGGGCGGCCGGTGAGGCCGGCAAAGGGCGGGTGGGCCTGCTGGGCGGCGAACAGCTCGCCGGCATTGAGCAGGGGCAGGCTGGCCAACTCCCCCAGATCCTGCAGGCGGCGCTGGCGGTAGGCGCTGGAGTAACCGGTACAATACTGGCCGACATGGGCAAGCAGGTGGTTGAGCTGATCCAGCTGCTGCTGCTCGCGCAGGGGGGAGGGGCGAATTTCCAGTCCATCGTAATAGTGCTGCATGAAGCCTCCTTGGTCGGCTGATCCTGCTCAAGGTTAGTTCAAATGATCCCGCTAAAGGGGGGCCTGTGTCACAGCTCGGTCGTGGGGTAGACTGGGGCTCCTTCCCTCCACTTAAGGATGAGCACAATGATTGCGACGGGTCAGACCCTGCCTGCGGGCGAATTCACCTTCATCACCCCAGAGGGGAAACAGCAGCGGGATAGCCACAGCCTGTTTGCCGGCAAGCGGGTGGTGCTGTTTGCGGTGCCCGGCGCCTTTACCCCCACCTGCTCCAACGCCCATCTGCCGGGGTACGTGGTGCTGGCCGATCGATTCAAGGCCAAAGGGGTGGATGCCATCTGCTGCCTGTCGGTCAACGACGCCTTCGTGATGAAGGCGTGGCAGGATGCCCAGAACGCCGCTGCCATCACCATGTTGGCGGACGGTGACGGCAGCTGGACCCGGGCCCTGGGGCTGGCCAAGGAGACCGGTGCCTTTGGCGGCGTGCGCGCCCAGCGTTTTGCCCTCATCGCCAATGACGGCGTGGTGGAGCGGCTCTTCGTGGAGGCGCCTGGCAAGTTCGAGGTGTCGGATGCCGAGAGCCTGCTGGCGGCGCTGTGAAAGATTAATCGCCGTTTGATTTCATCTTGAAATAGCAAGGCGGCCCGTTACACTGTTGCCGCGTTTGGATGGAGCCAGGCAAGTTGCCTGGCTCTCGTGTTTGCCGTGGATGAGATAGAAAAATATGACCCTGGCTTTTGTTGCCCTGATTGCCGGACTGGCGTTGCTGGTCTGGAGTGCCGACAAGTTCGTGGACGGTGCCGCCGCCACTGCCCGTTATGCCGGTATGCCGCCGCTGCTCATCGGCATGGTGATCATCGGTTTTGGTACCTCGGCCCCTGAAATGGTGGTCTCCGCGCTGGCGGCTTCCCAGGGCAACCCCGGGCTCGCGCTCGGCAACGCCTATGGCTCCAACATCACCAATATCGCCCTTATTCTCGGCTTGACGGCCCTGATCAGCCCCATCGCCGTGGCTTCCCAGGTGGTGCGCAAGGAGATCCCCATCCTGCTCGGCATCACCCTGCTCTCCGGCGCCCTGTTGCTGGATGGTCGCCTGGATCGCACGGACGCCGCCATCCTCGGCGTGGTGTTCCTGGCGCTGATGGGCTGGTCTATCTGGGCCGGCATGCGCGGCAAGGGGGATGCGCTGGATGCGGAGACCGAGGAGAGCATCGACAGCGAAGGCATGTCCCTCAAGCTGGCCCTGTTCTGGCTGGTGGTCGGGCTGGTGCTACTGATCGGTGCCTCCCGCCTGCTGGTGTGGGGGGCGGTGACCATAGCCCAGGGCTTTGGCATCAGCGATCTGGTGATTGGTCTCACCATCGTCGCCATCGGCACCTCGCTGCCGGAGCTGGCCTCTTCGCTTATCGCCATTCGCAAGAACGAGCATGATCTGGCCCTTGGCAACGTGCTCGGCTCCAACCTGTTCAACACCCTGGCGGTGGTCGGGATCGCGGCCGGCATTCACCCGCTGGACGTGGCACCTGAGGTGCTCTCTCGCGACTGGAGCCTGATGATGGGGTTGACCCTGTTGCTGCTGGTGATGTGCCTGGGCCGCAAGGGGCAGGGGCGCATCAACCGGCTGGAGGGGGGCGTGCTGCTCGCCTGCTTCGTCGCCTACACCGGCTGGCTGCTGACCAGCCAGTTTATCTAGTCGCTTGGGCCTAGGCAAAAAGACGAAGAGGCGGCCCAGGGGCCGTCTCTGTTGTTTATAGTCTGTCGTCACTGCAGGGCTGGGACGGCTTAAGCCTTGGCCAGCCGGCGCTCGATGGCATCCATCAGCATGCCGGTGATGTGCACGTCGAAGGCGGTTTCAATCTCGCGAATACAGGTCGGGCTGGTGACGTTAATCTCGGTCAGCCGATCGCCGATGATGTCGAGGCCGACGAAGATGAGCCCCTTCTCTTTCAGCGTCGGGCCCACCGCGCGGGCGATGGCCCAGTCCGCCTCGCTCAGGGGGCGCGCCTCGCCACGGCCGCCGGCCGCCAGGTTGCCACGGGTCTCCCCTTGGGCCGGGATGCGGGCCAGGCAGTAGGGAACCGGCTCACCGTCCACCACCAGCACCCGCTTGTCGCCATCCTTGATGGCGGGCAGATAGGTCTGCGCCATGCAGTACTGGCTGCCGTGAGCGGTGAGGGTCTCGATGATGACGCCGACGTTGGCGTCATCCTCCTTCATGCGGAAGATGGAGGCGCCGCCCATGCCGTCCAGCGGTTTGAGGATCACGTCCTTGTGCTGGGCGTGGAAGGCGCGCAGCTTGTCGGCGCGGCGGGTCACCAGCGTGGTCGGGGTGTGCTCGGCAAACCAGGCGGTGTAGAGCTTCTCGTTGGCATCGCGCAGGCTCTGGGGCTTGTTGACGATGAGGCAGCCCTCATCCTCGGCCCGCTCCAGCATGTAGGTGGCGTAGATAAATTCGGTGTCGAAGGGGGGATCCTTGCGCATCAGGATCACGTCCAGGCTGGAGAGGGGCTGATCCACCACCTCGCCGAGGCTATACCAGTCGGCATAGTCATATTTGACGGTGAGCGGACGCATGGTGCCGAAGGCGCGACCGGCCTCCATGTAGAGATCCTTCATCTCCAGATAGAACAGCTCGTAGCCGCGCTTTTGCGCCTCTTCGAGCATGGCGAAGCTGGAGTCCTTCTTGATGTTGATGGCCGAGATGGGGTCCATCACGATGCCGAGTTTAATGGTCATCCGCTGTTCCTTCTGTAGAGGAGCCCGCCTTGGCAGGCTCCGGGAGTTAGGCCAGATCGCCGAAGCGGCACTGCAGCGCAGTAATCGCGGTCAGGGCGGCGGTTTCGGTGCGCAGCACCCGCGGCCCCAGCAGCATCTCCTTGAAATCTTCCTGCACGGTACGGGCGATCTCGTCGCTCGACAAGCCCCCTTCCGGGCCGATCAGCAGCCGCACGCCATGCTCGGGGATTGGCAGGGTGTTGATGCTGTAAGGGGCGCGCGGGTGCAGGTTGAGCTTGAGCTCCTGGGTCTCTTCCGCCAGCCAGGCGTCCAGCTCCATCGGCATGCGCACCTCGGGCACGGTATTGCGGCCGCACTGCTCGCAGGCGCTGATCACCACCTTCTGCCACTGTTCGCGTTTTTTCTCCAGCCGATCGGCCGGCAGCTTGACGCCGCAGCGCTCGGAGAAGAGCGGGGTGATGCAGGTGACGCCCAGCTCCACCGATTTCTGGATGGTGAAGTCCATCTTGTCGCCGCGGCTGATCACCTGACCCAGGTGGATGGCCAGCGGTGACTCCACCGAGCGCTGCTCGCAGCTGTCGATGGTCACCTCCACCGACTTCTTGCCCACATTGGCGATGGTGGCGGGGTACTGGTTGCCGTCGCCGTTGAACAGCTCGAGCTGCTGACCCGGCTGCATGCGCAGTACCCGGCCGATGTGGTTGGCGCCGTCTTCCGACAGGGCGAGGGTCTGGCCCGCCTGCAGGGCGGCCGGTTCATAGATACGTGGAATACGCATGGCTGATAGTCAGTCTCTTGCTTGGAAACCCTTCAATATCCTACTGCACGGCGGCGAGCAAGGCTCACGAGACAGAGGGTGAAGGGTTTCATGATAAGAGGGGGCGATCCCCCTCCCAGGTCAAATGGGGTTACTGGCACTGCTTTTCAATAAAGGGGTTGGTATTGCCCTGCAGCTTGCCGATGCGGCGATTGCGCTCGCACTCCCAGCCGTCGGCCGGGTACTGCCTGTCCCAGGCTTCGAACAGTTTACGCTGTTGCGCCGCCAGACGCAGCCCATACTGCTGGCTCATGTAGAGGTAGGCGCGGGCGATCTGGCCCCGTACCGGCCCCTTGGGTGGCTGCACCCGGCGCTCCTTGAAATCCACCAGCATCCGGCACTGGCCGTACTGATCCGGGGTGCCGTTCCAGTCGGAGAAGCGGAAGTTGGCCCGATCGCCGTTCACTTCGCCAACGGCGGGGAAGAGGTTGTGCATGTCCCCCTCCATCTGGTTGAACTCGTCGCTTTTGCCGCAGTTCTTGCGGCCCCCCTGCTGCCAGCACTTGAGCTGGTGGCCGAACTCCCAGGCCGGCACCACATGTTCCCACTCGATGCGGGCGGCACGCTTGGGCTGCTTGCGCGGCTCATAGCCGCAGCTGGCCAGATCCGGGCTCATTTTCTTGCCCTGATAGTCGATGTTGCAGCCGCAGTAGATGGTGGTGACAGCGGGCTGGCTCTGGTAGAGCTTGACCAGATCCTGCTTGGCTTCGCGAAAGGTCTGGGCATGCAGGGGCGTGCTGAGCAGCGGCAAACCGGCCAGCAGGGTCAGGGCGAGGGAAGAGATGAAACGCATGGGATTCCTTGCAAACGGGATGATTGACGAACGATGGCGGGCACCCTACCACAAGGGCGCGACACCGGCTGGCTTACTGCGAGGTGACGACCCGCTCCAGCGGCTGCTTGCAGCGACGGCAGTGATAGCGGGCCTCGCCGCGTACCACCTTGTTGTGGCGGCGCACCGACAGCTGATGCTGCTGGCAGAGGCAGCGATAGGGGATGGTCGGCTGCGCCAGGACCGCCAGATCGAAGCTGTGGGTGGTGCTGGGCTCAAGGCCGAACAGCTCCCGCATCACAGATTGCCACTGGCGGCCGTGGGGCAGCACCCGCGATCTGCCACGCCCTTCGCCCCACAGGGCATAAACCAGCAGGTGGGCCACCTCGTGGGGCACCACCTCGGCCAGAAACGCCTGCTGGTTGGCCTGATAGAGGGCAGGGTTGAAGCGCAGCTCCCAGGTTTGCAGCCGTGCCGATCCCGCCGCCCGACCGCGCATGTTGCAGTGCACTTGCGGGCGGGGAAAGGAGCGGCCAAGGCGCGCTTCGGCCTGCACAAAACAGGCGTCGACGCGGGTGAGCAACTGATCGTGCAGGGCGGGATCGAGGCGGGTAGCGGTGGCGGACATCGGGTTCTCGGCAAATGGCGGACAAGCAAAAGGGGAGCCAGGCTCCCCTTTATACCACAAGCGCGACGCTTACAGGCCGGCGGCGGAACGCAGCAGTTCGGCCTTGTCGGTCTGCTCCCACGGGAACTCGTTGCGACCGAAGTGACCGTAGGCGGCAGTGGCCTGGTAGATCGGGCGCTTGAGATCCAGCATCTGGATCAGGCCGTACGGACGCAGTTCGAAGTGCTCGCGCACCAGCTTGACCAGCAGATCCTCGGCCACCTTGGCAGTGCCGAAGGTTTCGACGCTGATGGAGGTCGGCTCGGCCACGCCGATGGCGTAGGAGACCTGTACTTCGCAGCGATCGGCCAGACCGGCGGCGACGATGTTCTTGGCCACGTAGCGGGCGGCGTAGGCAGCGGAGCGGTCAACCTTGGACGGATCCTTGCCGGAGAAGGCGCCACCACCGTGACGGGCCATGCCGCCGTAGGTGTCGACGATGATCTTGCGACCGGTCAGACCGCAGTCACCCATGGGGCCGCCGATAACGAAACGGCCGGTCGGGTTGATGAAGTACTTGGTGTCCTTGTTGATCCACTCGGCCGGCAGCACCGGCTTGATGATCTCTTCGCGCACTGCTTCAACCAGGTCTTTGTGGCTGATGGATTCGGCGTGCTGGGTAGAGAGCACCACGGCATCCACACCGATGATCTTGCCGGCGTCGTCGTAGGCAAAGGTCAGCTGGCTCTTGGCATCCGGACGCAGCCACGGCAGGGTGCCGTTCTTGCGCACTTCGGCCTGACGCTTCACCAGCAGGTGAGAGTAGGTGATGGGGGCCGGCATCAGTACGTCGGTTTCGTTGGTGGCGTAGCCGAACATCAGGCCCTGGTCGCCCGCGCCCTGCTCCAGCGGATCGCTGCGGTCAACGCCCTGGTTGATGTCCGGGGACTGCTTGCCGATGGCGTTCAGCACGGCGCAGGAGTCGGCATCGAAGCCCATGTCGGAGTGGGTGTAGCCGATCTCGCGCACGGTGTCGCGCACGATCTGCTCGATGTCTACCCAGGCGGTGGTGGTTACTTCACCGGCCACCATGACCATGCCGGTCTTGACCAGGGTCTCGCAGGCAACGCGTGCCTTGGTGTCTTGTTTGAGGATGGCGTCCAGGACCGCATCGGAGATCTGATCCGCAATCTTGTCGGGATGGCCTTCGGAGACCGACTCGGAAGTAAACAGCTTTGCCATGATGGGATTCTCAGCTTGTCTGGGGTTATCGCCGCAGCAATAACCGGGTGATGATAGGATGATTGTAGAGGTATCTACATCTGGACGTCCATTTTAGTTAGCGACCCCCTCGATTGCCAGCACTATTTTGGTTTTGCCGCCCTCTGGCCGAACAAGATCCGTTCTTCACCCCATTTGGGGTAGATAGTGGTTACGACTCAATCGTTTGCCCCGTCAAGAAAAGCGATTGAGCTCCCAAAGCGGCTTTATTCGCCCAGATAATATTTGCACGCCGCGCCCCCTGCTGGGACAATGACGCGCCTTAATCTTGGCCATCAAATGAAGCAATCGCAGGAGATACAGATGCCTTCTCGTAAAGAGCTTGCCAATGCCATTCGCGCATTGAGTATGGATGCCGTTCAAAAAGCCAACTCCGGTCACCCGGGCGCCCCCATGGGAATGGCGGATATCGCCGAAGTATTGTGGCGCAGCCACCTGAAACATAACCCGAACAACCCCAAGTGGGCCGACCGCGACCGTTTCATCCTCTCCAACGGCCACGGCTCCATGCTGCTGTACTCCCTGCTGCACCTCTCCGGTTATGACCTCTCCATCGACGATCTGAAAAACTTCCGCCAGCTGCACTCTCGCACCCCGGGTCACCCGGAGTACGGTTACGCGCCGGGCGTTGAAACCACTACCGGTCCGCTGGGTCAGGGCATCACCAACGCCGTGGGCATGGCGATCGCCGAGAAGGCCATGGCCGAGCAGTTCAACCAGCCGGGTCACGACATCGTTGACCACTACACCTACGCCTTCATGGGCGACGGCTGCCTGATGGAAGGTATCTCCCACGAGGCTTGCTCCCTGGCCGGTACCCTGCAACTGGGCAAACTGATCGCGTTCTGGGATGACAACGGCATCTCCATCGACGGTCACGTGGAAGGCTGGTTCACCGACGACACCGTCAAGCGCTTCGAAGCCTACGGCTGGCACGTCATCCCGGCCGTTGACGGTCACAGCCCGGAAGCGATCAACGCTGCCATCGAAGCCGCCAAGGCCGAGACCGGCAAGCCGACCCTGATCTGCTGCCGCACCATCATCGGTTACGGTTCCCCGAACAAGTCCGGCTCCCACGACTGCCACGGCTCACCGCTGGGCAACGACGAAATCGCCGCCGCTCGTGCCTTCCTGAAGTGGGACCACGCACCGTTCGTTATCCCGGCCGACATCGCTGCCGAGTGGAACGGTCAGGAGAAGGGCGCCAAACTGGAAGCCGACTGGGCTGCCAAGTTCGCCGCCTATGAAGCCGCTCACCCGACCCTGGCTGCCGAGTTCAAGCGCCGTACCGCTGGCGAACTGCCGGCCAACTGGGCCGCCGAATCCGCCAAGATCATCGAAACCCTGCAGGCCAACCCGGCCAAGATCGCCACCCGTAAAGCGTCTCAAAACGCACTGGAAGCGTTTGGCAAGCTGCTGCCGGAATTCATGGGTGGCTCTGCCGACCTGGCACCGTCCAACCTGACCATGTGGTCCGGCTCCAAGTCCCTGACCAACGACGATGCCTCCGGCAACTACATCCACTACGGTGTACGCGAGTTCGGCATGTCCGCCATCATGAACGGTATCGCCCTGCACGGTGGTTTCATCCCCTATGGCGCCACCTTCCTGATGTTCATGGAATACGCCCGCAACGCCCTGCGCATGGCCGCCCTGATGAAGCAGCGCGCCATCTTCGTTTACACCCATGACTCCATCGGTCTGGGTGAAGATGGCCCGACTCACCAGCCGGTCGAGCAGATCGCCTCCCTGCGTCTGACCCCGAACATGAGCACTTGGCGCCCGTGTGACCAGGTTGAATCCGCCATCGCCTGGAAGCACGCCATCGAGCGTACCGACGGCCCGACCTCTCTGATCTTCTCTCGTCAGAACCTGGCCCAGATGGACCGCAGCGTCCAGCAACTGGCCGACACCGCCAAGGGTGGCTATGTGCTGAAGGATTGCGCCGGCAAGCCTGAGCTGATCCTGATCGCCACCGGTTCCGAAGTGGAGCTGGCCGTGGCCGCCTATGAGCAGCTGACTGCCAAGGGCCGTGCCGTGCGCGTGGTCTCCATGCCGGCCACCGACGTGTTCGACGCCCAGTCTGCCGAGTACAAAGAGTCCGTCCTGCCGGCCTCCGTCACCAAGCGTGTGGCCATCGAAGCCGGCATCGCCGACTACTGGTACAAGTACGTCGGTTTCGGCGGCAAGATCATCGGTATGACCACCTTCGGTGAGTCCGCACCGGCCGAGCTGCTGTTCAAGGAATTCGGCTTTACCGTGGAAAATGTGGTTGCGACCGCTGAGTCCCTGTAACAGCTCCTGTAATTCCTGAACGTTGGGCCGCGCAGGCCCAATAGCCGGAAAATAAAACGCCCTCCGTCGCAAGATGGGGGGCGTTTTTATATCATTTAGATTTCATTTGTGGTCTCATATGTACACTATATGCTTATACCAATTACATTAAAGATTCTTTCACCTTCTACGAGGGCTGGATTTCGATATCTCGGCAACCCATCCTTTGATGGTGTGGGATAAACGCGATCAATTTTTCAATGTTTTTGGTATTGCTAGCTGATGATATATAAGTATTTTTTAAAATAGAGGCATTATTAATACTTTATTATTTTATTTGTCAATTTAATATGTCATTCTTGTCTTGTCTGATGGAGTTTATCTGTGAGAGCTTACGCAATATCAGTTATTTTTATTTCAGCATTTCATGTTTATATATCCATATTAAATGATGTGTCACCATTAAACTTGATGTTTTTGATTTTTATTCTCAGTCCATTCCTTCCATTTGTATGGAAAGAAGTATCAAAAATAAGTTTTGATGGCAATAGTGTATCTCTTGAAAGAATAAGAGATAATGTAAATCTAACAATAGAAAGAGCTACACATAAGAAAAATATTAATCCCAAGTCACTTGATGAACTATTTAAAACTGTAGAGTTAAATGACTGGATGACTTTAGTGTTGGCCAGAATGTTGATGAGGCAGGGGTTGGTATGCTTGTATCCTAGTCATGGTTTGGGACCTTCTCCTAGCTTGTCCACGCTTATCTGTATGTGTAGAGATAAGTCATTTATTACAGGAAGTGAAGCTGTTGATTTAGAGAAACTAAGACATATAACGTTTTATGCGGAGTGGTGGGATGGTGATATACCAAATCATGGTGATTGGCAGTGGGCTTTGGAAAACTGCCGAAATATAATTCGTAATCTTTTTGATAAACAACCTATTATATAGCTTGACGCTTTTTACAAACCGAAGATTAACCCACTGGTTCGATTAACGAAGCATAATTGGACGTTCGGGCATCTGTGTCGATGCCATAAAAAGAATATTCCCTCGTGTTACCAAAAAAAGAGACCGGCCATCAGCCGGTCTCTTTTTATTATTCAGGGCATGTCTTATGCCTGCGGTGGGGTGCTTTCGGCGTTGGACATCACAGCATCAATCTGCACCAGGGCGCCGGCGGGCAGTTCGCGCACCGCGATCACGGCGCGGGCCGGCAGGTAGGCCGGGAAGTATTTGGTATAGATGGCATCCACCTCGGCCAGATCCGCGATATCGGCGAGCTGGATATTGACCTTGACGATATCGTCCATCACATGGCCGATGCTCTCCACAATCGCCTTGATATGGCTGAGACATTGGGCGGTCTGCTCCCGCACGCAGCCGGTCAGGATCTTGTCGGTGGCCAGATCAACCGGCAGTTGGCCGGCGATATGGTTGTAGTGAGAGAAGGCGACAGTCTGGGTGTGCAGGGGGCTGCGCGGTGCCTTGTCGGTATTGCGGGCGCGGATCACCAGATTGTGTCTGTCTTCCACCAGCTGTGGCGGGGTGCCGTCACCGTGGGAGATGACCGCATCCATCTGCACCCGGGCGCCCAGCGGCAGGGCGGCGGCCACGATCACGCTGCGAGCCGGCAGGTAGGCGACGGCACGGGCAATGGCGGAGTCCGGGAAGAAGGTGGTGTAGACCTCGTTGACAGCGTCCAGATCGGCCAGGCTGGTCAGATAGACGGTGACCTTGACGATATCGTCAAACGGCACATCGATGCTCTCCAGCACGTGCTTGATGTTGCGCAGGCACTGCTCCGCCTGCTGCTGGATACCGCCGGCGACCAGCTGGCCCGACGCGGCATCGACCGGCAGCTGGGCACCGATATTGTTGTAGTGGGAGAAGGCGACGGTATGGGTCGAGTGCGGATCCTGCGGCGCCTTGTCGCTGTTACGGGAGAGCTTCAGCAGCGGGCAGGGGGCCTGCGGGAAGGTGCCTTCGCCGTTGGAGATGAGCGCGTCCATCTGCACGGCGGCGCCGAGCGGCAGACCGGCCACCGCCAGCACGGTGCGGGTCGGCAGCAGGTGGGGGAAGAATTCGCCATAGACGGCGTTGACCGCGTCGAGATCGGCAATCTCTTTGAGAAACACCGTGATTTTGACCACGTCATCCATCACATGATCGATGCTCTCGACGATGGCCTTGATATTGGTGAGGCACTGTCTGGCCTGCGCCTTGATATCCCCTGCGACAAGTGCGCCCGTTTTCGGGTCGACCGGCAGCTGGGCGGAGATATTGTTGTAGTGGGAGAAGGCCACGCTCTGGGTGCTGGGGCTCAGATCCTGCGGTGCATTGGCGGTATTTCTGGCTGACTTGATGATGGTACCACTCATGGCGATACTCCTTTTTCAATCATTATTGGTGTAGGTACGGGTCACCCTCCCTCATCTTCTGATGGCCGCCTCGGCTCGCCAACGAGCGGGCTCTCCTCTTTATTTCGGCAATAGCCGGCCATTCCCGCCAAATAATGACGGGTGGCAAACATCGCCTCGCATATTGAGTCAAGGTCGCCTGTGCAGGCGATCGGATAACAGAGGTATGGATTGGGTTGGTTATCTCAGACGAGAGGATTCTATGAAGGGTATTCAGGGGATGCAAACCGGGATCGCATTTCTATGAGGTGGCTCAACGCTCTGAAATATAGCCAGAATGGCATTCAATGCACGATAAATGACGGGATAAATGGCTTCATATAGTGCGTTATGGTGGTGAAGGCCGAATGGCGCGGCTTCCCGCCATCATGCTCAGCGATCGGCCCTGTGAATAAAGCGTTAATGATTGGCACTATTTCGCTGTTAATGCAAAAAACTATGCATGGCTATGCATTTCATTGCGTTGAAAGGGGCTGTCATATGCATGGAAAATATGCTAGCCGGGGGCGGTTATTGTGCCCATTCGTCGGCTCCTGACATATCATTCAGCGATCTTGCATGGTTGTCGGCTTATTTGCAGGCAAAGCTCGCCGCGGGCAGCCGTTATTTGCCAGATATTGGCTGCCGTTATTTTCCAGATGGCACCCGTCAGGTTTATGCAATGAAATTGCAGCGTGGGACAAGCGCCATCAGGGGCAAATATCAGGACGGATGTTCCAGCCCAGCCGATATCGAGCGAAGGGTGCAACAAGGGGGGCAGGCTGGTTCAGCGGGTGTGAACCTTGTGCCTGGAGCCCGGACAAGATCGCGCTGCCGCTTTGCCCTGTTCTGGCGGAAAAACCCGGTATCGCCCCATGGGCGGCGTGACTGGGTCTGGTGTTTGAGAGGTTGGCCGCCTGGGTTGCTGGTGCCTTGTTCAGGCGGCGCCTTGGACCAGGTATGGCTCAGGTGGGATAGAGGGCACCCAGTATCGCGGGGCGGCTGGCACAGGCGTATGGGAGGGCAGGTTGCCCTCCTTGTTCAGGCGGCGCCTTGGGCTAGTCCTGGCTCAGGCGGGGTAGAGGGCACCCAGCACGGCGGGGCGGCTGGCGCCGGTGACAGCCGGCAGGTTACCGGGTTGGCGGTGGATAAAGCGCTGTGCCAGCCAGGCAAACGCAGCGCCCTCCATCCAGTCGGGGGCAATCCCCAGCTCGGCCGTGTTGGCGATGCGCCAGTCGGGCAGCAGGCTGGCCAGCTCCGCCAGCAGCGGGGCGTTATGGGCGCCGCCGCCGCAGACATACAGCTCGGGTTGGCTCTGTGCATCAGCCAGTGCGGGCAGCTGGCGGGCGACGCTGTGACAAGTGAGCGCCTGCAGGGTGCGCTGTACATCCGCCGGGGCATGGGCGTGGCCGGTCAGCTCGCCATCGAGCCAGTCGAGGGTGAACATCTCCCGTCCGGTGCTCTTGGGGTGGGGGGCGGCGAAGTAGGGGTGGGCCAAGAGCTGCTCCAGCAACTCGGGGATGAGCTGGCCGCTGGCCGCCCACTGGCCGCCGGCATCGTAACCGGCCCCCTGGGGGTGATGGCGGCGATACCAACCGTCGAGCAGGGTGTTGGCCGGGCCGGTATCAAAGCCATAGACGCCGTCGGCCTGGCCCGGCAGCACCGAGATATTGGCGATGCCGCCGAGGTTGAGCACCACCCGCAGGGCGCCGGGGCGTGCAAAGAAGGCCTGATGGAAGGCGGGCACCAGTGGCGCCCCCTGGCCGCCGAGGGCCATGTCCATGGTGCGAAAATCGGCCACCACGTCGATACCGGTCAGCGCCGCCAGCAGGGCCGCGTTGCCGATCTGCAGGGTAAAGCCGAGCTGGGGACGGTGGCGGATGGTCTGGCCGTGGCTGCCGATGGCGCGAATATCCCTGGGAGTCAGCCCTGCCTTGGCCAGCAGGGCGTGGGTGGCGGCGGCAAATTCGCGGGCGACCAGGTTGTCGGCCACCCCCATGCGATCGATCTCGTTGTCGCCCGGGGTGCTGAGTGCGTGCAGCTCGTGGGCGGTGGGCCAGGGGTGGCTGACGGCCGCCTCGACCCGCAGTTCATCCCCCTCGATCAGCACCAGCACGGCGTCAATGCCATCCATGCTGGTACCGGACATCAAGCCTATATAGCGTTCAGTCATCAGGCTTCCTTACTTGCAGGTCGGGAAAAAGTACTTGAGAGAGAGTGCGGCCTCGATCCCATGCCGAATTCTGGTACCGGACATCAAGCCGATATAACGCTCGCTCATGACTGCTCCTTGTGGGTCAATTGCCGCCGTTGGCCCGCTTGTTCTGGGCCAGCTGCAGCTCCGGGCTGTCCAGCTTGGCGAGCTGGGGCATGGCCTGCGCCTTGAAGTTGGCCAGCGCCCGTCCGCTCAGGGACTCCGCCTGCGGCAGGTTGAGGGTGCGCGGGTTCTTGTGCACGCCGCCCACCACAAATTCATAGTGCAGGTGCGGCCCGGTGACCCGGCCTGTGCCGCCGAGCAGGCCGATGGTCTGGCCCTGCTTCACCCGCTGCCCCTTGTTGACGGTGCGCTTGGAGAGGTGCAGGTACTTGGTCACGTAGTTGCCGGCGTGCTTGATGAAGACGTAGTTGCCGTTGAACTGGTTGTAGCCGGCGGCCACCACGCTGCCGCCACCGGCCGCCATGATGGGGGTGCCCACCGGCGCCACGTAGTCGATGCCGTTGTGGGGGCGTACCTTGCCGGTGACCGGGTGCAGCCGGCGCGGATTGAAGTTGGAGCTGATGTATTTGAAGTTGACCGGCGCACGCAGGAAGCTCTTGCGCATCGCCTTGCCATCCGGGGTGTAGTAGTTGCCATCCTCGTTCAGCACGGCGCGATAGATGGCACCCTGGTTGACGAACTCGGCGGCCAGGATGTCGCCGGAAGCAACCCGCTCGTCATCCTGGAATTTCTCCTCGTAGACCACCCGGAAGCTGTCACCCGGTTGCAGATCCTGGGCAAAGTCGATGTCCCAGCCGAAGATGGCGGCGAGATCCATGATCTGATCCTCGGTCATGCCGGCATTGACGGCGGCGCCCCAGAAGCTGGAGCGGATCTCCCCTTTGGCCACCTGTTCGCGAGTGTCGAGCTCGAGCTTGACCGCCCGGGCGACAAACCCTTCATCCTTGCGGATCACCTTGAGCGCCTGCTCCAGGCTGTGGGGATAGTAGAGGCTGTGCAGCTCGCCACCCTTGGTGAGCTTGAAGGTGAGCTCCTGGCCTGGCTTGAGCAGGCGCAGGGTGTCGGTGCCGTTCAGCTGATCGATGAGGTGCAGATCCGTGGTGCTGAGGCCAAGGCGCTGGAAGATGACCCCCATGTTGTCGCCGCTGCGCACCTTCACCTGCTTGGTGATGTAGCTCGGCTTGGGTGGGGCGACGGGCTTGGCTTCGGCCAGCAGCGCCTCCTCGTCGACCTGCTGCTCGATGGCCAGCTCGTTGCCGTTGTCATCGACCCTTGTGGCGACTGCCTGTTCGCTCGGCCAGGCCGCCAGCATCATCACCATGATGCTCAGGATCAGCACCATCTTGCGGTGCCAGTGGGGGAGAGAGTTGAAGGCGTGCCAAATGACCATGAGAAGCAGACGAAGTTGAGCCGGGAAGAATGTCGGAGTTTACCGCCTTTCCAATTGGCCCGCCATTCCAGTAATATGTCTGGCCCTGTGGAATCGTGATTGGAGAGTCAAAAAATGTCCCAGCTCGAGGTGGCGCTAGCCGAGATCAAGCGCGGAGCGGAAGAAATTCTGGTGGAAGAAGAACTGGTCGCCAAGTTGAAGGAAGGGCGCCCGCTGCGCATCAAGTTGGGGATGGACCCGACGGCTCCCGACATTCATCTGGGTCATACCGTGATCCTCAACAAGCTGAAGACCTTCCAGGATCTGGGCCATGAAGTGATCCTGCTGATCGGGGACTTCACCGCCATGGTGGGTGACCCCTCCGGCAAGAACGCCACCCGTCCGCCGCTCTCCGAAGAGGCCATCAAGCACAACGCCCTCACCTATGCAGAGCAGGCGTTCAAGATCCTCGACCCGGCCAAGACCCGCATCGAGTACAACTCCACCTGGCTGAGCGAGCTGGGCGCGACCGGCATGATCAAGCTGGCGGCCAAGCAGACCGTGGCCCGCATGATGGAGCGCGACGACTTCAAGAAGCGCTACAGCAACGGCCAGTCCATCGCCATTCACGAATTCCTCTATCCGCTGCTGCAAGGCTATGACTCGGTCGCGCTCAAGGCGGACGTCGAGCTGGGCGGTACCGATCAGAAGTTCAACCTGCTGATGGGGCGCGAGCTGCAAAAAGATGCCGGCATGGCGACCCAGTGCGTGCTGATGATGCCGCTCCTGGTGGGCCTGGACGGCGTCAAGAAGATGTCCAAGTCCGCTGCCAACTACATCGGCGTGCACGACGCCCCGGGCGAGATGTTCGGCAAGATCATGTCCATCACCGACGATCTGATGTGGAACTACTACGAACTGCTCTCCTTCCGTCCGCTGGCTGAAATCGAAGAGTTCAAGGCAGGCATTGCCGCCGGCACCCTCAACCCGCGCGACGTGAAGATCTGGCTGGCCAAAGAGATCATCGCCCGTTATCACGACGAGGCGGCGGCCGAAGCGGCCCACGAAGACTTCACCCAGCGCTTCTCCAAGAACGCCATTCCGGACGAAATGCCGGAAGTCGAGCTGGCACTGGAAGGCGAAGGGCTGGCGATTGCCAACCTGCTCAAAGACGCCGATCTGGTGGCCACCACCTCCGAAGCACTGCGGATGATCAAGCAGGGCGCGGTGAAGGTTGACGGCGAGAAGCTGGACGATGGCAAGGCACTCATCGGTGCCGGTACCGCCGTCTACCAGGTCGGCAAGCGCAAGTTTGCCCGGGTGACCGTCAAGTAAGTCGCCACCTCCGGCGCCGCCATAAGAAAGGCCTCCCTTGCGGAGGCCTTTTTGTTGGCTCATTTCTGCTGATAGGGATCAGCCCTCTGTTTTCAGGAAGTTGCGATAGAGCATGTAGAGGTGGGCCGAGCTCCAGCTGAAGTTGCTGGCCCCCTGCATGGCGCCGGTCTCAGGGTTGTAGTTCTCGCGGATGGGGCCGCTGCCCGCCAGCCCCTCGGCATTGCTAAACAGCTTGTTGACGAGCTGCTGGGCATCGTTGCGATAGCCGTAATTCTCCAGCCCCTTCACCCCGAAGTAGAACTGATCCAGCCAGACCCGGCCGCGCCAGTAGATGTCGGGGTCATAGGCCGGGTTGGTCAGCGCCGCCGTGCCGAGCGGCACCCTGGTGTTGAACTCCTGGGCATTGAGCATCACCTCGCGCACCCGCGCCGCCTTCTCCTGGTCCGCCACCTCGGCCCAGAGCGGACTCCACCCTTCCGGGCCGCGGCCGCGGGCGGTCAACAGCTTGCCGACGCAGCCGTTGGCGTCGGGCAGATCCCCCTGGGCTATCTGGCGGTCGTAATAGAAGCCGGAGGCCTCATCGAATAGGCAGCTGTTGATATAGCCAGCCAGCTGGGTCGCCCCTTCGCGATAGCGGCTCGCCTCGTCAGGCTTGCCGAGCAGCTCGGCCATGTCGGCCAGGATGCGTTTCTCCTTGGCGAGGAAGGCGTTGAGCTCCACCGACTCCTGATCGATGGAGAAGCCGATGAGGCTGCCATCGTCCTGATGGTTCTCGAAGAAGAAGACGTTCCAGTCCTGCCGCGCACGGGCCAGGTCGCCGCCATAGGTCTTGTCGGCATAGCGCTTGAGCTGATCCTGCTCGATAAAGCCGAAGCGGGCGGCGTTGTCCATGCCGGACTCCCAGCCGGCGCCGTGCTGGGCGCCGATATCCATGTCGGCGTAGCCGCCAACGCTCAATACCTGCTGGTAGAGCGCCATGCCAGCGCAGCCATACCAGCCATCACCCTCATTGGTACAGCTCGACAGATCCAGCCCGACCGGTGCTCCCGTCGGGTACTGCACCTTGAAGGTGATGTTGCCGAACTCGTCGTTGTGCTCGACGTGGCGGGTGGCGCCATATTCGATGATGCCGTTGCGGTTGTTGTCCCGCGCCCGATACCACCAGTCGTGATAGGCCTGGATCTTCGGATACATCTCGGCGATGAAGGCCTTGTCCTGGGTGGCGCTGTAGATCTCCCAGATGGCCCAGGCGGAGAGAGGCGGCTTGGTGTCGCGCTCGTTCCAGTTGCCGCCATCACCGCCCCGATCGGCGAGCTTGTTGTAGAAGACGGCGTCGATCACCATGCCGGCATCCTGCGGCCGGACCGGGTCATCGGCCTGGATCTGGTAGTCATACATGGCGCGCACGTTGTTCTTGGCTACCTCGGGGTTGAAGTGGGCCATGGCATAGGCGTGCTTCCAGCTGTCCCAGGCCCAGACCCCGTCGAACCAGCGGGCGGTGTTGGAGGGGGTCACCCCGTCGTGCAGGATTGCGCCGGCCGGTGAGCGCCAGTTGCCGTTGAGGGTCTCCATCGCCTTGACCGCGATGCGCCGCTCCGATTCCGGGATCCCCTGATTGGAGAGGCCGCGCGCCAGGTAATCCTCCCAGCGGCGGATGGAGTCGTCGAAATGGCTGGCGGGGTCGGCCAGCAGCGCCTGGCGGCTCTGCTCGAAGCGGTCGGCGTCAGCACTGCTGTGGACATAGCTCTGCAGGGTGTAGATATCCTGCTGGCCCTTGGCGGCCAGGGTGAGGCTGGCCTCGCTCACGTAGCCGAGCCCCTGCTCGTCGAGGGTGGTGCGACTGGGCAGGGTGCGATCGATGCGGTAGCTGGCGCTGCCGCTTTGCATGATGTTCCAGGTGCTGCGCAGTTTGCCGAACTGGAATGCCACGCCGCGCTCGGTCTGGCTGATGGTGCGGGTCCAGGCGGGGTACTGCTCGGCGACCGTCTTGTTGGCATCCCACTGGTTGAGCAGCTCCCCCTGCCAGTTGAGCTTGAGGGTGAGGGGGGCGTCAGTGTGGTTGATGAGGCGGGTGCGAACCAGCGCAGTGCGGGCATCGCCATAGCGCAGCTCCAGCTCCAGGGTGAAGGGTTCGAACTCGAAGCGCTGCACCAGCGCCCCTGGGATGGCGTACAGCGCCTGCTTGCTGGCGCTGGTGAGCGGGAAGGCGCGGCCGCTCTCGTCGCTCAGGGTCAACTTGTCCAATTCGCTGGCGAAGAACAGGCTGTACTCCTCGGCGATGACCATGGGGCCGGTAAAGCCGCCCCATTCGCTGTCGCTGGCGGGCAGCAGGAAGCCGTGCCAGGCGCCGAGATCGAGCAGCGGGTTGTATTTGAGGTTGGAGTAGCTGTCAAAGTCACGGAACTGGAGCGGGGTACCGCTGCGGTCGATCACGTTCTGATACTGGTTCGCCAGGGTGGCGCTGGGGGCGGCCGGGCTGCTGGAGTCATTGCCGTTGCAGGCAGTGAGGCCGAACAGGGCGACGCTCAGGGTGACGGATAGTAAACTTTTACGAAACATCTCTCGCTCCAATGACAGTTTTTGTAGGTTAAGGAAGGTGTTTTTTAGTGCTTGTTTTAGTGAAACCGTTTGCGAGAGCCATTATAGGGCGATTTTGAGGGGATTATTGGCGCTGTGTCACAGTGCCGGAGGGGCAGGTGTGAGCCGGATCACCCGGTTACACGAGGTTACATAGCTTGATATTTTAGTAACTATTTACTTGTCTGGCGGCAGCCAGCGAGAGGGAGGAGGGGCAGGTGCGTAGGTATTGATAGGGGGTCAGGCCGAACTCCTGCTTGAAGCGGGCGGCAAAGCGGCTGGGGGAGTCGTAGCCACAGGCGAGGGCCGTCTCCAGCGGTGCCAGCCCCTGCTGCAGCAGGGTGAGGGCGTGGCTCATGCGCACCTGGGTCAGCAGCTGGCGAAAGCTGCGCCCCTCGGCGGCCAGCTTGCGCGCCATGGAGGCGCGGCTCATGGCGAAGTGCGGTGCCACCCCCTCCAGGGTGTGGTCGGCGCCCGGCTCCACCCCGAGGTAGCGGGCCAGCCGCTCGCCGAGGGTCATGGTGTGGGCGGGAAACAGCAGGTCGAGCCCGCCGGCGGCCTGCAGCTCGGCATAGAAGCCCTGCAGCAGCTGGGCCTGGGTGGCCTCATTGAGCCGCCGATCCGCCATGGAGCAGACCAGCTCGAAACAGAAGGCCAGCGCCGGGCTGACCGCCAGGCGCGGCTCCCTGAGCGGGCCGGTCTGGGCGGCGCTGAGCCATTCGACGGGGGGCGGGGTCAGCAGGGTCAGCGCGCGGGAGCGAAACTTGCCCTGCTCCGGCTGGTTGACGAAGGTGAGCTGGTGGCCGGCCGGGATCAGCAGCCAGCTCGCCTGATCGAACGCCAGACGCTTCTCCTGCCACCACAACTGCTTGTGACCCTGTTCCACCCAGATGATGGTGGGGGCGTAGATGAGCACCCGGTGCAGCGGCTGCTGGCGGATCCCGAGATAGTGGTGCAATTGCAGCAGCGGCGTGCTCATCCGGCGGATTCCTAGGGGGTGACGAAGGTGGCGGTCAGGGTGGCCTTGCCAAGGGCCATGCTGTTGAGCATGTAGCCTACCATGGCGGGCGGAGTGTCTGCCTTCACCTCCAGGGTCTGGGGCAGGGCCCAGGCGGTGAACTGGTAGCGGTGCATGCCGTGGCCGGCGGGCGGGCAGGGGCCGCCGTAACCCTGGCTGCCGAAGTCGGTCTTAAGCTCCAGCCCCTGCTTGAGCTTGCCGGAGGCGTTGCTCGGCAGCTCGCTCTGACTGGCCGGCAGGTTTACCACCAGCCAGTGCCACCAGCCGCTGCCGGTGGGGGCGTCGGGGTCATAGGCGGTGATGGCGACACTCTTGGTGCCGGCAGGCAGGTCCTGCCAGCTCAGCTGGGGCGAGCGGTTCTCCCCCTTGCAGCCAAAGCCGTTGAAGCTGAAGGCCTTGTCCATCAGCTGGCCTTCGTGGATGTCGCTGCTCTTCAGGGTCATGGCACTGGCGGGCAGGGCCGCCACGCACAGCAGGGAGAGCAGGGTGGTACGCTTGGCAATCTTCATGGTGAGGCTCCTCGGTGGATGATGGGATCAGTCTAGCGAAGAGGGGGAGGGGGTGAGTAACCTAACGGCTCAAAGTGGCCATCTTGCCGCCATGATGTGAGTCGTTGTGTTGATTTCTGGTGAGCGCTGAGAAAGTGCGGTGGTGCCCTCGGGCATAAAAAAACCGGCATCATGGATGCCGGTTTTTTACTGTGCTGACAGCTGATCGCGCGACTTAGCGCAGGATCATCTCGTCACGGCCCGGGCCGACGGAAACCATCGGCACCGGTACGCCCAGCAGCTCTTCGATGCGCAGTACGTACTGCTGAGCTGCTTTGGGCAGCTCGGCGAAGGTGCGGCAGCCGGTGATGTCTTCGCTCCAGCTTTCCATCACTTCGTAAACCGGCTTCAGACCGGCAGTTTGCGGCCAGATCGGGTTCTCGGTGTGGGCACCTTCGTAGGCGACGCAGATCTTCAGATCCGGCAGGCCGGTCAGGCAGTCCAGCTTGGTCAGCGCCACTTCGTTGGCAGCCTGCAGCTCGACACCGTTCTTGGTGGCGACGGCGTCGAAGTAGCCGACGTCACGGGGACGACCGGTGGTGGCGCCGAATTCGTTGGCGATCTTGCGGAACTCGTCCTGGTTCTCCATGGCGGTCAGCAGGGTGCCGGTACCGACAGAGGTGCTGAACGCCTTGGCGACGGCGATGACGCGCTCGGGACGCAGACCCGGCAGGCCGCCACCGATGCCGGCATAGGCGCCGGAAACGTGGGAGGAGGTCACCCAGGGGTATTCGCCGTAGATCAGGTCACGGCCGGCGCCCAGCTGGGCTTCGAACAGCAGGGTCTTGCCTTCGGCCTGCAGCGCTTTGAGCGGCATGCTGACGTTGCAGACGGAGTCGATCCAGGGAGCGGACACTTCCAGCAGCCAGTCGGCCATCTCCTGGGCGGTCTGGTTGAATTCGAAGGTCGGGTAGAGGGCCTTGAGCTGCGGCAGTTTCCAGTCGAGGAAGAATTGAATGCGCTCGACCAGTACTTCCGGCTGCTTCAGCCAGCCCACCAGGATCGCTTTCTTCATGACGCGATCGCCGTAGGCGGGGGCGATGCCCTGACGGGTGGAACCGTAGGCGCCGTCGCCCAGGCGCTGCTCTTCCAGGGTATCTTCCATGGCGTGCAGCGGCAGGCAGAGGGTGGCGCGATCAGAGATGGCCAGCTTGGGAGTGACGCCGGAGGCTTTCACTTCGTCCAGCTCGACGGTCAGTTTCTCGGGGCTGATCACCATGCCCGGGCCCAGCACGACCAGGCAATCCGGGTTGAACACACCGCTCGGAACCTGGTGCAGCTTGAAGGTGCCAAGGTCGTTGACGACGGTATGGCCGGCGTTGTTGCCGCCCTGGAAGCGAATGCTGGCGCCGGCTTGGCCTGCCAGATAATCCACGATGCGGCCTTTGCCTTCATCACCCCAGTTGGCACCTACGACTACGATAGACGACATGACTCTTTCTCCTAAGACGTTAGGCGATCATCCTAGGAGGCCGGGGCGGATTAGAAAAATTAATTATCTTTATAATTCCGATAAGAGAGTCATATAATTGCGGCGAATTTATCGGCAAACCGCCCCGCTGCCGTGCCGACGTCCCCCTCAGGGGCCCGTGCGGCCGTGGCGGCACACGAGGACCCCCATGCTGGACATCCACTGGCTGCATACCTTCGTCACCCTGGCCCGGCTGCAGCACTTCGGCCAGACCGCCACCGAACTGCACATGACCCAGCCCAATGTGAGCCTGCACCTCAAGAATCTGGAGCAGGCCACCCGGGTCAAGCTCATCGAGCGCAGCCCGTTTCGGCTGACCCAGGCGGGCGAGCGGCTGCTGCAAAGTGCCGAGCGCGCCATCGCCGAGCTGCAGCTCTGCCAGTCCGATCTCAACGCCCTCAACCAGCTGAGCCAAGGGACGCTGGCCATCGCTGCCAGCGACATCATCTCGCGCCTGTTGCTCATTCAGCCCTTTCAGCGCTTCAAGCAGGAGTTCCCCGGCATCGACCTCACCCTGTTCAACACCACTTCGGATCAGGCGGCGGAGCTGGTCAAGGCGGGCAAGGCGGATCTGGGCTTCGTGATGGCGCAAAAGCGCAGCGAGCCGCTGTTCTATACCGAGTTGCAGCAGGTGACCTGGTGCGCACTGGGCCACGGTCTCGCCCGCTGGCAGGCGCGGGCGCAGGCGGGGGAGAGCGATCCCCTCGACGAGCCGACCCTGATCCTGCTGGGCCACGACACCCGTACCCGGGCGCTTATCGACCCCTCCCTGCCGCTGCTCGGTCTGCCCAGCTGTCGCATCATGGAAGTAGGCAGCGTGGACGCCCAGCTAGACTGGGCCGAGGCGGGCTTCGGGGTGGCCATAGTGCCGGACTTTTCCATTCACCCGCGGCTCAAGCTGACCGCCCCGGTGACCCGGCTCACCGATTTCCCCGGCACCAGCTTGGGGTATGTGGTGCGCCAGAACCAGGTGCTGTCGCGCGCCATCAAGCAACTGCTGCACTGGGTGGAGCAGGAGATCCAGCGCCCGGCACCGTTGCCGGACGCCAGGGCTTGAGCCTACCCAATATCGAAACAAAAAGAGGCCACCCTTGGGTGGCCTCTTTCGTTGTGGCTGTTTGGCGCTCTTACTGGGCAGGCGTGCCCTCTGCGCTCGGTGCGGCCTGTGCCGGTGCTGTCGATGCCGGTTCGGCGGGGGCCGGCGAGGCGGGTTGTGCCCCGCTCACCACGGCAGAGGGGCTTGGCGCGGCCGTGCCGGTCAGCGTGCCGCCCTGTTCCACGGCGGCACCTTCGAGCACGCTACTCGCGCCCGGCTCGGTGGCTGCGGCTGCCGAGGAGGTCGGCAGCAGGGCGCCAGGAGTCTGCCCGGACGAGGTGGCGGGCGTACCTTCCGGGGAGGGGGCGCCCGTCGCGCCGGCAGCTTGCTTCGCGTCCTCACCGGCGGGGTGCGCCACTTCGGTGGGCTGCGCCGCTGAAGTCGCCTGGGCCTCCGAGGTCGCCGGAGCCGGGCTCAGGCTCTCGGGCAGCAGGGTGGGTGGAGCATCCGCCATGCCGGCGTGGCGCGGCACTTCCGCCTCACCCAGCATCCCCTCCAGGGTGAGCTGGGTCAGTGCCGGGTGGAGGCGGGTGAACTGCTTGAGCCGGCCGCTCAGCACGTCGCGCACGGTGCGCACCTCGCTATCCGGCAGGCTGGCCAGTGCCACCAGCTCGGCGGTGACGGCGAAGGTGTTGATCCCGCTGGTCTGGCCCGGATAGAGGTTGGCGCCGATGCGGCCGCGCTGATAGTAGGGGTGCTGCTTGAGCAGCCTGTCTATCTGTTCCCCCTCGATGGGGATGAGGCGCGCCTTGCAGCGGCCGGTGAGATCGCCGATGGCCTGATTGGGGTGGCCCGCCACCACGAAGGCGGCGTCCAGGGTACCGTCACAGAGCCCCTCCAGCCGGTTGTTGGCCGCGGCTGGGATGAGGGGGGCAAAGCTCTTGGCCTGCCAGCCCATGGCCTCGAGCAGCGCCTGGCTGGTGACCCGCTCCCCGGAGCCCGGGTTGCCGAGATCGACCCGCTTGCCTTCGATGTCGGCCAGGGTGTTGATGTTGCTGTTGGCGCTGGCAAGCAGGGTCAGCGACTCCTGATGGAGGCGGTATAGGCTGCGCAGCTGATCGGCGGGGGGCTGGCCCTGGAAGGGGCCCGTGCCGTGAGCGGCGTGATGCAGTACGTCCGACTGCACCAGTGCCAGCTGGATGTTACCCTGCGCCAGCGCCTTCAGGTTGGCGAGGGAACCCGAGGTACTCTGCACCGAGCAGTGCAGGCCGTGGCTGCCGCTCTCTTCATTGAGCAGCCGGCAGATGGCGCCGCCGGTCGGATAGTAGACGCCGTTCAGCGGCCCCGTACCGATGGTGAGATAGGTGGCGGCCTGCAGGGGCAGGGCCAGGGTCGCTGCCAGCCAGGGCAGGGCTCGGCGCAGCCGGATGGGCAGAAGGTGCAAGACGCGTTGGAACATAGTGAACCGGATCATTGGCTGATAAAAAGGATGGGTCAGTCCCATCCCGGTTGGCATCGGGCCGTTGCCCGCAAGAGGGCGGCCGGTGCCGTGTTGGGTGGCCCCTGGCGCCCCGGGATGGCCGGGGTGGGGTGTCGCCAAAATATACCCTATTGCGTGCGGATACGGATCGGGTCGGACAGATTATATTGCGGGGTCGGCCGGCGCCGCCCCGCAGGGGCTCAGCGGCGAGCCAGGATGGCCTTCTCCATGCGGGCCAATGCCTCGACGAGGCGGGCCCGGGTGCAGCCGAAGTTGAGCCGCACGAACTGGCCGTCGCCAAACTGGGCACCCGGGGAGAGCCCCACCCCGGCCTGCTCGAAGAAGGCGATGGGATCGTCCAGCCCCAACGCGCTCACGTCGATCCAGGCGAGGTAGGTGGCCTGATGGCGCGCCAGCTTGATGCCGGGCCAGCGGGCGACCGCCTGCTCGATCAGCGCCAGGTTGGCGGCCAGGTAGTCGAGCTGCTCGCTGAGCCACTGTTCGCCCCCTTCATAGGCCGCCTCGGCGGCCACGAAGCCCAGCAGGTTGACGTCGGCACTGATGCCGCGCATCGCCTGCTGCAGCTTGAGGCGCAGACGGGCATTGGGCACCACCGCGAAGGCGCAGCAGAGCCCGGCGATGTTGAAGGTCTTGCTCGGGGCCATCATCACCGCCGAACGCTCGGCCGCCGCCGGGCTGATGGCGCCGTAGGGGATGTGACGGGCGTCCTTGTCCAGCAGCAGGTCGCAGTGAATTTCATCGGAGCAGATCACCAGGTTGTGGCGCTCGGCGATGGCGTCGATGGCCAGCAGCTCCTCGCGGGTGAAGACGGTGCCGCCCGGGTTTTGCGGGTTGCACAGCAGCAGCAGATCCGCCGCCGGCGCCTGGCGTTCCAGCTCCTCGATATCCAGCACCCAGCGGCCGGCCTCTTCCACCATGGGCACGGTGAGCAGCGGCCGGTCGTTGAAGCCCGGCGCCTGCAGGAAGGGGTAGTAGACCGGCTTGGGGGTGATGATGCCACGCCCGTGCTGGCTCCAGGCCTTGCAGGCCAGGTTAAGACCGGGCACCACGCCGGGCAGAAAGACGAGCCACTCGGGCTGGATGGTCCAGCCATAGCGGCTGGCCAGCCGCGTGATGATGAGTTCGATTAGCCGGGGAGAGGGGCGGGAGTAGCCGAAGATGCCGTGGGCGACCCGCGCAGTGAGGGCCTCGACGACGGCAGGGGGGGAGACGAAGTCGGTGTCGGCGACCCACATGGGCAGCACGTCCTGTCCCTTGTACTTGTCCCATTTCAGGCTCATGGTGCCGCTGCGATCTATTTCCCGGTCAAAATCAAACATGTGAAATCCTTATGCTGGCCAGTGGGCTTTCACTGTACGGGGTCGGCGACGGGGCCGCAAGCCTTGAGGTGGCTCTTGATAATGACATAAAATAAGCGGCGCCATTTCATGCACTTGCCGAATTTTGGCCAGTTTTCTTCCCTCCAATCAGTGGTAATTCTATGCGCTTGTTGACTGCTGCCCGCAACAGGACGGATCCCGTCTCTCTCTCTTTTCTGGCCGTGACCTTCATGACCGGGGTGGCGGTGGCGCTGCAGGTGCCCACCCTGAGCCTGTTCCTGGCCGAGGAGGTGCAGGTGCGCCCCTTCCTGGTGGGGCTCTTCTATACCGTCAACGCGGTGATCGGCATCCTCATCAGCCAGTGGCTCGGCCACCGCTCCGACAACAAGGGGGATCGCAAGCGGCTGATCCTGCGCTGCTGCTTCGCCGGCGTGGTGCTCTCCCTGCTGTTTGCCTGGAACCGGCAATACTGGCTGCTGGTGAGTCTGGGGGTGCTGCTGGCGAGCCTGGCCGCTACCGCCAGCCCCCAGCTGTTCGCGCTGGCGCGTGAATACGCCGACAGCCGCAACAAGCGGGCCGACATGTTCAGCTCGGTGCTGCGGGCCCAGTTCTCGCTGGCCTGGGTGATAGGGCCCCCCATCGCCTTCGCGCTGGCCATCGGCTACGGCTTCGAGGTGATGTACCTCGCCTCCGCAGTGGCCTATCTGCTCTGCGCCTTCGTGGTGTGGCGCTGGCTGCCCTCGCTGCCGCTGCCGGTGATGGACAGCGAGGTGGAACGGGTCAGCAGCTGGCGGGATCCGTCGGTGCGCGCGCTCTTTATCGCCTCCACCCTGATGTGGACCTGCAACAGCATGTACCTCATCAACATGCCGCTCTACATCACTCGCGAGCTGGGGCTGGAGGAGAAGCTGGCCGGGGTACTGATGGGCACGGCGGCGGCTCTCGAGATCCCCTTCATGCTGCTGGCGGGTCACTACACCCAGCGTTTTGGCAAGCGCCCCATGATGCTGCTGGCGGTGTTGGCCGGGGTGGGCTTCTACGTGGGGCTGGTGACCCTGTCAAGCCAGCATGCCCTCATTGCGCTGCAACTGCTCAACGCCATCTTCATCGGCATCGTCGCCGGTATCGGCATGTCCTACTTCCAGGATCTGATGCCGGGCCGCGCCGGGGTGGCGACCACCCTGTTCGCCAACAGCATCCGCACCGGCTCCATCATGGCGGGGGCGATAGCGGGGACTGTGGCGGAGATCTGGAGCTTTCACGGGGTCTTCATGGTGGCCATGGGGCTGGCGCTGCTGGCACTGGCTGCCTGCTGGCGGGTGCCGAACGTCTGAAGCCAAAGGGGTGGGCTTGCCCCGCCTCACTGCCTGATGGCGGCGGGTTAGCGGTCGCTGTCGTCCTGATATTCGTTGCGCAGGCAGCGCAGCAGCAGCTCGGTGGCCGGGCCCAGGGCGTCGGCCGACGGGGTCAGCAGATAGGTATAGAGGTGGCGCTCGTTGCCACCTGCCAGCTCCAGCGCCACCAGCTCGCCGCTCGCCAGCTCCTCCTGCACCAGGTGGCGGGGCAGCCAGGCATAGCCGAGGCCGAGCCTGAGCATGGCGATCACCTCGTGGTAGTGGGTCGCCTTCCAGCCGGTGTCGTCCGCATCGTTCCAGTCCACCGAGCGGTGAATGGGGGGGTGCAGGCTGATCTGGTTGTGGCCGGCCAGCGCCTCGGCGGCGATGGCGCCGCCCTGAGTGGCGAGCGGGTGATCGGCCGCGCAGAGCGGCAGCAGACACACCTCGTCCAGCGGCAGACCGGTGCGATCATGGGGCAGGTGCTCCGAGAGCATCAGATCCCCCACCTGCAGGGCGTTGAAGTGGCAGTGGATTCGCTCGTGCAGATTGACCCGGCAGCCCCGGCTGCGGGGGTAGAAGTGGGCCAGCGCCCGATAGAGCCGCTCGCGCGGCTGCATCACCGATACATAGAGGTTGATCTGCGGCTCCCACTGCCGCTCCAGGTTGTTGGCCAGGTTCTCCAGCTCTTCCACCTGCTGGCTGAGCTGACGGGCACGCTTGAGGAAGATCTCCCCCGCTGGCGTCAGCACCGCCTTGCGCCCTCTCACCTCCAGCAGGGCCACCCCCAGACTCTGCTGCAGCTTGGCTACCGCATGATTGAGGGAGGACTGGCTCTTGTTCAGCGCCTCGGCGGCCTGGGCGTAGCCGCCACAATCCACCACGGCCTGAAAGATCCGCCATTGCTCAAACGTGCTCTTGGGACGAAACATATCTCAACCTGATAAGGGACTGGATGGAACGGGCCTTGCCATATTCGCAATAGGGTGCCGACGGCACCCTATTGAATTTAACCCCATGCCGCGCAGGGTTGGGGTTATTTTGTTGATTTATTTGGGCTGGGCCACAAAGGTCTGGCCGGTTTTGCCCTTGCTGTCCACTCCCATCAGATAGAGATAGAGCGGCATCAGGTCGGCCGGAGTCTTGAGGGTCTGCGGATCTTCGGCCGGGAAGGCGCTGGCCCGCATCTTGGTGCGGGTGCCACCCGGGTTGAGGGTGTTGACCCGCACCGCGGTGTTTTCCAGTTCGTCCGCCAGCACTTCCATCATGCCTTCGATGGCGAACTTGGAGATGGCATAGGTGCCCCAGTAGGCGCGGCCCTTGCGGCCCACGCTGGAGGAGGTATAGACGATGGAGGCATCGCCGTGCTCCTTGGCAGTCTGGCGAATGAGCGGCAGCAGCGCCTGGGTCAGCAGGAATTCGGATTTGACGTTGACCTGCATCACCTCGTCCCACTCCTGCTCCTGGATGTGTTCGAACGGTGACAGGGTGCCGAGCAGGCCGGCGTTGAACAGCACGCCGTCGAGGCGGCCGAACTGCTGGGCGAAGGTCTCGGCCATGCCAAGGTAGTGGCTCTTGGTCGCCCCCTTCAGATCCACCGGCACGATGGCGGGCAGCGGGTGGCCGGCCGCTTCGATCTGGTCGTATACCGCCTCCAGCTTGGCGCTGGTGCGTCCGAGCAGGATCACGGTGGCGCCGTGGGCCGCATAGGTGAGCGCCGCTTCGCGGCCGATGCCGTCACCGGCACCCGTGACCAGAATGACCTTGTCCTTGAGCAGATCCTGGGGGGCCTGATAATCGAACATGACAACTCCTGTTAACAATTCGTGGCTGATGCGCCCGGCAATAGAGGGGCAAGTGTACTGATCCCGCACGGCGTTTGACCAGTATGAGATGGCAAAAATGTGAATAAATCAGAGGGGTTGTGATTGTCGATTGGCATTTATGACGGGTTGACGCAGAGTTTTTGCGCGCACCGGGCAAACTCCCTAGAATGTGAAAAAATCGTCCCCCCGGGGGCACACCAGTGGAGCATCAAGTGGCATTTTTGACCGAATACGGCCTGTTCCTGGCCAAGACCATTACCCTACTGCTCGCCATCGGCGCCGTCATCCTGATGGTGGTAAGCAGCCGTCAGCCCAAATCCCGCAAGGGGGAGCTGGTGGTCACCGATCTCTCCAGCGAGCTGGAGCAGGGGCGTCACCAGTTGCAGGCTGCATTGGCCGGCAAGACGGAGCGCAAGCAGCTGGAGAAGGCGCGCAAGGCCGAGCACAAGGCGCGAGCCAAGAGCGAAGATGCCCGCAGCCGGCTGTTCGTCATCGATTTTCACGGCAGCCTGGATGCCAGGGAGGTGGCCTCCCTGCGTGAAGAGGTGAGCGCCGTGATAGGGGTGGCCCAGCCGGGCGACGAGGTGCTGCTGCGGCTCGAATCCGGTGGCGGTGTGGTGCACGGTTACGGTCTGGCGGCCTCCCAGCTGCAGCGGCTGCGGGATCGTGACATCAAGCTGACCGTGGCCATCGACAAGGTGGCGGCAAGCGGCGGCTACATGATGGCCTGCGTGGCCGATCAGATCCTGGCGGCGCCGTTCGCCATCGTCGGCTCCATCGGGGTGATCGCCCAGTTGCCGAACTTCAACAAGCTGCTGAAAAAGCACGACATCGAATTCGAGATGCACACCGCCGGCCAGTACAAGCGCACCATCACCATGTTCGGCGAGAACGACGACCTGGGGCGCGAGAAGTTTCGCGAGGAGCTGGGCGCTATCCACGAGCGCTTCAAGGCATTCGTGGCCGAGCACAGACCCAACCTCGACATCGACAAGGTCACCACAGGCGAGCACTGGCTGGCGAGCCAGGCCAAGCAGCTCGGGCTGGTGGACAGCCTCTGCACCAGCGACGACTATCTGCTGGCCCAGGCCAGCCAGCACAAGGTGGTCGGCATTCGCTACAGCAAGCCCAAGAGCCTGACCCAGAAGCTCGGCCAGCAGGCTGCCGTGGCGCTGGAGTCCGGTCTGGGTCGCCTGTGGCAGCAGGGACCCTGGCGCTGAGGCACAGTGCAAGGGCGGAAAAAAAGAGCCGGGCACTTGCCCGGCTCTCTTTTTTATAGCGTAGGAGCGCCTTAGCGCTGGAACGGGTAGACGGAGCCCAGTTTCAGGATCTGGGTCAGCTCGTCCAGCGCGGTGCGGGACTCCATGACCAGGGCCGGGTCGCGCAGGTCGTCCAGCGCCAGGCTGTCGCGGTAGTGTTTCTCCACCCAGGCGTCCAGGCGGGCAAACTGGCCGTCGTTGATGAGGCAGGCCGGGTTGACTGCGGCGAGCTCGGTGTCGTTCATGGCGACCCGCAGCCGCAGACAGGCGGGGCCGCCGCCGTTTCTCATGCTCTGCTTCACGTCCATGTAGTGGACGTCCTTGATGGGGGTGCCCAGGGTTACCAGCTTGGCCAGATAGGCTGACACCGCCGGGTTGTCGCGGCACTCGGTGGGGGCGATGATGGCCATCTCGCCGGACGGCAAGGTCAGGATCTGGGTGTTGAACAGATAGGACTTCACCGCATCCTGCACCGACACCTCGGCAGTGGGCACCTCGATAAAGTGCAGCTCGCCGTCACCGAACTTGGTGCGCACCTCGGCCAGCGCCGAGGCGGTGTTGAGGAACGCCTGCTGGTGGAAGAACAGCACGTTCTGGTTGCCCACCGCGATCACGTCGTTGTGGAACACCCCCTGATCGATCACGTCCGGGTTCTGCTGGATGAAGACGGCGCTCTCGTCCCCCAGGCCGTGCAGGCGAGCGATGGCCTGGCTCGCTTCCAGGGTCTGGCGGGCCGGGTAGCGTTTGGGGGCGGGCTGGGAGACGTCGAAGGCGCTGCGGCCATAGACGAACAGCTCGACCCCGGACTCGCCATAGGCGCGGCACAGCCGGGTGTGGTTGGCGGCCCCCTCGTCACCGAAGTGGTCGTTCTCCGGCAGGTGCTGATGGTGATAGAAGTGGCGGTCGTTGTTGAACACGGCGCGCAGGATGCGGCCGGTCACCTCGGGCTCGAGGGAGCGGTGAAACTTGTTGGTCAGGTTGGCGGGGGTGAAGTGGATGCGGCCATCCTGGGTATCGGCACTGGGGGAGACGGTGGCGGCGTTGGCGGTCCACATGCTGGAGGCCGAGTAGCAGGCGGCCAGTACGGCGGGCGCCTGTTTGGCGGCCTGGGCCAGCACGCTTGCATCGTTGCCGGTGAAGCCGAGGCGACGCAGGGTGGCGAGATCCGGCCGTTCCTGCGGGGCCAGTACCCCCTGCACCATGCCGAGGTCGGTCAAGGCCTTCATCTTGCGCAGACCCTGCTTGGCGGCCTCCTTCGGATTAGACGCTTCCTTGGCATTGTTCTGGGAGGCGACGTTGCCATAGGACAAGCCGGCATAGTTGTGGGTCGGGCCGACCAGGCCGTCGAAGTTGACCTCGAAGTGCTTCATTGAGTACATCCTTTCGATTTTTATATGGGTAGCGGTTCCTTCCGCGCACAATGCTGCGGGATGCAGCCATTATAAGGAGATTTTGTCTTTTGTAACAAGCTGATAACGAAACTGGTTTGTTATGTTACAAGAGCGGTTGGTTATGTCGTTTCCAATATAAAAAGAGGGTGGATATAGCATAAAAATAAAAAAGCGGTTGCTTCCCGCGGCTCGGCTTCGCATTAATAAATAAAGAAGCAAGGTGGTTCGGGCTGCTGGGCAAATTTGCTCACAAGATTGCTTTTTCCCGTCAAATCTCTTATACAGCCCCACAAAACCGCACACCAACCCCGTCGGGTGCAATGAGGATAATAGTTACAGCATGGGCAAATCACTGGTCATAGTGGAGTCTCCGGCCAAGGCCAAGACCATCAACAAATATTTGGGCAAGGACTACGTGGTGAAATCCAGCGTTGGTCACGTGCGCGATCTGCCGACCAGCGGCAGCGCCAGCAACGAGCCCAAAAAACCTGTCATTCGCGGCATCAAGCTGAGCGAATCAGAAAAGGCTGCCAAGGAGCGCAATGCCCTGTTCTCACGGATGGGGATCAATCCGACCGCAGGCTGGCAGGCCAACTACCAGATTTTGCCCGGCAAGGAAAAAGTGGTCAGCGAGTTACAGAGTCTGGCCGAGAAGGCTGACACCATCTATCTCGCAACCGACTTGGATAGAGAGGGGGAAGCGATCGCCTGGCACTTGCGCGAGATCATCGGTGGCGACGACAGCCGCTACAAGCGCGTGGTGTTCAACGAGATCACCAAGACCGCCATCCAGGAGGCGTTCGCCCAGCCGTCTGAGCTGAACATTCACCGCGTCAATGCCCAGCAGGCCCGTCGTTTCCTCGACCGGGTGGTGGGCTACATGGTCTCCCCGCTGCTCTGGAAGAAGCTGGCCCGCGGCCTCTCCGCCGGCCGGGTACAGTCCGTCGCGGTGCGCCTCATCGTCGACAAAGAGCGTGAAATCAAGGCGTTCGTGCCGGTGGAGTTCTGGGATCTCAACGCCGACCTGCTGACCGGTGATAACGCCGATCTGCGGATGGAGGTGGTCAGTCGCAACGGCGCCGACTTCAAGCCGGTGACCCAGGCCGAGACCTTCGCCGCCGTGGCCGCCCTGGAAGGGGTCGACTACAAGGTGGTGAACCGGGAAGACAAGCCGACCGGCTCCAAACCATCCGCTCCCTTCATCACCTCCACCCTGCAGCAAGCGGCCTCCACCCGACTGAGCTTCGGGGTCAAGAAGACCATGATGATGGCCCAGCGCCTCTATGAAGCGGGTTACATCACCTATATGCGTACCGACTCAACCAACCTCAGCAAAGAGGCGGTCGAGGCGGTGCGGGAATACATCGGCGAGCAGTATGGCGCGGCCTACCTGCCGGCCGAACCGAACCTGTACGGTGCCAAGGCCAATGCCCAGGAGGCCCACGAGGCGATCCGCCCCTCCAGCGTGCTGGTGACGGCCGAGATGCTGGAAGGGATGGAGCCGGACGCCATGCGGCTCTATGACCTCATCTGGCGTCAGTTTGTCGCCTGTCAGATGACCCCGGCCCAGTACGACTCCTCCACCCTGACCGTCAAGGCGGGCGAGTTCGAGCTCAAGGCGCGCGGTCGCACCCTGCGCTTCGCCGGTTGGACCAAGGCGCTGCCGCCCATGGGCCGCAAGGGTGAAGACAGCCAGCTGCCGGCGGTGACCGTCGGTGAGGTGCTGAAACTGGTCAAGCTGGATCCTCGCCAGCACTTCACCAAGCCGCCCGCGCGCTTCACCGAAGCGGCGCTGGTGCGCGAGCTGGAGAAGCGCGGCATCGGCCGTCCGTCTACCTACGCCTCCATCATCTCCACCATCGTCGACCGTGGTTATGTGCGGGTCGAGAGCCGCCGTTTCTTCGCCGAGAAGATGGGTGAGATCGTCACCGACCGGCTGGTGGAGAACTTCGTCGAGCTGATGAACTACGAGTTCACCGCCAAGATGGAAGACAAGCTCGATGGCATCGCCGAGGGGAGCCTGGAGTGGAAGAAGGTGCTGGACGCCTTCTACGCCGAGTTCACCCAGGAGCTGGAAAAAGCGGATCTGCCGGTGGAAGAGGGGGGCATGCGTGCCAACCAGATGGTGCTGACCGACATCGACTGCCCGGATTGCGGCCGCAAGATGGGCATCCGTACCGCCACCACCGGGGTCTTCCTCGGCTGCTCCGGTTACGCATTGCCGCCCAAAGAGCGCTGCAAGAAGACCATCAACCTGGTCTCCGCCGACGAGTTCGTCTCTGCCACCGATGGTGACGAGGCCGAGACCGAGGCGTTGCGCGCCAAGCACCGCTGCGGCGTGTGCGGCACCGCCATGGATGCCTACATCATCGACGATAGCCGCAAGCTGCACGTCTGCGGCCGCAACCCGGATTGCGATGGCTACGAGATCGAGAAAGGCCAGTTCAAGCTCAAGGGCTACGAAGGGCCGAGCATCGAGTGTGATCGCTGTGGATCCGAGATGCAGCTCAAGAACGGCCGCTTCGGCAAGTACATGGGTTGCACCAACGACACCTGCAAGAACACCCGCAAGATCCTGAAAAACGGTGATATCGCGCCGCCGAAGGAAGACCCGGTGCCGCTGCCGGAGCTCAAGTGCACCCAGTCCGACGCCCACTTCGTGCTGCGTGACGGGGCCGCCGGTCTGTTCCTGGCTGCCAGTAACTTCCCCAAGTCGCGCGAGACTCGTGCGCCGCTGGTGGAAGAGCTCAAGCGCTTCAAGGAGCGCCTGTCGCCCAAGCACCAGTACCTGGCCGATGCCCCGGCGTCAGATCCTGACGGTAACGCCTCCATCGTGCGCTTCAGTCGCAAGACCAAGGAGCAGTACGTGATGACCGAGGTCAATGGCAAGGCGACCGGCTGGACGGCGCACTACGACAATGGCAAGTGGCAGGAGAGCCTGGCCAAGTCGAAGAAGGCGTGATTGCGCGCAGTTCACACTCTGATGAAAGAGGCCCCTCACAGGGGCCTTTTTGTGTTCGGATGGCGGTATACTGAAACCGCTGCAAGGATGGCAGCGCTGGACACGGAGGTTGTGATGGAGATTAACGAGATCCGGCCGGGAATGACCTGTCTGACCCGGGAAGGAACCGCCTATGTGCTGGAAGTAGACAAGCAGAGTCTGCTGGTGCTGCTGCAGCGGGAGTACGAAACCATCCCGGTGCAGGTGCGCAGTGACGAGATCCTGGCCCCCATCACCCGGTGAGGCGGGCCGCCATCGTCAAAAGGGCAGGAGAAACAGCAGCTCGGCGAGGTCGGGCTGCCACTGCCACTCCTTCATCCTGACCCGCCCGCCAATCACGGGCACCCCCTCTTCCTGCAGCAATCCCGCCTGTCTGTCAAAGCCTGCCGACCCCTTGGGCAGCGATATGGTGCCCGCCGCGCCCAGCACCCTGTGCCAGGGCAGTACCTTGTCGGTCTCTCTCAGCACCTTGCCCACCAGCCTGGCCCGGCCTGGCAGCCCCGCCAGATCCGCCACCTGGCCGTAGCTCACCACGCGACCGGCCGGGATCAGGGCGAGGATCGCCTCGATGCGGGCAACCTTGTTCAGCGGGGCTGGGGTCGATTCCGTTCTCATGAAGTTGACTCGTCAAAAACAACAGAAGCGCCATTGTGGCGCTTCTGTCGGGTGACTGGCAAATGTGTCAGCCGAAGGTCTGGCTGAGCCCCTTGAGCTGCCTGGCCCGCTCCAGCAGCTCCTGACTGGAGTCGTCGACCTCCTGCATCTTCTGGCTGTTGGCGTGGGAGTACTCGGAGATCTGGTGGATGCTGCGGCTGATATCCTCCACCACCGTCTGCTGCTGCTCGGCGGCGGCGGCGATCTGGGTGGAGAACTCGGTCACCAGCTCGATCTCCTGCAGCACGGTATGCAGGCTGCTGGAGCCCTGGCGAGTCATCTCGGCGCACTCGCGGGTCTGCTGCAGGTTCTCCTGCATCATCCCCTTCCAGCGACCCAGGGTGTGCTGGATCTGCTGGATGCTGCCCTGGATCTGCTCGGTCGCCTTGTGGGTGCGGGTCGACAGGGTGCGCACCTCGTCGGCCACCACCGCAAAACCGCGCCCCTGTTCGCCAGCCCGGGCCGCCTCGATGGCGGCGTTGAGCGCCAGCAGGTTGGTCTGGTCGGCGATACCCTGGATCTCTCCCATCACGCTGCCGATCCGCTCCGACTCGCTGGCGAGCTCCACCGCCGAGTTGAAGGCGAGCTCCGCCTGTCTGGCGAGCTGTTCGATGCGCTGCTCGGTCTGGGCCAGCTGCTTGTCCGTGTGCTGGCAGCGGCTGCGGGCCTCGCTCACCTGACCGTTGGAGTCCTGGATGTTGCGGGCAATCTCGTGGGCCGTGCTGGCCATCTGGGTCATGGCGGCGGCCATCTGCTGGGTCTGGGCATCCTGCTCGTTGATGTCAAGGCAGGCCTGATGGGAGGCCTGTTTCAGGTTGCTGGCCAGAGCCTGCAGCGGGTTGGTCGCATCGTTGACCCGGCCCAGCACGGTGCGGATGCGGGCCTGCAGCATCTTGATGTGAAAATCGGCAATGGCGCCGGGGCCGTCCCCTGAGTAGACCAGCCGGGTCAGGCTGTCGTATTCGCGGCCCAGCTGCTGCAGATAGAGTGGCAGGGCGATGATCTCGCGCCAGTAGGCACCGCCGATGAGCAGCAGGGGCAGCAGCATCAGCAGGGCGGTCATGGCTCCCTGGCTGGCGAAGGCCCAGCCCATCAGGCCGAGCAGCAGCAGGGCGATGGCCGGTGCGCGCACCCGGGCGAGGGAGGGGAGGCGGCTGCCGGTACCGCGCTCGGCCTTGAGCAGGGCCTGGTAGGCCTGGCCGGCGATGCGCTTGAGCTGGGGATCCGGCTTGCAGCGCACCGACTGGTAGCCGCTGATCCGGTTGCCCTCGTAGATGGGGGTCACATAGGCATCGACCCAGTAGTAGCGGCCATCCTTGCAGCGGTTCTTCACCATGCCGCGCCAGGGCTTGCCCTCCTTGAGGCGGGCCCAGAGATCGGCGAAGGCCGCCTTGGGCATGTCTGGGTGGCGCACCAGGTTGTGGTTGTGGCCGACCAGCTCGTCGACCGAGTAGCCGGCGATGCGGCAGAAGGCGGGGTTGGCGTAGGTGATCACCCCGCGCAGATCCGTGGTGGAGACCAGTTGTTCGTCGGCAGGAAACTCCACTTCGCTGTCCAGGGTATGGACGTCTCTGCGGGCCATAGGAATACGCTCCGATGTTCTTGTTGATAACTTTGTCGTTGTTATTGTGGCAGATCTGGAGATGGCCGCAGGCTCGCGCCAGCAGGCGGCAGACCGGCTTCATAGGGGGCTGAATTTTGCCAACAATGGCGGATGAATGGTAGGGGCAAGTTGATGTTTTGTTGGTTAATCGTAAAAAAAGGCGGCCATCAGGCCGCCAAGGAAAAAAGATAACACTACCTCTGTGGTACCCGGTAACGCACCTGGAGCTGGTCGAGGATCTGCAGCTGGCCCGGCAGACGGGCGGCGAAGTGCTCCCACCCCTTGCGGGCGGGAGCACTCCAGGCCACCTCGGCGGTCGCCAGCATGCGCGGGAACAACATATAGTCGAGACGATCGCGAGAGGTGATCAGTTCCGACCACAAGGGGCTCAGCACCCCCAGGATGTTATCGTTGGCATGGAAATCGGCTGGGGCCGGGTCACACGCGTAGACCTGCGCCAGATTGAGGGTGCCCGCCCAGTAGAGGCCGGGTTCCTGGATGTCCTGACTCCAGGCAAGGTCCAGATAGAGGTGCTGGGCCGGCGCCATCACCACCGGATAGCCCGCAGCGGCCGCGTCGAGCCCGGCCTGGAAGCTGGTCCAGGCGAAGATGGTGGCGTCCCGGCTCACCTTGTCGCCGTGCAGGATCTCCTCCCAGCCCAGCATCCGCTTGCCCTTGCCGGCCAGGTACTGCTGGCAATGGCGCAGCAGGTGGCCCTGCAGCTCGCGGCAATCCTGATAGCCCTGCTGCTTCATCAGCTGCTGGCAGGCGGGGCTGTCGGTCCAGACCCCGCTGGGCACCTCGTCCCCCCCCATGTGCACCAGTGGCCCCGGGAACAGCTCGCACACCTCGTCCATCACGGCTTCCAGGAATTGATAGGTGCCGGGCAGCGCCGGGTTGAGCACGTTGTCGTCAAAATATTGCACCGACAGGTAGCGGGAGCGGTCGGCCTCCTCCACCAGCAGCTCGGGCAGCGCCTTGATGGCGGCGTGGCAGTGACCGGGGATGTCAATTTCCGGAATGATAGTGATGCCGAGCCCGGCAGCATAGGCCACCAGCTCGCGCACCTCGCTCTGGGTGTAGTAACCGCCGTAGGGCTCCGGGCCGCCGCTCAGCTGGGGCCCGACGGCCAGGCCGTGGCCGCGCCAGGCGGCCAGCTCGGTCAGCTGGGGGAAGGCCTTGATCTCGAGGCGCCACCCCTCGTCATCGGTCAGGTGCCAGTGGAAGCGATTGAACTTGTAGAGGCTCATCAGCCTGAGCAGGCGCTTGAGGGTGGCGAGGGAGTGAAAGTGGCGGGCACAGTCCAGAAAGATGCCGCGAAAGCCAAAGCGCGGCGCGTCGCTGAGCTCGATGCAGGGCAGGCTCTCGCCGTGCTGCAGATACCACTGGGCCAGGCTGATGAGGCCATGACGCCAGCCCGCCTCGCCGCCGGCGGCAATCACTATCTCCTCCGGGGTGATGGTGAGCCGGTAGGCCTCCGGGCCCAGGCCGCTTTCAACCAGCCGGATCTCGGCGTCGTGATCCTGCGCCAGCGCGAGCCCGGTCAGTTCGTTGAAGTGGGCCAGCAGCGGGCCGAGCAGGGGACTCGGGCCGCTGACGTGGGCGCGCTCCGCCAGCCGGAAGTTGCCCTCCAGCAGCAACAAGCGATCCGGCTGGGGCACTATGCCGGCGAGGGGCTCCACCTCGGGCAGATCCGGCGCCGCAGTGGCGGATTGCACCAGACCCAGCTCCTCGCCGGTCAGCACCACCGGCATCAGCTGGGGGCCGCTGCTGGCCCGGGGAAGGCTCAGGAAGAAGCCGCGCGGCATGTCGGAGAGGCGCTTGATGGGGGTGCTGCGACAGCAGAAGCGCAGCTCGCTGGCCCCCGTTTGCGGGATCAAGACCTTGTAGCTGCCGCTCTGGCGCTCCAGCTCCCCTCCCTCTACCGAGCCGGGGTCGATGTGACGGGCCAGGCAGAAGTGGAGCTTCCAGGGGGCATCCGGCAGCTGGCTCAGGCTGAAACGAAACCAGACGTCGTCACCATCGCGTCGGTCGACCTGGGTGTGGATCAGGGGTGCGGACATGAAAACTCCTTCGGTTGCACGAGCAGTGGGCCGGCCGCCCTGGTGAAGGCGGCTGGCGATGGTTGAGGGGAGGGCGTGCCGGTGCTGGCCCGGTACGCCCGGTTCAGGAGTGCAGGCATGGCAGCGCCTCCGTTTTGGCAAACAGGATGGCCCCCTCCAGTGCGTCGGCACCGGGGCTGACCAGCTGCAGGTGCGCCAGACGGGGGGCGAGGCGCATGCCGATGCCGCCGAGCAGGGCAATCCGGTCGGCTCCCAGCTGGCGCATCCCTTCCAGCAGGGTGGCCAGCTGCTGGCAGGTCTCCTCCAGCAGCTGGCAGGCGAGCTCGTCGCCGTCGCTGGCGGCATCGAACACCCAGGGGGCGAAGCGGCCGTAGTCGGCGGGGATGGCGCGGGCGGCCCAGCGCACCACCTCGGCCTGATCCCGCTTGAAGTGATCGAGCAAGCGGATGGCCAGGGTGCTGGGGGGCAGGATGCCGTCGTGGCAGAGCAGGGATTGCTGGATGGCGCGCAGCCCCAGCCAGGCGCCGCTGCCGAGATCCGAGATGGGAAAACCGCGGCCGGAGCAGGTGTGCAGCTGGCCGTGGCGATAGATGAGCCCGGCCGAGCCGGTGCCGGCGATGAGGATGGCACCCTCTTCACCGCCAAAGGCGCCCAGGCAGGCGCCGAAGGCGTCGGAGGTGAGTCGCACGCTCGCAAAGGGGAAGGGCATGGTCAGCATGGCGTGATAGCAGTCGGCCAGCTCGGCGGAGGCGAGCGCCAGCCCGACCCCCATCCGTTGCTGGGCATCCACAGTCAGCCCTGCCTCGATACGGGCCTGCTCGATGGCGGCCAGCACGTTGCCGTGGGCGAGCGCGATGCCGAGCTCCAGATTGGAGCCGGCGGCGCGCCCCTCGCCGAGCAGCTTGCCGGCCCGATCCCGAATGCGGGCGCGGGTGTGGGTGCCGCCGCCATCGACCCCGACCCAGTACTCAATCATGTCGACCTCCATTTCCGTGCGCATTCTGCCAAGTGATGGCCAGAGCAAACCAGGCGGCGTGGGGTATCCACTGCTCGCCCCAGCGCCAGTTCTGATCCAGCCGATCCTTGTACGCCTCTGGAATGAATGCGACCTCCGCCTCGTCATCGAAGCCGGCGGTGATGCCGTTGCAGATCCCCCCCAGCGCGTTGGGATAACCGGCGGTGTAGGTGGGGTTGTTGCTGCCATGGCCCGCCAGCATGCAGGCGTTGAAGGGGTTTTTCCCCAGGATCCAGTCGAGCTGGTGCTGGCCGAAGGTGTGCAGCAAGCGGCTCTGGTGGGGCAGCTGGGCCGCGGCGGCAAACGCCATGGCCGCCAGCGAGGCGAGGCGAGCGTTCTCCCCCTGCCACCAGTAACCCGACTCGTTGTGATGGGGCATAAAGAAGCTGACGCGGGGCGCCTCGCCAACCCCTTTCACATACTGGCGGGCGAGGGCAAACGGGTTGCCGGGGCGGGCGCAGAGCGCCAGCTCGGCGGCCAGCGCCTGCTCGATCACCCGCTGCACCGCGCTCTTGCGCTCCCAGTCCGGCTCGATTTCCACGTATTCCAGCAGGGCCAGCACCGGCAGGCCCGCCTCGGCGGCGTGGTAGTAGGGGCGCGAGCCATCCTCGTTGGCCGCCCAATAGTGGCCGAGCTCCGGGTGAGGGTGCTGGCGGGCGCAGAGCTTGCCGGCCCGCACTCTGGCCTCTGCCAGCCACTCTGGGCCCAGGGTGCGGGTCAGCTCGACCGCCGCCAGCAGGGCGCAGTAGTCGTCGATGATGTTTTCGACCCCGTCATCCAGATAGGCCAGGTTGTGCTCACGCAGGTGCAGGTAGCCGCGTCTGGCCGCCTCGGCGTAGCGGCTGGCATCAAAGTCGCCGCTGATGCTTTCGCGGGCGGCGCGGGCCAGGGCGGCGATGGCCATGCCGCCCCCTTGACGGAAACCGGCCTGCCAGTTGGCGGACTTGAGCCCCTGCTGGGTGGCGTAGGCGCACAGCTCGCGCTGCTCGGGATCCTTGCTCCACTTGTCGAACAGGGTCATGTAGAAGAAGCCCGACTCATCCTGCATCCGGCAGAGAAAATCGGCGCCGTGCAGCGCCTCGTCATTGAGCCGCTTGCAGAGGTTGACCCCGTCGATGTCGCGGCGCGGGGCCAAGAGCTCCCGGCACTTGAGCAGGGCCCAGACCACCATGGGGGTCTGCTGGGGGTTGAGGTAGTTGGCGTAGGAGAGGTGGCTCAGGTATTTGCTCATGTCGCCGCTGGCATCGAACCAGCCGCCGTGCACGTCCCGGCGCAGGTCGGTGCCAAACAGACGGGCGCTGCGGTCGGCCCGATCGAAGGCGCCGCTGGCGCGCTGTCCCTTGAAGTAGTGGATGACGTCGGAGAGGCAGCGGCTGGCCAGCAGATCGGGGCCGATGACAAAGCGGGTAGAGCGGACAATGCCTTGGGCGGTGATCGCCTCCAGCCGATAGTGGCCGGGCTCTTGGAATGCCGAGAAGTCGGCGCGCCAGTAAGCGCGGCCCTGCCAGCCTGGGACGCTGCCGGCCGCTTGCAACGGGGTTTCAAACAGGATCTGGCCATCACCCTGGCGTTGCAGCCTGACATAGCCGCCGAGGTCATGGGCGGGGGTGGCTTGCAGCAGGGCGATCTTCTCCCCATCGCACGGGTAACCCACCTGATTGATCAAGAGTTCCATCGAGGTATTACTCCTGTGGTTCACCGACAGGCGGTGAGGCACATTACGGGGCCATGGCCGCCCCGTATCGAGGCATGGCCGGACAGCGCTGTCCGGCCGGTTCAAGGCTCACCCTCACTCGTAGAGGTAGCAGCGTACGAAGTGGTTGTCGGCGAGCTTGCTGACGGGGGGCAGGGTCTCCTTGCAGCGCGGCATCACCTGATTGCAGCGCCCGGCGAAGGGGCAACCGCAGGATTCCGGCGTCCAGAGCGGGATCTCCCCCTTGCGGCCGCCCTCCAGTTCGGCGTGGATGCTCTTCTCGGGGTCGGGCACCGCCGAGATGAGCAGCTGGGTGTAGGGGTGCTGGGGGTGGTGCAGGATCTCGTCCACCTCGCCCCACTCCACCATGTGCCCGACGTACATCACCGCCAGATCTTCGGCCACGTAGCGGGCGGTGGCGATGTCGTGGGTGATGTAGAGCATGGAGACGCCGAGTTCGTCCTTCATCTGCTCCATCAGGTTGAGGATGCCGATGCGAATGGAGACGTCGAGCATGGAGGTGGGCTCGTCCGCCAGCACCACTTCCGCCTCCACCGCCAGGTTGCGGGCGATGTTGACCCGCTGGCGCTGGCCGCCGGAGAGCTGGTGCGGGTACTTGGCCGCAGTCGCCTTGGCAGGGGTGAGCCCCACCTTCTCCAGCAGGCCATAGACCATGTCGGGGAGGTCACGCTTGTCGATCACCTTGCTGTGCAGCAGCAGGGGGCGGGCGATGTGGTGGTAAATGGTGTGGGTCGGGTTCAGCGAACCGAACGGATCTTGCCACACCATCTGCACGCTCTGACGGTAGTCGAGCAGGGCAGTGCCCTTGTTGAACTCCTCCAGGTCGCGGCCGCGATAGAGGATGCGACCACCGGAGAGCTTGTACATCTTGGCGATGATCTTGGCGATGGTGCTCTTGCCGGAGCCGGACTCCCCCACCACCGCCAGGGCGCGGCCCCGGTGCAGGTTGAAGGTGATGTCGGACAGCGCCCGCATCTTGCCGCTCTTGATGGCGTTGGAGTTGACGGGGAAGTCCTTGTAGAGGTGCTGGACTTCGATGATGGGGGCGTCGGTTTTGGCGATTTGCATGACAGACATCCTTAACAGCCAGCGGCCTTGTCCAGATAGATCAGGGGATCTTGTTGCTCATCCTGCGCCTCATAGAGGTGACAGGCGGTTTGTTGGCCGGGGCGGATCTCGGCCAGCCGGGTGTACTCCTGACGGCAGCGCTCGTGCACCCTGGCGCAGCGGGCCTGAAAGCGGCAGCCGACCGGTACTTCCAGCAGGTTGAGCGGCGTGCCCGGGATCCCCTCCAGCACCTTCTTCGGCCCGTGCAGGGGCGGGAAGGAGTTGCCGAGCCCCCTGGTATAGGGGTGCAGCGGCGCGGTCAGGATCGCCTTGGCCGGCGCCACCTCCACCAGTTCACCGGCGTACATGATGCCGATGCGATCGCAGAACTCGACCATCAGCGAGAGGTCGTGGGTGATGAAGAGGATGGAGAAGTTGAACTTCTCTTTGAGTGCATAGACCTTCTGCAGGATCTCCCGCTGCACCACCACGTCGAGTGCCGTGGTCGGCTCGTCCATGATCAGGAGCTCGGGATTGAGCGCCATGGCGATGGCGATCACCAGTCGTTGGCGCATGCCGCCGGAGAACTGGTGCGGGTAGTCCTTGAGCCGGCTCGGGTGGATGTCGACGATGGCGAGCAGCTCCTGGGCGCGCTTGATCGCCTCATAGCGGGTGAGCCCCGGGTTGTGGGCCAGCAGCACATCGCAGAACTGCTCCTCCATGCGCAGCACGGGGTTCAGCGCGTTCATGGCGGACTGGAACACCACCGACACCTGCTGCCAGCGGTAGCTGCGCAGCCGCTCATCGCCGTAGTGGAGGATGTTCTCCCCCTTGAACAGGATCTCGCCGCCGCTGATGTAGGCGGGCGGCTTGTGCAGCCGCGCCACCGAGAAGGCGAAGGTGGACTTGCCGCAGCCCGACTCGCCGGCCAGGCCGAACACTTCACCGGGGGCGATGTCGAAGCTGACCGAGTTGACGGCGCGCACGTCGCCGTTCTCGGTGATGTAGTCGACGCAGAGGTTGCGTACCGACAGCAGGGGTTGTTGCGATCTCATGCTGTCTTCTCCTGTACGGCCGGCACCGGCGTGGTGACGGGGGCGGCGAGTTTCTTCCAGCGATTGAGCCCCTTGTGGGAGCGCAGCTGCGGGTTGGCGATTTCGTCGATGGCAAAGTTGAGCAGGGCCAGGCCGGCACCGAGCGTTGCGATGGCGAAGCAGGGGGCCAGGATCTCCCACCAGGCGCCGACCAGGATGGCGCTGGAGGTCTGGGCGTTGTAGAGCATGATGCCCCAGCTCACCACAGTGGGGTCGCCGAGGCCCAGGAACTCCAGGGTCGCCTCGGTGACGATGGCGTAGATGATGGAGCCGATGAAGCTCACGCCGATGATGGAGATGAGGTTCGGCAATATCTCCACCAGGATGATGCGCCAGGCCGGCTCCCCCAGCACCTCGGCGGCGATGACGAACTCTTTCTCGCGCAGGGCCAGGGTCTGGGCGCGGATGACCCGCGCGCCATAGGCCCAGGAGGTAAAGCCTATGATGAGGGCGATGACCGCCGGTGACGCCTCCCCGATGAAGCTGGCCAGCACCAGCAATAGAGGGAGGTTGGGGATCACCAGCACCACGTTCATCAGGAAGGTGAGGCACTCGTCCACCAGGCCGCCGAAGTAGCCGGCGGTGATGCCGATGGCGACGGCGAGGGCGCACACCAGCAGGCCCGCGCTGAAGCCCACCATCAGGGAGATGCGGGCGCCGTTGGTGAACTGGGCCCAGATGTCGTGGCCCATGCGGGTGGTGCCCATCACGAACTCGGTGCTGGGGGGCTGGTGGGGACGGGCCACCCGCTTGGTCGGTTCGTTGCCGGCCAGAATGGGGGCGAACAGGGCCATCAGCACGAAGCTGACCACGATGAAGAGGCCGCAGGCGGCCTTCTTGTTGCCCAGCAGGATTTTCAGAATAGTCGGCATGCGCATCTTATTTGCCTCCGGTACGCAGACGGGGATCCAGGAAGACGTAGAGCACGTCGGCCAGGAAGTTGAAGCTGAGCATGGTGATGGTCATGATGAGCAGCTGCCCCTGAATGAGCGGGTAGTCGCGGGCCAGAATGCCCTGATAGAGGGTCAGGCCCAGGCCGGGATAGTTGAAGATCACCTCGGTGATGAGGGATCCGCCGATGACGAAACCGAGCGCCATGGAGAGGGCGGTGACGCTCGGCAGGATGGCGTTGCGGGCGCCGTAGTTGAAGATCACCCGGTTGCTGGAGAGCCCCTTGGCCTTGGCCATAGTGATGTAGTCCTCGCCCAGCAGGTTGATCATGTTGTTGCGCATGGTGATGAGGAAGCCCCCAACCTGCACCATGGCCAGGGTGCCCACCGGCATGATGGCGTGGGTCAGGATGCTCTTGATGTGCTCCCAGCCCCAGTCGGGGGTGATCTCCGGGCTGTAGGCGTAGCCGATGGGCAGCCACTCCAGACTCACCCCGAACAGGAAGAGCGCCAGCAGCGAGATGACCACCGGCGGAATGGCCTGCATCACCAGGGTGAGCGGGGAGAGGATGCTGTCGAGGCGACCGCCCCGGTGCCAGGCGGCGAAGATGCCGACGATGGAACCGATGGAGAAGCTCAGGATGGTGGAGGTGCCCACCAGAAACAGGGTCCAGCCGATGGCGCGGCCGAGTACGTCGGCGACCGGTTGGGGGTAGTAGCGCACCGAGGTGCCGAGATCCCAGGTGAAGACGCTCTTCACATAGGTGAGAAACTGGGTGCCGATGGGGCCGTCCACGAAACCGAAGGTGGCCTTGAGGGCCTCCAGCGCGGCGGGTTCCATCATGGCGCCGGCCCGGGCAAACATGACGGAGACGGGGTCCCCCGGCATGGCTCTGGGCAGCAGGAAGTTGATGGTGGCGGCCACCAGAAAGGCGACCAGATAGAAGGAGAAGCGTCTCAGTATGAATCCCATGATGATACCTTTTACTGCTGGTCCGCCCCGCGCCGGGCATAGTTACCCCAACCCCGGCAGAGCCGGGAAAAGGGGGATGGGCGGGGAAGAGGGCCCCCCGCAGGGGGCCGGGATTGATTAGCTGTTCGGCTTGAGTGACAACACGTGCAGCAGACGCTCCGGGGTGTCCGGGTGAACCTGCGGCTTGGCGACCGGGTTGTCGGCACTGAACCAGCCGTGGAAACGCTTGGTGCTGTATTCGTACCAGGTCGGGTTGTTGAATACCGGGATGATGGTCTGGTTGGCACCGACCCTGTCCTGGATCTCGAACATGATCTCCTTCTGCTTGGCGGCATCGGCGGTCTGGGTAAAGTCGTCGATCAGCTTGTCCAGCGCCGGATCCTTGTAGCGGGGCGCCGCGAAGCGGTTGCCGCGCTCACCCATGTTGCGGGAGTGGAAGGCGGTCTCGAAGTACTTGTGCGGGTTGGCACCGGCAAAGTAACCCTGCAGGGCGACGTCGAAGTCACCGGTGATCAGGTTTTCGGTCCAGACGGTGGCTTCCGGGGTGGCGGTCTTGGCGTTCAGGCCCAGTGCCTGCAGCCCTTCCACGCCGATCTGGGCGGTGTTGACCCAGTCGGTCCAGCCGTTCGGTACCAGCACCTTGAACTCGATCTTCTGGCAGGTGGGGGTGTCGAGGAACTTGTCGCCGTCACAATCCTTGTAGCCGGCCTGTTTCAGCAGGGCCTTGGCCCCTTCCAGATCGAACTTGTTGTACTTGCCGTACTTCTTGTCCACTTCCGGGTTGTTCCAGGAGTCGAATGCCTTGCCCAGACCTGACGGGTACTCGTTGACGGTCGGGTAGCCGTAGCCCGCGATGTCCACCATGGACTGGCGGTCCATGGCCATGGAGAAGGCGCGGCGGAAGTTGACGTCGTTGAAGGCTTCGTGGTTGCCCGGTTTCTTGGCCTGGAAGTTGACGTTGAACGCCACCGTGCCGGAGGCCGGGAACCAGTACTTGTTGTTCTTCGGATCGTTGCCGACGTAGAGGCGCTCGATGTCCGGCACGAAGGAGCCGAACCAGTCCACATCACCCTTCATCACAGCGGCCAGCACCTGGTCGTTGGTGGCCATCTGCGGCATGCGCAGGCAGTCGATGGAGAGGTTGGCGTTGTCCCAGTAGTGCGGGTTGCGGCACTGGGTGTAGAGCTGGGCGGAGAAGTTGTCCACTTCGGTGAAGGGACCGGTGCCGACCGGCTTGTCGTTGGTGAAGGCGACCGGGTCTTTCACCGATTTCCACTGATGCTCCGGCACGATGGGCACCAGCACCAGGTCGTTCACCACGTTGGTGTTGACGTCGGTCAGGTCGAACTTGATCTTGTTGGGAGCCAGCTTCTCGACGCTCTTGATCTGGGTCCAGATTGAGCGCTCGTCCAGCGCCTTGTTGGCCTTGACCAGGTTGAAGGAGAAGAGGACGTCATCGGCGGTAAAGGGCTGACCGTCCGACCACTTCACCCCGTCACGCAGATCGAAGGTGACGGACTTGAGGTCCTTGCTGAACTCGAAGTGGGTGGCCAGACGATAGACGGGCTTGCCGCCCTGCATATCGTTGAAGATCACCAGAGGTTCATAGATGAAGTGACGGGTGGTGTGCAGCAGGCCCGCCTGCAGGAAGGGGTTGAAGTTCTTGACCCACGCGGTTTCCTGTTGTGCGACCAGGGTCAGTACCGTCTTGTTGTCCGCCGCCATGGCGTTGCCGGCAGCGCCGGCAAGCATCATGGTGCCCAGCATTACAGCAGTTGAGATTTTGGATACTTTGGCAAGCATATTATTTCCTTTCTTATTTATATTCCTTGTTTGGATTTGAGCACCGACATCGCATGCTGGGGAGGTCGGCCCTCAATGTTGGTCAGGTTTTTCACCCTTGTAGTTGTGTCATCCAACGTCCCTAGCAAAGCAGAGTTAACAGGAAAACAACAACTGTTCAGATCGTCGATATCGTAAAAATCGGCGCCATCACGTCAATTTCGTCAAAATGGCTTTTAACTCGATTTAAATCATGAGGTTATGTTAATTGCTCTGACGTAATAAGTCCCCGTCAATCTGCCCCTCATGACAATTGTGTGAATTGGATCGGCTCTCGTTTTGACGTGGTGAGCGGGCTTAATTTTGCACAAAAAAAAACCGCCCCGCCAAGTGTGAGCCAGGGCCCAGATTGGAGATGGGGAGGGGATGCGCTAGCTCTTGCGGGTGGCGAGCTGGCGCAGGGTCTGGGCGCTGTGGTGCAGCTGCTGGCGCTGGGCCTCGTTGAGCGGGCCGTGGCTGAGCACGTATTCGGCAGTGGCGACCACCGTCTTCCAGCGCGGCGCCTTGGGCAGGGTGTCCAGGCTCAGGTACTTGTCGAGGGTGCGGGTCTGCGGGCTGGAGCGGTCCATGTAGACCCGCCACAGCTTGCTCTTCTCGGCCAGCACTATCTTGCCCTTGCCGGTGCTCTGCTGCCAGGCATCCAGGGTGAGCCGCATGGTGTCCACCAGGGCGCGGCGCAATGGCTCGTCATCCTGCTGGCGGATGAGATCGTCGGCGAGCGAGCGGAACTCCCCGCCCAGCCGGCTCAGCTCGCCCAGCAGCTGGCCATCCTCGATGATGGCCTGGCGCGACAGGCTCTTGAGGGCATTCTCCAGCGCCATCACCCGGTTTTCGTCGGGCCGCGACTCTGTGCTGAGGGCCAGCGCGTAGGCGGCCTGCCCCCCCAGACTGATGGGCAGGGCGCGGGCGTTGAGCTCGTCCCGCTGGCCCGCCACCAGAAACGCCAGCGACTGCTCCTGGCCGGCCTGCAGCCCGGGCCACTGGCTGGCCAGCGGGCTGGCCAGCCAGTCGTCCAGCGGCTGCCCCTCCATGGCTTCCGGCTCCTGGCCCAGCAGGCGGGCCAGCACCCGGGAGGCGAACAGCACTGTGCCCTGATCATCGATGAACACCATGGGATCGGCCCCCTCGCCGAGCAGGGCCAGCAGCCGCTGCTGATCCTGATGCAACTGCTCCTGCAGCACCAGCCGGTGCTCTATCTCCTGCTTGAGCAAGCGGTTCTCCACCAGAGAGGCGCGCCCGGCGCTCGCCTCCAGCAGGGCCCTGACCCGGGCGAACAGCTCCTCCTTGCAGAAGGGTTTCACCAGATAGTCGTTGGCGCCGGCGTTGAAACCCTCCTCGACATCCTTGGGCTGGTTGAGGGCGGTGAGCAGCAGCACCGGCAGCTTCTCCTTGGGATGCTGTTCCCGCAGCCGGCGGCAGACGTCGAAGCCGGAGAGGGTGGGCATCATGACGTCCAGCAGGATGAGGTCGACTGGCTCCTGGGCCAGCTTGGTCAGCGCGTCGTGGCCGTCGCTGCTGGGCAGGATGCGATAACCACAGGGCTGCAGCAGGTGGCGCAGTATGTGCAAATTGATGGGCTCGTCGTCCACCACCAGGATGAGGGGCGCATCCTCGGGGGGCGGGGGGAGGTCATCGCTCTCCCACTCCGGCAGGGCGAGCGGCTGCTGGCGCACCAGCTGATGCTCGATCTGGCGGCTGTCGAGGGTCAGGCTGCCCGCCTTGCCGCTGGCGAGCGGCAGGGTGAAGGCGAAGGTGGAGCCGACGCTCGGCTCGCTCTCCACGAACAGCTCGCCCCCCATCAGGTGCACCAGCTGGCGGGTGATGGAGAGGCCGAGACCGGCCCCCTGCTTGCTCACCTCAGGGCTCATCTGCACCAGCGGCTCGAAGATGTGCTCCAGGTGATCCCTGGCGATGCCGATGCCGGTGTCGGTCACCCGGATGTGCAGGAAGTTGCCCTCCACCAGGGCGCTCAGCACCACCTTGCCCTGTGGCGTGTACTTGATGGCGTTGCCCACCAGGTTGTAGAGCACCTGTTCGAGCCGCTGCTCGTCCGCCAGCACAGGCGGCAGCTCGGCCGGGGTTTTGTCCACCAGGGTGAGCGGTTTGGCCTGCACCAGGTGCTGGCAAAGATCCAGCACCAGCCGGATGACCCCCTTGGAGGAGACTGGCTGGGGGTGGATCTCCAGCTGGCCGTAGCGCATCTGGTGGTAGTCGAGCAGATCGTCCACCAGCCGCGCCAGGCCGTCGGCACTCTTGATGATGAGCCCGAGCTGTTTCTGCTGCCCTTCGGTCAAGTCCTGCTGGCTGGCGAGCATGGACTCGGCCATCCCCTTGATGCCGTGGATGGGGGTGCGCAGCTCGTGGGAGGTGTTGGCCAGCAGTTCATCCTTGAGCTTGTCAGCCTGCTGCAGGCTGAGGTTCTGCTTGTGGGTCAGCTTGACCTGCTGCTGCAGCTCCTGGGTCTGGCGCTCGATGAGCTCGATCTTGTCCTTCACCGAGCGCTGCATGTGGCGAAACGCCTGGGCGAGCCGGTCGATGTCGTCATCGGTGCGAGCGATGGCGATGGGGTGATCCAGGGCGCCGTCGGCCACCTGCTCGGCGGCGGCGGTGAGAGAGCGCAGCGGCGCCGTGATGGAGTGGGAGAGCCAGCGGGAGAAGAGGATCAGCAGCAGCAATGAGCCGGCCCCCAGCAGGATCACCAGGGTCTCCAGCTGGCGGATGGGGCGATAGGCCTCGCTGGTGGAGATCTCGGCGATGAAGGCCCACTCGGTGTCGAACACCTTCACCTGGGTGTAGGCGGCCAGCACCTCGTCCTCGTGGTAGGAGCGAAACAGCCCGACCCCCTGCTCGCCGGAGAGCGCCTTGACCACCAGCGGGGTCTGCAGCGGCCGGAAGTTGGGGCTGAAGCTGTTCTCCACGCTGAATTCGGGAGCCAGCCAGGCGTTGGCGCGCATCCGCTTGTCCGGGCCGATGAGAATGGTCTCGCCGGTTGCACCGAGCCCCTCCCGCTCCGCCATGATCTGGTTGAGCTTGTCCGGCAGCAGCTCGAAGATCACCACGCCGCGCACATAGTCGTACTGCATCACGGGGGCGGCCATGTAGGCGACCACCTGACCGGTCAGCTCGTTGCGGCCAAAATCGGTGAACTCGAAGATCTGTTGCGGCTTCTGGCCGCCGTCGAGGCGCCGTTTGATCTTGGCGAAGGTCTGGCCCAGACCACTCGATTGGTAGGGGCCGGAGAGCAGGTTGGTGGCGAAGTTGGCACGCTTGGTGACCGAATAGACCACGTCGCCGTTGAGATCGATCAGGAAGATGTCGCTGTAGTTGGACTTGCGCACCATGTCGGCGTAGCCGCGGTGAAAGCGCTGATGCACCCGGCCATACATCTCGTCCGCCAGGATCAGGGCACTGATGGAGGGTTCGATGTCGGGGGTGTTGTCGGGCTTTTGCAACTGATCCCAGGAGCCCGGCACATAGCGGGCCTGGGCGCGGGCGCGGGCCTCCTGCGGCGTGGTGCCGAGTTTCTCGAAGGCGCCGGTGAAGCCGTAGAAGCGACCGATACTGTTGCCGGCAAAATCCTGCTGGGAAAAGTTGATGATCTGCTGTTTGAGGTTGCCGAAGTAATCTTCCAGCTGGCTCTTCTTGATGTTGCGAACGGAAACCAGATGGTTGGAGGTCTGGGTGGTGAGATCCTTGCCGTGGCTATAGAGGAAAAACAGGGTGACAACCAGGAAGGGCACCATGGCCAGCATAAAAAATGCCAGCATCAGCTGCGGCCTGAGTCCACGAGGCTTGAAGATCCATTTCATCGGGAGATTTTCAATTGAGAATCCGGTTACTAACCGCCGCAAGTCTCTGATTAAAGGCTAATCATTTCAATGACTTTATCTTGAATTCGCCTGCTGGGTCACAGCCTGGCGCGTTTTTTTTGGGCAAGCCGTCTAAACCCTGAGCAAACAGCACGAGAAAGGGCTAAAAGTGAGAAAAAAGGGTTGTGCCTCTGCTCGGGGTACGTATAATGCGCCTCGTTGTCAGGCAACTGGCACACAAGCAGTAATGCGGGAATAGCTCAGTTGGTAGAGCACGACCTTGCCAAGGTCGGGGTCGCGAGTTCGAGTCTCGTTTCCCGCTCCAATTTCTCCATGGCACCAATCATGGATATCACTTTCAAGGCAATGCCTTGTCAGCATGGCGCGTTAGCAAAGCGGTTATGCAGCGGATTGCAAATCCGTTTAGTCCGGTTCGACTCCGGAACGTGCCTCCATCTTCTCCCTGTCTGAATTTTCCGATATCGACCGTTTCGTGCGGCGCTTTGTCGTATCAGTATCCCTGCTGCAGCAACAGCTGTTCGCAACCCTGCTGCTGCCACTCCCGCTCCAGATAGCGGTTTACCTGTGTCAGGTCCTGTCCCCGGTACTGAAACTGCACTTCGGCCGAGTGTTCGGTCACATCCATCATCTTCTGTTTCAACTGACCGCACTGCCACAGGCTGACGGTGGGGGCCCCCTTGTAGGCCAGGGTGATGCTGTCGTCCCGGTTGAGCTGCCAGTCCTGCCATTCCGACCAGATCAGCAGGCCCAGGATCCCTATGATCGCCATTTCTGCGGGTTTCATCGCCTTGACTCCATGTTAACTGCCAACTCATTAAATCTGGTCAAACGCGGCCGCTTTGCCAGCTTTTGTTGCCTGTAAGTTAATGGATGTAACCCAATTTCACTTTGTGGCTTTTCAGGGCGTTTTTTGCGAAAAAATGGGAATCATGGTGTAGTAATCCTACAAATTGTGGAGTAATCTTTGCTCAGTGGTCTTACCAGTGAGGAGTGCTATCATGTTTCATCCCTATTCCCTTACTCAGATAATTCTTCGTCGCCTCTATGTGCTGCTGGTGGGTATGCTGGCTTTCCCCGTGATGCTGTTTCGCAGCGACCGGGCCCGTTTCTACAGCTATCTGCACCGGATCTGGAGCAAAACCAGCACCAAACCGGTATGGCTCAAGATGAGCGAGCGCGGCGAGCGGATCTTCTACTGAGGTCCCGGCTTGATGACAAAAGAGACAGCTTCGGCTGTCTCTTTTGCATTTATGGCCCCTGGCCGCACAAATTGCATTCAACAGGGAGAAATGAGGTCTGTATGGCGCCCCTTGCGCCAGGTTTTGTCCTGCCTGATGAGAGCGGGTGGCGCCGCGGTACAATCCGGCCAGCGGGATCCCGGGTAGAGTGGCGACTCATTGATCCTAGGAGCTTTTTATATGTCCGATATTTTCAAGGCCGCCTTCATCTTCGTTGCACCGGGGGCGGATCCCGCCTGCCACGCCAGCTGGGTCAAGACGGAGAAAGTCCATGTGAAGATGATCGCCGTGCCCGACTACCAGGTAGGCTGTGAACTGCTTGACGAGCTATATCGGGAGGGGATCAGGGCGGTGGAGCTGTGTGCCGGATTTGGTCACCTGGGGGTCGCTGCCATGGTGGAGGCGGCCGCGGGTCGCATGGAGATAGGCGTGGTGCGCTTCGATCGCCATCCCTGTCTCGACCATGTCAGCGGTGATACCCTCTTCCTGTCCGCCTCTGAACCGAGCCAGTGAGCAATATCGCCTCCCATCATGATGCAGTGCCGTAAATTTCAGCCCGCTCCCGATCTGGCGCCCTGGCTGGCGCAAGGTTGGGAGTGGCGCCTTTGTCACCCCCAGCCGATGCCTGAGATCTTCCCCGGCACCGGGGCCGAGATCCTGTTCAATCTGGGGGATCCCCTCACCATCACGATCCTCTCGTCAGCAGACGCACCCCGCAGCGTCACCGTGGCCACGGGGGTGGTCGTATTGCTCTGCCCGCGCCATGCCCACCTGCGCTTTGCCGCCCATGGCCAGACTCATCTGCTGGGGCTGCGGCTGCGCTCTTCGGCCTGTTTCGATCTGTTTGGCGTGCCGCTCGAGCAGTTGAGCGATCGGGTGCTGTCCCTCGATGAGCTGGGGATTGTCTGCCCCGACCCGCAGTGGTTGATGCTGGAGGGGGCAGGGGCGCTGGGCGCCTGGTTGCGCCAGCAGGTGGCGAGGTGCCCGCCGCGGGATCTTGCGCTGGTGCGGGCGATAGAGCGGCTCTATTACGGCACGCCGGCGATTGAGTTGCAGCAGCAACTGGGGATGAGCGCACGCACCTTTCAGCGGCGATTGCGCCGCCATCTCGGGGTAGATGCCCGCTATTTTCTGCGTACCGCCCGCTTTCAAAGGGCGCTGCGCCAGCTGCTGTCGGGCGCCCCGTCGCTCGATGCCCTGCTGGAACAGGGCTATTGCGATCAGCCCCATTTCATCAAGAGCTGTCACTTCTTTACCGGGCGCTCGCCCGGGCAACTGCTCACCCCTGAGCACCAGCGCCTCAACCACTACAGCCCGCAGATAAACCGGCTGGCCGGATCGCTTTGACGACCCAGCCCGCTCGGCGCTTTCCATTCATCTTGTCTTGCGACCAGCTCGCCTCTCGCCGCCGCGCGCTGGTGAAAATGTGCCGGCAAACCCGCGTCGGGATGGTCGGGGAGGCGAACCGGTTACCCCGTCACCGCCATGCCATCGTCTCTGTCGCCGACTTGATGTCAATGCCAAGGGGCCGAGAACATCCTGAAAACTCCTTTTAAAACAACATTCTACTAATTGTGTTTTTTATAGATGTGCCGATTTTGCATTTTTTTTGAAATCATTTCGTCGCAGCGCCGGTTCTATGGAAGGCATCCGGTCGCGAATGATCGGGCACACCACACACAATCAGAAGGAACAGAGAATGAACGTTAAAAAGAGCACTGCCATCGCCTCCGCCATGACCGGTCTGCTGGCCCTCGGCGCCCAGTTCATTGCCGCCCCGGCCATGGCTGCCGACGAGAAGGAGAAGTGCTACGGCGTGGTGAAGGCGAGCAAGAACGACTGTGCGACCAAGACCAACTCCTGCGCCGGCACCGCCAAGATGGATGCCCAGGGCGACGCCTTCGTGGTGGTGCCCAAGGGGCTGTGCGAGAAGCTGGCCGGCGGTTCGCTGCAACCCAAGTAAGGCTGGGTGCCACGGTGTTGTGCACCGTGGCTCTCTTTTGATGGCCAACCGCGAGTCTTTGCGATGAACCCCTTGATTGGTATTGGATTGCGAACCCCCCATTACGACGAGATGCTGCGTACCCTGCCGACCGTCGGCTGGCTGGAGGTGCACAGCGAGAATTACTTCGAACGGCACAGCCGGGGTTTTCAGGTATTGAGCGAGCTGGCCCGGCACTATCCGGTCAGCCTGCACGGGGTCGGCATGTCCCTGGGGTCGGCTGATGGGCTCGACCTTGTTCACCTTGCCAGCCTCTCGGCCCTGGCCGGCGCCATCAAGCCGGTGCGCATCTCGGAGCACCTCAGCTGGGGCAGCATCGGGGGGCGCCACTTCAACGATCTGCTGCCGGTGCCCTATACCCGGGAGGCTCTGCTCACCATGAGCGACAAGATCAAGCAGGTGCAGGATGCACTCGGCTGCCGGCTGCTGATCGAGAACCCCTCTTCTTACCTGCAACTGGCGGGAGAGATGCCGGAGTGGGAGTTTCTGGCCGAGCTGCAACGGCGCAGCGAGTGCGGCATCCTGCTCGATCTCAACAACCTCTACGTCAGTGCCTTCAACCACGGCTTTGCGTGCCGTGACTATCTGGCTGCCATCGACATCGCCACCGTGGGTGAAATCCACCTGGCCGGTTTTACCGACAAGTCCCTGCCGCAGGGGCACCTCTATATCGATACCCACAGCGCGCCGGTGAGCGAGCCGGTCTGGGCCCTCTATGCCGAGATCTGCCGCCAGCGCGCCATCCCCACCCTGATCGAGTGGGATCTCGAGATACCGCCGCTCCCCGTGCTGTTGGCGGAGGCTGAGCGTGCGAGCACCCTGCTGGATGCCGCCATGGCCGCCCATCTTGCGTCGGAGGCCGCCCATGTCTGAGCTGGCCCACCGGCAGCAGCAGTTTGCCGAGGGGCTGCTTGGCCAGAGCGAGGCCATTCTGCCCCACGTCCATTCCCGCCTCTTCCCGGCCGATGCCGTGCTGCAGGTCTATCGCAACCACTTCATCCTGAGCCTTGGCGAGGTGCTGGCAGGCAGCTACCCGGCGGTCAAGGCCATGGTGGGGGAGGCGTTTTTCGACGCCGCGGCGCGCGGCTTCGTGCTGGCGGAGCCCCTCTGCGAAGGGAGCGTGATGCACTACGGCGCCGGCTTTGGCGACTGGCTTGCAGGGCTGCCCACCACCGCCGAACTGCCCTGGCTGGGGGAGCTTTCCCGTTTCGAGTGGGCACTGGAGCGCACCAGTCTGCTGGCCCCCGAGGCACGCCACTGGCCGGCCGAGCGGGTGGCGGCCCTGCCGCCAGCGGCCTGGCAGACGCTGGTGCTGATCCCGGCCTGTGATCTGCTTCTGTTCGACAGCCTTCGCCCGGTGGAGGCCCTCTGGCAGATGGCTCTGCACCAGGGGGAGGCGGTGCACGATCTGGCGGCCCCTGCCTGGCTTGCCCTCAAGAAGCAGCCCGATTGCCGGGTATTGCCGCTGCGCCTGAGCGAGGGGGAGTGGCGCCTGCTGGATGGCTGCCGCCAGGGCATCGCCCTGTCGACCCTGCTGGCGCAAGATCCGCAGGCTGCAGAGTATCTGACCCGCCTCGTCACCCTGGGCCTGCTGGTCGATGTGACCTCAACGCTGGAGTAAATTCGATGACAAACCACAAGTTCCCCCTGATGCAGCAACGGGGGCCGGCCGCCCCCTGGTGGCTGAGCGGCACCCTCTTGCTGCTGGCCAGATGCTGGGTGGCGGCGGTCTTCTTGCGCTCCGGCTGGCTCAAGCTGAGCGCCTGGGACAGCACCCTCTACCTGTTCGAGTTCGAGTATCGGGTGCCCCTGCTGCCCTGGCAGTGGGCAGCCTGGCTGGGGACGGCCACCGAGTTGCTGCTGCCGGTGCTGCTGCTGCTTGGGCTCTTCACCCGGCCGGTCGCCGCCCTGCTGTTTGCCTTCAACATCATGGCGGTGCTCTCCTATCCCGCCCTCTGGGCCGGCGGCTTTTACGATCACCAGTTGTGGGGCTGGATGCTGCTGACACTGGCGGTGTGGGGGGCGGGGCCGCTGGCCCTGGATCAGTGGCGCCTTGCCAGGCGGGCATGAAGCCGCCACACTGGCGTTCTCATCAGGCACCCTGCGGGGTGCCTGCTCATTTCATCACAAGGAGGAGAGGCGATGATCATCCGGCAGGCAACACAGGCAGACATTCCCGCGCTGGTGACCCTGCGCATGGCGCTGTTTTGCGAGGTGGGGGAGCTGAGCGAGCCGTTGGCCGATCTGCCACTGTGGCAGGCCACCACTGCCTATTTCAGCACGGCGCAGGCCGAGGAGAGTGCCCGCTCCTGGGTGGCGGAGGTGGATGGCGAGGTGGTGGCGAGCGCAACCCTGGCCCTCTTCGTGCGCCCGCCCTATCCCGGCAATCTGACGGGGAGGGAGGGCTATCTGCTCAACATGTATACCCTGCCTGCCCATCGCCGGCGGGGACTGGCCGGTGCCCTGCTGGACCAGATGGCGGACTATGCGAGGGGGCAGCAGCTGGGCCGGATCTGGCTCCATGCCAGCGAAGAGGGGCGGCCCCTCTACGAACGGATGGGGTTTGTGAGCAACCCCGCCTATCTGGAGTGGCAACCCGGGTGATCCCGCTTGCCGCCCTGCCCGTATCACGCCTGCCAACGGGATACGGGCGCTGCGAATCTCTCCCTGGCTGTGGCAAAATCTCGGCCAAATTCTGATCGAGTCACCATGCTCAACTATGATCAGCCTCAACAGGCTCGTGCCGGTTCATCTTGACGCCGAGTCTTGTGCCCGTTCCCACCTTGTCAGGTCATTACAGAGGTATGACACCCATGTTCAACAACAAGCTGAAGGCGCAACTGCAGGCCTGCCAGGCACAGCTCGACGAATCACAGGGCTTCGTGGAGGCGGTCAAGGCCGGGATCGCGACCATCATCTTCACCCCGGATGGCGAGATCCTGGAGGCCAATCAGCCATTTTTGAGCCTGATGGGTTACAGCGCGATGGAGCTGCAGGGTCAGCACCACCGGATGTTTTGCGGCCAGGAGCTGGCCCGCTCCGCCGAGTACCAGCAGTTCTGGGCCCAGCTCAAGCAGGGCAGAGTCAAGTCCGGCATCTTCTCGCGCCGCAACAAGCGGGGCGAGGTGGTCTGGCTGGAGGCCAGCTACTTCCCGGTAAAGTCGCAGGGCAGGGTGACCCAGGTGATCAAGATCGCCAGCGACATCACCGCGGAGCATCAGCAACTGCTTAACCAGGAGGCGGTCTCCAAGGCGCTCGAACGCTCGCTTGCCATGATCGAATTCACCCCGACCGGTGACATCCTCTCGGCCAACGCCAACTTCCTGAGTTGCGTCGGTTACACCCTGAACGAGCTCAAGGGGCGCAATCACCGGATCCTGTGCGATGACGCCTTCTATGAGGAGAACCCCCGCTTCTGGGAAGAGCTGGCTCAGGGACAGTTCAAGTCCGGGCTTTTCCTGCGGCGCAACAGCCATGGCGAGGCGATCTGGCTGGAGGCCACCTACAACCCCATTCGCGACGAGAGCGGCAAGGTGAGCCGGGTCATCAAGTTTGCCAGCGACATTACTGATCGTGTCACCAAGAGCCATGCGGTGCGCGATGCCACCCAGGTGGCTCACGCCACGGCGCAGGAGACCCTGCGCTGTGCCGAACAGGGGGCAGAGTTGCTGCGCTCCGTGGTGGAGACCTCGTCGCTCATCAGCGAGCAGGTGGACAAGACCATCCTGCTCATCAACCAGCTCAACGAGCAGTCCAGAAGCATAGAGGCCATCGTCTCCACCATCAGCAGCATCGCCGATCAGACCAATCTGCTGGCCCTCAATGCGGCCATCGAGGCGGCCCGCGCCGGCGATCAGGGGCGTGGTTTCGCGGTGGTGGCCGACGAGGTGCGCCAGCTGGCGGCTCGCACGTCGCTCTCCACCGACGAGATAGCCAAGGTGGTGCAGAAGAACCGCGAGCTGACCGCCAGAGTGACCGACGACATGGCCAGGGTGGCCGGCAGCGCCGAGCTCGGCAAGCAGCAGATCGACAAGGTCAACGAGGTGATGGTGGAGATCCGGCAGGAGGCCAACAACGTCTCGGCAACCGTCTCCAGCCTCTCCATCTAGTCAGCTGGCGGCCTTCTCTTCATGCGGGCCGCCTTGACCACTATTTCAACGACCTGCACGCAATATGAGCAGTCGAAATCCCAATCTGAACCCCTGCTGTATCGCTCCCTGCTTGTGAATTGCCCGTCGGCGGCAGCCTGTTTAGGCTTGCCGCCTCATTATTTCTGGAGCAGATAAAGACGATGGCAACGAGAAGAGAGGGCAGGGCGCTGGCGCTGCTGGCAGGTGTGGTGGCAAGCGTGGGACTGAGCGGCTGCATGGGGCAGATGGGGCTCTCCTCCATGGTGACCAAGGGCAACCTCAGCGTGGTGGACAACCGTTACGGCCGGGCCGGGGTCTTCATCCTGCTCTCGCCGGTATACGGTCTGGCGGCCACCGCGGATCTCTTCGTGTTCAATACCATCGAATTCTGGTCGGGCAAGAACCCCATCACCGGCAAGTCGCCGGCGCTGGTGGATCAGAAGCTGGACGCCCTGATCAAGGTGAACCAGCACCTGGATCCCTCCCTCAACAAGGTGCCGCTGGCCCTGCTGCCGCAAGGGGTACGCGAGGTGGAGGTGAGCTACCCGGACGAGCGCACCGCCCAGATGGAGGTGCACTACCTGGACGGGCGCAGCAGCCTGATGCGCGGCGAGAAGCGCGGCGAGCTGCTGGACATCTATTTTGACGGCCGGCTGGTGTCGACCCTGACCCCGGCTCAGCTGGAGGAAAAAGCACGGACCGGTAGCGCCGAGGTATAAATTCATCTGAATCCAGATCTATTCCTCTCTGGATAAGGTATACCTAGTCAGCAGGCAAGATCGCCAAGATGACCAGGGATACAGGCTATGACGGTGAATGGATTGCGGTTGGCAGAGTTGATTGGTTCCCTCAGTCATGCGCTCGACATGACTGAGGGTCAACCAAGAGGGCACTGTGTTCGCTGTTGCTGGATAGGTTCCCGTCTGGCCGAACGGTTGGCGCTGGATGCTCGACAGCGTCATGACCTCTATTACATGCTGCTGCTCAAGGATCTGGGGTGCAGCAGCAATGCGGCCCGTATCTGCGAACTCTATCTCACCGACGATCTTCACTTCAAACGCGACTTCAAGCTGGTGGATGGCTCTCTCTCCGAGGTGGTCAACTTCGTGCTGGGCCACACCGGCCTGCAGGCGGATCTGCTTGGGCGTTTTCGCAGCCTGTTTCACATCTTTCGCAACGGCGATCAGATAGCCAACGAACTGATCCAGACCCGTTGCCATCGGGGGGCGGACATCGCTCGTCAGTTGCGTTTCAGTGAAGAGGTCGCCGCCGGTATCCTCTCTCTGGACGAACACTGGAACGGCAAAGGTCGGCCGTTGCAACTGGTCGGTGACGCGATTCCGCTCTTCTCTCGCATAGCGCTGCTCTGCCAGGTGGTGGATGTGTTTCATGCCGCCGCAGGCCCTGATGCGGTGCTCAAAGAGCTGCGCGAGCGCAGCGGCAGCTGGTTTGACCCTCAATTGGTTAGCGAGTTTGAAGCCTTGGCGGATGGTGATTTTTGGCAAGGACTGGCGGATCCCAAGCTGGCTGAGTGGGTGTTCGTCCACCCGGCCGGGCAGGGTGAGGTCGCTCTTGATGAAGATTATCTGGACGAGATCGCCGCGGCATTCGGCCAGGTGGTGGACTCCAAAAGTCCCTATACCGCCGGTCATAGCGGCCGAGTGGCACTCTATACAGACATTCTTGCCACTCAGATGGGGTTGTCCGAGCAGAGACGACGCTGGCTCAAGCGCGGTGCTCTGCTCCATGACGTGGGCAAGCTGGGGGTGAGCAATGCCATTCTCGACAAACCGGGCAAACTTGATGCGCAGGAGTGGGCCGCCGTGCAGATGCACGCCGCCTATACCGAGGAGATCCTGAGTCGCATAAGTGCGTTTGAAGAGCTGGCGCAAGTGGCGGGTGCCCACCATGAGCGCCTCGATGGCAAGGGTTACCCTAAAGGATTGAAAGGGGACGAGATAGCCTTGGAAACCCGCATCATCACCACGGCCGACATTTTTGATGCCATCACTGCCAAACGGCCCTATCGTGGAGCCATTCCGGTACCCCAGGCGCTGGAGATGATGGCCGAGACGCTGGGGACGGCCATTGATCCGGATTGCTTTGCCGCTCTGCAGGCGGGGATCCAGGATTTTTCCCTCTATCTCCCGCTCGAGCAACCGCTGGCAAACGCCAGTTAATATTTGCGCCATATCGGGCTGCAGTCATTTGTCATTGGCCTGAGACGACAACGCCCCGCTTTGCGGGGCGTTTTGCTATGGGTGGCTCTGGCTGCGGGGCGGGTGCATCACCAGGCCCAGCAGCCGGCGCAGGTGGGTGAGCTGTTCGGTGAGCTGCAGATTGAGCCACAGATAGCCGCTGATGGCGGCCTCGCCGCCGGCGTCGATCCGCACCCGGCCGGCCGCCTCCTGCAGGCGGCTGATGGCCAGCTCCGAGCCCTGCAGCTCGCCGTTTTTGAGCATCAGCGCCAGCTCGCTCATCAGCGCCTCGGTCGCCTGCTGGCAGGCGCGCAGTTCCGGGGTGCTCTGCATCAGAAAGTGGCTCTGGCGATCGCGCCAGTAGGTGTTGGCCAGCATCTCCAGGGTGCAGAGGGTGTTGCGCATGGTGGTCTGGATCGCCTCGAACAGGGCGCTGCCAAGGCGGGTCTCCTTGACCGCCGGGGTCAGCAGGGGGCGCAGACTTACCATCTTGGAGAGCAATCTGGCGTGGCTGTGGGCGAGGCGTGGTCGCTCCAGCACGTTGGGGGAGAGGTGTGTGTGATAGAGCCTCTGGGCCTGCTGCAGGGTGTCGTGCATCTGCAGCCGCCAGTGGCTGTAAGCGCGTTGGGGATAGATGCTGCAAAACAGCAGCGCCAGCAATGAGCCCAGGATCACGTCGGCACTGCGCCACAGGGCGGTCTCGATGTCGCCGGGCATGGCCCCCATGGTGACGCCGAGGGTGATGCCGATGAGCAGCCCCACGTAGGGACGCTTGCCGAGCGCCAGATAGCCGCACAGGAACATGATGCAGCCGCACCACAGCAGCATCAGCGGCAGGGAGTAGAGCTCGAGATAGAGCGCCACCACCCCGCAGCTGGCGCCGAAGATGGTGCCGACCACCCGCTGCAGGGCGCGCGACAGCACATTGCCCCAGAACGAGATGGGGCCCATCACCACCACCAGGGTGATGAGGGGCCAGGTGCTTTCCGGCAGCTTGAGCTCGCGGGTCAGCAGAAAGGTGAGCATGAAGGCGAGCGCGATGCGCAGGCCGTGAACGATGCGGTAGTGACCGTAGATCAGCAGATCGAGTCGGGAGAGGGGGGCATTCAGGCGCAAGGGACAAGCCTCGGATTCATGGGGGCAACCACCCCGCCACGCCCGGCGGGGTGGAGACCGGTATCAGGCCACTCGTCCCTGGAGTGGGTGGATCCAGACCCGCTCGCCGACCGCGATGGCCGGCTGGGCGGGGACGATTTCAATCAGGCAGTTGGCATCGCTCATGGAGCTGAGGATGCCGGAGCCCTGCGGTCCTGTGGTGCGCACCCGCAGCACGCCGCTGGCGTCCTGATGGAAGATGCCGCGCAGGAACTCGGTGCGTCCCGGTCGGCTCTTCATCTGCTGCTCGGCCAGCGCCGACAGGCGCAGCGGCTGCCACACCCGGCCCTGCAGGCGGGCGATGGCGGGCTCGACGAATTGCAGGAAGCAGATCATGGCGGCCACCGGGTTGCCGGGCAGGCCGAAGAAGGGGGTCTGCCCCAGCTTGCCGAAGGCGAGCGGGCGACCCGGCCGCATCTGGATGCGCCAGAAGGCGATCTGGCCAAGCTCGGCCAGCACCTGCTTGATGAAGTCGGCATTGCCCACCGACACCCCACCCGAGCTCAGCACCAGGTCGGCATCGGCCGCGGCCTGTGCCAGCTGCTGGCGCAGGATGGCGGGATCATCGGGGATGATGCCAAGGTCCATCACCTCGCAGCCGACCCCGGCGATGAGCGCCATCAGGGTGAAGCGGTTGCTGTCGAAGATGTGGCCGGGGGCGAGCGTCTCGCCCGGTGCCTGCACCTCGTCGCCGGTGCTGAACAGCGCCACCTTGAGCGGCGCGCGTACCGTCAGGGTTGCCTGCCCCAGAGAAGCCGCCAACCCGAGCTGAGGGGCACCGAGGCGGGTGCCGGCCGGGATGGCGACCGCACCTTTGGCGAGATCTTCGCCAGCCTGACGCACGTTCTGCCCCGCCTTGACAGGGGCGCTGACGCTGACCCATTCACCGTCAAGCCGGGTCTCTTCGCGCATCACCACGGTATCGACACCGGGGGGCAGCGGGGCGCCGGTCATGATCTGCACCGCCTGTCCGGCCAGTACCGGCTCGCTGCGCGGCTGGCCCGCCAGCACTTCCCCCACCAGCTGCCAGCGCCCGGCGGCGAGATCGTCGCTGCGCAGGCCAATGCCGTCCATCGCCGAGTTGGCATGGGGCGGCACATTGATGGGGCTGACGAGATCCCCCGCCAGCACGGCGCCGTGGCAGCGGGCGAGCGACAGGTCGCGGCAGGCGGTGGCGGGGGTGAGGGCATCGAGAATGGCGTTGCGGGCAGCCTCGACCGACAGAAAGCCGTTGCCAGCCTCCTGCTCCCGCGTCTGGCTCTCCTTGAGCCAGTGGCAGACGAAGTCGGCGATGGCCTCCAGATCATTGATATCGAGCCGGGGCAGGGCGGTCTGCTGGGGCTGATCGCTGGCCACGGCAATGATGTCGCGATCAATCGGGAACAGCAGCGGCTTGCCGATGGTTTCGCGGTGCAGCTCGATTTTCGGGAAGTGCTCATGCTTGAACCCCTCCACCAGCAGCAGGTCGAGGCTGCGCTGATCGAAGCTGGCCAGCAGCTCGCGAAAATCGGCCTCACCCAGATCGGTCTCAACGATGCGGGCGTGACGGCGGCGGGAGGCCACCATCATCTGGCTGGCGCCTGCCTGGCGCAGGCGATGGCTGTCTTTGCCCGGCTGGTCGATGTCAAAGTCGTGGTGGGCGTGCTTGAGCACCCCGAGGCGCAGGCCGCGGCTCACCAGCAGGGGGATGAGCTGCTCGAGCAGGGTGGTCTTGCCGGTGCCGCTCCAGGCGGCAAAGCCGAGCAGGGGCAGGGTGGGGGCCGGGGTCATGAGGTGGCTCCTTGTCCGGTCGCGGCGTCTGGCAGGCGCGCCTCGTAGGCGGCCAGCTCGTCCGGGCTGTTGAGATTGATGAAGGCATCCGGCTGGTCGGCAAAGCTCACCACCGCCATCTGGTGGCGGGCAAACCAGATATCGATTTTGCGCTCCCCCTCCGCCAGCGCGGCGCAGAGGGAAGGGAGCAGGGACTTGTGCAGCAGGGCCACCACGGGTTGCAGCCAGTCGCCGTCGTGGGCCACCACCAGCTCGGTCGCCGGGGTGAGGGCGGCGCGAAAGCGCGCCATCAGATCGCGGGGCAGGGCGGGGCCATCGCAGGGCACGAACAGCACCCAGTCGTGGCGGGCGGCGGCAAGGCCGGCCTGCATGCCCGCCAGCGGGCCGAGATAGTCGGGGTTGTCGTCGCCGATGACCGGGGCCAGCGCCTGGTAGCGGGCCTGGCTGCGGTTGGCGTTGATCAGGATCTCGTCCACCTGGGGCCTCAGTCGGTCAAGCACGTGGTCGATGAGCGGGCGGCCCGCCAACTCGACCCAGCCCTTGTCGGCGCCCCCCATGCGGGTGGCGCGGCCGCCGGCCAGCACCACGGCGGAGACGGGAAAGCGGTCAGTACGAGGTTCGCTGTGTGAGGTCATGTCGCTCGATGATTTTCAAAGGAGTGGGTTCGTGCAGCCGGCCCCGGGCGAGGGTCCATTGCCGCTCGCACAGGTCGGTCAGATCGTTGCTCTGGTGGCTGATGATGACCAGGCCGCTGCCCTGTTCCCGCAGATCTTGCGCCATAGCGGCCATCAGGGCAACCGAATGTGCATCCAGATTGGCGGTGGGCTCGTCCATCAGCAGAAAGGCGGGCTGCAGTGCCCAGGCGCGGGCCATGGCCAGCCGCTGGCGTTCGCCGCCAGACAAAATGCTGATGTGCTCGCGCGCCAGGCTCTCCAGTTCGACCCGGCGCAGCGCCTCGAACACCCGCACCTCGTCGGCGGCGCGATGGCCGAGGGCCCAGGCCACGTTGTCGTGCACGCTGCGATCAAACAGGTAGGGGGTCTGGTGCAGGTAGGTGACCCGGCCCGGCCCCGGATCGCGCTTGAGCCACTGGCCGAGCTTGCCGCGCCAACCAGAGGGGAGGTTGGTGTGGCCCCGGGTCGGGGTGAGCAGGCCGGCCAGGATCTTGAGCAAGGTGGTCTTGCCCACCCCGTTGGCGCCGCGCAGCCAGACGGCGTCGCCGGCCGCGATGGAGAGCTGCTCAATCTGGAACAGGTCGCGCTCGCCAAAGCGCATCATCAGCTGGTGGGCGGTCAGGGCCATGGCGTACTCCGGTGAATGGACGGTGGGGGCATGGTCAGTTCTTCAAGTAGCTGTGACCACGATAGAGAGGGGGTCAGCAACATTTGGCTAGGGATGACAGTGCGCTGCGCCATGGTCAGTTCTTCAGGTAGCTGTGACCACGGCACGCGGTCAGCAACAGGTTGAGCAGCAGGGCCAGACTCAGCAAGACGATACCGAGCGCCACCCCTTGGGTGAAGGCCCCTTTCTGGGTCTCCAGCGCGATGGCGGTGGGGATGTTGCGGGTGAAGTGCAAAATGTTGCCCCCCACCATCATGGAGCAGCCCACCTCGGTGACGATGCGACTGAAGGCGCCGATCACCGCCGCCAGCAGGCCGAAGCGGCACTCGCGCATCAGCCCGAGCAGCGCCCTCGGCCAGGAGAGTCCCAGGGTGCGGGCGGTCTCCCAGGCGCGCCGATCGCTCTGCACGAACGCCGCGTGGGCCATGGTGGCGATCACCGGAAAAGCGATCAGCATCTGCCCCACCACCATGGCCTGCTGGGTGAACAGCATCTTCCAGTCGCCGAAGGGGCCGGCCCGCGACAGCAGCATGTAGAGCAAGAGGCCAATCACCACGGTGGGTACCGACTGCAGGGTATTGATGCAGGAGAGCCAGAGCCAGCGCGCCGGAATAGGCAGATAGGCCAGCGCGAAGCCGAGCAGCAGGGCCGGCAGCAGCACCAGCCCGAGCGCCAGGCCCGATACCGAGAAGGAGACCCCCACCACCTGCCACAGCTCGGCGTCGCCACTGAACAGCAGCGAAAGGGCCGCCAGTGTGGTCTCGATCAGGGTCGGCACCGGGCGCCTCCGTCACTCAAGGTGGCGAGGGGCGCCAGGGGCTGGTCGAGCAGGGTCGGCCGTGGCATCACTGCGGCTTGGCGTCGGCCACGAACAGCGGCTGGCCGGCCACCTTGAAGTCACCGATAAGCTGCTGACCGTGTTTGGAGACCAGCCAGTTCTTCAGGGTGCGCGCCCCTTCGGTGTTGAGATCCGGATAGCGCTTGGGGTTGACCAGGATCACCTGATAGGGGTTGAACAACCGCTTGTCCCCCTCCAGCAGCACGGCGAGATCCAGCTTGCTCTGGTAGGCGAGCCAGGTGCCGCGGTCGGTCAGGGTGTAGGCTCCCAGCTCCGAGGCCATGGTCAGGGTCGGCCCCATGCCCTGGCCGATGGACTTGTAGCCGGCGAACTCGGGCTTGACGTCGGCCGCCTGCCACAGGGTCTTCTCCTTGATGTGGGTGCCGGACTCGTCCCCGCGGGAGATAAAGGTCTGTCCCTTGTCCTTGATGGCCTCCAGCGCCTTGGCGGCGTCGTGCAGCTTGCCAAGACCCGCCGGGTCTTTCGCCGGGCCGACGATGACGAAGTCGTTGTACATCAGGTGCTCCGGCTCGATGCCAAAGCCCGCCTCGACGAAGGCCTTCTCGGCAGAGGGGGCGTGGGTCATCACCAGATCCGCGTCGCCGTTCTCGCCCATCTTCAGGCTCTGGCCGGTACCGGCCGCCATCACCTGCACCGGATAGCCGGTCTCCTTGGTGAACTGGGGCAGCAGCCAGCCCAGCAGGCCGGACTGTTCAGTGCTGGTGGTGGTGGCGAGGCGGATGGGGGCCCTGGTCTCGGCATGGCTGGCGGCGCTCCAGAGCGGCAGGCTCAGCAGCAGGGCGGAGGAGAGGGCAAGGGCGAGGCGTTTGCGCACTGTGGCTGTGATCATGATGTCAGGGTACCCGGTGATGGAGAGAGGGCAGGACTAAGCAAGCAGGGTGCCAAGCTGACCACATGCTCTGTTCGGCCCGGTTTTTAATGTGAAAACAGTCGGTTAAGCGCACGAATTGCGTGATGGCACCGTCGCTTTTAATAAACGGAGTTGGCACTTGGGGCCGGTTAGCGACAAAATGTCCCACAGTTTATAAGGTCGGTGGGACAATCCCGGAACCTTGTCGAATCTGAGGTACTTTTTTCATGACTGCACCCGCCAGCCGCTGGTCCGCCCTCTCCTTGCTCATCGTCGACGACGAACCCGGCATGCGCAGCTTTCTCGCCAAGGCGCTGGCTCGCCGCTTCGCCCAGATAGAGACGGCCGCCAGCGTGGAGGAGGCCGAAGCCCTGCGCTGTCGCCTGCATTTTGATCTCATCATCGCCGACATCCGCCTGCCGGGGCGCTCCGGCATCGAGTGGCACGAGGCCATCGACCCCGCTACCCGGCGCAGCGACATCATCTTCATGACCGGTTTTGGCGACATGGAGACTGCCCTCAAGGCGCTGCGGCTCGGCGCCAGCGACTTCATTCTCAAACCCTTCAACCTGGATCAGATGGTGCAGGCGGTGGACCGGGTCATCGAGCGCCGCCAGATGGAGCGGGAAAACCTGCTGCTGCGCCGGGAGGTGAGCAAGCTGTTCCCGCCCACCCTGATCGGCGACAGCGCCAGGACCCGCGAGCTCAAGACGCTGATCGCCCGGGTCGCCCCCTCCAATGCCGCCGTGCTGGTGGAGGGGGAGTCCGGCACCGGCAAGGAGCTGGTGGCCCGTGCCCTGCACCAGCTCTCCGGCCGGATGGGAGCTTTCGTGCCGCTCAACTGCGCCTCCATCGCCCCCGAGCTGCTGGAAAGCGAGCTGTTCGGCCACGTGCAGGGGGCCTTTACCGGCGCCCGCAAGGGGCGCGACGGCCTGTTCCGGGTCGCCCACCAGGGGACGCTGTTTCTGGACGAGATCGGCGAGATGCCGCTCGCCATGCAGGCCTCCCTGCTGCGGGCGCTGGAGCAGAAAGCCATCCGCCCGGTCGGGGCCGAGCGCGAGCTTTCGGTGGACGTGCGTATCGTCGCCGCCACCAACCGCAACCTGAAGGCGGAGGTGGAGGCGGGCCGGTTTCGTGAAGACCTCTTCTATCGCCTCAACGTGGTGGCGCTGCCGGTGGCGCCCCTGCGCGAGCGCATCGACGACATCCCCGCCCTGGTGCACCACTTCACCCGCCAGCTCACTGCCGAGATGGGCATGGGTGCCTTGCACTGGACCCACGAGGACGTGGTGGCCATGCAGGCCTACCCCTGGCCCGGCAACGTGCGCGAGCTGCGCAACCTCATCGAGCGCTGCCTGCTGCTGGGCAAGCCGCCCGCCGAATACTGGCAGAGCGCCAAGCCGGCCGAGTCGGCGCGGAGCGAGGAGGGCTATCCGCTGGAGTGGGCGCTGGCCGAGGTGGAGAAGGCTCACATCCTGCAGGTGGTGGCGAGCCATGATGGCAACAAGTCGGCCGCCTCCCGGGTACTCGGAGTGGCGCGCAAGACCCTGGAGCGCAAGTTCAAGGAGTGGGCCATCGAATGAGCCGGCTCGCCCCTTGCCACCGGAGTGAGCCGTGAGGCTGGCGCAGCTCCCGTGGCTGCTCAGAACCAAGGTGCGCTGGCGGTTGCTGCTGCTCACCTCGGTGCCCATCATGCTGACCCTGGCCGGCATGATCGGGCTCACCCTCTACTGGACCCTCACCTACAGCTGGCAGAACCTGCTCACCACGGTGCGCAGCGACCTTGGCGTCGCCCACCACGCGGTGAGCGTGCAGCAGCAGCGTCAGGCCGAGCACCTCGAGCACCTGCGCGATGCCTGGGCCTTCCAGCTGCAACTGCGCGAATCCCCCGCCCGCTTGCGCCAGTGGGTGATGCCGCTGGCCGCCAACTACGGTCTCGACTTTTTGCGCCTGCGCAGCGGCAGCGAGCTGGATCAGCTGCCAGAGCAGGATCGCGCGGCCCTCGCCGCCGGGCGCAGCGTCAGCCACTTCGTGGTCTGGTCGCGGGAGCAACTGCTGGCCCTCTCGCCGGCGCTGGCCAGCCGCGCCGTGCTGGACAAAGAGCTGGAGCCGGGCGCTGGGCAGGAGACCCGCGGTCTGATCAGCCTCTCCCTGACCCCGGTGATGGGGCGGGATGGCAGCCTTTGGGGCGTGCTGGAGGGGGGTGAGCTTATCAACGGCAGCACCCGGCTGGTGGACGAGCTCAAGGGGCAGGTGTTCGCCAAGAACACCCTGCCGGCCGGCAGCATCGGTAGCGTCACCCTGTTTCTCGGCGATCTGCGGGTGAGCACCAACGTGCCTGCCAGCAGCAGCCAGCAGCTGGGGCGGGCGGTGGGCACCCGGGCCTCGGCGCCGGTGCGCGAACAGGTGCTGGGCCGCGGCGAGCCCTGGATTGACCGCGCCTTCGTGCACGACGCCTGGTATGTGTCGGGTTACGAGCCGCTGCTGGGCGCCAATGGCGAGCGCATCGGCATGCTCTACGTCGGCTTTCTCGAGTGGCCCATCGTTCGCACCTACCTCACCAATCTGCTGGAGCTGGGCTCCGGCGTGGTGCTGCTGTTGCTGCTCTCGGGCCTGCTGGTCTATCGCGGCGCGCGGGACTTGTTCACCCCCATCGAGCGGATGCACAAGGTGGTGCGCCAGGTGCAGGCGGGTCGGCCGGCCCGCATCGGCGAGCTCTACCTCGACCCCGATCACGAGCTGGCCCAGCTCGGCCGCCAGTTCGACGCCATGCTGGACAGGCAGGCGGCGCACCGCCAGCAGCTGGCCCGCAGCGCCGACGAACTGGAGCAGAAGGTGGCCGAGCGTACCCAGAGCCTCGAGCAGAAGACCGCCGAGCTCGAGCACCACATCCACATGCTGACCCAGGCCCGCCAGCAGCTGCTCATCAGCGAGAAGCTGGCGGCCCTCGGCGAGCTCTGCGCCGGGGTGGCCCACGAGATCAACAACCCGCTCGCGGTGATCCTCGGCAACGTGGAGTTGATGAAGCTGGAGCTGGGGGAGGCGGCAGAGCCGGTGAGCGAAGAGCTGGCGCTGGTGCTGGCCCAGATCGAGCGCATTCGCGCCATCACCCGCAGCCTGTTGCAATATTCCCGTCCCGGCGACTACGAGACGGCGCCAGTGTGGCAGCACCTCACCCCCATCATCGAGGAGAGCCTGACCCTGGTGCGCTCCGCCCTGCGCCAGCAGCAGGTGAACCTGGTGGCCGATCTTAAGGCCCTGCAGCCCATCGAGGCGGATCGCCAGCAACTGCTGCAGGTGCTGATCAACCTTCTGGTCAACGCCAGCCATGCGTTGGGGGAGCAGGGGGAGATCCGGGTCGAGAGCCGCGACTGGCTGGATGACGCCGGGGCCCTGCAGGGGGCCGAGGTGCGGGTCATCGACAACGGCAGCGGCATCGAGGCGGCCATCATCGACAAGATCTTCGACCCCTTCTTCACCACTCGCGCCACCGGCACCGGGCTGGGGCTGGCCCTGAGCCACCGCATCATCAGCCGCTGGGGCGGGGAGCTGTTGGTAGACTCCACCCCGGGGCAGGGCAGCTGCTTTACCATCCGCTTGCGCAGCCACGCCCGGCTGGCCAGCGGCGGCGAGCTCGCCCGGCTGGAAGGGTGGCGCATCGCCCTCAACGCCGAGGGGCGTGAGGCAAGCGTCGAGCCCCAGTCATGACGACATCATAAAAAGCCCGCCGAACTTGAAGGGCGCGCATTGTCCTCAAGGGGGAGGGATGTGACTGTCGCAATTCAGAGTGAGGCACAAAAAAGCCCGCCAATAGTGGCGGGCTTTTTTACAGGTATGTGAGGGGATACTTACTGCGGACTCCACACCAGCTTGCCGCTCTGGGTCAGGTCATAGCCGCCGAGGCGGGCCGCCAGCTCGCGCCCCTCGGGGGATTGTAGCCAGCCGATCAGCTGCTGCAGCAGGGTGCGAAAGAAGACCCCCTGCGGCATCACCAGATCGAAGCACTCCTGGGAGAGCGGCATGAAGTCGAGGCCAAACTCGGTGGCGGTGCTCTGGGCGCCGGGCCCGACATCGGCATCGCCGCGGCTGATGGCGGCGGCCAGCTCTCGCTCGCTGTTGACCTCGATAGTGCGCTCCAGCCGGGTCAGCGACTCGCCCTGGGTTTGCAGCCACTCCTGCAGGGCGCGCTGGCTGCCAGCCCCCTCCTGACGCATGGCCCAGCGCCAGTCGAGCGCCTCTTTCGCCTCCTTGGGTTGCAGCCCCTGGCGCAGCACCAGCCCCTGCACCCGCCTAAATCCATGAACGATCACCCATTGCCGGTGGCCCTGATACTGCTGCACCAGCGCCGGGTGGCGCAGGTGCGCCTCCTCGGCCTGCCCCCAGTGGATGGCGCAGAGATCCACATGGCCGCGTGCCAGCATCGCCAGCCCCTGACGGGTGCCGCACGGGGTGTAGCCCACCAGTGCCTGGGTGCCGAGCTGCCGGGCCAAACGGCTGCTGGCGTAGTGGAGCAGCACGTCGTCCGAGCCCGCCAGCAGCAGCCGGTCGTTCATCACCCCCTCGTGGCAACTGCCGAGCAGCCAGCGATCGAGCAGGGAGCGGGGAAACAGCCACTTGCCGGTCGCCTTGGTGGCGGGGATGCGCGCCTCGTTGGCGAGCTGGTAGACCTTCTTCTCGTTGAGATCGAGGTACTCGGCCACCTGCTTCACATTCATAAACTCGTTCATGGTTTAATCTCGCATCCCGCGACCGGCCGAACCGGGCGCCAGCACCGGCGGCTTCTCGTCCAGCACCATATGGTCGTGGCCGCTGAAGACCTCGAAGTGGCGCCCCTTGGCACGGGCAATCATGGTGATGCCGAGCTGGCGGGCGAGATCCAGCCCCATCTGGGTGACACCGGAGCGCGACAGCAGCACCGGAATGCCCATCTGCGCCACCTTGATCACCATCTCCGAGGTGAGCCGCCCGGTGGTGTAGAAGATCTTGTCGTGGCCACTCTCGCCGCGCATCCAGAGCTCGCCCGCCAGGGTATCCACCGCATTGTGGCGCCCCACATCCTCGACAAAAGAGAGGATTTCGCTGCCGCGACAGATGGCGCAGCCATGTACCGCACCGGCCATCTTGTAGGTTTCGTTATGGGCCGACAGCGCCTTGAGCAGGGCGTAGAGGGTGCTCTGTTTAAGCTCGGGCGCCGCCAAGACCACCCCTTCGAGCTTCTTCATCACGCTGCCATACATGGTGCCCTGACCGCAGCCGGAGGTGACCGTCTTCTTCTCCAGGGCTTGGTCGAGGTCTTCGGCCTGCTGGCTGCTCACCACGGCGGCGGCCTCGCTCTCCCAGTCGACGATGACCGACTCGATGGCCGCAATATCCTCGATAAAGCCCTGATTTTTCAGATAACCCAGCACCAGCGCCTCGGGGCGGGCCCCCAGCGTCATCAGGGTTACTATCTCCTTCCAGTTGAGGTAGACCGTCAGTGGCCGCTCACAGGCGATTTGGCGGGTTTGCAGCGTGCCCTGCTCATCCATCACCTCGACGGCCATGGTGAGCTGGGCTGCGGCATTGCTTTTGATAAAGGTCGGTGTCATGGGCCCCTCGCGACCGGTTGCCGGGATCTAAGGGGAGGGACACAGCAAGTTTTGTTCCAGATTGTTTTTGGTTTATGAGCATCCATAGATGACAAATGATCAAAATGAAGCTCATTACATCATGATTGAAATGTGAATTATTAAATATGTGCAGCATCTTGAATAAACTTATCTGGACAAAAGCTATTTATTTTATAACCATAGCAATGGGTTGCCAATTTACTATTAAGTACAGAGTATTAAGTTTATGAGAGGGATAGGATGGGATATTTAGTAGAAATTATTAAAGCATTGGCATGGCCTGCATCTATTATTTGGCTTGGTTATTTATTTCGAAGTGAAGTTCGGATGTTGTTGGGAAGGTTAACTGTTTTAAAGCATGGAGAAACAGAAATCAGCTTTTCCAAAAACTTGGAAAAGGCAGAGGAAAAGGCCTTCCAAATTAATGATATTAACGATGTTGATTTGAGGGGTGATACACCTGAGGATATTAATCAGCGGGATTTATTATACAAGATTGCAGAGATTTCACCTCGAGCTGCAATTGTTGAAGCATGGACGTTAATCGAAACCGCAGCAGTTAAAAGTAACTTGGTCATGGGGAGCTCATTCAAAAGAACAAGTGCAAAATTAATTCAAGACAACCTAATTAGTACGGGTAAATTTGGTAAGGATAGTATTGAGTTGATAAATGAACTTAGGCAATTAAGGAATAAAGCTAGCCATTTGCCTGATTTTGCAATTTCACAAAGTGAAGCAGAGCGTTATTTGGATTTGGCGATTAAAAGTGCACATGCTATAGAAAACTTAGCATCCAAGTGATTTGTAGACTAATTCATATACCTCAATGTTTATTGAGGTTATAAAAGGGGAATTATGCATAACGACAAACTGATTTTACGTGTTATAGAACTGGCAGGAGGTAAAGATATACTGAATGAACGGTTAGATAAAAAACTGAATGAAATAAATGAGGCATGGAATCAAAATACTGATTTAATTGGGCGGGTTCTTCGTGCACATCTTTTTGTTGAACACTTCATGACTCGATATGTTTTGAGTAAGAGAAATGAATTTAAAAATGAGAGTGTTGAACGAGCATCATTTGCTAGAAAAGTAGATTTGATAGCAAGAGGTGATGTTATAGTTTTAAATGAATTGATTCCCGGAATTAGAAAGCCTAACAAAATAAGGAATAAGCTTGCGCATAATATATTCATTGAACTTGATTCTGAATCAATAGATGAATTTTATAAATCAAGTTCTTTTTGGTCATTAAGAATTGAATTGGCCAAGCCTAATGCTCCTTCAATGGAACCGGTTGCTGTAATAGAGGATTTTGCTAAGCATGTAGGAGTATGTATTGATGAGATACTTGACCCTGCTTCATTGTCTAAATTTTTTTCACAAGCATTATCAGAACAAAAAAATTTGTAATATGTATTTAAATGTAATTATTTACCTTGTATGAAATCTTGGATGCAGACTAAATCCTAGGTTGGTGCTGAACGAAATGAAGCCCAACGTTTACCGCGTGATCTTGTTGATATAGGCAATTATCTGACCACTCGATTATTGCCAACATCAAGTTGCATTGGGATGTGGGAGCATTGGTTTTTCTTTACATGTTGGGCTCCGCTGCGCTCTGCACCAACCTACCTCCCGCATGATGCCTAACCCGCATCAAAGCCACCATCAACCACCAAACCGGCCTTGGCCCCACTCTTGCTAAGTCTTATCCCATTGATGGCCGTGGCCGCCCTGAATCTCCTGCCGTGATCCGCCCCGAACGGGGTGGTACACGGGGGAGAGCGGCCCGGCAGAGACCTTCTGATGGGAGCCGTGACAGTGCAAGAGACAACCAAACCCCTCTCCCCGCAGCGCTGGCTGCAACTGGAGTTAAAGGCCATCGACAGCCAGGTTGGCCGCTGGCAGAGCCGCCGTTTCGAGATTGCGGCGCTCCATCCCGCCGAGCCCAAGGCTGCCGGTGCCTTGCCCCTTACCCTGTTTCGCGATGAGCGGGGGGATTATCGCTTCAATCTGAGCTCCGGCTCGCCCCGCCTGTTTGTCACCGGAAGCCGCGTGGACAATGGCTTTGTGGCCGATGGCCTCACCCTGAGCCAGACCGTGGCCGCCGCCTATATGGATGGCGAGCGGCAGGTGCTCTCCTGCCCGCTACCCGAGGCACTGCAAGCCTGGGTGGAGGCCTTTATCGGCCGCCACGGCGAGCTGCTGGAGGCCCGTCGCAAGGGCAAGAAGGGCAAGGGGCGGGCGCAGGATCAGCTGGGCCTCGATACGGCTGTAGCGACATCAAGAGATACGTTAGATCAAGCCAGCTGCGGCGCCGTCAAAGCCACCGGCCCCGATGGCCGCGAGCGTGGCCGTGAGCGTGGCAGTGACAGCGGAAATCGCGCCCATGAGTGAGTTCCTCAAGCGCTGGTCGTCTCGCAAGAGCGAGGCGCGCAAGCATCAGGCATTGCAGCCGAGGGAAGAGGTTATCCCCGAGGCAGTTGCCGCCCCCATCGAAGGCAGTGGCGAAGTTGAAATCTCAGATACTGCGCTGGATAGCCCCGTAGTCAGCACTGACAAGGGGAGCTGTGACCCCCTTGCCGTTGAGGGGGCCGAGAGTGGCGAACCGCCGCTGAAAACGGCTCTGCCGGGCAAGGCCAAACTCCCCGACAAGGAGGCGCTGCGGGCCATGTTTCGCAGCCATAAGCCGGATGGACTCGACGACTACACCCAGGATTTTAGCAAGCCCGAATTGCTGCCAGCAGCCCTGAGCGCCGGGCTGCGCAACTGGCTGGTGGAGCAGGCGACGGCGCCGGATGACGAAGCGCCTCACTCAACCGCTGCCGCACCCGAACCGGCGATTGTGGCCGCCACGGCCATAACCAGCGAGCCGCAAGGATTGGCTGATAACCATTCTCAAACCCATACCGACGATCGGGACATTTTGGTTGACCATGATGGACAAAATGTCCCAACCAAGGGTGTGGGAATGGAGCATTTGGGATCCTGACTCCCTGCCAGTCACTTTTTTCCTGGGGGAGTTGGCTCGGCTCTTGCTCTCCCAGCTGACCAACAAGCACGCCATCCCACGAGGTGGCGCGCACAGGAGTGCATGTGAGCATCGAACAACCCATAACAACATCCGTCGCAACTCTGACCGCCGATGGCGTGGCCGCGCGCAACGAACGTGCCCGCGCCCATGCCCTGCAGCATACGGTCAAGACCGACAACCTGATCCCGGCCACCGTCTCCTACCTGAGTCAGGGGCGCTTGTTGCTGGCCGGCCCGGAAGACAGCATTCGCCGCGCCGCCAGTCTGCTGCCCCAAGGCGTGATGCCGACCCTGCTAGTGACCGAGTCGGCGCATGACGCCGAGGCGGCGGATCTCGAGGCCATCTTCGAGGCTACCGCCACCCTGGATGCCCTGACCCTGCGCGAGCCGAGCCTGAGCGGGTATCTCGGTCAGTTTCAGCTCACCGGCCTCAATGGGCAGGGTGAGCGGGTTAACCTGGCGGCGCTCTGTTTTCCACAACAAGCGGCTGCTGTCAGTGAACAGCTACGCGAACCGCGTTTCGATCTGGTGGCCGATCTGGGCCGCGTCCCGCTGTTTGCGCTGGAGCGCCCGCCGGTGGGCTATCTGCATCTCTTTGATGACGCTGACCAAGCCGCACGACTCGCCGGGCAACTCGCAGAACTCTGCGCACTGACCGGCATCTTCGACAAGCCGCGCTATTTTCGCCTCGACCCCGAGGCCTGCGCCTTTACCGCCCGCGGCGTGCCCGGTTGCAGCCGCTGCCTCGATGTCTGCCCGACCGACGCGCTCCAGCCCATCAATGGTCGCATCCAGATCGATCCCCATCTCTGTCAGGGCTTCGGCAGCTGCGCTTCGGCCTGTCCGACCGGGGCGATTGCCTATCACCAGCCCGATGCCAACACCAGCGGCGACTACCTCTTCCGATTGCTCAAGCACTACCGGGAGGCGGGGGGCGACGCACCTCAGCTGCTGATCGCCGGTGAAAACGAGCGCGAATGGGTGGAAGCCGAACTCACCCGCCTGCCCGCCAACTGGCTGCCGGTCTGGGTGGAGGAGAGCGCGAGCTTAGGCATCGAGAGCTGGTTCGCCGCCCTTGCCTATGGCGCCAGCGCGGTGCGCATCACACTGGGTGACGATACTCCCGAGAGCGTTCGCGCGCTGGTCGAGCGGGAGCTGGCGAGCGCTGCCGTGCTCTTGGCCGGCGCCGGTCTTGCGGCCGATCGCATCGCCCTGTTTAACCCGGATGCCGAACAAGATAAGCCGATCTCCGGCCATCCAGCGGTTGCCCTGCTGGATAAACCGCTCAAGGGGGAGAAACGGGAGAACCTGTTTGCCGCCTTCGATGCCCTCTGGCAGGCCAACGAAGGGAGCCGCGAACCGCTGGCGGTGCCCCACGGCGCCCCTTACGGCAGCGTTGAATTGAAAGAAGCTGACTGCACCCTCTGCATGGGCTGCGTGGCGGTCTGCCCAAGCCGCGCTTTGCATGCGGTGGGGCACACGCCCGGCCTCAACTTTATCGAGCAGGACTGCATCCAGTGCGGCATGTGCGAAAAGGCGTGCCCCGAGCAGGCCATCGTACTGACGCCCCGTCTGCAACCCGTGCCCGAGGCGCGCCGCGCCGTGCAGAGCCTCAAAGCCGAAGAGGCGGCCTGCTGCATTCGCTGTGGCAAGCCGTTCGCGCCGGCCTCCCTTATCCGCCGCATCCAGCAGAAACTGGCCGGTCACTCCCACTTTCAGAACGAGGCCGCTGCGCGGCTGCTGATGTGCGAGGACTGCCGGGTCAAGGATGTGTTTGCGGCGCTGGCGGCGGATCCCGTCTCCCAGCTCAAGGTGTGAGGGGTCAGTGATGAGCGAACCACATAATGAAAAGGCTGGCGAACTGACCATGACCGAACTGGAACAGAGCAGCGCCGATCTCTACGCCCTGCTGGCGAGTCTCTGGCGCGCCGCCCCCCGTGGCGAACAGCTCGCCTGGCTGCAAGGGTTGCAAGCCATGCCCGGCCCCTTTGCCAGAGGGTTGGGACTGGTGCAGCTGGCGGCCAGCAGCCATCACGAGCACGAGCTTGCCGAGGAGTATCAGGATCTCTTTATCGGGCTGGGGCGCGGGGAGATAGTGCCGTTTGCTTCCTGGTATCTCACCGGCTCTTTGATGGAGCTGCCGCTAGCGGTACTGCGCGCCGACCTGCAGTCGCTGGGCTTCGAGCGCCAGAGCGGGGTGTGCGAGCCGGAAGATCACCTGGCCGCCCTCTGCGAGGTGATGGCGGTATTGATTGCCGAGCAGCACCCGGATCGCAACCGCTTCTATGAACGCCACCTTGCCCCCTGGGTACTCGCCTGCTGCCGTGATCAGCAACAGGCGAAAGGGGGCAGCTTCTACCGGGCGGTCGGGGCCCTTGCCGAAGACTTTTTCAAACTGGAACAGGAACTGCGCCTGCCCTTTGGCAGCCCGGTGGTGACGCTGCCATGACGCTGCGCCGCCCACTCATAGCAAAACCGGCTCACCGCAGCCGACCATAACAACAGAGGTCACAGAAAGATGAGCGATGAACAGCTGAAAGACCCGTCCCGCCGCAATCTGATCAAGGGGGTGGGGGTGGTTGCCACCATAGGTGTGCTGGCCGGTGCCACCGGCCGGGTGGTGGGCAAGGAGGTGCTGACTCACGACACCGAGCCTGACAAGGGCTATCGGGAGACCCCCCATGTTCACGACTTTTATCGCACCCTGCGCGGCACCGACTGAGCCGGATCAGTGAAGGAGAACTCATGAAACTGACGAAACGTGCCGAGCAGCCCCAGGCGGGCGAGCAGGGCAGCTTGCAAGGCGGTTTACAAAATAATGGGGCCGCTCGCGGTCAGGGGCTGACCCGTCGCGCCTTTATGGTCAATTCCGGTCTGGTGGCTGGCGGCGCCGTGGCGACCGGCTGGCTGGCGCCGGCCATGATGCAGCGGGCCGAGGCCAAGGCCGTGGCGGCCGAGGTGCCGGTCGAGGTGAAGCGCACCATCTGCTCCCACTGCTCGGTGGGTTGCGGCGTCTATGCCGAGGTGCAGAACGGCGTCTGGACCGGTCAGGAGCCGGCTTTCGATCACCCCTTCAACCTTGGCGGTCACTGTGCCAAGGGGGCGGCCCTGCGCGAGCACGGCCACGGCGAGCGTCGCCTCAAGTACCCGATGAAGCTGGTGGGCGGCAAGTGGCAGCGCATCAGCTGGGATCAGGCCATCGAAGAGGTGGGCAATGAAGTGCTGCGTCTTCGCAAGGAGTCCGGCCCCGACAGCGTCTACTGGCTCGGCTCCGCCAAGCACTCCAACGAGCAGGCCTACCTGTTTCGCAAGATGGCGTCCCTGTGGGGCACCAACAACGTGGATCACCAGGCGCGGATCTGCCACTCCACCACGGTCGCCGGGGTCGCCAACACCTGGGGCTACGGCGCCATGACCAACAGCCTGAACGACATGCACAACAGCAAGTCGATCATGTTCATCGGCTCCAACCCGGCGGAGGCCCACCCGGTCGCCATGCAGCACATCCTGCTGGCCAAAGAGCGCAACGGCTGCAAGATCCTGGTGGTCGACCCGCGCCGCACCCGCACCGCTGCCAAGGCGGACATGTACCTCTCCCTGCGCCCGGGCACCGACGTCGCCTTTATCTGGGGCATGCTCTGGCACATCTTCAAGAACGGCTGGGAAGACAAGGAGTTCATCCGCACCCGCGTCTTTGGCATGGACGAGGTGCAAAAAGAGGTGGCGCGCTGGACTCCGGCCGAAGTAGAGCGGGTGACCGGCCTCAATGAAAAAGAGGTGTATGGCGCCGCCAAGCTGCTTTCTGACAATCGCCCCGGCTGCGTGGTCTGGTGCATGGGCGGTACCCAGCACACCACCGGCAACAACAACACCCGCGCCTACTGCATCCTCGAACTGGCCCTCGGCAACGTGGGCAAGAGCGGGGCGGGCACCAACATCTTCCGTGGTCACGACAACGTGCAGGGTGCCACCGACTTTGGCGTCACCTCCGACTCATTGCCTGGTTACTACGGGCTGGAAGAGGGCTCCTGGAAGCACTGGGCCCGGGTGTGGGATGTTGATTACGAGTGGATCAAGGCCCGCTTTGACAACAAGGCCTACAACGGCAAGCTGCCGATGAACAACAACGGCATCCCGGTCTCCCGCTGGGTGGATGGTGTGCTGGAGAACGCCGATCTCATCGAGCAGGGTGCCAACATCCGCGCCATGTTCTACTGGGGCCATGCGGTCAACTCCCAGACCCGCGGCCCGGAGATGAAGAAGGCGATGCAAAAGCTCGACATGATGGTGATTGTCGACCCGTATCCCACCGTTGCCTCGGTGATGAACGATCGTACCGACGGCGTCTACCTGCTGCCGGCCACCACCCAGTTCGAGACCTATGGTTCCGTGACCGCCACCAACCGCTCCATGCAGTGGCGCGACAAGGTGGTCGAGCCGTTGTTCGAATCCAAGGTGGACCACGAGATCATGTATCTCTTGAGCAAGAAGCTCGGCTTTGCCGATGAGCTGTTCAAGCACATCAAGGTGGAGAACAACGAACCGCTCCTAGAAGACATCACCCGCGAATACAACCGCGGCATGTGGAGCGTGGGTTATACAGGCCAGAGCCCGGAGCGGCTCAAGGCGCACCAGCAGAACTGGCACACCTTCCACAAGACCAACCTCAAGGCCGAGGGTGGCCCGGTCAGCGGCGAAGTGTATGGTCTGCCCTGGCCCTGCTGGGGCACCCCGGAGATGAAGCACCCCGGCAGCCACATTCTCTACGACACCAGCATTCCGGTCTCGCAAGGGGGCGGCGGTTTCCGCGCCCGCTTCGGCATCGAGTATCAGGGCGTGTCCCTGCTCGCCGAAGACTCCTGGCCGAAGGGAAGTGAAGTGGAAGATGGCTATCCCGAGATCACCGCCGACCTGCTGAAACAGCTTGGCTGGTGGGATGAACTGACCGAGGCCGAGAAGAAAGAAGCCGAGGGGCGCAACTGGAAGACCGACCTCTCCGGCGGTATCCAGCGGGTGGCCATCAAGCATGGCTTCGTCCCCTACGGCAACGCCAAGGCGCGCTGCGTGGTGTGGACCTTCCCGGATCAGGTGCCCAAGCACCGCGAGCCGCTCTACACCCCGCGCCGGGATCTGCTGGCTGACTACGCTACCTGGCCCGATGCCAAGAGCCTGTGGCGCCTGCCGACCCAGTACGCCTCGGTGCAGGAGAAGGACGTCAGCAAGGAGTTCCCCATCATCCTCACTTCCGGCCGTCTGGTGGAGTACGAGGGAGGGGGCGATGAGACCCGTTCCAACCCCTGGCTGGCCGAGCTGCAGCAGGAGATGTTCGTCGAGATGAACCCGGCGGATGCCAACGATGTCGGCGTGCGCGACGGTCAGGACGTGTGGGTCGAGGGGCCGGAAGGAGGGAGAGTGAAAGTGAAGGCGCTGGTGACCCCGCGGGTCAAACCCGGGCTCGCCTTTATGCCGTTCCACTTCGGCGGCCACTTCGAGGGCCAGGATCTGCGATCCAAATATCCGGAAGGGTCAGACCCCTATGTGCTGGGGGAGTCGGTCAACATAGTCACCACCTATGGTTATGACCCGGTCACCCAGATGCAGGAGACCAAGGTCACCCTGTGCCGTTTTCGCAAAGTAGGAGCCTGATCCCATGGCCAGAATGAAATTCATGTGTGACACCAAGCGCTGCATCGAGTGCAACGGCTGTGTGACGGCGTGCAAGAACGAGAACGACGATGCTCTGGAGTGGGGCATCCAGCGCCGCCGGGTGGTGACCCTCAACGACGGCCTGCCGGGGGAGACCTCCATCTCGGTCGCCTGCATGCACTGCACCGACGCTCCCTGCATGGCGGTCTGTCCGGCAGACTGCTTCTACCACACCGACGACGGCATCGTGCTGCACAACAAGGATCTCTGCATCGGTTGTGGCTACTGCCTGTTTGCCTGCCCGTTCGGGGCGCCCCAGTTCCCGAAGACTGCCGCCTTCGGCGATCGGGGCAAGATGGACAAGTGCACCTTCTGCGCCGGTGGCCCGGAAGAGGATCACAGCGAGGCGGAGCGCCAGAAGTACGGTGCCAACCGCATCGCCGAGGGCAAGCTGCCCATGTGCGCCGAGCTCTGCTCCACCAAGGCGCTGCTGGCGGGGGATGCGCAGGTCATCTCCGACATCTTCCGGGAGCGGGTCGCCTATCGCGGTGCGCCTCACGCGGGCTGGGGCGGGGATGAGCAGGATCTGTTCCACGACGCCAGCCAACCCCGCGATGGCAGAGGCAAGGGGCTCAAGCCTGGCAAGCAGGAGGGTGGCCAATGAGACACTGGCTGACAGGGCTGCTGACAGCCTTGCTGCTGTTCAGTGCACCTGGCTTTGCCGATGCCCAGAAGGAGACGATCGGCTTTGCCGGCGCCGACTACTGGCGCGCGGTGAAGGATGGGCAGGAGGGGGTGACCACCTCCCGCTCGCCGGAGCACGGGGTGCTCATCTCGGTGCCGGGCCAGCTCTGGTTCGAGGTGAAAACCAAATGGGTGTCGCCGCTGGGTGCCATCGCCATCTTCGGCTCTTTGGCCATGTGCGGCCTGATGTACTGGGTGGTGGGGCCGACCAAGCTCTCCAAACCGCGCACCGGGCGCAAGCTCAAGCGCTGGAGCAGGCTCGATCGGGCGCTGCACTGGACCACGGCGGCCATGTTCCTGACCCTCTCCGGGTCGGGACTGGCCATCATCTACGGCAAGCACTTCATCAAGCCGGTGGTGAGCATGGGGGTGTGGGAGAACTGGATCTGGTTCGCCAAGGTGTTCCACAACTATGTGGGGCCGCTCTTCTTCCTCTGCCTGATGGGGGTGCTCATCAAGTGGTTTCGCCACAACATCGTCAACATGGTGGATGTGCAGTGGTTCATGAAGGCGGGCGGCATGCTGGGACCCCACAAGGGGAGTCACCCCTCGGCGGGCTTCTCCAACGGCGGCGAGAAGGCCATTTTCTGGCTGCTGATCTGGTTTGGCGGCATCGTGGTGGCGACCGGGCTGTTTCTGGACTTCCCCATCTTCGGCCAGCTGCGCCGCCAGATGGAGTGGGCCAGTTTCATCCACATCGTAGGCGCCCTGATCCTCATCTGCGGTTTTATCTTCCATATCTACATGGGCTTGTTCCAGCTGGAAGGGGCGCTGGAGGGGATGGTGACCGGCGAGGTGGACGAGACCTGGGCCAGGGAGCACCACGACCTCTGGTATGAAGAGGTGAAGCACCAGCTTGACGAGCCTAAAACGGGCAAGTCCGGCTGAGATTGACCGAGATATCAAAATGAAAGAGAGGGGGCGCTGCGGCGCCCCTTTGTTATGCCTGCTGCTCAGCGCCGCTGCAGTGGCAGCATGGCCGACGACCATGGTCTGAATGAGGCCGTATCCCGTCCTGCCACGGTTTTTGGCCGCAGGGTATGCCCAAGCTCACAAAATGAAACGACCAAACGTCATATGATTGATTTCATTATGAGTCTTGCTCTCCTGCCGAACGGCAATTTCACGTAAATCAAAGAGAATGACTATGGCTACCGGACAATATCTGCTGTGGAAAGATGCACAGGGACAAGATTTTCGCCCCGTTGCACTGACGGGCACCGATCTGCTCAACGATCGCAACCTCAACAAGGGTACCGCCTTCACCGAACAGGAGCGCGCCGACTTTGAGCTCGACGGCCTGTTGCCTCCCCAGGTTCAAACGTTTGAAGCCCAGCTTGAGCGGGTTTATCAGGGCTTTTTGAGCGCCTGCAGCGACATCGAGAAGTACCAGAACCTGCGGGCCCTGCAGGATCGCAACGAGACTCTGTTCTACGCCCTGCTGGCACGCCACGTGGAGGAGATGACCCCCTACATCTATACCCCGACCGTGGGCAAGGCGTGTCAGGAGTTCAGCCACCGCTTCCAGAAGCCGCGCGGCCTCTACATCACCCCGAAGAATGTCGAGGACATGGGCTCCCTGGCCCGTCATCTCGATGCCAAGTCGGTGCGCATCATAGTCGTGACCGACAGCCAGGGGATCCTGGGGATCGGTGACCAGGGGGTGGGCGGCATGGGCATCCCCATCGGCAAGCTCTCCCTCTATACCCTGGGTGCCGGCATCCACCCCGCCTGCTGCCTGCCCATCGCGCTGGACGTGGGCACCGACAACCAGGCGCTGCTGGATGACCCCATGTATCTGGGCCAGCCCCACAAGCGCATTCGCGGCAAGGAGTACGACGACTTCATCGACAAGTTCGTGGCCGGGGTCAAGCGCCACTTCCCCAATGCGGTGCTGCAGTGGGAGGACTTCAGCAAGTCCAACGCCTTCAACAACCTCTCCCGTTATCAGCAGTCCCTGCCGTCGTTCAACGACGACATTCAGGGGACCGGGGCCGTGGTGCTGGCGGGCATCATAGGGGCGGTCAAGGTCAAGGGCGAGACCCTGGGCCAGCAGAACTACCTGGTCTATGGCGCCGGTGCCGGCGGGGTCGGGGTGGCGGATCAGATCTGTGCGGGCATGATCCGCGAAGGGCTGGATCCCCAGGCGGCCCGCGATCGCATCTACATTCTGGATACCCAGGGGCTGGTGTGTGACAACCGTGAGGGGCTCGACGAATACAAGCGCCGTTATGCCAAGCCGGGCCTGTTGCTGTCGGGCTGGGACACCGAAGTGCCCGGCAAGGCCAACCTGACCGACGTGCTGCGCCACGTGCCCATCACGGTACTGCTGGGTACCAGCGGTGCCGGTGGCGCCTTCAAGGAGCAACATATCCAGCTGATGCTCAACCACTGCGCGCGTCCCATGGTGTTCCCGCTCTCCAACCCGACCGCCAACTGCGAGGCGCTACCGGAGGATATCTATCGCTGGAGCCAGGGCAAGGCCATCGTCGCCACCGGCAGCCCGTTCAAGGATGTGCATTACGAGGGGCAGGAGTTTCGGGTCGGCCAGGGCAACAACGTCTTCATCTTCCCGGGAGTGGGCCTGGCGGCCATCGTCAGCCAGATCCGCGAGATCACCCCGGACATCTTTACCACAGCCGCCTTTGCGCTGGCGGAGTGCGTGAGCGAGGTGGACCTGGCGAAGGGGGCCGTCTATCCGCGCATTCGCGAGCTGCGCAGCATCTCGGTGCACGTAGCGACGGCGGTGCTCAAGGACATAGTGCGGCGGGATCCTTCCCACCCGCTGATCGGTCAGGATCTGCAGCAGCACATTCTCAACCACATGTGGGAGCCGGTCTATCTGCCCTACCGCCGGGTATGACGGACGCAAGCTTGCAATAGAAGAGGGGTGGCCATGGCCACCCCTCTTGTTTTGTCACCTGAGCGGTCAGCTATCTTGTCAGCCGCGCAGCGGCAGCCAGTGCCCCGCCTTGCTGCGGCAGGCGGTGTCCTGCCACTGCTGGCTGGCCTGGCCTATATAGAGCTGCTCGCGATAGTCGCGACACCAGAGACCGTTGGGATGGCGAAAGGTGCGCAGCGGCGTGACGCTGCCCGAGTGGCGGCTGGCGGGGTTGAACCAGGTGAGACTCTGACCCTTGGGACGGGTTTGCAGCGCCTCTGCCAGCGCCTGGTTGGCGAGCGCCACGTCCTGCTTGTCCATCTGGTGGTAGAGCGGGGCGACTGGCTGGGTGGCACAGGCGGACAGCCACAGCGCCAGGCAGATCAGCAGATAACGGCTCATGGTTGCTCCTTGCTGTTGAACCCTTGCTGGATCAGGGCCTGCTCCTGTGCATCGGTCAGGGTCTGGCCGCGATCGTCGACCGTGCCATCCCCCCGCAGCTTGTTGCCGTCAGCATCGACGGCATCCATGCCGTTGTCGTCGACCGTGCCGTCGCCCCGGATCTCGTTGCCATTGGCATCGACGGCATCCATGCCGTTGTCGTCGACCGTGCCATCGCCCCGGATCTCGTTGCCGTTGGCATCGACGGCGTCCACTCCGTTGTCATCGAGGCCATTGCCGAGGCCACGTCCACCACCGTGACGATCGCCGCCGGCGTGACGCTCCCCGCCGCCATGCTGTTCACCACCGGCATGGCGATCCCCTCCGGCATGTTGCTCGCCGCCGGCGTGCTCCCCACCGCCGTTGTCGTCACTGCCATGGCTGCCACCATCGCTGTCACTGCCGCCGCCACTGTTGCTGCCGCCGTCGCTGTCACTGCCACCACCGCCACTGTTGCTGCCGCCGTCGCTGTCACTGCCACCTCCACCGCTGCTGCTTCCACCACTGCTTCCACCACCACCACTGCTACCACCCCCTCCGCCATTGCCGTCGCCATCCTTGTTGTGAACGATCAGCCCATTGGCGACATAGCTGTGGCTGCCATCCAGGATTAGGTTGAACAGTGCAGTGGTGGGTGGGGCGTCAATCCAGCAGAGGGACTCCACCAGCAGCGGGGTGGGGTGAGGGGCCAGCGCCAGGTTGCCAGCGCAGACGTGTTCTGACCAACCCAGCAGATGCATGCCGGTAAAGAGCGGCAGCACGGCGAGGGTCGGGTTTTCGGTGCGGGTCATGGCCGGCGCGATGGCCGCCCAGCCGCGGGTGGTCAGGAAGGGGTGCTCGGCGGTGAAGAAGGGAGCCAGCCGGTTTATCCCGTAGAGCCGGCGCGCTCCCAGCAGCACCCGCTCGACCGCGAGGATGAGGTTGCTGCAGCCATATTGATCCCGCACCCGTTCACCGGCCTGCAGGGTCTCGATGGGACGTTCCTCTCCGTCGGCCATCAGGATGGGGGTGCCGGTCACGAAACAGGACTTGGCATAGGCCTGATTCACCTGCCACTGATGGTGGCTGAAGTCATAGCTCAGCGGGGTGGCAAACAGGGCCAGGGCGATGGCCGAACCCACCAGCAGTCGGCGCTGGCTGGGCTTGAAAGCGGGCAGTGACATGGGGGACTCCTTGTCCGGCTGGGTTCATGTCATCAAGTATAGGGCGGGCTGATGGAGGGGCAGGGGAGCCATTGACAAACAAAACAGCATGGAAAAACGATTGGCGCCGGCCATAAAAGTGCGTAAAATCGCTTCCTCGATGCTTGTAGCAACGAATCCCGCCTAAAAAGCCAGTTTCCTGCCCTCCCCAAGCAGTAAGAGGCAACAAATGACGCCGAATGGCTCATTCAGTGCCTTGAAAAAGTCTTGTGATAACTGAAAAGTGTCAAATATCCCTGTCAGTTATCAAAAAATTAAGGACATCCATGTTTTCCTTAGTCAAGCAAAGCGTCGCCGGGCTGCAAATCCTGTTTGTCGCCTTCGGTGCCATGGTGCTGGTGCCCCTGCTCACCGGACTGAACCCCTCCATGGCCCTGCTTGGCGCCGGTGTAGGCACCCTGTTGTTCCAGCTCTGCACCCGCCGCCAGGTCCCGATTTTCCTCGGTTCCAGCTTTGCCTTCATCGCCCCCATCATTTACGCCACTCAGACCTGGGGCCTGCCCTCCACCATGTTCGGTCTGTTTGCCGCCGGTTTCATGTACTTCATCCTGGCCACGCTCATTCGCGCCCGCGGCATGGGCTTTGTGCACAAACTGCTACCGCCTGTGGTGATCGGCCCGGTGATCATGGTGATCGGCCTGTCGGTGGCCCAGGTGGCCTGCAACATGGCCATGGGCCGTGCCGGCGGTGAGCAGGTGATGCCTGCCTCGACGGCGCTGACCCTGGCCGGCATCTCGCTGGCGGTCACCCTGATTGCGGCGGTATTCTGCAAGGGCTGGATCAAGCTCATCCCCATCCTGTGTGGCGTGATTGCGGGCTATGTCTCTGCCGTGCTGATGGGTCAGGTGAGCTTCGACGGCATGGTCAACGCCCCCTGGCTGGCGCTGCCCCACTTCGTGACCCCGGAGATCAACTGGGCTGCGGCGCTGTTCATGCTGCCGGTGGCCATTGCCCCCTGCATCGAGCACATCGGCGGCGTGCTGGCCATCGGTGGCGTGACTGGCAAGGATTACACCAAGAACCCGGGTCTGCACCGTACCCTGGCCGGTGACGGCATCGGCGTCTGCTTCGCCGGCTTCATCGGTGGCCCTCCCGTCACCACCTATGCCGAAGTGACCGGTGCCGTGATGATCACTCGCAACTTCAACCCGGTCACCATGACCTGGGCTGCGGTGTTCGCCATCATTCTGGCCTTCTTCGGCAAGTTCAACGCCCTGCTCACCTCCATCCCGATGCCGGTGATGGGCGGCATCATGCTGCTGCTGTTCGGATCCATTGCCGCCATCGGTCTCAAGACCCTGGTGGAGTCCAAGGTGGATCTGGGGCTGTCGCGCAACATCGCCATCGTGGCGGTGACCCTGACCGTGGGTGTCGGCGCGCTGGAGATGAAGATCGGTGACTTCGCCCTGGCGGGCGTGGGTCTGGCCTCGGTGGCCGCCATCCTGCTCAACCTCATCCTGCCCCAGCACTCCGAAGAGGGTGCCATGGAGAGCGCCAAGGATTGAGTGAACGGACGGCGTATCCCTGTCTTGCAGAGGCCACCTCAGGGTGGCCTCTCTCTTTTCCGCCATCTGGCACATCGCTGGGTCGGTGGAGGCGTTAATATGTATAAAGTCAATAGCTTGCTCACCAGCAGGCGTTGTCGTCCGAGAGTATCCGCCAGCCTCAAAAGAGGGGTTGATTGAAGCCTGTCTGGCCAGGGCACCATTTGACGGATCCCTGTTCCTGACCTTTGCTAAAGGTCAGGTTTGACACTGTGCTGTGCGGATCAGTATGAAAAAAGAGGCGTTTACGCCCCCCATCATGGGATGCATCTTCCTTTCTTCTTATGATGCTGTTCTGGCCGTTGCACCCTGTTAAACCACCCCATCTGCTTGCCGCCGACATGACGAAGGCGCGGCAAACCGTGCAAGCCGGCACGATCCGATAAGGGTCGTAAGGGTCCGCACATCGACTGGTGCGGACATTGAGGGACGAGCTGTGAGCAAAGTGAGGTTGCAATGAAATATCAACTGTTGTGGAAAAGCGCCCTGTTCTCGGCCTCTTCGGTGCTGGCGCTGGGAGCCGTACAGGCGGCACCCTTGAACGTGATGACCGAGGATTATCCGCCGTTCAACATGCAGGGGGAGGGGGGCAAGATAGTCGGCCTCTCCACGGAGGTGGTGGAGGAGCTGTTCAAGCGGGCCGGGCTCGAATACAAGCTGAGCATGATGCCCTGGAAGCGTGCCTACGAAGATACCCTCAGCACGCCCAATACCGCCCTGTACTCCACCACGCGCACGCCGGAGCGGGAAAACCTCTTCAAGTGGGTCGGGCCGCTGGTCAACAACAACTGGGTTTTCTTTGCCAATCCGTCTTCCACCATCACGGTCAACTCCTTGGAAGATGCGAAGCAGTATTCGGTTGGGGGCTACAACGGTGATGCCGCTGCCGAATATCTCAAGGCGCAAGGGTTTGGCAAGCTGCAGCTGGCGGCCAACGATACCGCCAACGTGAAGAAACTGGAGGCTGGTCGCATCGATCTCTGGGCGACCGGGGAGTACCTGGCCCCCTATCTGGCCGCCCAGGAGAAGACGTCAAGTCCCAAGCCGGTGTTTGTGTTCAAGGAAACCCAGATGAGCCTGGCTTTCAACAAGGAAGCCCCGGATGAGCTCATCAACAAGCTCAACGAGATCCTGGCCGCCATGAAGGCGGATGGCACCATCGACAAGATCAATGCCAAGTACCATTAAGTTGTAACAAGATGTCGTTGCCGATATCGGGAGGGAACCATGGGTTGGAATAGTCTGACGTTCAGGATTGCCGTGCTGACCTCCCTGTCGGTGAGTCTGCTGCTGGTGTTGTTTGGTGGATATAACTACAACGCCGCCAGGGAGGAGAGCTACCGCAGACAGGCCGAGATGGTCGAGCAGGCCATCAGCCGGTTGCAGCTCTCCTTGCCTGGTCCGCTGTGGAATTACGAATCGGCTTTTGTCGAGGCATCCCTCAAATCCGAGCTGGCCACGGATGCGCTTAGCAGCCTGCTGGTGGTCAACAAGGACAAGCTGGTTGCGGGGTTTGTCCGTGATGATGCCGGTGAAATTCAGGTGGTGGCAAAGCTGCCTGCCGATCTGGGCAGCCATGCCAGCCATGAGCTGGTCTACGACGACAACGGCCAGCTCAAGACGGTGGCCAATCTGCTGGTGGTCAGCAGTGATCGGGCCATTTTGATCCAGTTGCGCCATCTGCTCATCACCACCGTCTGGCAGATAGTGGTGCTGGACGTCGGCATCATCCTGTTGCTGATGGTCTTGATCCATCGCAATGTGCTGCGCCCCTTGCGGCAGATGAACTCCGCAGTCTTCGATCTGGCCCAGGGAGATGGGGATCTGACCCAGCGCCTCAAGATCCGCCGGCATGACGAGATGGGGGCGCTGGCTGGCAACATCAATCAATTCATTGCCAAGCTGCAGGGGACGGTGTCGGAGATAAACACCCTGTCGGCAGGCGTCTTGCAGACGGCGGAGCTGTGCGATTCGCTGGCGACCGATACCCGGCATGGCAGCGCCGAACAGCAGTCAGAGCTGGATCAGGTCGCGACCGCCATCACCCAGATGAGCCATGCGGTACAGGAAGTGGCGGGCAATGCGGTCAAGACATCCGGTGCGACCGATGAAGCCAGCCTCTATGTGGAGCAGGGTTACAAGCTGGCCGGCCAGGCCAATGAAGCCATTCATCAGCTGGTCGGCGAGGTGGAGCGGGTCGCCAACCTGATCCGCTCCTTGTCGAGCGAGAGCAGCAGCATCGGCAACATCATCGAAGTGATCAACGGCATTGCCGAACAGACCAATCTGCTGGCCCTCAATGCCGCCATTGAGGCGGCCAGAGCCGGGGATCAGGGGCGCGGATTTGCCGTGGTGGCCGATGAGGTGAGAACGCTGTCCGGCCGTACACGCCAGTCGACCGAGGAGATCAGCGCCAGTATCGCACGCTTGCAGCAGGCGACCCACAATCTGGTGTCAGGTATGCAGCAAAGTCAGGACAAGGCCTCCCAGGCGGGGGCGCAAGCCGCCGACGTGCAGCTCTCGGTAGAGAAGATAAAGACCCAGGTCGGCCTTATCCGTGAAATGAACATGTATATCGCCCAGGCCTCGGAAGAGCAGCACTCGGTGGCGGAAGAGGTCAGCAACAGCGTCAATCGCATTGCCGGGCTCAACAACGACAGTGCGGCGCGGGTGGGGCAGGTAGCCGATGCCAGCAGTGATTTGCGCCAGCTGTCGGCTCAGTTGGACAGCCTGCTCAAACAGTTCAGGGTGTGAGAGCCTAGCGTCAGCGAGCTGGCCGTCCAGGCAGAGGAGTGGATGATGGGAATAACCAGGATGCTTGTCCTGCTCTGGGCTCTGTGGGCAGGAGGGTTGCAGGCCGGGTCAATCAGGTATCAGGTCGAAGGGCGGACGTTCGAAGGTTATCATCTGGCGGGGGCCAGTCAGCAGTCAACTCTGGTGCTGCTGGTCCATGACTGGGATGGGTTGACCGGGTATGAAATGAAGCGTGCCGACATGCTGGCGGCCTTGGGTTACCGGGTGTTTGCCGCCGATCTGTTCGGCGTTGGCGTGAGACCCACTACGGTGGAGGATAAAAAGCGGCTGACAGGGGCACTATACCAGGACAGGGCGAGCATGCGGGCCCTGCTCGCCGGGGCGCTGGCCGAGGCCACGAGGTTGGGAGGCAAACCGGAAAAGGTCGTGGCGCTCGGTTACTGTTTCGGAGGAGCCGCCGTGCTGGAGCTGGCCCGCAGCGGGGCGGATCTGCACGGTACAGTGAGCGTGCATGGCGGGCTGGAGACACCGCCAGGTCAGAACTACCAACAGGTCAGGGGACGTGTGCTGATACAGCATGGCAGTGCTGACGAGGCGGTCAGCCTGGGGCAGTTTGCCGCCCTGATCGGCGAGCTGGAGAGGGCCGGCATCAGCCATGAAGCGACCAGTTACAGTGGCGCCCCTCACGCATTCAGTGTGTTTGGATCAGACAGGTACCACGCCGAAGCCGATGCCCTTGCCTGGCAACGCCTGGTCGGTTTTCTGGCAGAGATCTCCGCAAAGTAACCCTGTGCGCTGGTTTGCAAGCCATGGCATTGCCATGGCTTTTTGCTGTCTGTTGATCATGGCTGATGGCGTGCCAGTACGAGCACCCACATGGCCCCGTCCCCCACGTGATAGCGTGCCAGCAGGGTCAGGGCACCGCTGATCGGGTCGATGCGATGCACCGCCAGCTGGTGGGAAGCCTGCCCGGCCGCCAGCAGCCAGTGGCCGCTCTGGTCGATGGCAAAACCGCGGGGCATGGTCTCGGTCGGGAAGTGGCCGACTACGCCGAGCTCGCCATCCGGTGCGATGGCGAACTGGGTCAGCAGGCTGCTGGCCCGCTCGCTGCTGTAGAGAAAACGCCCGTCGGGTGTCACGTGCAGGTCCGCCCCCCAGCGCTCCCCCTGATAACCGGCTGGCAGCATGGAGAGGCTCTGACAGAGCCGGATCCCGCCATCGGCGGTGGGTCGGTAGCGGTTGATGGTGCAGTCGAGCTCGTTGAGGCAATAGAGGTCGCCATTGCTCGGGTGCCGCGCAAGATGGCGCGGCCCGGCGCCGCTGGCGGTCGCCAGATCCCCCAGCGGATGGGGGCGCAGCCTCCCCTCCTTACAGAGCAGAAAGCGGCGGATGCAATCCTCCTTGAGGCAGGCGACCAGCACCTCCTGCTCGCCCTGTTTATTTGCACGCAGCAGGGTGACCGAATGGGCGGCCTGCAAGCCGTCGAGCTGCTGGTGGGGGGGCGCTGCCCGGCCGTCGGCGCCGATGGCGGAGACGGTAACCTGATTGAAGGCATAGGAGGCCGCCAGCAGGAAGCGGCCGTCGGCCGAGATGGCGGTGTGGGAGACGCTGCCCGCCAGCGGTGCCGAACCCTGGGTTTCCAGCCGGCCATCGGCCTCGATGCGATAGCTTATCAGGGCGAAATCGGGGCGCACGGCGGCATGGAGCCAGCGCCCGTTCGGGCTGATCACCAGCGGTTGGACCTGGCCCGGGGTGTCGACCACCTGCAATGGCGTGAGCTCCCCAGTATCGGCCAAGGCAAATACGTGGATCTGCTGGCTGGCGGGGCTCGCCACATAAACGACCTGCTGCATCTGTTTCTCACTCCTTGTCATGGGCAACCGCAGGCCATCTTATCCTCTTTCGCGCCCGGCTGGGCCTACTCTTTTGCCCGGCCCGGGCAGACCACCTGGCGGGCCTTGAGGTGGTAGAGCTCCACCTGCGGGTGGCTGAAAAAGCCCACTTCCCACGGGTTCTTCTGCACGAAAGCGGCGCGGATAGGTTCGAACAGCGGGTGATCCTGCGGGATCTGGTAAGCATCGGCGGCGATGATGGTGTAGTTCCACTCAATGGCGCGGGTGTAGGTGAACACCGCCCGCGAGTCGATGGCGAAGTGGCAGCGGCCGTCGCGCTTGAGCAACTGCGACTTGAAGGTCTCGGGGAAGGTGATGAAGAAGATGTCGTCCTCATCGGAGGAGAGAAACGCCAGTACCGTGGTGTGGGGCTGGGACTGGGCCCGGGTCACCAGCACTCCGATCTTGTTCTCAACCTCACGCAAGTCAGGCACCGGCAGGCCGGTGAGCGGGGTGACGGGCAGCTCGCGAGCGGGGCGTTCATCGGCCGGATGTTGATAGCCCGGCTGGGCGAAGCCGTAGACCACCCGGTTGCCGTACCAGAGCTCGAACTGCAGCGGGGTGACCTGCACCCTGTCCGGAGCGGTGCGGGCGATAACCCCCTTGTAGGAGACGCGATAGACGCTCAAGGAGGCGTCGTACTCGTCGACCCCGGTGCGGTTGTCCAGATGCAGGGTGATCTTCTCCCCCACCGCCAGCTGGTGCCCCTTGGGGAAGGTCAGCAGCAGCTCGTCGTCTGGCTGGATCTCGACCCCGCAGATGTAGACGCCGGTCTCCTTGCTGGCGGGGTCGACATAGGTGGCGGCCACTCCGAGTAGGGGAGAGCCGAGAAAAGAGAGCAGAGAGGGTTGGGAACTCATGGCGCACCTTGGCAAATGTGGGGGTCGGCTCCTCAGTGTATCGCGGCCGGCCGGGATTGGCAGGCCCCGTCATCCGGGGAGGCAAGCGCTTCAGGCTAGCGACAAACCGTGCCCCATTCTGGCCAGCCCGTCACAAAACCAGCGCAGGCGGTGGGCCACCGACACAAAAAAGGCCCCTTGCGGGGCCTTCGAACGAGATGAGGAGCTGTCTTAACCGGGCTGGGGGCCCGGCAGGGCGGGAGGCTGAGCGGAGTCGGACTCCACCTTCTGCTCTTCGTCCTTCATGTTCTTGATGTAGACATCCATCTGGTTGAACGCGATCTCGATGCTGTTTTCGCGGAACAGCTGGTCTATCTTGCGGTTCAGCTCGTCCACCGCCGGGTTGCGATCGCCGAGCTCGCTCACGAAGAAGCGCAACTCGTGATCCAGGGTGCTGGCACCGAAGGTGAGGAAGTAGACGATGGGCGCCGGATCCTTGAGCACGCGGCTGTTCTCGTCCGCCGCCTGCTTGAGCAGGGTGCGGGTCAGCTCCAGATCCGAACCGTAGGCCACACCTACCCGTACGATGACCCGGGTGACCGTATCGCTCAACGACCAGTTGATGAGCCGCTCGGTCATCAGCTGCTGGTTGGGGATGATCACCTCCTTGCGGTCGAAGTCGGTCAGGGTGGTGGCGCGAATGCGGATCCGCGAGACGGTGCCGGAGAAGGAGCCGATGGTGACGGTGTCACCGATCCGCACCGGACGCTCGAACAGTATGATGATGCCGGAGACGAAGTTGGAGAGGATCTCCTTCATGCCAAAACCGATACCGACCGACAGACCACCGGCGACCCACTGCAGCTTGTCCCACTGTACCCCCATCATGGAGAGGGCGGTCAGTGAGCCGACCCCGATCAGCACGTAGTTGAGCATGGTGGTGATGGCGTAGGCCGTGCCCTGGGCCAGGTTCAGCTTGGAGAGCACCAGCACTTCCAGCAGACCCGGCAGGTTGCGGGCCAGCGACCAGGCGCCGCCCAGCAGCAGGAAGCCTATCAGCACGTCGCTCAGGCTGATCGGGAACATCACGGCATTGGCCCCTGTCCCTTCAGTGCGGTGCCACAGCACCATGCTGTCGAGGTAGGAGAAGACCGCCACCAGATCGGACCAGAGCCAGTAGAAGGCGACGCCGAAGATCAGCAACAGCACGGTACGGGTCAGACGCAGCGACTGCTGGCTGACATCCTCCAGATCCATGGGCTGCTCTTCGATGGTATCTCCCCCTTCCGCATCCTCCTGGGCCTTGTGTTCGCGTTTGGCCACCGCACGGCGATAGGCCAGGCGACGGGCCGCGAGCTCGAGGCCGCGCAGGGCGGTACGATAGACCAGGCTCCAGAGGATGAGCAGGTAGAAGGACTCGATCAGCCGGCCGGTCAGCTTGAGGGCGGTGTAGTAGTAGCCCAGTCCCACCAGCACGATCAGCGCCACCGGTGCCAGCGCCAGGGCGATGGCGGTGATGGACTGCTGCATGCTCGCCTCGCCCTTGATGCGGGCGCGGGAGATGGGGAACACCAGGTAGGCGGCCAGCCCCAGCAGGGCCAGGGTCAGCGCCTGACCCACCACGTCGTTGCCAAGGGAGGAGGGTTCCACCACCGCCTTGGTCGACAGCATGATGAGCGGCAGCAAGGGCACCCAGAGGTAGCGCATGCTGGTGCGCTTGGCCTGCAGATCGGCTTTCGGAATGCGGAAGTGGCTCTCGGCGATGCCGCCCGGCCGCATCACCGCCAGATAGACGCTGAACACCAGATAACCGAGCGCCAGGTTGAGGGTGATCTGGAAAATCAGCTTGGAACTGAGCAAACCGCAGTCAGTCAGCAGCAGGCCGGCAGCCAGAATGAACAGGCTGCCCGGCAGGCGTTGCAGCACGGTATAGCAGAGGGCTGCCGGGGTGTGCCACTGGCTGTCCTGGCGAAAACGCCCCAGATCCTTGGTGATCTTCTTCTGTCGCTCGATCAGCGTCGGGCGCTTCCAGATCAGCAGGCCACCTATCAGCAGCAGCGGCAGGGCCAGCAGAGTGATGGGCAGCAAGGTTTCACCCCAGCCGCTCCAGTCCGGTTTCAGCACCCAGTCGGAGGCCTGCTTGTAGGCCTGGGCCGGCCAGCTGATGAACCACTTGCCGTCGATGGGCTTGTTGCTGCTCACCCAGAAGATGTGCTGCTGCAGGGTGAACTCGATGGAGGAGTAGATCCGCGCCAGCTGCTGCTGGGTCAGCTGCAGGCTGATGGCGTTGGTCAGCTGGGCATCCAGCTGGCGGTTGAGCTGGTCGAGCAGGCTGATGCGGGTGTCGAGCAGCTTGGAGAGGCTGGCTCTGTCCTCCTCGCTCACCGGCTCGCTGCTATTGGCGATCAGGTTGTCCAGATACTGGGTCTTCTGGAACAGCTGGTCACGCTGCTGGCTCAGTTCGAACTGGGCCAGGTGCAGGTCGGCGATCTGCTCCTCCAGGTTCTTCACCAGGGTGGAGGGGGAGGACTCCAGCTGCTGGTAGAGCTGATAGAGGATGCGCGACAGCAGCAGGTTGCCCTTGAGCATCTGCACCTGTTCGTTGAGGTTTCGTTCGGTCTGGGTGCCGCGCTCCAGCCAGCTCTTGGCCTGCAGGTTCTTCTGCACCAGCGAGTTGAGGCTGGCGGTGGCGCTGACCAGCTGCTGGCTGAGCTGGTGGTTGAGCTCCTGCTCCTTTTGCACCAGCGGGCTGTCGGCGGCGGCCACCAGCTCACCGGTCTGTTCGGCGGTCTTCTCAGTGTCGCCCAGGCGCTTGGCACTGCTCTGCTCCTGCAGCAGTTGCAGCTTCTGCTCTTCGCTCGCGAGGCGGGCGGTCTGGTAGTCGCGCTGTTTGACCGCCAGATCCTGCATGCTGGTGCGGTTGTCCAGTTCCTTCTGCAGGTTGGCCAGCTGCAGATCCAGCAGGGCCAGCTCGACATTGAGCTTCATCTTCTCGGCGCTGCTCACCCCGTCACCGGCGTTGAGGCGGGTACGGATCTCCTGGCTGCGCTGATAGGCGCGGCTCATGCTGGCCTGGGCCCGCTCCGGCAGGGTCTGCAGGTTGGTGAGCTGGCTGCCGATGGTGCCGAGGGCCTCCTGGGCATCCTGCATGTTGGCCATGACGTCGGGCTGGCGACTCTCCAGCTCGCTCAGGCTCATGCTGGCGTATTCGCTCTTGATCTGCTCGGCGCTCTTGCCCTGGGTCAGGGCATCCAGTCTGGCGCTGATGTCGCGCAGCTCGGCCGGCAGGGAGCGGACGCGCTCGTTCTGGCTTCTGGCCTTGCTCTTCTCTTTCTCGATGCTGTCGAGCAGGGAGAGGGTGTCGGTCAGGAATTTCTGGTCGGCCTGCTGGCTGACGGTGAGGGTGTCCGACTTGCCAAGGGCGTCGAGTGCCCGTTGTACGCTGGTACGTTGGGGCACGTCCTGCGCCATGGCTTGCGGGGCGCAGAGACTGACGAGTAAGCAGAGCAGCGGCAACAGGGTGGCCGAGGCTCTTTTGAACGGTATTGAGAGCATAAAACTTCCGGGTTATTACGCGATATTCGGGAGATGTCCCACTTGGATTAAATCCGCGTGGATTCTAACACCGGGCAGAAAGGGGCAGCAGGGGGGCGAGATAAAAAAAACGGCGCCCGCGGGCGCCGTTTTCAGCTTGTTCAGTTCCGATTAAAGAACGTGAACAGAAGCGGTGTTGGTGGTGCCGCTCGGTACCAGGGCACCGGAGACCATGACAACCACGTCACCCTTCAGACCCATGCCGCTGGCCAGCGCCGCTTCTTTGCCGATGCGATAGAAATCGTCGGTGGAGGCGATGCTGTCAACCACGTGAGCAACCACACCCTTGGTCAGTACCAGTTGGGCTGCGGTCTTCTTGTTGGTGGTGATGGCCAGGATCCAGGCTTTCGGGAAGTACTTGCGGATGGCCTTGGCAGACTTGCCGCCTTCGGTGGCAACCACGATCAGCGGGGCGTCCAGCTTCTCGGAGGTCTCTACCGCGCCTTTACATACGGCTTCGGTGATGCGCAGCTTGTTGCTGTCGTTGGCAGCAGACAGGTTGGACAGCATCACGGCATCGGTACGCTCGCAGATGGTGGCCATGATGGTCACGGCTTCCAGCGGGTATTTGCCCTTGGCGGACTCACCGGACAGCATGACTGCGTCGGTACCGTCCAGGATGGCGTTGGCCACGTCACCGGCTTCGGCGCGGGTCGGACGCGGGTTCTTGATCATGGAGTCCAGCATCTGGGTGGCGGTGATGACCACTTTGCGGGCTTTGTTGCACTTCTCGATGATCATCTTCTGGGCGAAGATCACTTCTTCAACCGGGATTTCGACACCCATGTCGCCACGAGCAACCATGATGCCGTCGGAGACAGCCAGGATTTCGTCGAAGTTGTCCAGGCCTTCCTGGTTTTCGATCTTGGAGATGATCTGGATGTTCTCGCCACCGTGGGCTTTCAGGTGCTCACGGATTTCCAGCACGTCTTCTTTCTTGCGAATGAAGGAGGCGGCAACGAAATCAACACCCTGCTCGCAACCGAAGATCAGATCGCGCTTGTCTTTCTCGGCCAGGGCCGGCAGCTTGATGGAGACGCCCGGCAGGTTGATGCCTTTGTTCTCGCCCAGATCGCCGTTGTTCAGTACTTTACAGACAACTTCGCGCTCGGTGATTTCGATGACGTCCAGACCGATCAGGCCATCGTCAACCAGGATGCGGTTGCCGACGCGCAGGTCGTTGGCGAAACCGGCATAGGTCACGGCGACTTTGTCTTTGTTGCCAACCACGGTCTGGTCGGTGGTGAAGGTGAAGGTCTGGCCAGCGACCAGAGCCACGTCGTTGCCGCCTTCCAGCTTGATGGTACGGATTTCCGGACCCTTGGTGTCCAGCAGGATGGCTGCGTGCTTGCCGGTTTCGGCCATGACAGCGCGCAGGTTGCTGATGCGACCACCGTGCTCGGCGTAGTCGCCGTGGGAGAAGTTCAGGCGCATGACGTTCATGCCGGCGTCCAGCATCTTGGCCAGCATTTCTTTGGATTCGGTCTTGGGACCGATGGTGCAGACGATTTTGGTCTTTTTCATGTCAGTCTTCATGGTTAAGGAGTTTCCGCCGTGCAATATACACCAGTTTTTGGATACTTTTTATGATCCAGAAACAACGTTTTGACCAGATAACGTTTTCTTTTCAGGGATAACGTTTTCCTCCCGGCTACTTTTTAGGGCATAAATTAACTGGTCAGCGCAGATTTGGCATAAATGTCGCCATATGTATCTCGGCGCCGGCCCGCTTCGTCAAATGTTGTAAAATGACGATCCCGTCCCTTCATCAAACCGTCATCGGTCCCCGACAAGAATAGACACTCTGCTGCCACCGGAGTGCTGCAAGATGGTCCCTTATCTGCTGCTGTTGTCCGTCGCCCTGCTGGGTGTGCAGGCGCTGCCCGCCAGCTGCTGGCCGGCCGATCCCGCTCCTCGCGATGGCACGCTGCGCGCGTTCGAGCGCCTTGAAAGGCTGCATGCGCAGGCCGCCACGGCCCACGCGCAGCCAGGCTTGCCGCGCTCCAATCTCCCGCTTGCCGGGACGAATTGACAGCCCTGAGCGGCAGGTTTGAAAAGAAGAGAGGGAGGCCTGGCCTCCCTCTTGTGTTGGGTGCGTCACCGCGCCTTGGCGGCTCAGTTTATCTTGCCCATCTCGATGGCGAAGCTGGTGGCCAGCTGGGCAAACTTGAGGGCGTGGGCAGCCGAGGGATCCGAGTTCTGCAAGGTGTCCCGGGCGGTGTGGATGTTGGGGTTGTAGTCGTTGAAGCGCGACTCGAACGGCATGGCGGCCGGGTAGCCCTGATTGTGCCAGGAGGCGTGATCCGAGCAGCCGTAGCCGCAGCTGTCATAGCCGTAGCGGATCTGGGGCAGATAGGCGTCGAGCAGCTGGGCCAGATAGCTGGTCAGCCCCTTGTCGGTGTAGTCGGTCATGAAGACGATGTCTTCCGCCGAGCCCTGGTAGTTGGTCATGTCCAGCTGCAGCGCCGCCAGTACCTTGGTGTTGGCCGCCTTGTAGCGGGTGGCGATGTCCTTGGAGCCGCGCAGCCCCACCTCTTCCGCCGCATAGCCGATGAACTGCAGGGTGCGCTCCGGCTGGCGACCCTGCTCGGCGATGACCCGCAGTACCTCGGTCAGGGTGGCGATGCCGGAGGCATCGTCATCGGCGCCGGGGGCCAGGGTGCGGCTGTTGGGGGCCGAGCCCGCGGTGGAGTCGAGGTGACCGCCGAGCACCACCACTTCGTCCGGATAGCGGCTGCCCTTGAGGGTCAGCACCACGGACTGCTGCGGATAGCCGCTGTGCTTGACCCGGCTGACGCTGGCCCAGGGCAGGGTCGCGCTCAGGGTCTGCCACTGGCCGGCCACCCAGTCCGCCGACTGCACCCCCGTGGTGGTGGTGTAGTAGCGGTTGCGCCAGCTGGCGAGCTGGCTGATGGTACCGACTATGTTGCCCTGATCCAGATAGGGCAGCAGCCGGTTGACGCTGGCTCCCTGGGTCAGCGGCGGGGCGCTGAACAGGTTCTGGCTGATGGGCTGGGCCATGCTCTGCAGGGCGTCGGCCAGGGTACTGTGCACCACGTAGCCGCCGCAGCGCTGGTGACCTTCGTGCATCAGGTGGGAGAGGGTGCCGAGCTCGCTCGCCTCGACCTGGGCCAGCTGGATGGGGGCGCCGCTGGCGCTGAACAGGGGGGCCAGCTTGGCCTTCACCTGTTTGAGTTCGACGCCGCTGTCGGCACCGACCGTGATCCAGACGGGCTCGGCGGCCTGTACGGCGAGGGGCAGCAGGGGGAGCAAGAGGGCAGTCAACAAGGGTTTCATGGCGGATCCTTCCAGATTGGTTGTGGGCACATGTGCCAAATGGGTGTCATAAGACGACTGGCCCAGTCTAGCTAAGGAGGCAGACCTCGGAATTTGACCATCTGGCGCGACCCTACCCCCGTCCGGTGGGGGCCGCTGCAGGATCTGCTGTCTACTGCGGGCCGGCGAGGGTGGCTGGCGGAGCTTTGTGCTGGTGAGGGGGATGTGCGCAGCGTGCTCGCGGCAGCAGCGGCGCTCGGCCCTGACCTGGGGGGCTGACAAAGGGAGTCAAACTATGCCATATCGGCGCGAAACGCCGGCGGGAATGGGTGAGGAGGGGCCTGGGTGCCCAAAAGCGCGGGTATACAAAGAGGCATAAAAAAGAGGGGCTGTGCCCCTCTTCTGCATCTGAATGCGGGTTCAGGCGGTCGCCTGGGCCAGCATGCCGAGGGCTATCTCCCGCTCCCCCATGATCACCTTGTCTGCCCCCTGCCTGGTGAGAAAGCTCACCTCGTCGTCGCTGTGGGCACGGGCGATCACCCGGATGGTCGGGTTGATGAGCCTGGCCTGGGCGATGGCCTCGCCGGCCTCGAAGCTGTTGGGGATGGCCACCAGCAGCCAGCTGGCGTCGGCGATGGCGGCGCGGCACAGCACCTCGTCATCGGCCACGTTGCCGTTGACGTGGGGAATGTCGGCCTGGCGCAGGCTCTCCAGCCGGTGCGGATCCTGCTCGATCACCACCAGCTCGCGCCCGGCCTGCTGCAGGCCGTTCACCAGCAGACGGCCGACCCGGCCATAGCCCGCCAGTATGGTGTGGCCTTTCATCTCCACCGGCGGGCATGTGCACTCGGCCAGCACCTGGGTGTTGTCGGCGTCCGGCTGTTTCTCCAGGTAGCGCTCGACGGCGTTGAACACCAGCGGGTTGAGCATGATGGAGAGGCTGGCACCCACCAGGATCAGGTCACGGGCTCCTTCCGGCACCAGTTTCAGCACTATGGCCAGCCCGATGAGGATGAAGGAGAACTCGCCGATCTGGGCCAGACTGGCGGAGATGGTGAGGGCGGTACGCTTGCTGTAGCGAAACAGCCGCACGATGGCGTAGGCCGCCGCCGACTTGCCGAACATGATGATGAACAGGGTGGCCAGCACCGCCAGCGGCTCGGTCAGCAGCACCGCCGGGTTGAACAGCATGCCCACCGAGACGAAGAACAGCACGGCGAAGGCGTCCTGCAGCGGCAGGGTGTTGTTGGCGGCGCGGTGGCTCAGCTCGGAGCGGTTCATGACGATGCCGGTGAAGAAGGCGCCGAGGGCAAAGGAGACGCCGAACAGCTTGACCGCGCCGAAGGCGATGCCAAGGGAGCAGGTCAGCACCGCCAGGGTGAACAGCTCGCGCGAGCCGGTGCTGGCGGTGTGGGTCAGCAGCCAGGGGATGAAGCGGCTGCCCACCACCATCATCAGCGCCACGAACAGGCTCACTTTGCCGAGGGTCCAGCCCAGATCCAGCGCTATGCTCTGCCAGCTCATGGCCTGCTCGCCGAACTTGATGTCGGCGATGATGGGCAGCATCACCAGCGCCAGCACCATCACCAGATCCTCGACGATGAGCCAGCCGATGGCGATGCGCCCCTGCAGGGTCTCCAGATTCTGGCGGCTCTCCAGTGCCCGCAGCAGCACCACGGTACTGGCGGTGGAGAGGGCGAGGCCGAACATCAGGCCGGCAACCGGATCCCACCCCAGCAGGGAGGCGAGCCCCATACCGAGCAGGGTGGCGACCGCGATCTGGGCGATGGCGCCCGGGATGGCGATCCGCTTTACCGACATCAGATCGCGAAAGGAGAAGTGCAGCCCCACTCCGAACATCAGCAGGATGACCCCCAGCTCCGCCAGCTCGGGCACCAGCTTCATGTCGGCCACGTACCCTGGGGTGAAGGGGCCCGAGATGACGCCGGCCGCCAGATAGCCCACCATGGGGGAGATCTTGAGGCGCTGGGCCAGCATGCCGAGGATGTAGGCCAGCACGAAGCCGCCGACCAGGGTGGTAATCAGGGGAAGGGTGTGGTCCATGTCGTCACCTCGCTAATGGCAGTCAGGGGGCTACCAGATCACCGCGCGGGTGAAGAGGGCAGCTGTCAATGAGCAGGGGGCGAAAGAGACAGATGCTGGTCCCGTGCACGGGGCGTGTCTGAGGGACAACAGTTGCCGTTTCTGTTGAAAAATAATACGTTTTTGGCGTAAAGGCAATCTTTATCCACATTTAAAGGAATTTTTGAGATTAAAAGTGGATAAGTGATGGTTTTAAGGTGAGCGTCTCTATTTTTATTGACCTGGCTTGGCAGCATTAATCAATCGGTGATGATTTTTGTGGCCAGGGCGAGCGCAGCCTGGCCTCACAAAAAAAGCGGCCGACCGGCCGCTTCGTTGCATTGAGGGTTGGGTGCATACCTCTGGGCTCACTTACCCTTGGCGATCCCCTCCCGGCGCGGATCGGCGGCGCCAAGCCAGCCGCCGGGGTTGCGCTGCACCCCCTGCAGGCCCGAGGTCTGCTCGCTCAGCACCACCTCGTGTCCCTTCGCCTTGAGCGCCTCGACCACGGCGGCCGGGGTGCGGCCCGCCTCCAGCTCGGTGGGGCCGTTGCGACTGCCGAAGTTGGGCAGATTGATCGCCTGTTGCAGGTTGAGCCCCCAATCCTGGGTGCCCAGCAGCGTCTTGCCCACGTAGTTGATGATGGCTGAGCCCCCCGGGGAGCCCAGGCTCATCTCCAGCTCGCCGCTGCTCTTGTCAAACACCAGCAGGGGGGACATGGAGGAGCGCGGTCGCTTGCCCGGCTCCACCCGGTTGGCCACCGGCAGCCCGGCGGCATCCAGCGAGGTGAAGGAGAAGTCGGTGAGCTGGTTGTTGAGCAGGTAGCCGTTGACCATCAGCCGCGAGCCGAAGCCGTCTTCGATGGAGCTGGTCATGGAGACCGCCATCCCCGCCTTGTCGACGATGGAGATGTGGCTGGTGGAGGGGAGCTCAGGGGTCGCATCCTGGCCGCGAGCCGGCGCCAGCGGCGGGGTGCCCGCGTTGGCCAGCCCCATGGGGCGCTCGCCGATGAGGGCGCCGCGCCGGGCCAGATAGTGCTTGTCGAGCAGGCCGCTGACGGGGACCGCCACATAGTCGCTGTCCGCCACGTACTGGTTGCGGTCGGCAAAGGCGAGCCGCGCCGCCTCGCTGTAGAGGTGGATTGCCTCGGCAGAGGCGGCCGGCTGGCCCTGCTCCCCTGGCACCGGCTTGAGGGCCGCCATGTCGCGGCTCTCCAGCATGCCGAAGATCTGGCCGAGTGCTATGGTGCCGGACGAGGGGGCCGGGAAGCCGCACACCCGGCTCTGGCGATAGTCAAAGCAGAGGCCGTCGCGCAGCTTGGCGCGGTAGCTGGCCAGATCGACCGCGCTCAGTACCCCGGGGTTGGTCGGGTGAGCGTGCACCTTGGCCACCATGGCCTCGGCCAGCGGGCCGCGATAGAAGGCGTCCGGCCCCTGACTTGCCAGGGTACGCAGCACCTTGGCCAGCGCCGGGTTGGTCAGCCGGCTGCCCGCCGCTCTGGGGCTGCCGTCGGCCTGATAGAAGTAGGCCCGTGCATCCGGGTCTTTTGCAAGATAGGGATCCTTGGCCAGCAGCGCGGCCAGCCGCGGGCTTATCACGAACCCCTGCTCCGCGAGGGTGATGGCGGGCTCGAACAAGCTGGCCCAGGGCAGCTTGCCGTAACGCTGGTGGGCCAGCGCCAGTGCCCGCACCGTGCCGGGGGCGCCCACCGAGCGCCCGCCCACCACGCCGTCGTAGAAGGCCATCGGCTTGCCATCCTTCATGAACAGCTGATCGGTGGCGGCGGCGGGGGCCGTCTCGCGACCATCCACCGCCGTGACTTTCTGACCATCCCACACCAGCATGAGTGAGCCACCGCCGATGCCGGAGGATTGCGGCTCCACCAGGGTCAGCACCAGCTGCACCGCGATGGCGGCGTCCACCGCGCTGCCGCCGGCCTGGATCATCTGGTAGCCCGCCTCCACCGCCAGCGGGTTGGCGGCGGCCACCATGAAGTCGTGACCCTGCCAGCCCTGCTTCTCTTGCCAGCCGCTGGCGGCCTCCGGCGCGATCAGGGTGTGGGCGGGGGGATTTTGCGGGCTCTGCTGAGCGGCGCAGCCGGCCAGCAGAGCGAGGGCAATGGCCAGCCCCAGCGGTTTGCGCAACATGACACTCTCCTTGTCTGTTTTATGAGCATGAGGGGGGACTATGTCACGATTGGCGCTAATGACTCAAGTTGTCGAATCAGATCAACAAGTTACTCATCTATCAACAGTCGTACCGGCGCCCGCCCATAAAAAAACCGCCCGGAGGCGGTTTTTTGCAATCAGGCTGAGCCAATTCGCTTAGATGGACTGCTCTTCACCGCCCAGGGCGGCGAACAGGGCCGGGATGAACTGGGCCAGCTCGGCGGTCACCAGGGCAAAGTCGGCGTCCAGACGGGCGGCCGGATCTTCGCTGGTGACGTCGTCGTTCTGCTCGCGCAGCTCTTCGCTGAATTTCAGGCGCTTGATGGAGAGATCGTCCCCCAGCACGAAGCTCAGGGTCTCGCCCCAGTTGAGGGCCAGTTTGGTGACCAGCTTGTCGTTGGCCAGGTGGTTCTTGATCTCGTCGCTCATCAGATCCTGCTGCTTGCAGCGGATGATGCCGCCATGCTCCATGGCGCTGCGCAGCTCGGCCTCGTCCTCCAGGGTGAAGGAGGCGGGCAGGTTGCCCTCGTTCAGCCACTCGGTCATGGTGATCTCGGGCGGGTTCTTGAGGGCCACCGGCACCACCGGCAGGGTGCCGATGGACTTGCGCAGCAGAGCCAGCAGATCGTCCGCCTTCTTGGCGGAGCCCGCGTCGACCACCATCAGGTTGTCGGCCGGGTTGATCCAGGCGAAGGTCTGGCTGGTGCGGCTGAAGGCGCGCGGCAGCAGGGTGTGCATGATCTCTTCCTTGAGCGCTTCCTTCTCTTTCTTCTTGAGGGCGCGGCCCTGTTCGAACTCGATCGCCTCTACCTTCTCCGCCAGCATCTCCTTGACCACGGTGCCGGGCAGCATCTTCTCTTCCTTGCGAGCGCACAGCAGGATGTGGCCGGCGGCGGAGTGGGTCAGGGTGGAGCCGAATTTGCCAAGGGGCTTGACCCACCCGAACCGGGAGATGTCCTGGCTGCCGCACGGGGTGAAGGCACAGGCTTCCAGCTGGGTTTCCAGCTGCTCGACGGTCAGCTCGAAGGGGCGGGTAAAGCGATAAATCTGCAGGTTTTTAAACCACATGGCGTCCTCGGTCTCATAGATTGTCCGGCGGGCATTGTACTAGAGAGGCGCTTTGTGATCAGCCAATCATTCTTGCTAAATAAAGGGCGATCGACTTCACAGGGAGTCATATCCGTCCCCAAAGCCGTCATCAAACTCCCCTAGACTGCGGATGTTAAGGTTGTTAACAAGGATACCAATATGCTGAGGGCGAGTCGGTCCGACGACATGGACGAGATCGTCGAGATCTGGTTGCTGGCCTCCCTGCAGGCCCATGATTTTGTCGATGCTTCCTGCTGGTGGCAGGCGCAGGAAGATCTGCGCACCCGCTATCTCGAGCGCGCCCGCATCTGGGTGTTCGAGGAGCGCGGCGAGCTGCTCGGCTTCATGGCGCTGGTGGATGACTACCTGGCCGCCCTCTTTGTGCGCCCCGACCGTCAGGGGCGGGGGGTGGGTCATGCCCTGCTGCAGGAGGCCAAGTCCAAGGGGGCCAGGCTGCATGCCCGGGTCTTCGTGGAAAACGATCAGGCGGTGCGCTTCTATCGTCGCCACGGTTTCGTGATCGAGGGGGAGCTGGCCGACCCGCTCACCGGTCATCCCCAGTACCAGATGTGCTGCGAGCCCGCCTGAATCTGACGCCAGCACCCGGTCCGGCTTGAAAAAAGGGAGGCATATCCTCATCTTGTCTGCATCGGGTGCTGCTGGCACCACCTCCATACGAGCCGTTTTTTCATGAAGATCCTGCATACCGCCGACTGGCACCTTGGCCACCAACTCCATGGCCATGACCGCCGTTTTGAACACGATGCCTTTCTCGACTGGCTGGCCGACACCATCAAGAGCCGTGACATCGACGCCCTGCTGGTGGCGGGCGATCTGTTCGACACCGCCAATCCCCCCGCCAGCGCCTGGCAGCAGCTCTACCGCTTTCTGGCCAGGCTGCGCGCCGAGCACCCGGCACTGGAGATGGTGCTCATCGGCGGTAACCACGACTCCCCCTCCAAGCTGGATGCCCCCCACGAGCTGCTGCGCGCCTTCGACCTGCATCTGGTGGGCAGCATCAGTCGGGACGACGAGGGGCGGCTCGAGACCGAGCGCCTGCTGGTGCCGCTGCGAGGCAAAAACGGCGAGGTGGCCGCCTGGTGCGCCGCCGTGCCGTTTCTGCGCAGCAGCGATCTGCGCCCGGAAGGGCTCAGCGAGGGGCAGGACAGACTGATCGAAGGGGTACGCCAGGTCTATGAGGCGGTGCTGAGCGAGGGGCGGGCGCGCTGCAATCCGGATCAGGCCCTCATCGCCATGGGCCACGCCTATCTGGCGGCGGGCCAGCTCTCCGAGCTCTCCGAGCGGCGGGTGCTCGGCGGCAACCAGCACGCCCTGCCTGCCGAGCTGTTTGCCGCCGCCGACTACACGGCGCTGGGCCACCTGCACCTGGCCCAGAGCCCGGCCGAGGGGGTGCACTACAGCGGCTCGCCGCTGCCGCTCTCGCTGGCCGAGGCGAACTACAACCATCAGGTGCTGGAGGTGACGTTTGAGGGGGGCAAGCTGGCCCGCCTTGAGCGGATCCCGGTGCCCCGCGCGGTGGAGATGATCCGGCTGCCCCAGAGCGGCTTCGACGAGGCGCTCCAGGCCATCGAGGCGCTGGACCTGCCCGCTTGCCCGCAGCAGGCACAGCCCTTCCTCGAGGTGCGGCTGCTGCTGCCCAAACCCGAGGCCCGCATCCGCGAGCGCGTGCTGGCCGCCATCGGCGACAAGCCGGTGCGCCTGGCCCGCATCACGACCAGCTATCAGGGCTCGGGGCAGGGGCTGGCGGACGGCGCCGGCCAGCGCCGGCTCGATGAGCTCTCCCCCACAGAAGTGTTCCGCCTCTGTTATCAGCGTCAGTTTGACGGAGAGCCGGAGGCTGAGCTGGTGGCGTCGTTTGAAGAGATCCTGGAGCAGGTGAAGGAGGCCAATGCATGAAAATCTTGTCGCTGTCAGGGGAGAATCTGGCCAGCCTGACCGGCCCCTTTATCCTCGATTTTGCCGGTGGCGCCCTGGGGGCCGCCGGTCTGTTTACCATCACCGGCAATACCCGGGCGGATGTGGGCAAGAGCACCCGCGATATCGGGTCGGTATGGATGGAGGCGTGTGGCGTATGAAGATCCTCTCTTTGAGTGGTGAGAACCTCGCCAGCCTGACCGGTCAATTCACCATCGATTTTGCCGGTGGTGCCCTGGGGGCCGCCGGCCTGTTTGCCATCACCGGCAATACCGGCGCCGGCAAGAGCACCCTGCTCGATGCCATCTGTCTGGCGCTCTACGACGAGATGCCGCGCTTTATCGCCAATCGCAAGAACGTCGCCGAAGTGGGCCGCATGGATGACGAGGAGAAGCTCAAGGCCAACGACGTGCGCGGCATCCTCAGCCGCGGCCACGCCAGCGGTTTTGCCGAGGTGCAGTTTCGCGGCTGCGACGGCCGGGTCTGGCTGGCCCGCTGGGCGGTGCGCCGGGCCCGCAACCGCGCCGAGGGGCGCTTTCAGGCTCAGGAGCGCAGCCTGACCGACGTGGCGTCGGGCCAGGTGTTCAGTGGCAGCAAGCGGGAGCTGCAGGATCGCATCGACGAGCTGGTGGGGCTCTCCTGGGAGCAGTTTCGCCGCGCCGTCATCCTGCCGCAGGGGGAGTTTGCCGCCTTCCTCAAATCGAGCGCCGACGAGCGTTCGGCCCTGCTCGAACGGATGACCGGCACCGAGCTCTATTCCGCCATTTCGGTCCAGACCCATGAGCGGGCGCGGGAGGAGCAGCAGAAGCTCGCCGCCATCAGTCAGCGGCTCGGCGACGTGGCGCTGATGGACGAGGCGACCCGCGAGCAGTGGGTGAGCCAGCAGGTCAGCCTCGCCACCAGCCTCAAACACGAGCAGCAGCAACAGCAACTGATGCAGGATTTGCGCGACCTCAACGGCCGCATCGCCGCCCAGTTGCAGGCCTGTGAGGAGGGGGAGGCGGCCCTTGCCGCCGCAGAGGTGGCCCACGGTGCGGCCGCCCCCGAGCGCGAGGAATTCGCCCGCGCCGAGCAGGCCCAGGTGGCCCGCGCCGATCACGACGAGCTGGCTCGCCTTACCCTGGAGGTGCAGCAGCAGGAGAAACTGCTGGCCGAGCTCGGCCCCGAGCTTGGCAAGCTGGAGGAGCAGACCCAGCAGAGCGCCCTCACCGAGCAGCAGCTGCTGGCAGAGAAGATCGCCGCCGAGCGCGAGTGGGGCGCCCTGCAGCCCGAGCTCAAGCGGGCGCAGGAGCTCGATACCCGCATTAGGGAAAAGCAGCAGCAACTGCAGAAGATCCAGCAGGAGGGAACGCAGGAGCGGGAGGTGCAGCTCACCCTGGAGCAGGGCTGGCACCAGCAGCGCCAGCAGGTGGAACTGCTCAAGGCCCAGCACCAGCAGTGGGGCGCCTGGCTTGAGGAGCACAAGGAGCTGGCGCCGGTGGCCCGCCAATGGCAGCCCCTGCTCACCGCCATGCAGGATTGGGCCGAAGATGCCGACAGGCTGCAGCAGTTGCTCACCCTGCGCGAGCACAAGCTGCGTGCCCTCAGGCAGTTGCAGCACCAGCTTGAGCAGGGGCAGCAGGAGCGCGACTACTGGCTGCGTGAGCAGACCCGGTTGCAGCAACAGCAGCACGAGCTGCAGGAGCAGCAGTGGGAGGGGCGACTGGCCAAGGCGCAGGAGCAGTGGCAGCAGCAGACCGAACAGCTGGGTCAGCTACGCCAGCTGTTGGAGCTGGCGGACTATGGTCGCAATCACGGCGAGCAGCATGGTCGCCTGCAGCAAGAGATAGCCCAGCTGGAGCAGGCGCTCGGCAAGCTGGCCATCCTCGGCGACGAGCTGGCGCCGGCCCGTGAGCGGCTCGCCCTGCAACGGGACGAGGCACGTCACGCGCTGGAGCAGTCCCGCGCCATCGCCAGTTTCGAGCAGCATCGACACATCCTGCGCGACGGTGAACCCTGCCCGCTGTGCGGTGCCGAGGAGCACCCCTATCACCAGAGCCAGCCGCAGGTGGCGGGCATTCTGGGCCAGCTGGCGGAGCGTGCCCGCAGCCTGGAGCTCGAGTGGGAGCGGCTCAATCACCAATACATTCAGTGCGAGAGCGAACGCCAGGAGCTGGCCCGTCAACTGGCGGTGCGCCAGCAACATCTGCCGGAGCTGGAGACGCGCGCCGAGCAGCTGACCTTGCGCTGGCAACAACTGGGAGGCGATACCCTGCTCGGCCATCCGCTGCCGCTAGGTCAGAGCCCGATCGAGTGGAATGAATTGATGAATACCCTGCTGGGCCGTGGCCAGAGCCTGGAGCAGGGGCTGGCCCACAGCCAGCAGCAACTGCGTGAGGCCCAGCAGGGGCAGCAGCAGTTGCAGGCCGTGCGCCAGCAGTTGAGCCAGCTGGCCAGCCAGCACCAGCAGTTCGAGCAGCAGTGGCAGGAGGCAGACCGCCAGCGCATCGCCCTGGAGGGGGAGGTGAAGGCGATGAGCGAGCAGGAGACGACCTTGCGCCAGCGCCTCGAGCAGGGGGGCAACCGGCTCGACGAGCAGATGGGGGGCCAGCCCTGGCGCCAGTGGCTCGGCAGCCAGCAGTGGCACGAGTGGCAGCGGGCCTGCGAGGCCTGGCTGCATGGCCAGAGCGAGTGGGAGCGGTTGGCCGGCGAGATTGCCAGCCTTACCCCGGCCCTGAGCGCCCAGGAGGCGCGCCTGCAGAACCAGCGCGAGCTGCTGCACAAGCTCGAGCGCGACTACAAGGAGCATGAACAGCAACGGCAGGGTCTGGTCACCAGCCGCGCCACCTGTCTGGGGGGCGAGGAGATAGCCCAGGTCGAGCATCGCTGGCAGCAGCGGCTGCAGCAGCTGGCCAGCGAGCTGGAGATGATGCAGGGGGCGGCCCGCGCCCTGCGTGAGCGCCAGACCGAGCTCAAGGCCCGTCTCAACCATCTGGAGCAGGAGAAGCAGGTGAGCAGCCGGCGGCGGCGGGAGGTGCTGGGGCGCTGGGCTGCCCACGCCAGCAGCCTCGGCATTGCCGAATATGACCTGCGCCGCCTGCTGGCCATGAGCCCGGATGAGCTCAAGGCGCGCCGCGCCGCCTTGCAGGCGCTGGAGGATGCCCGCGCCGAGGCGCGTACCCGTTTGACCGAGCGGCAGCGGGCGCTGGCGCTGGAGGAGAGCAAGCGGGATCGTTACCGCGAGCATCACCCCGAGCTGGCAGCGCTGGCGCCAGAGGAGCTCGACAGCCGGCTGACGGCGCTGGAGGCGCACTGCCGTGCCCTCGACGAGCAGCTGTTCCAGTGCAAGAGCACGCTAGCCCAGGCCGAGGCGGCTGCCCTCAAGGCAGGCACCCTGCAGGAGGAGCTGGCCGCCCAGCAGGCGGTGGCGGATCACTGGCAGCGACTCTCCGATCTCATCGGCTCGGCCAGCGGTGCCAAGCTGCGAACCTTCGCCCAGAGCCTGACCCTGGAGCGGTTGCTGCTGGAGGCCAACGCCCAGCTTGCCGAGCTCTCCCCCCGCTATCGGCTGGAGCGGGTGCCCGGCACCGATCTGGCACTGCAGGTGGTGGATCTCGACATGGGGGACGAGGTGCGCTCGGTGGACTCCCTCTCCGGCGGCGAGAGCTTCCTGGTGTCGCTGGCGCTGGCGCTGGCCCTCTCCAGCCTGTCGTCGCGCCAGACCCAGGTCGAATCGCTCTTTATCGACGAGGGCTTCGGCACCCTGGATCCCGACAGCCTGGATCTGGCGCTCTCAAGCCTCGATTCCCTGCAGGCGGCCGGCCGCCAGATCGGGGTCATCTCCCACGTACAGACCCTGGTGGAGCGGATCGGCGTACAGGTGCGGGTGGAAGCCCTCGGCGGTGGCGAAAGCCGGGTGGTGCTGCCCTAAGCCCCTGCTTCGCTTTGCTGAGAAATCGCAGCCCCGTCATCTGGCGGGGCTTTTTTGTTTCAGTGTTTCGTCAATCTGGTCGCTTGAGCTAGGTCCATACCCGCGTATCGCGGGAAACGAGAGTGAGGGGTTGACCCCGGTCTTGCATCCATCTGCCCGCAAGAGGGAATGGTCAATGACATTGATGCCTGAAAGGATCCTGGCTCGCATCGCGATGCGGCCACGCAGTGACGCGCTGTATCTCATCTGGTTCTGCTGGGGCCTGGCGTTGCTGCTCTATGTGGCGGGATCTGCATATTACAAATTACCCATAGTGCCGTTGCTACTGATGGTGCTGCTGTTGATGGTGGAGAAAACCAAGATGTTTGGACGAAAGCGCAATGAGTCTGAGATGGTCGGGGCGGGGAGCACGACGACGGTGATCGCCAAGGGGGCCCGTTTCAAGGGCGAGTTGCAGGTGGAGGGTAATCTGGATGTGTATGGCCAGTTCGTCGGGACGCTGCAACTGAACGGCGGGACGGTACGCATCATGGAGGGCGGCCGGATTGAAGGGGATGTCAGCGCAGCCCATGTGATCATCAATGGCACCCTGGACGGCACCTGCGCCTCGAGCGAGGTGGAGATACTCGAAAGCGGCAAGATGAAGGGGTTGTTCAAGGGCGGGAGCCTCTCCATCCGCAAGGGAGGCCAGTTTGTCGGCCAGTCCCAGTCTCAGGAGGAGCAGAAGGGCGAGAGCAAGGGCAACGTCAAGCAACTGCAGCCTGAAGGTAAAAACAAGGCTGCCGATACTGCCGAGGTGGTGGCCAAACAGGCCTGATCAAAAGAGGGGCGAGTACGCCCCTCTCTGCAGACAAGGGATTAACTGCGTCGCTCTGGCAGCATATTGGTCAGGGTGTTGTCCTTGAGTACGTGGTGGTGGTAGATGGATGCCGCCGCGTGCAGGGCAATCAGGGCATAGCCAATGTTGGCCAGCGTCTCGTGCAGCTCCTTGATGGTGCCCTTCAGGCCGTCGTTGGGGGCGATGAGGGCGGGAAGCTCAAGGCCGAAGAAGGGGATGGGCTTGCCACCCGCGCTCAGCAGCAGCCAGCCCAGCAGCGGGGTGAGGATCAGGAAGCCATAGAGCGCCAGGTGGGCGAGTTTGGCCAGCTTGAGCATCAGGGGGGAGAGCTCGGGCACGATGCGCGGTGAGGGGCTGCTCGCGCGTACCAGCAGGCGCACCACCACCAGCGCCAGGATCAGCAGACCCACCATGAAGTGAAACTCCTTCATCAGGTCGCGGCCGACCGACCCTTTGGGGAAAATGTCCCTGAACTCCATCAGCGCATAGACGGCGATCATCAGCAGCAGGGTCAACCAGTGCAGCCCTATGCTCAGGCTGCCATAACGTTGTTCGGTATTTTTCAACATGTTCGTATCCTTCTCGGGGCTTGCATTGCATCACGGGTGGTCTCATCGGGTGGGCGTCCTGCCCCCGGGCCACTTTTTCCATGTTACTGCGAAGATGTGTCAAAACCTTGATCTCTGTGTGTTTTTAACATGTTATTTGTAACAGGCCGGCAGCGCGCCGGTCGAAGAACTGGTTTCGCTCATCCGGGAGAGGTTGTCAGGGTGGCGAACGGCTGATGCAAAGCCGCAGAGCAGGGTGTGTTGCGGCCGGGAACCGGGCACCCAGCCCAGTTCAATGAGGGCTTTACCCCTCTTCTCCCCTCATTTACCTTTAATAAAATCCTCAACAGGTGAAGGGAATTACCTTGACCATCACAGATCCCGTGATCCTGACCGAGCTGCAGCAGATCCTGTTTCGCTCCTTCGACGTGATCCCGTTTCCTATCCTGATCTCGGAATCGGCCTGCAGCGAGACGCTGGACAGCATCCCCACCCGACTGTCGGAGATCCCCGCCCGCCATCACAGGTTCGTGAACCGGGCTTTCGTGGCGCAACTGGGTTACGACCTGACGGATCTGCCTGACATGGCCAGCTGGTTTGCCACCGTCTATCGCGACGAGGAGAGCCGGGCACTGGCCATCTCGCGTTGGAACCAGGCGGTGATGAGCAGCCTGGCAAGCGGGGCTGCGGTGGCCGAGATGAATGCCCTGCTTTACTGCAAGAACGGCCAGCAGCGCTGGTTTACCATCACGGCCCAGTTGAAAGCCGATGCCATGCCGGGCTGGCACATAGTGACCCTGCGCGACATTCACGATCTGCACTGCATGATAGAGGAGGTGAGCCGGATCTCCTGCACCGATCCGCTGACCGAGCTTGGCAACCGGCGGGCTGCAGGCCAGCAACTGCAGGCGCTCTGGCTGCAGGGAGAACCCTTCTCGGTGATCCTGGGCGACATCGATCACTTCAAGCAGATCAATGATCGCTACGGGCATCCCGCCGGGGATGCGGCGCTGTGTGAGGTGGCCCGCATCATGACCGGCCAGCTGCGAGCCGGGGAGCACCTGGCCCGCTGGGGCGGAGAGGAGTTCTTGCTGATCCTGCCCGGGGTGGATGCTGAGCTTGTGGTCGAGCGGGCTGAGCAGTTGCGCCGGCAGTTTGTCGGCCATGTGGTCGCGTGGGAGGGGCAGAGCTTCTCCCTGACGATGAGCCTGGGCTGCGCTACCCGAGGCGAGGGGCAGAGCAGCGACAGCCTGCTGCAGGTGGCTGACAAGGCGCTCTATCAGGCCAAGAGCAACGGGCGCAACCAGGTGGTCTTCGGCAAGGAGTAGCTGGAAGGCGCCCATAAAAAAACCGAAGCCTGGGCTTCGGTTTTTTGTTGCAGCGATGGGCGTTCGGCCCATGCAGCCTTATTTCTTGATGCGGATCACCGGGGTCTCGCCCACGGTCACGGCACCCGTCATCTTCACCAGCTCTTTGATCTCGTCCATGTTGGAGATGACCACCGGAGTCAGGGTAGATTTGGCTTTGGCTTCCAGAACGGCCAGATCGAACTCGATGATGGTGTCACCGCGCTTGACCTGTTGACCTTCCTGGGCGATGCGCTTGAAGCCTTCGCCTTTCAGCTCAACGGTGTCGATACCGAAGTGAACGAACAGCTCGATACCAGAGTCGGATTCCAGCGAGAACGCGTGGTTGGTCTCGAAGATCTTGCCGATGGTGCCGTCGCACGGAGCAACCATCTTGTTGCCGGCCGGCTTGATGGCGATGCCGTCACCGACGATCTTCTCGGCGAAGACCACGTCGGGCACATCTTCGATCGGTACGATTTCGCCTGACAGCGGGGCAAAAATTTCGATGCCGCCGGTATCAGAGCTGTCATCGGAAACCAGTTTCTTCAGTTTATCAAACAGACCCATAGTAAAAGCTCCTAGAGATGATTGTCGCTGTTTGCAGCCGATCTTAGCAGACTGCCTTCTGCTTAATAAAGTTATCTACACAGGCTTCGATTTCGGCGGCGGTGGCAAAGCTCAGCGCTTGATCAGCCATGGCCTTCACATCTTCGAAGTTGGTGTTGCGGATAAGCTTCTTGATACGCGGTACAGAGATGGCGCTCATGGAGAACTCATCCAGACCCATACCCAGCAGCAGCAGGGTGGCACGCTCGTCACCAGCCAGTTCACCACACATACCGGTCCACTTGCCTTCGGCGTGGGATGCATCGATAACCATCTTGATCAGGGTCAGGACGGAGGGTGACAGCGGGTTGTACATGGCGGAAATCATCTCGTTACCACGGTCGACGGCCAGGGTGTACTGGGTCAAATCGTTGGTACCGATACTGAAGAAATCCACTTCCTTGGCCAGATGATGAGCCATCACGGCAGCAGCCGGGGTCTCGATCATGATACCCACTTCGATGGATTCATCAAAGGCTTTGCCTTCGGCACGCAGTTCGGCTTTCAGCGTCTCTACGGTGGCCTTCAGGCTGCGGAACTCTTCGACGGAGATGATCATCGGGAACATGATGCGCAGTTTGCCGAAGGCAGACGCACGCAGGATGGCCCGCAGCTGGGCGTGCATGATGTCGGCGCGATCGAAGAAGATCCGCACGGCACGCCAGCCCAGGAAGGGGTTCATCTCTTTCGGGAAATTCATGTAGGGCAGTTCTTTGTCGCCGCCGATGTCCATGGTGCGCACGATGATCGGCTGATCCGGCATCGCTTCGGCCACTTCTTTGTAGGCTTTGAACTGCTCGTCTTCGGTCGGCAGCGCGTCACGGTCCATGAACAGGAACTCGGTACGGTACAGACCCACGCCTTCGGCGCCATTGCGGATGGCACCTTCGGTATCCTTGACGGTACCGATGTTGGCGCACACTTCGACCTGATGGCCATCCAGGGTGATGGCAGGCAGATCTTTGAGCTTGGCCAGCTCGTCTTTCTCGGCCTGGAACTGGGCCTGGATCTCTTTGAACTTGGCCAGCTGTTCAGCAGTCGGGTTGAGGACGATCTGGTTGTTGATCGCGTCCAGCACCAGCACGTCACCATTCTTGACGCGCTCGGTGATGTCGTTGGTACCCACGATGGCCGGCAGCTCCAGGGAGCGGGCCATGATGGAGGTGTGGGAAGTACGGCCACCGATGTCGGTGACAAAACCCAGCACGTATTTCAGGTTGATCTGAGCGGTTTCGGACGGGGTCAGGTCTTTGGCGACCAGGATCACCTCTTCGTCGATGGTGCTCAGGTTGACAACGGCGATGCCCAGTACGTTCTTGACCAGACGGGTGCCGATGTCACGGAAGTCGGTGGCGCGCTCGCGCAGATAGGGGTCATCCAGCTCGGCCATCATCTTCGCGTACTGCTCGATGACCTCGTAGATGGCCTTGTCAGCGGTGGCCTTGTTGTCTTTGATGAAGGATCTGATATCCCCTTCCAGCTCTTCATCTTCGAGCAGCATGATGTGGCCTTCGAAGATGGCCTCTTTTTCTTCACCGAAGGTGCGACCGGCCATCTCTTTGATGGCTTCCAGCTGTGCGGCTGACTTGGTGCGGGCTTCGAGGAAGCGGTTGATTTCGGCATCAATCTGTTCGGCAGCGATTTTGCCCTGATTGATAACGATTTCATCTTCTTTCAGAAGAAGCGCCTTGCCGAATGCGATACCGGGGGACGCAAGAATGCCAGATATCATAATCCTTCCTATTAAAACGACTGTGGGGGAGGAATAAAGCTGGATTACTCCAGCTCGTCCATCAGGGCAACCAGCTTCTCAACGGCTTTCTGAGCGTCCGGGCCGTCGGCCTGGATGGTCACGTTGGTGCCTTTGGTCAGGCCCAGGGTCTGCAGCTTGAACAGACTCTTGGCGCTGGCGGATTTGCCACCGGAGACCACAGTGATCTCGCTTTGGAATTCTTTGGCTTCTTTCACGAACTGAGCTGCCGGACGGGTGTGCAGGCCGTTTTCAGCAGTAATAACAACAGACTTCTCGTACATGGTTTCACCCCATATTATTGATATTTTTTGGTGTGAGGGATGCTTTTGACGCTTCCTTCTCGCACCGTGTCAGTATGGATATGTTGTAAAGTAACGAAATCAGACCTGCAATGGTTTAATCCAGGTCAATTTTCTGTGCAGTATTCGGTGTCTGCCTCAACTCTTTTCCGTTATCGCGCTACAAGCCGCGTCAATGCTGGCCTGAAATTATTTTATAACGAAAAATAACACTTTGTTACTTTGTGATACCTAGTCGGCAAACACCTCGTGACGCGGCACAGGATATGAGATTTATCACAGAATGTCTGCTTTTTTCGTCACTGGTTTGCTTGTTATTTTACCCCGAAAAATAAGGGGTCGACTGGCGCTGCCAAGTGCTCAGTCTAGCCCATAAAGAAACGGCGCTCCTGAGAGCGCCGTTGTTTTGAAATAATCCGATCACTTATTGCTGCAGCTCTTGTTCGCTGAACACCCCGGCAAACAGGGCGCTGGAGAGGTAGCGCTCGGCAGCGCTCGGCAGGATGACCACTATGGTCTTGCCTTCAAATTCCGGCAGCTCGGCGAGGCGGGCTGCGGCCACCACGGCGGCACCTGAGCTGATGCCGGCCAGGATCCCTTCCTCTTCCATCAGGCGGCGAGCCATCTCGATGGCGTCATCGCTGCTTACCTGCTCGACACGATCCAGCAGGGTGAGGTCCAGGTTGCCCGGGATGAAGCCGGCACCAATGCCCTGGATCTTGTGGGGACCCGGTTTGATTTCAAGGCCGGCCAGACGCTGGCTGATCACCGGCGATTCGCTTGGTTCGACGGCAACGGAGACCACCGCCTTGCCCTTGGTCTGTTTCAGGTAGCGGGAGACACCGGTAATGGTGCCGCCGGTACCGACGCCGGCCACGAACACATCCACGTCGCCATCGGTGGCATCCCAGATCTCGGGACCAGTGGTCTTCTCGTGGATTTCCGGGTTGGCCGGGTTTTCAAACTGTTGCAGCAGCACATATTTGCCGGGCTCGGACTCGAGGATCTCGTTGGCCTTGGCAATGGCGCCCTTCATGCCGAGCGGCCCTTCGGTCAGCACCAGGTTGGCACCGAGTGCCTTGAGCAGCTTGCGGCGCTCCAGGCTCATGGTGGCCGGCATGGTCAATGTGATGGGATAGCCACGGGCGGCGGCCACGAAGGCCAGAGCAATACCCGTGTTGCCGCTGGTGGGTTCGATGATCTCCTTGCCCTTGGTCAGAACGCCGCGCTTCTCGGCATCCCAGATCAGGTTGGCGCCGATACGGCACTTGACGCTGAAGCTCGGGTTTCGGCTCTCAATCTTGGCCAGCACGCGGCCCTTGGTAACACGGTTGAGACGAACCAGAGGGGTGTGACCTATGGTCTGGCTGTTGTCCTCAAAAATTTTGCTCATGGTGCTATCCCTGTTTGTTACGGCGATGAAACAAGATTACCCTGTGGTTTCTGAATGAGAAGTGACGATTTGTTATAACAATATGTTATTACAAGATATAGAGCTTATTCTTTCTTATTGAGACCTCCCTCGCGAAAAGGTCTCTCGTCGTCAAAGGAATGGACGTTATGGGATTTGCAGGAAGCGATCGCTATCTCGCCTCAGAGGCGCTCAAGATGGCGGTCAATGCCGCCATCGTGCTGGAAAAGCCGCTGCTCATCAAGGGTGAACCCGGCACAGGCAAGACCGAGTTGGCAGAGGCCGTGGCCAGCCATCTGGGCACCGAGCTTATCGCCTGGCACATCAAATCCACCACCAAGGCCCAGCAGGGGCTCTATGAGTACGATGCGGTGGCCAGGCTGCGGGACTCCCAGCTCGGCGACCCCAGGGTGGGGGAGATAGGCCACTACATCCGCCGTGGCAAGCTGTGGCAGGCCTTCACTGCCGACCAGCGCCCGGTGCTGCTTATCGATGAAATCGACAAGGCGGATATCGAGTTTCCCAACGATCTGCTGCAGGAGCTCGATCGGATGGAATTCGACGTCTATGAAACCGGCGAGCGTATCAAGGCCCGCCAGCGCCCTGTGGTCATCATCACCTCCAACAATGAAAAAGAGCTGCCGGATGCCTTCCTGCGCCGCTGTTTCTTTCACTACATCCGCTTCCCCGACAAGGTCGAGATGCAGGCCATCGTCAAACTTCACTACCCCGACCTCAAGGAGAGCCTGCTTGGCGAGGCGATGGATCTCTTCTTCGAGCTGCGGGAAGTAGAGGGACTGCGCAAGAAGCCCTCCACCTCGGAACTCTTGGACTGGATCCGGCTGCTGTTGGCTGACGACATCGCCCCCGAGGCGATGCGCGCCCGCGAGCCAGGCAAGCTGGTGCCCGCCCTCTACGGCGCCCTGCTCAAGACAGAGCAGGACCTGCATCTCTTTGAGAAGCTCGCCTTTCTGGCCCGCCGTGGTGGCTAGATGCTGATCGATTTTTTTACCCACCTGCGTCGCCACCAGCTCCCCTGCAGCCTGCGTGAACTGCTGGACTTGCACGGGGCGCTGGCAGCCCGGCTGGCCAGCCTCGATATAGACGAGTTCTACCTGCTCTCCCGCTGCCTGCTGGTAAAAGACGAGGCTCACTACGATCGCTTCGATCGTGCCTTCGCCGAGTATTACGAAGGGCTGGCCGCCATCCCCCTGCTGCCGGAGAGCCTGCCGGATGAGTGGCTGCGCAAGGAGTTCGAACGGCTGCTGAGTGCCGAGGAGAAGGCGTTGCTCAAATCCCTTGGCGGGCTGGATCAGCTGCTGGCGACCCTCAACCAGCGCTTGAACGAGCAGAGGGAGCGCCACGCCGGCGGCAACAAGTGGGTCGGCACCGGTGGCAGCAGCCCGTTCGGCCACGGCGGTTTTCACCCGGAAGGGATCCGCATGGGGGGAGAGGGCCAGCATGGCAAGGCGGTCAAGGTGTGGGAGGCGCGCCATTATCGCAACTTCAGCGACGACTCGCCGCTGGGGCAACGGGCCATCCAGCTGGCGCTGCGCAAGCTCAGGCGCTGGGTGCGCCAGGGCAGCCCGGACGAGCTGGATCTCGACGACACCATCCGGAGCACGGCCAGGCAGGGCTGGCTCGATGTGAAGCTCAGACCCGAGCGCCACAACGGGGTCAAGCTGCTGGTCTTCTTCGACGTGGGAGGCTCCATGGATGCCCACGTGGCCGAGGTGCAGCGGCTCTTTTCTGCCCTGCGCCACGAGTTCAAGCACCTGGAGTACTTCTATTTTCACAACTGTCTCTACGACTTTGTCTGGCGAGACAACGCCCGCCGGCACGAGGAGCGCTTCGACACCCTGCGCCTGCTGCGCACCTACGGCAGCGACTACAAGGTGATCCTGGTGGGGGATGCCACCATGGGTCCCTACGAGATCACCTGGCCCGGCGGCAGCGTCGAATATTGGAACGAGGAGGCCGGTCAGGTGTGGCTGGCCCGCCTGCAGCAGCATTTTCCCAAGCTGGTGTGGATCAATCCCACCCCGCGGCGGGAGTGGCTCTGGCACCCCTCCATCAAGTTGATGAACGAATTGATCGGCGGGCGCATGCACCCGCTGACTCTGGCGGGTCTGGCTGCGGCCATCGACCAGCTGTGACCCTCTCTACCCGAACAGACCAACAAGCCGGGAGTGAACCCGGCGAGGAGCAAAGATGACCTCTATCGTGATCAGTGGCTCAGGCCTCTATACCCCTCCCTTTGCCGTCAGCAACGAAGCGCTGGTGGCCGCCTTCAACCAGTACGTGGATCTCTACAACGAGGAGAACGCCTCCGCCATCGACGCCGGCCAGCTGCCCGCCAAACAGCATTCGAGCAGTGAATTCATCGAGAAGGCCTCCGGCATCAAGAGCCGTTATCTGGTGAGCAAGGAGGGGGTGCTGGATCCCGACATCATGCAGCCATTGATGGCGGAGCGGCCCGATGACAAGCCCTCCATCATGGTGGAGATGGCGGTGGCCGCCGCCGAGCAGGCGCTGATCGCCGCCGGTCGCGAGCCGGGGGAAATAGATCTGGTGATAGTGGCCGCCTCCAACATGCCGCGCCCCTATCCGGCCCTCTCCATCGAGTTGCAGCACTATCTGGGGGCGAGCGGCATGGCCTTTGACATGAACGTGGCCTGCTCCTCCGCCACCTTCGGCATCAAGACGGCGGCAGACATGCTGGCGGCTGGCAGCGCCCGACTCGCGCTGGTGGTCAATCCGGAGATCTGCTCTGGGCACCTCAACTTCCGCGATCGGGACAGCCACTTCATCTTCGGTGACGCCTGTACCGCCGTGCTGCTGGAGCGGGAGGCCGATTGCCAGGTGGCCAATCCCTGGCAACTGGTGGCCAGCAAGCTGGTGACCCAGTACTCCAACAACATCCGCAACAACTTTGGCTTTTTAAACCGGCTCAGCCCGCGCACCCGTTACGGTGACGACAAGCTGTTCCGCCAGCAGGGGCGCAAGGTGTTCAAGGAGGTGCTGCCGCTGGTGTGCGACCAGATCGCCGGCCAGCTTGATGAGCAGGGCTGGGCGGCGGATTCCCTGAGCCGGCTCTGGCTCCATCAGGCCAACCTCACCATGAACCAGTTCATCGCCCGCAAGCTGCTCGGCCACGATGCCAGCCAGCAGGAGGCGCCGGTGATCCTCGACAGCTACGGCAACACCAGCTCGGCGGGTTCCATTATCGCGTTCCATCTGTACAATCGCGACCTTCCCGCGGGGGCCCGCGGTGTGCTCTGCTCGTTTGGCGCCGGCTATTCGATCGGGAGCCTGTTGTTGCGGCGCCTGTGAGGGGCGGGGTCATCTCCCCGCCGTCATGACGATAAGGTTTGGGTGGAATCATGCAGAGGATCACGGGGCGCTGCGCCCTTCACTACGGGGTGACGCTGTCACTGTTTTGTCTTTACGGGCTGCAGGTCTGCCCGTTTCTGGAGAGCCTGACGCTGCCCCAGCTGCTGGGGCCCGCGCTGGTGACCTTCGCCATCATGTTTGTCCTGCGTGACCAACTGCTGCGCAAGGTGACGCTGTCCGGTCAGGGGCTGGGAGGCTTCGGGCTGGAGGTGGGCTTCTACCTGCTGGGGGCCTTGCTGCTCTCTGGCTACAACGGCATCCGGTATGATTTTCCGCTGGAGAGCCACCTCAAGATCCTGCTGGGGATGAGCACCCTGGGCTTCCTGGTGGCGGCGGATCTGTCGCTGCAGCGGGACTGGCAGCGGGCCAAGCTGCGGGAGCATCAGGCCTGTCTGGTGCTGAACCAGCCGCTGGCCATGCCGGTTTCCCGCAAGTTCTCCCTGTTCGCCTTCACCACCCTGACCCTGCTTGGCGCTGTGTTCTTCCTGCTGTTCAACAAGGATCTGGAGTGGCTGGTCACAGTGGACAAGAGCCTGCCGCGGCTTGATGCCCAGCATTACATACTGCTGGAGATCGCCTTCGTGATGGTGGTGACCTTCGGTTATCTCTGGCTCATCATTCGCGGCTATGGCCGCAACCTGACCCTCTCCCTGATGCATCAGACTCGCGCCATGGCGCAGGTGCAGTGCGGCGATCTGGAGGCGCGGGTGCCGGTGATCCGTGACGATGAGTTCGGTCTGATTGCCGCCGGCACCAACCAGATGATCGGCGAACTGAAGGCGCGTCAGGACGAGCTCAATCTGACCCGGGACGTGGCCATCCTGGGGCTCGCCTCGCTGGCGGAGACCCGCGACAACGAGACCGGCGCCCATATCATCCGCACCCAGTTCTACGTCAAGGTGCTGGCGGAGCAGCTGAGCCGCAGCGACTGGGAGCGCTATCCGCTGGACGATGCCACCATCGATCTGCTGTTCAAGTCGGCGCCGCTGCACGACGTGGGCAAGGTGGGCATTCCCGATGCCATCCTGCTCAAGCCGGGCAAGCTGACGGACGAGGAGTTCGCCATCATGAAGCGCCACCCCCAGATTGGCGCCGATGCGCTGGCGAGCGCCGAAGCCCAGCTCGGCTCCAACTCCTTCCTGCGGCTGGCGCGGGAGATCTCCCTCACTCACCACGAGAAGTGGGATGGCAGCGGCTATCCGGCTGGGCTGGCGGGGGAAGCGATCCCCTTGTCGGGGCGGCTGATGGCGCTGGCGGATGTCTACGACGCCCTCATCTCAAAACGGGTCTACAAGCCCGCCTTCAGCCATGAGCAGGCCAGAACCATCATAGTGGAGGGGCGTGGCCGCCATTTCGATCCGGCCATCGTCGACGCCTTCCTCGCCTGCGAGGAGGAATTCCGCCAGATTGCCCTCAGGCACAAGGATCACGACTGACAAAAAACCACCCGAACGGGTGGTTTTTTTATGGCTGGCTCACTGGGCCGGCTCGATGGCGAGCACTAGACAACTGGGCTCGCTGATGCGAAAGCGCACGTTGCAGTCAAACAGCCTGACGCCGTACTCCTTGTCATCCGGCTTGCCCTTCTTGTAGGCGGGGCGGGGATCCTGGGCCAGCACTTCGCTCACCAGCAGGCGCAGCTCGGGGTGGGCCTTGAGCCAGGGTTGCAGCTGCAGTTCTGCCTCTGGGCTGAAACTCACCGCCAGCGGCGGGGTGGGGGCGTCGGGGGCGAAACCGCCGCGGGCATCCGGCAGGCTGTCGGCATAGGGAACATAGGGCTTGATGTCGACGATGGGGGTGCCATCGAGCAGATCCACCGCCCCCAGTTCGAGCCAGAGTTTGCCGCGCGCACGGCCGACCCCGTGCAGCTCGACCACCGAGAGGCCGAGGGGGTTGGGACGAAAGGTGGAGCGGGTGGCAAACACCCCGACCCGCTCGTTGCCGCCCAGGCGCGGCGGGCGCACCGTCGGGTGCCAGCCATGCTCCATGGTCTGGTGAAACACGAAGCTGAGCCAGAGGTGGGAAAACTGCTCGATGCCGCGCAGCACGTCCGGCTGATCGTAGGGGGGCAGTAGCTCGAGGTGGGCGCGGGCCGATTTGACCAGACCGGGCTGGCGCGGGATGGCGAACTTCTCCTTGTAGGGAGAGCGGATGATACCCAGGGTGTCGATTTCGAACTTCATGGCGGATCCTGACTGAAAACCCCGGCAATGTAGCACAGCAGCCCTTAAAACGCAGGCGTACCCGCTTGCCGTGATCTTGCTCCCATCCCGGCCGCCCGAAGGCTGTATCACGCCGCCAACTTGCGTAGGGTGGGCGCAGGAAGAGTGAAAGGTCCGTCGGCAGGGCGGGCCGGCACAACCGGCGTGGCCATCGAGGATGGGCCGCGCCGCACAGGAGAGACAGGGATGAAACTGCTGATCATCGGCGGCACCGGATTTCTGGGTCGCCATCTCGCCTCACTGGCGCTGGACTGGGGCCACGAGGTGACCTTGTTCAATCGCGGCCGTCGCCAGCATCCGGACTGGCGCGAGCTCACCCAGCTGCAGGGGGACCGGGATCAGGACCTGACCCCGCTGCATCGCCATCAGGGAAGCTGGGATCTGGCCATCGATACCTGCTGCTATCGTCCCGAACAGGCGGCGAGCCTGTCGGCCGCCCTGCTCGGGCGCTGCGAGCGGCTGATCTTCATCTCCACCATCAGTGTCTATCGCGACTTCGCCCAACCCGGGCAGGACGAGTCGGCGCCGCTGCACGAGATGGCCGAGGGGGAGCTGCCGGAAAATTACGGTCCCCTCAAGGTGTTGTGCGAGGCGACCTATCGTGCCCGCTGGGGCGAGCGGCTCTGCATCTTGCGCCCGGGCGTCTTGTGCGGCCCCCATGATCCCACCGGTCGGCTGGCCTGGTGGATCACGCGGGTGCAGCGAGGCGGCCCCTGGCTGCTGCCGGGGCAGGGGGAAGATCGGTTGCAATATCTGGACGTGCGCGACTGCGCCGAATTCGTGCTGCGGGCCGCCGAGCAGCAATTGAGCGGCATCTTCAATCTGGTCAAGCCCGGTATCGCGCTGAGCGACTGGGTGGATCGCCTGGCCGCCAGGCTGGCCCCCGCGACCCTGATCCTGCCCGAATGGGCGCCCTGGCCCGCGCTGCTGGCCGCCGGGGTGGAGCCCTGGCAGAGCTACCCGACCCTGTTGCCCAATGCACAGCCCGAGTATGCCGGCTATGGCCTCATCAGCGCCGAGGCGGCCATCGTGCAGGGCCTCAACTTTCGGCCGCTGGAGGAGACGGTGGCGGATGTGGCCGAGTGGCTGGCCGGCGCGCCGGACGCCGTGGTGGCCACCGGCATCACCGCCGAGCAGGAGGCGCGGCTGCGTCAGCTGGTCCGCTAGGGGCCAACAAGTGCGGCAGCAAAGCAAAAGGGCATCTCTCGATGCCCTTTTCTGTCTGGCGTGAGCGGCGTTATTCGGCGCGCATGGCGGCGCCGGCGGCGGTCAGTTGCTCGCGCAAGATGGCGCGATGACAGCGGGACTCCTGCTCGCAGTAACAGCCCACCGACAGGTTGGTGGTGTGGGAGAGGGCGGCCAGCAGCGCCAGATCGTGCCTGGCGGCGGGAGTCGCCAGCTCCGCCTTGTACTGTTTGCAGAAGGCGCTCCACTGGGCGGGCGTCTCGGCAGCCTGACCCAGCTTCATGGTGTCGTTGCTGGGGGCGAGATTGGGGAACCAGACGTCGTACCAATCCTGGCTGGCAAACTCGGTTTTGGGCACGCCGCGGGGCGGGCGGCGCACTGTGCCGATCCGCAGCCCCTCGTCGGGCAGGCGGGGCGTGCCGAGGCGAACGATGGCCAGTGCCATGCAGGCTCCTTGCTGTTGACGCTTATTTCTCGGTGGCGACTTTCAGCGCCTGGCCGTAGCAGATCACCTGCTTCAGGCAGCCCGGGGTGTCGCTGAATTCGGCGCACTTGTCGAAGGTGACGCCGTTGCCGCCCATGTCGGCCACGCGGCGGCGGGCCAGGGTACGGGCCTCGCCGGCGTTGGGGATCGGCTGCTTGGCATCGCTCTGGCAGGACTCCCCTTCGACGGTGCCGAGGTAGAGGTAGTTGAGATCGGCCAGCTGGCCCTGTTCATAGATCTGAACGCTGCCCGGCTTGAAGTACTCGTCGAAGTTCTCTTTGTCCAGATTGCTGTTGAAGGCAAAGTCGGCGCAGCCGGAGGCAATCAGGGGCATCATCAGGATCAGGCGTTTCATCGTCTCGTATCTTGTGTCGGTGATGAGGACAGTAGCAAGGCGCAGGCGCTCCATGTCGGCATCTTGTGGAATAACGAAGGGGCCATTATAGGGGCCAGTCGACGGTGTCGACCAGCCCCATTTTTAGCCGTATGGGCGGGGTGTGACCAGGATCCGGCCGTGTGTTGCCCGTGCAGCTTCATGCTGCCGGCAAAGATGACTGGCCTGCTGTCATGAGAGAGGGGCGCACCGGGCGCCCCTCTCTCGTTGCTCATCAGGTCGGTGCCAGCCGCTGATGCAGGCTGCGGTAGTAGTCGTCCGCCAGCAGCGTCTGATGAGAGGCGCAGAGGCGGATCTGCCCCTCTTCCATCAGGGCGATCCGGTCCATCTGCTCCAGCCCCAGCAAACGGTGGGAGATGAGCAGCAGGGTGCGATCCGCCCCCAGCTTGAACAGCAGATCCATGATCTCCCGCTCGGTCTGACTGTCGAGCCCCTCGGTCGGCTCATCCAGCAGCCAGAGCGGCGCATCGTGCAGCAGGGCGCGGGCGATGCCGATGCGGCGGCGCTCGCCACCGGAGAGCGGCCGGCCGCCATCCCCCAGCCAGGCATCGAGCCCGCTGTCGCTGTGGCCGTTGTCATCTTCCAGCAGATTGGCAAGGCCGACCTGGGTCAGCACTTGCACCAGCTGCTCGTCACTGGCATGGGGGGCGGCCAGCTTGAGGTTGCCGCGCAGGGTATCGGCAAACAGGTGCACCCGCTGGCTCACCACCGAGAGGGAGGCGCGCAGCGCCCCTTCGCTGTAGTCGGTGAGCGGCTTGCCATCGAGCAGGATCTTGCCAGCCTGCGGGTTCCATTCGCGGGTCAGCAGCCCCATCAGGGTGGATTTGCCGCAGCCGGTCTGGCCCAGCAGCGCCAGCTTTTCACCGGCCTGCAACTGCAGGGTGCAGCCGCGCAGCACCGGCTGCGGGTTGCCTGGGTAGCTGAAATAGAGGTCGCTAATCTGCAGCGCCCCCTGTGGTGCGTGGCGCTGTTCGTGGCCCCACTCGGGGGCCTTGGCCTCCTGCAGGATCTCGTTGAGGCGGCGGGCCGAGGTGAGGCTGGTGGAGAGGTGCTGGAAGGCACCGGCCAGCGGCATCAGCGCCTCGAAGCTGGCCAGGGTGGCGAACACCATCAGCGCCGTGATGGGATCCGGCGCGGCGCCTGCTACCCCGTGACCGGCCAGCCACAGCATCAGGGTGAGGGTCCAGCCGCTCAGCAGTTGCACCGAGCCGTTGGCCAGCCCGCTCACCCGGGCCATGCGGGCCTGGGCCTGGATCAGCGCCTGTTCGGCCTGCTGCAGCTCGTCGCGCGCCCGGGGGGCGGCGGCAAACATCTGTAGCTCGGCCTGGCCGTCCAGATAGTCCACCAGACGGGTACGCAGGTTGGATTTCTCGGCGATCAGCTGGCGACCGGGCTGGCGGCCGAGGAAGTAGAACACCAGCGGCAGGGCCAGCATGCCGAACAGCAGGATGGTGCCCAGTATCAGGGCCAGGTCGGCATCGAACAGCGAGAGGAAGAACACCAGACCGGCGGTGCTGAGCAGGGCCGCCCCGATGGGGGTGACCAGCCGCAGGTAGACGTGGTCCATGGCGTCGATGTCGGCCACCAGCCGGTTGAGCAGGTCCGCCTGGCGAAAGCCTGCCAGGGCGCCGGTGGAGAGCGGCGAGAGCTTTTGCCAGAACCAGACCCGCAGCCGGGTCAGTACCCGGAAGGTGGCGTCGTGGCTCACCACCCGCTCACCCCAGCGGCCGGCAGTGCGGATGATGGAGAAGAAGCGCACCCCGCCGGCCGGCGTCATGTAGTTGAAGTGATCGCGGGTGGCCGCCGTCAGCCCCGCCACGGCGGCGGCGGAGAGGAACCAGCCGGAGAGCGACAGCAGTCCCATCCCGGCGGCCAGGGTGACCAGTGCCAGCAGCAGACCGATGGAGAGGCTGAGCCAGTGCTGGCGATAGAGGCGCAGAAACGGCAAGAGATCAGTCATCGAGAGAACCCTCGTTACGTTGGGAGAGCAGGCGGGCAAACGGCCCCTGCGCGGTGCTGAGTTGCTGGAAGTTGCCCTGCTCCACCAGCTTGCCGCGCTCCAGCACCAGGATCTGGTCCATCTTGGTGAGCTGATCGAAGCGGTGGGTGATCATCAGCAGGGTCTGGTTGGCGATGACCTGCTCCAGCGTGGTCATGATGGCTCGCTCGGAGTGGCGATCCAGGCTGGCGGTCGGCTCGTCCAGCACCATCAGCTGGGTGGACTTGAGCAGGGTACGGGCCAGCGCCAGACGCTGGGCCTGCCCGACCGAGAGGCCGCCGGCCTGATCCCCCACCGCATAGTCGAGCCCCTTCTCCATGGCGAACTCCCATGCCTGGGCCCGTTTCAGGGCCTCTTCCAGTTCGCCGTCACTGGCGGCGGGCTTGGCCAGCAGCAGATTGTCACGCAGCGAGGCGTGGAACAGCTGCGGGTTCTGGGAGAGCCAGCCCAGCTGCCTGCGCCACTGGCTCATGTCGAGGCTGGCCAGCTCCTGGCCGTTGACCTTGAGCTCGCCGCGATAGGGGGCAAAGCCGAGCAGGGCGTTGACCAGCGAGCTCTTGCCGGCGCCGCTGATGCCGATGAGGGCGGTGCGTGAGCCCGCTTCCAGGGTGAAGTCGATGGGGCCGACCAGTACCTTGCCCTCGGCGCTCAGCACTTCAAGGCCTTTGGCTTCTACCCTGATGGGGGCGTCGGCATGGAACGGCGCATTGCCTGAGGCGGGTTCACTCACCTCGGCCTCGAGGAACTCCAGCAGCTGTTCGGCGGCGCCGATGGCCTGCGCCTTGGCGTGGTAGTGGGCGCCGAGCTCGCGCAGCGGGGCGTAGAACTCGGGAGCCAGAAACAGCACGAACAGGCCAGTAAAGAGGGTAACTTTGCTGCCATAGTGGCCGAAGTTCAGGTGATCGATATAGGAGAAACCGAAGTAGACGGCCACCAGCGCCACCGAGAGGGCGGCGAAAAACTCCAGCACGGCGGTGCTGAGGAAGGCAAGGCGCAGCACCTCCATGGTGCGTTCGCGAAAATCTTCTGAGGCATCGCGAATGGCATCCCCTTCCGCCCGGGTGCGCATGAAGAGCTGCAGGGTGCGCAGCCCCTTGAGGCGATCGAGAAAGTGGCCGGAGAGACGGGCCAGCGCCTGGAAGTTGCGGCGGTTGGCATCGGCGGCGCCGACCCCCACCAGAATCATGAAGAGGGGAATGAGGGGCGCCGTACCCAGCAGAATGAGGCCGGCGGCCCAGTTGACCGGGAATACGGCCACCAGAATCACCACCGGAATGAACACGGCAATCGCCATTTGCGGCAGGTAGCGGGAGAAGAAATCCTGCATGTTTTCAATCTGTTCCAGCAGCAGGCTGGCCCAGCTGCCGGCCGGCCGACGCTGGATGTAGGCCGGTCCCAACCGGCCGAGGCGGGTGAGCACCAGCTCGCGGATGGCCTGGCGCACCGCGCTGCCGGCCTTGAAGCTGGCCACCTCGCGGCCATAGGCCAGCACCGCCTTGCCGAGGGTGACCAGCAGCAGGGTAATGAAGAGGGGAATGGATCCCGCCGGGGTGGCGTCTTCGATGATGAAGCCGTGCAGCAGGGTGGCCAGCAGCCAGGCCTGCGCCACCATCAGGATGCCCTGCCCCAGGCCAAAGCCGATGGAGAGGCCGATCCAGCGCCGGCCGTGGCTCGATTGATTGCGCAACCAGCCATAGAGTCGTTTTTGCGTTTTTTTATCCATTACCACCATCCTCGCGTCGAGTGGCGCAAGACTATCCTCGCCCCCCAGGCTTGGCAACCTTGTAAATTCCGGCCGGTGAAAACGATTGATGGAAAAAGCGGCTTGCTGCTCATTAGTTGGTCGAACAGATTGATTTATGGTAAAAAACCGTATCGGGATGATTGCGCTCGGCGGCAAAATGCATATAGTAGAGGCCCTGACGCGGGTGTAGTTCAATGGTAGAACGGTAGCTTCCCAAGCTGCATACGTGGGTTCGATTCCCATCACCCGCTCCAAATTCCTGATAATGGCCAAAGCCGTTGTCACATCAGCCGAAACGGCTGTCTGTCGTGGGGTTTCCCCATCACACCAAGCAAGTTTTGATGCCAGGCGGGCATCGTATAATGGCTATTACCTCAGCCTTCCAAGCTGATGATGCGGGTTCGATTCCCGCTGCCCGCTCCAGCCTTGATGCAAAAAGCCCACTCCTGCGAGTGGGCTTTTTGTTATCTGTTTCTGGGCGAGGCTCACTGCCTGACCGGCACTCCTGAAAGCAGCTGCAATGAAAAAAGGCGCCATCGGCGCCTTTTCAACTCGGGAGGGAGGATTACTCCTGCTCCAGCTCGCCGCAGAAGCGATAGCCTTCGCCATGGATGGTGGCGATGATCTCGGGAGTGTCGTTGACGCTCTCGAAGTGCTTGCGGATGCGGCGGATGGTGACATCCACGGTGCGGTCGTGGGGCTTGAGCTCACGGCCAGTCATCTTCTTGAGCAGCTCGGCGCGGGTCTGGATCTGGCCCGGGTTTTCGCAGAAGTGCAGCATGGCGCGGAACTCGGAGCGCGGCAGCTTGAACATGTCGCCAGCCGGGCTGACCAGGGCGCGGCTGTTGATGTCCAGTGCCCAGCCGTTGAACAGGTAACGCTCCACCAGCTTCTTCTCTTCGCCACCGGCGGCCACGTTCATGGTGCGGCTCAGCAGGTTGCGGGCACGGATGGTCAGCTCGCGGGGGTTGAACGGCTTGGTGATGTAATCGTCGGCGCCGATTTCCAGACCCAGGATCTTGTCCACTTCGTTGTCGCGACCGGTCAGGAACATCAGGGCGATGTTGTCGTCCTCACGCAGCTCACGAGCCAGCAGCAGGCCATTCTTGCCCGGCAGGTTGATGTCCATGATCACCAGGTTGATGGTGTGGGCAGTCAGGGCCTGATGCATTTCGTCGCCATTGTTGGCTTCGAGCACGATATAGCCCTCTGCCTCGAAGATGCTTTTCAGGGTATTGCGAGTGACCAGTTCGTCTTCGACGATCAGAATGTGTGGTGTTTGCATGAGTATTCCCAGATTCTTATCAGTTAATTATCTAAATTTTAACACTCTTTGGCGTTACCCGACCGGTCCTGAAAATTAATTACGTCATCCTGGGTATGAATATCAGGTCGGATTATCGCGAATTTGGCATCAGCGTTGGCAAACATCCCTGTGCCACACATAGGCTCTCAATAAGTCTGATCGAGAGAAGCCTGGAAAGGTAGTCCATTACAAAAGTGGCTGCATTTTATCAGTTAACAGGCGCATAACAACACTCTTTGCCGTCAGATAGCAACTTTTTAACTCTGGTTTGATATAGGTCAAACCCTGAGTTCACAGCATGATACTTGGGGTTGCCCCCATTTTCGCCCCTATAAAATGTAATGGAATGTAACATGTGGTTGACATGAATTTGTGGGAAAACTACAGAAAAATCTGCTTTATTGCACCCTTTTCGGCGCCGAAATGGCCTGCCTACGCCATAGTGACGGCCTGGAATCCGGCCAGTCGCCAGCTGGGAATGCGTCGCAATACCCGCCGTCAGCGGGCCCTGTGGCGGGCCATTGCGGCGGTTCCTCGTTGGCAGGTGATGGGACCTTGCCGGGGCAGTTCGCTGGATGAAACATGGCAGGAGTCGTCGCTGCTGCTGGCCTGCCCGCGCAGCGAGGCCATCCAACTGGCAGCCCGTTTTGGTCAGAATGCCATCTACTGGGTGGAACAGGGGGAGCTCTGGCTGCTGCCGGTGTTGCTGGCGGGGGAGCCACACCATCTGGGCAGAATTGAATCCCACTGGATTGTCAGGGGCTCTTCTTGATGAAAGAATGAGCGAATTCATGTCCATGGAAGGAGACTTATGATGCTGGATCTACTGCCCGATCTCTGTGACGAGTACGGCGATGCCCTGCAGGTGGCGGAGCCGCTGTTTCAAAATTTCGGTGGCAAGGCGCTGTTTCACGGCCAGGCGGTCACTCTCTCCTGTTACGAGGACAACAGCCTGGTACGGGAGCTGGTCAACCGGCCTGGGCAGGGGCGGGTGATGGTGATCGATGGTGGCGGCTCCCTGCGCCGCGCCTTGCTCGGCGATCAGCTGGCGATCAAGGCGGCGGAGCAGGGCTGGGAAGGAATCGTGATCTACGGCGCCGTGCGCGACGTGGGCACGCTGGCGACACTGGCGCTGGGGGTCAAGGCGCTGGCGCCCTGCCCGGTCAAGACCGAGAAGCGGGGGCTGGGTGAGCTGGATGCGGTGGTGTCGTTTGCCGGGGTGACCATACATCCGGGTGACTACGTCTACGCCGATCTCAACGGCGTGCTGGTGAGCGCCACCCGGCTTATCTGATCTCGCTAGAAGTTGAAGCCGACCCCGACGCTGAGGGATTGTTCGGTGCGAAAGGCGCTGACGCCGTAGTTGGCGGTGATGGCCAGCTGCGGGGTCAACAGCAGGCTGGTGTTGAGCTCCAGCAGGGTGCTGGGCTTGCTCACCTCCAGCTGTTTGAGCTGGCTGCCGATGTTGAACATGGGGGAGAGCTGGTAGCGCACCCCCGAGCTCAGGTTGTAGCCGGATTGCTCGCTGCTGGGGCCGATGGCCGGGCCCGCTTCCATGTAGAGGCTGACGCCATCGTGCAGCGGATATTGATAGCCGGTATTGATGAGCCAGAGATCGAAACTGTCGTTGTGATGAGTCTGACTGCCGAGCAGCACGCCTGAGTAGCTTTTGACGTAGAGCTGGCTGTCGGTATCGTTCTTGAGGAAATCCCAGTCGGCGGCCTGGGCGGTGAGGCTGAGGCATGAGACGAGTGCGATGACGGATGATTTGACCATTCTTTTCCCCTCCCTGGGTCCGGAACAGGAATACAAGCATGGCACATGCCAGCTGTTAGTAAAGGGAACCCCGATCACAATAAAACAGTTTTGATTTGCTCCGCTCTCATGATACACAGGCCCCCATCATCCTGTTTCTTCCCCTATTTCGCTGATATCGAGAGGTGAATCCATGAACAAGAAACTGACTCTGCTGGCCGCGCTGGCCCTGGGGGGCTGCGCCATGGCCACTGGTTCCAAACTGACGCAACTGCAAGCCTCCACCTGGCAACTGCAAGGGGCGAGCGGCGACACCTTTACCCTGCAAGTCGCCGGTGACAAGGTGGCGGGCAAAGGCGGCTGCAACCGCTATTTCGGCAGCATTACCCAGCAGGGTGACGGCGTGCTGGCGCTGGGGCCCATGGGCTCGACCCGCATGATGTGCATGGGCGAGCTGGCCGGCAAGGAGATGCTCTACCTGCAGACGCTGGAGAAAGTGGCGAGCTTCCAGATCAGCGGCCAGCAGCTGGTGCTGAGCGGCGCCAACAAGGCGGCACTGCTCACCTTCGACGCCATGCCTGCCGCCAAGTAACTGACGTTTTTGTCAAAGGCTGTCGTAGCGCACGCAGCCGGATGCAGAAAGGGACGCCACGGCGTCCCTTTTGCTATTTGCACTCCCTTTTGCAACGGTGCGCGGATCGATTAGCCGCCGCGCTGGAACTTGAAGCGCTTCTTGCGCCGGTAGGGATAGACATCCTCAAACACCCCCTCCTTGATGTTGCTCTGCAGCATCTTCCAGTAGTTGGCGTCGAACATCTCCTTGTGCAGCGCCAGCATGATCTCGCGCACCTGCGGCTTTTGCAGCAGGAAGGTGGCGAACTCCTCGGGGAAGATGTCGTTGGGGGCCACCGAATACCAGGGCTCGGCGCTCCACTCGTCCTCGGGGTAGCGCGGTGGCGGGATCTGGCGGAAGTTGCACTCCGTCATGTAGCAGATCTCGTCGTAGTCGTAGAACACCACCCGGCCGTGGCGGGTGACGCCGAAGTTCTTGAACAGCATGTCCCCCGGGAAGATATTGGCAGCCGCCAGCTGCTTGATGGCGTTGCCGTACTCCTCCAGCGCGAGCCGGGTCTGCTGCTCGTCCGCCTTGTCCAGATAGAGGTTGAGTGGGATCATCTTGCGCTCTGTGTAGAGGTGCTTGATCACCAGCTTGTCGGCGGTGATGGTGAGCGCCGAGGGGGCTACCGCCTTGAGTTCGACCAGCAGCTCCGGCGAGATGCGATCGAGGGGAAACTCGAAGTTGGTGAACTCCTGGGTATCGGCCATGCGGCCCACCCGGTCGTGCTGCTTTACCAACCGGTACTTCGCCTTCACCTGCTCGTGACTCACGTCCTTGGGGGGCGTGAATTCGTCTTTTATCACCTTGAACACCACGTCGTAGGAGGGGAGAGTGAACACGCTCATCACCATTCCCTTGATGCCCGGCGCGATGACGAACTGCTCGCGGCTCTGGGCCAGATGGTGCTGATAGTGGCGGTAGAGCTCTGTCTTGCCGTGCTTCTGGCAGCCGATGGCGTTGTAGATCTCGTAGTCCGGCTTGTGGGGCATGATCTGGCGCAAGAAGGCGACGAACAGTGCCGGCACCGGGGCATAGACCATGAAATAGGCGCGGGCGAAGCCGAACACGATGGAGGCGAGATCCGGCTCGAAGATGACGGTATCCACATAGATGCTCTGGCCGGTGCTGAGCAGGGGCAGGATGAAGGGAAAGACCTGCTCCCTTGCCCGGATCAGCCCCACCAGATAGGCCCCCTTGTTGCGGTAGAAGACCTCTCTCAATAGTTCGATGGCGAAAGGCTCATCGTGCAGAATATGCGGGCCGTTCTCGGCAAGATGACGATGGATATCGACAATATCCCGCTGTTTGTCCTCATAGGGCAGGGTGAAGCTGTAATCCCCGAGCAGCTGGCTCAGAGTCTGCGGCAGGTGGGCGAGATCGGTGCGATAGATGCGCAGCAATGCGCTCAGGTCGGGCTTGTCACCGCGGCTGACGAAGGGGTGGATGTAGAGGTTCTCGTCGCGGATGTTGCGATGGCGAAAGATGCGGCGGTAGACGGAGTTGAAGAAGGATTCCGCCACCTCGAAGTTCTCGCACTTGGGCAGCAGGTCGCTGAAGGCCCCCTTGACCCGCTTGAGCAGCTCCTGGGTGGCGTGGTGTTCTCCCATCATCTGGCGGATGGAGCCGGCCGTCGCCCCCACGTGGTGGTCATAGAGGCGGATGCGCTCGCGCCCCGCCAGCTGCACCCCCAGCCAGTCGCTGTTTTCAAAACGGCTCTTGCTGCCCTGGGTGATTTCGAGAAACCGGCTGTAAAACGACTCGAAGCGTTGCAGAATCGTCTCGGCGACGGCCTGTTCCAATGGCTGCTGCATCTCTCTCTTCCTTGTGATCTGTCGGGCCGATGGCGCCTGGGATTGGCTGCAATTTGTCCACATTCCTAGCCACTATGGCAACATTCAAACGTCTGTTCAAGTGGCAATTTTCGGGTGAAAACGGTAGATTGCGCCCCTGTTTTGCCGACGTTCCGCTGTGGTTTGCACGTTCGGCCCTGCCCAGGAGAAGACCCGATGAAACTCTATTTTGTGCTGGTGGCCCCCGCCCGTCCGGCCAACGTGGGCGCCGCCGCCCGCGCCATGAAAACCATGGGCTTTGATGCCATGCGACTGGTGGCCAGCCGGGTGCACGAAGAGGAGGAGGCGAGCTGGGTGGCCCACGGTGCGCAGGAGATTTTGACCCAGGCCGAGGCGTTCGACACCCTGGAGGAGGCGCTGGCCGACATGGATCTGGTGGTGGCCACCACCGCCCGTCAGCGCGGCCGTTATCAGCACTACCTCACTCCGGCCGAGATCCGTGACCAGATCAAGGCCAAGCCCTCCCTTGAGAAGGTGGCCATCGTGTTTGGTTGCGAGGAGTCGGGCCTCTCCAACGAGCAGCTGGCCCAGGTCGACCTCATCAGCTATCTGCCGCTCAAGGTGAGCTACCCGTCCCTGAACCTGGGCCAGGCGATCATGCTGTACGCCTACGAGCTGAGCCAGTTGCTCGATGAGCCCGAGGTGCTAGCAGAAAATATTGATAACGCCGGACAGGTTCGGGTGCTGAAAAGCAAAACAGCAGAAATTCTTGGTGATCTCGGTGTTTCGCAGGATGAAAAACTGCATCAGTGGGTGATGGACCGAGTGCCCATGCTGCCGCAGCGGGATTTGAACATGCTCCATCTGCTCTGCAAAGACCTTGCCCGCAAACTTGGCAAAGAGGTTTAGGTTGACAGCCCGGCGCCCGGCGCGGTATTGCTAAAAGCCAGCTTCGTTCAAGAGTGTTCGTCATGCAGTTATTCACCAGCGTCATCACCACCACCATTATTACCGGTACCACCACAGGTGGCACTGGGGCCGGTTGATGCGCTGACGAACAAGCACAGAAATCAGAAAAAGGCCCGTACCCACCCAGTACGGGCCTTTTTTGTTGGGTTGTTTTCAGACAGTTTTTAGACCGATTAGCGGATCAATTTGCAGGGAATACAGGGAGATAGCGATGAGAGTGTTGAAGTTTGGCGGGTCGTCACTGGCCGATGCAGAGCGTTTTTTACGGGTCGCCGATATCGCGGTGAATACCCACGGCCAATCCCAGGTTGCCCTAGTGTTGTCGGCACCGGCCAAGGTGACCAACCACCTGGTGGCCCTGGTGGAGCAGACCAGCCGCGGCATGGATGCCAGCAGCACCCTGTTTGAAATCAACGGCATCTTCTCCCGCCTGCTGGCCGGCTTGAAGGAAGCTTACCCGGCGCTGGATGACAAGGCGCTGCAGGCCCGTCTCACCAGCGAACTGGATCAGGTGGAGCGACTGATGCAGGGCATCCGCCTGCTGGGGCTCTGCCCGGACAACGTGCAGGCTCGCATCCTGAGCCGGGGCGAGAACCTCTCCATCGCCTTCATGCACGAACTGCTTCGGGTGCGCGGCCTCGAGCTGGACGTCATTGTACCAGAAGAGCTGCTGGTGACCGACGGCGGCTACCTCGAAGCTCACGTCGACATCGAAGCCTCCCGCCTGCGCTTCGCCGCCAAGGGCCTGCGCTCCGACTGTCTCTACCTGATGCCGGGCTTCACCGGTGGCAGCGACAAGGGCGAAACCGTGCTGCTGGGCCGTAACGGCTCCGACTACTCCGCCGCCGTGCTGGCCGCCTGTGTCGATGCGGAGTGCTGCGAGATCTGGACCGACGTCGAGGGCTGCTACAACTGCGACCCGCGCCTGGTGCCGGACGCCTATCTGCTGAAAACCCTCTCCTACAAGGAGGCGATGGAGCTCTCCTACTTCGGTGCCAAGGTACTGCACCCGAAAACCATCGCGCCGGTGGCCCAGTTCCACATTCCCTGCCTCATCAAGAACAGCTTCAACCCGCAGGGGCCGGGCACCCTCATCGGGGTCGAGCAGGGGGATGACGACCTAAAGGTGAAGGCCATCTCGGATCTCTCCGGCATGTGCATGTTCAACGTCTCCGGCCCCGGCATGAAGGGGATGGTGGGCATGGCCGGCCGCATCTTCTCCGCCGTCTCCCGCGCCGGGGTCAGCATCGTCCTCATCACCCAGTCATCCTCCGAATACAGCGTCAGCTTCTGTATCCACAGCTATGACTGCGACAAGACCCGCAAGGTGCTGGAGCGCGAGTTCGAGCTCGAATTCAAGAACCAGCTGCTGGATCCGCTGGAGATCATGCAGGATCTGGCGATCATCTCCCTCATCGGTGACGGCATGCGCACCTCCAAGGGGATGGCGGCCCGCTTCTTCACCTCGCTGGCACAAGCCTCCATCAACATCGTCGCCATTGCCCAGGGCTCGAGCGAGCGCTCCATCTCTGCGGTGGTGCGGGATCGCAAGGTGGCCGAAGCCATCAAGGCCTGCCACCAGAACTTCTTCGGCAGCCAGCAGTTCATCGACCTGTTCGTGGTCGGTGTCGGCGGTGTCGGCGCAGCCCTGGTGGATCAGATTGCCCGCCAGCAGCCGGTATTGGCCGAGCAGGGCACTGGCCTGCGGGTAGTGGGCATCGCCAACAGCCGCCAGATGGCGGTCAACAAGGATGGCCTGAACCTCGCCAACTGGCGTGAACAGCTGGTGGAAGCCCGTGACAGCTTCAGCCTGGAAGCGGTGAAGAAGCTGGTGGAAGAGAGCCACCTCATCAACCCGGTGATCGTCGATTGCACCTCCAGCGAGGCCATCGCCGTCCAGTACGCCGATTTCCTCGCCGCCGGTTTCCACGTGGTGACCCCGAACAAGAAGGCCAACACCGGGTCGCTCGATTACTACAAGGCGCTGCGCCGCACCGCTCGTCAGACCCGCCGCAAGTTCCTGTATGAAACCAACGTGGGCGCCGGCCTGCCGGTCATCGAGAACCTGCAGAACCTGATCAAGGCCGGCGACAAGCTGCGCGCCTTCGACGGCGTGCTGTCCGGTTCGCTCTCCTTTATCTTCGGCAAGCTGGACGAGGGGATGGCCTTCTCCGATGCCACCAAGATTGCCCGTGGCAACGGCTTTACCGAGCCGGATCCGCGTGACGATCTCAACGGCATGGACGTGGCTCGCAAGCTGCTCATTCTGGCTCGCGAGGCCGGCATGGCGCTGGAGCTCTCCGATGTGGAGGTGGAGCAGGCCCTGCCACCCGGCTTTGATGTGAGTGGCGACGTGGAAGCCTTTATGGCTCGCCTGCCGGAGGCTGACGGCTGGTTCCGCGACCAGTTTGCGGCTGCGCAAGCTCAGGGCAAGGTGCTGCGCTACGTGGGTTCCATCGAGGGTGGCAAGTGCAAGGTCGCCATCAAGGCGGTCGGTGCTGACGAGCCGCTGTTCAAGGTCAAAGATGGGGAGAACGCGCTCGCCTTCTTCTCTACCTACTACCAGCCGATCCCGCTGGTGCTGCGCGGCTATGGCGCCGGCACCGAAGTGACCGCCGCGGGCGTCTTTGCCGACGTGCTGCGCACCCAGAACTGGAAGCAGGAGTTGTAAGCATGAGTTCAGACATGTACCAGAGCAGCAGCGTGGTGGCCTATGCCCCCGCCTCCAGCGCCAACCTGAGCGTGGGATTCGATGTACTGGGGGCGGCGCTCGCCCCCGTGGATGGTTCCCTGCTCGGGGATCGCGTCCAGGTCAAGGCCGCCGATGTGCCGTTTGCCCTCTCCTCCGTGGGCCGTTACGCCCACAAGTTGCCGGCTGACCCGAAAAAGAACATCCTCCATGACTGCTGGCTCGCCTATGGCGAGGCGCTGGAGAAACGGGGCCTTGGTCTCAAGCCGCTCGAAATGGTGCTGGAGAAGAACCTGCCGGTGGGCTCGGGCCTGGGTTCCAGCGCCTGCAGCGTGGTGGCGGCACTCGAAGGCCTCAACGCCTTTCACGGCGCCCCCCTCAATGAACACGACCTGCTGCTGCTGATGGGGGAGATGGAAGGCAAGATCTCCGGCTCCGTCCACTACGACAACGTCGCCCCCTGCTATCTGGGGGGCATGCAGCTGGTGCTGGAAGAGCACGGCGTCATCAGCCAGGGCATTCCGGTGTTTGACGAGTGGTACTGGGTGGTCTGCTACCCGGGCACAGTGGTCTCCACTGCCGCCGCCCGCGCCATTCTGCCGGCCCAGTATCGCCGCCAGGATTGCCTCACCTATGGCCGCCGGCTGGCCGCCTTCGTGCACGCCAGCTACACCGGGCAGGAGGGGCTGGCGGCGAGCGTACTCAAAGACGTGATTGCCGAGCCCTACCGCGCGGCGCTCATTGAAGGCTTTGCCGAGGTGCGGGCCCAGGCCGCCCAGAACGGGGCGCTGGCCACCGGCATCTCGGGCTCCGGCCCCAGCGTGTTCGTGGTGATGAAGGATCTGGCCCAGGCCGAGCGGATGAAGGATTGGATGGACGCACATTTCGTGCAGAACGAAGATGGATTTGCCCGGGTTTGCAAACTCGACATGGCCGGGGCACGGGTAACAGGAAGCGAGCTATGAATCTTTACAATATCAAGGACAAGAGTGAACAGGTGAGCTTCGCCCAGGCGGTGCGTCAGGGTCTGGGCCGCGAACAGGGTCTGTTCTTCCCCGAGCAGCTCGAGCCGCTGGCCGATGTGGATGCCCTGCTGGATCTGCCGCTGGTGGAGCGCTCCGCCCGCATCCTCAGCCACCTGCTGGGGGACGAAGTGGCCGCGCCTCAGGTGCATGAGCTGGTCAAGGCCGCCTTCACCTTCCCGGCGCCGCTGGTGAAACTCAAAGATGGTACCTATGCCCTCGAGCTGTTCCACGGCCCGACCTTGGCGTTCAAGGACTTCGGCGGCCGCTTTATGGCTCAGTGCCTTGCGGCCTTTAGAACCAACGACAAGATCACCATCCTCACTGCCACCTCCGGCGACACCGGCGCCGCCGTGGCCCACGCCTTCTACGGGCTGGAAGGGATCGAGGTGGTGATCCTCTACCCCAAGGGCAAGATAAGCCCGCTGCAGGAGGCGCTGTTCTGCACCTTGGGGGGCAACATCCGCACCATCGCCATCGACGGCGACTTCGATGCCTGCCAGGCGCTGGTGAAGCAGTCCTTCGATGACGAGGAGTTGAAAAAGGCGATCGGCCTCAACTCCGCCAACTCCATCAACATCAGCCGCCTGCTGGCTCAGGTTTGCTACTACTTCGAGGCGGTGGCCCAACTGCCGAAAGCCCAACGCGCCAAGGCGGTCATCAGCGTGCCGTCCGGCAACTTTGGCAACCTCACCGCTGGCCTGATTGCCAAGGCGCTGGGGCTGCCGGTGAAGCGCTTTATCGCCGCCACCAATGCCAACGATACCGTGCCGCGCTACCTGAAAACCGGCCAGTGGGATCCGCACCAGACGGTGGCGACCCTGTCGAACGCCATGGACGTGAGCCGCCCCAACAACTGGCCACGAGTAGAAGAGCTGTGCCGTCGCAAGGGCTGGGCGCTGGAGACCCTGGGGTCTGGCATGCGCAGTGATGCCGAAACCCGCGCGGCCCTCAAACGCCTGCACCAGCTGGATTACCTGTGCGAGCCCCACGGCGCCATTGCCTGGGATCTGCTGGGTGAACAGCTGGCCGAGGACGAAGTGGGGGTCTTCCTCTGCACCGCCCATCCGGCCAAGTTCAAGGAGTCGGTAGACGAGATCCTGGGGCTGGACGTACCGCTGCCCGGGCCCCTTGCCAAGCATGCCGCGCTGCCGCTCTTGTCCCATAACCTGCCGGCGGAGTTTGCCCCGCTAAGGGCCTTCCTGCTCGGTTAAGTTGATTGCCAATCCCCCGACCTCGGGGGATTTTTCTATCCGTTGTTTTCTATACCGTTGCTTTCTATTCATGACAGGGCGGGCAAGCCGCCTCATAAGGAGTGAAGATGAGTCAGCATCCCCTTCGAACTCTCATCGAGACCTGCGACGCCGCCATCTCCCGGCGCGACTTCGACGCCCTGATGGCCTTCTACGCCGAGGACGCCGCCCTGGTGGTCAAGCCCGGCATGGTGGTGCGCGGCATTCCCGCTATCCGCCGCGCCTTTACCGCCATCTCGGATTACTTTCAGGGGCAGCTCAAGGTGGAGCAGGGCGCCATGGAGGTGATCGAGGGGGCCGACAATGCGCTGGTGATCATGGAGACCCGGCTCAATTACCCCGATGGTCAGGGGAGCCTGACTGAGGAAACCCGCCGCGCCACCTATGTGTTTCGCAAAGAAGCCGATGGGCAGTGGCGCTGCACCATAGACAACTCCTACGGCACTGCGCTGCTGGCAGCGGTGGACCCCGCGCCTTCTGCCTGAACGCTCCCAGGGGCTATCCCAGAGCGGGGGCTGCTACAAGCCCCCGAATGGCAGGCAATCAACAAGCTGCTGATATAGAAACAGTTGTTAGAGGTTGCTGTGGTGCGGTGCCGGTTTGTTGCAGGTTTTCTCCGCCATAGTGGCGGCACGCAGAAGAATAAAAATCGTGGGAAAAGGCCGCCGATGGGGAGTCCCTTGACCAGCCGTTCGGTGGCTGTTAATCAGGGTGCTGCATGAAGCCATCATGGACGAACAAGGCCGGGACTCTGCTCAGGGTTGGTGGCCGATGGCCGGATAATAACGGATCAGGGAGCAAACCATCATGTGGCCGTACCGAAGAGTCGTAACGCAATCCCTCAAGACCCCTCTGGTGATCGCCAGGGTGCTGGTTTATATCGCGCTGTTAATCTTGTTGCCGCTGCCCTTGAGCATCTTCTCGGATTCTCTGGTCGGTGGCGCAATTGTTGTTCCTTACGCCGTCTCTGTGATGCCTGTCAGCGTCGGGCTGATCATCATCTCCGGCTTTATGGCCATCCTGATCGCCAGGGTGGAGGCGCTCAAGAACCGCTGATAGCGAGCACCGGCGCAGATAGTGACTCGCCAAACAGGATAAACAGGAAATAAAAATCCCCCGAGCGCGGGGGATTTTTATTGTGCGAACAGGCCGCGCGGGGTCAGAACCGGGAGGCGGGAAACATTCTGGTCACCGGTTTGCTGTACCTGTATCTGGATTTTCTGACGCTCTGGCAGAGGTTAGCGGCGACAGGGCTATTCCACGGCCGTTTTCTCACAGCTGGGGTTGCCCATATCGTCGTGAACACTACAATCCCAGTTGTGCACACCATCGCTGAGCTGGTCGTATTCTACCTTGGCTGCGGCCAGGTTGACCCCTTCCAGCTCAGTCGGCTGGACGTTCACATACCAAACGCGTGTGCCGTCGGTGACGAAGTTCTCCTGCAGTGGCTTGATGAGGGCGCTGTCGACCCCTTCTGGCAGGGGGGCGATCCGCTGGTTGCCGCTATAGAAGCCGTCTTTGGTCACGGCTGAAGAGAAGTTCAGGCAGTGGAAGCTGGTGGCATCCACCTCTTGTTGGGGTTCACCCTCGAAATAGAGGGTGTCATCGATGTTGGCCCACCCCTGGCAGACGTCGTACAACGCCACTTTTCCTTTGTGAGGGATGACCTTGGTCTGGTCGGCCACATAGTAGTAGTGGCGCTGGTCAGCAGCCTGACCATGGGCCGTCTTCAGGTGTTTGGGGTCCGCTCCCTCGAGCAGTTCGCCGGTGACGAGAAAGACATGGCGATCGTCGCTGGCAAAAGGGTGGTCAAGCAAGGCGAAGGCGGCGGTATTCACCGGCACCTTGATCTGCTCGCAATAGGCATAGGCCTGCTGCCCGCTCAGCAGGAAACTGCCAAGCGCCTTGGCGCTGTTGACATCAAAGCTGTCAGGCAGCGGCTGGGCATTGCAGAAATAGCGCCCCTGCGAGAGGGCCAGGGCGAAATTATCGTTGCGGTATATGACGTCAAAGTCCGTCGGCACAGCTCCGGCCAGCGGAGTTCCCGCTTGATTGCCATAGGGTTTGAAGATGACCTTGCCGGCATCGAGCTGATAGGGGGCAGCAATCTTTGCATGGCTTGCCAGCGGCAGACAGCACGCCAACAGGGCGCAGTAGCGAACATTCATAAGGGCTCACTGTTCATTGATAAGGTGGGTGATGATGCGAAATGGCAGCCTGGGTCTTGAGAGCACAGCACGCCCCAGAACGGTGCCGTTTGGGATCATACTTAGGTGGGTTTCCATATGACAAGCATGAAGCGCCGACAAGTCAATCCACCTAGCAGGACGTTATCTGTTCAGTTGACCTGCCCGCACTCGCCGGGTTAGCCTCTTGGCTCTTCTGATATATGAGTACTTCCTCCGATGCGCATTTAACCTGTCCGCACCCCGCCTTTTGATTCCTCTCCCGCCAGGGAGATCGGGTGCGTCTTACCGTGACAGGTTGATGCTGATTCCTTGTTTGTTTTCCCATTCGTGGACACGTGTCCCTGCATTTGGCTTGGCTCTTGGCCTGCGGCTCCCGCATTGGCCCACAGGAGTTCAGATGACCCATATCGCATGTCATATCAACGCCTTGCAGCTGCCCTTCGGCGCCTGTACTGTGCCCCTTACCTTCACTTTGCCCGCAACGGGCTGCACTCTGATCGGCCGTAACGGCATCGGCAAGAGCCTGCTGCTGGAACTGCTGGCGGGCCAGCGCCGCGCGGCTTCTGGCGAGATTGAGTGGCTGGCCCCCATCAGCTGGTTGTCCCAGTTTGCGCTCGCGCAGGATTATGCCGACGGAGCCAGCGTGGCCGACGTGATCGGCTGGGGCGAGCCGCTGCGGGCCCTTGAGCGCATCGAGCAGGGGAGCTGCGCCCTGGACGATTTCGAGCTGCTGGCTGATCGCTGGAACCTGCGCAGCGATCTTGCCGACCTGCTGGCAGAGGCTGGGCTCAGACTCGATGCCCATGCTCCGGTCAGCACCCTGAGTGGCGGCCAGCTCACCCGTTTGCGCCTGCTGGCACTGTTTGCGAGATCTGCTCACTTTCTGTTGCTCGATGAGCCTGACAACCACCTGGATGCCAGTGGCATCGCGTGGCTGAGCCAGCGATTGGCCAGCCACAGTGGTGGCTATCTGCTGGTAAGTCACGACCGGCGCCTGCTCAATCAGAGCAGCCAGATACTGGAGCTGGGCGAGCAGGGGCTGCAGAGCGCCAGCCTCTCGTTTGAGGCATTTTTGGCGCAGCAGGCCGAGTTGCAGGCTGCCCGCAGCGCCCGGCTGGCGCAGGCGGAGCGCCGTGAAAAAGCGGCGGCGCGCGGCGTGCAAAAGGTGCGTGAGCAGGCGGCCAGACGAGCCAGTCAGGGGCGGCGCGAGCGCGGCTCCCAGGCCAGGATCCTGCTCGATTTCAAAGCAGAGCAGGCGGGCAAATCCCTTGGCAAGGTGCTGGATCGCCATGAGCGGGGCCACAGTGCCCAGCTGGAGGCACGCGCCGAAGCGGCGGCCGCGCTGGCGGCTGTGCAGCCGCTTATCATGCAGTGGCCGGCGAAAAGCGATCGCAAGGGGGCGGCCCAGCCGCTGGTGATCACGGCGGCGTGCCACAGGTGCTGGCACAATCAGCAGGTAGATCTGGTGCTGCAGCGGGGGCTCGCTGTCTCTTGGCCGGTCGCAACGGCAGCGGCAAGTCGAGCCTGTTGCAGATGCTGCGCGGGGAGCTGGCACCCGAGGCGGGCAGTTTTCGCATCAATGGTCGGCTGGCGTGTCTTGATCAGGGGCTTAGCCTGATTGCGCGAGACCTCAGCCCGCTGGCCAATCTGCTGGTGGTTGCACCGACGCTCTCCGAGCGTGACGCAAGAACCCGGCTGGCGGGCATAGCACTGCGCGGCGATCGCTCCCTGATGCCCTGCCATGGTCTGAGCGGTGGCGAGCGGTTAAAGCTGGGCCTCTTGATGGTGCTGGCGCAACTGCCCGACTTGTTGCTGCTGGACGAGCCGGACAACCATCTGGATCACGCCTCGCGTCAACTGCTCACTCAGGTGCTGGCCGACTATCCGGGCACCCTGCTGTTGGTCTCCCACGATCCCGACTTTGTGGCTTGGGTAGGGGTTGAGAGGGAGTATTGGTTGGAGGGGGAGAAGCAGGCGCTGAAAAGTGTATGATCCTCTGCTCGGCCCGCTGACCAAGCTGCCGCAGCTCTCCGTTAATTCGCCAGCGGAGTTTGCTGGCTTAAGAGCCTTTCTGCTGGCTTGAGCCTTGGTCGAGAACTAACTGATAGAAATAAAAATCCCCCGGTAGCGGGGGATTTTTATTTCTATGGGTAAAGCTATTTGCCAACCTGACTGGGGACATAAGTTATTTGGCGATCTTTTCTTCATGACTAAATTATAACCTTGATTTAACAGGTATCATATTTTGACCAATTATGAAATCTAATTTAAGGTTATATAATTATGCCGTAATAAATGGTTTTTATGTAAATAAAAGAATAGTTTGTGGTGTTTGAATAGGTATTTTTGTATCCTTCTTACAGTGGTAAAAGCTTGTCAGCTAGTTACTGTTTGCTCTGAAGTGTGAGTTTTCTTGGTCTCCTTTATGTATTGTTGATCAGGCTTGTTAATATTTAACTATCACGAGAATAACGTCTGATAAAAAGGAGTTATCATCATATGTAGCTGTCTTTAAAATTATTTATTGTAATTCCTTTGGATGTAGGTCCAGTAATTTCCCTAGCCGTTATCTCCACATCATCATTGTTGAAAGTCATGACAATATAACAATGGCGTTCATTTTCTACTCTGCGATTTGAGTTAACCCCTATACTTCCATTAGCCAGAATTTTTACAGTTTTTGCTTTTGATGGAGTTTGATACCTAGGATATGTTGAATACTCTATAGCATGAAAAAGATGTTGGTGGCCATGTATTATTGTGCTTACATCATGACTGATAGCCGTTTTCAATATATCAACTGCATCAATACTCATTGAAATTCCATTGCTGCTTAATTTCTCAAGGTCATTTATTGGGAGTAGGTGATGATGTAAAACAGCAAGTCTATATTTTTTTGATGATGATTCGATGCCATATTGGGCAAGAACATCGAGTCCAGCCTGTCCAACATAGCCATATTCAGTCCATTTTGTTGCTGTAATTGAACATGAATTCAATACGCATAGATCGATATCTACATCCACTTTAGGAATGAAAAAGTCATGAAGGTAGTTAAGTGGTGATTGTCTGGTTCGACTATTCAAATCTTCCCTAAATATTCTAAAGTTTCTCTCATGTTGAGTATTTTGCTGGTTCAATATTGATTGTTGTTCCATGTCATACTGTGGATCGCTAGGTGAGTATCTGTTTATATCATGATTTCCAGGGCAAACAATAATATTATGGTGTAGTACATTAAGATTGTCTGCTAATGAATGAAGCTCTTTTATCGCTGAATTCATTTGCATATCAGACCAGTCACCATTAGATGTTATATCACCACTAATAATGATTGATGCTATATCATTATCTAAGCCTAAGTTTTTTAGATCATTCTTCAATATTGATGAAAGATTATTTTTATTAGGCTGGTATTTGTGGGCGTAATCTTTTCCAAAATGAACGTCAGAAATAAACAAAAATGTGTTTCTGTCTAGTTTGGTTCGTTCAGATTTTTTTGCAAGGCTACTTGATGTTTTCCCAGTGTATAGAATGAAAGTTGGATTTTCATTGTCTGAGAATAAATTATCAATGGTATCACTGTATTTTTTCTCTGTAATAGAAGAGATTAAAAGCCATGCATATACGTTGTCACTGTTCCCCCTATAATATGAAGGAACTCTCGTGCTTGTTTTTTGTTCTGATTCTGCAGTGTTTAATTCAACTCTGTCAACATGTGCTGTGTATAGCTTTTTATTTTCTCGGTTAACTAAGCTAACATTTCCACTGAATTTGGATATTAGTTCGACAATATTATCATCAATGTGTTCATGATCTTTTTTCCACCACCCCCACCAGACAGCACGATCCTTATTAATTATTTTTTGATGCTCTGTGATAGTGTCTATTCCATCTTGTGAATTACGAAATCTAAAGGCTAGTTTCTTTGGTTCCATTTTATAATTCTTTTGTATGGTGGGAGAGGAATATTCCAGTTAATTAATTCGCCGAGTGTACTTCTATCTTCTTCATAAAAACCAGATTCAATTGCTTTGTCTAGTAGTGAAATTAGGTTTTGAGTGTTGTTTACAATCCCTACCTCATTATTAGAGCTCCATATATTTATATTTTCTCTTCCTATAGCTCTCTTGCTTACTGATGGCCAAACCCAATCTTTCATACCATTGATGAATTGTATTTCAATCTTTTCATTGCTTTCCGAATATGTGCTATTTGTTACTCGGATTGCCAATTGATAATTGTCGAATACATATCTTACCCATGTGTCATTATTTGCGATTGGGTCAAGTAATGGTGGGCTAGAATGAAATGTAAACGTAACTAAATCTGCTACTCTAGGTTTCGGTTTTGTCTTGCTTTTAACATTGCTTAGTATTTCAAAGTATGGCGTCTCATATGATATGAAGTTTTTCGATAAACTATATTCACCCCATATATTCAACCAATCGAATAGTTGCTTTTTCTCATTAATTGCATCTGGTCTAGTTTCATCAGGCCAAATTGGAAAGAGAATTTTTGTATTTGGCTTTACAGAATTGCATGCCCAAGAGATCCAACGAAGATATATATCTAGATACCATGGGGGATCCATTATCACATAATCTGAGTTTGTTATTATTGGAGAGTGTTGGTTAATATTAACACGTAGATGGTTTTCAACAGTTTGGAACGGATGCCAATCAACTAATATGTAGTTATCTCCAGACAATCTACTTGATACTGATGGTGTACCTAAACATAATACATTTGTATTGCCGGAAAATAAATTAATTATTCTTTTGGTACTTTCTTCATCAAATCTCCAGTCAAAATCTAAAGGGTGTGGGTCAGGTCTATCTAAAATACTCATGAACCATCCTTATATATGGATACTAAACATAGATACGTAAAACTATAAATCCACGCTACCGCCCGTGGATTACAGCTTCCAAAATGCTCCACTAACCAGCGAGGACTGCAGCCCATCGCAGCAATAGGCACTGGATGGCTATGTTAAGCCAATCGAATCTGGTCTCACCAGTCAAAAAGTGACGTAACTATCAGGAATATCGGCGTTTTATGCGCTGGCTCAAGAAATCGCTGTCGCGGGGGCTGGATTCCCATGGCCCTTGATTTTATTGGGGGCGGCGGGCGTGGCGGGGACAAGAGTGGCTGGCTTGCCATTAAGTAGGGGCTGGTTGGGGAGAATCCCGCTTAGCCAATCGGCGCTATAGTGCGGGCTATGGTGCCCTGTGCTCCGTGGCCCTTGCTGGCAAGGCGGGGGATCTGCGGCAACAATCAGCTGTTGTCATAACAGTTACTTGCAATCAGATCATCATGCAAACGGGTCACCATGCCAACACATCACAATAAGGAACGTCATATGAAGCGTATTGCCATCCTGTTCGGCCTGCTCTGCGGCAGCGTGTTGCTGGCCAATCCGGTCTTTGCCAACGACGCTGCCCAGTTGCAGTGCGAGGCGCAGGCCGCGGCCAAAAAACTGGCGGGCGCCGCCAAGACCAGCTTTGTCGGCAAGTGCGTGAAAGATGCCGCCGGCGCTGCGACCGGCGCGTGCGAGAAGGCGGCCGCCGACAAGAAGCTGGCCGGTGCAGCCAAGAACAGCTTTATCCAGAAGTGCGTGAAGACAGGCGCGGCGGTGGAGCCGGCGGCCAAGTGCGAGAAGGCGGCTGCCGACAAGAAGCTGGCCGGCGCGGCCAAGAACAGCTTTGTCCAGAAGTGCGTGAAGGATAGCGCCGCCAAGTAGGGCGTTTTCTTGTCCGGTGTGTTTGCGGGGGGCCAGCAGGCCCCCCGCGCTATTTTGTGCATAGGGGCCTTATTGCTGAGCGGATAACTGGGCGCAGAGCCTAACCAACTGGCCCGGATCATCAGAGTTGGGGCTGAGTGTTGGCGCCGCTCTGCTCAAGGGTTGAGAGGGCGGTGCGCAGCCGGGCCAGGCCGATGGGTTTGTATAGGCAGTCGTCCATGCCGGCGGCGAGGCAGAGTTCCCGCTCGCGCGCTGTGGCGTGGGCGGTAAAGCCCCAGATAGGCTGGGTGTGGCCGCGGGCGCGCAGGCGGCGGGTCAGCTCGAAGCCATCCATCAGCGGCATCTGGCAGTCGGTGATGACGAGATCGAAGTCCTGGCTCTGGCTGGCCCGCAGTGCCTCGGCGCCGTTGCCGCGCACGCTCACCTCGTGGCCCAGGTGTTTGAGCTGCTGGCGCAGCAGCACCTGGTTGGCGTGGTTGTCGTCCACCACCAGCACCCGCAGCCGGGTTGGCGCAACCGGCCGGGGGGAGGGCACAAGCAGTGGCACGGCCGGCGGCGACGCGGCGTCGAGAAGCTCGTGGGGGGCGGCCAGCGGGGTGAGCGGCAGCCGGATCCTGAGCTCGGTGCCGCTGCCAAGCTCGCTGCTGACCGCTATCTTGCCCCCCATCAGCTGGCACAGCATGCGGGCGATATTGAGGCCAAGGCCGGTGCCGGCGAACTGGTACGGATCGTGGGCGCGGTAGAAGGGGCTGAACAGCCCGGGCAGCTTGTCGGGGGCGATGCCCACTCCGCTGTCGCGGATGATGAGGTGCAGCAGCGGCTGCTCCGCGCTCCCCGTGAGGCTGGCCTGCAGGCTCACCTCCCCCCGCTCGGTGAACTTGATGGCGTTGCCGAGCAGGTTGAAGACAATCTGGCGCAGGCGCAGCGGGTCGATGAGCACCCGCGGCAGGGGGGGCAGCTCGACCCGGTAGCCAAGCCCCTTCTGCTGGGCCATCCCCTTGCAGGCGCGGGCCACCGAGTGGAGCAGGGGCGCTAGCTCGCACGGCTCGGGGGCGAGGGTCAGCTGGCCCGCTTCGATGCTGGAGATGTCCAGCACGTCGCCGATGAGATCCAGCAGGCCGTTGGCGGATTCGGAGGCGATGCGCAGCTGCTCGCCGGTGTGGCGGGCGAGGGCGGGATCCTGGCTCGCCAGCTCCAGCATGCCGAGAATGGCGTTCATGGGGGTGCGGATCTCGTGGCTCATGGTGGCCAGAAAGTCGCTCTTGGCCCGGCTGGCGCGGTCGGCCTGCTCCTTGGCGCGGCGCAGCGCTTCCTCCATGGTCTTGCGCTCGGTGATGTCGATCCAGCCGTTGATCACCCCGCTGATAGCGCCGCGATAGTCAAAGTAGGGCACCATCCAGTGGTAAACGAACTGGCGCGGGCCGCGCTGGCTGAAGATGCGATCCGACAGTATGGGGCTGCCGCTTCGCAGCACCTGCTGAAAATCCTGCTCCAGGGCGGCGATGGCCTCGGCGCCGAGCAGCCCCTTGAGCCCCTCGGCAAACGAGGTACCGAGCACCCGCTCGATGGGGGCGTTGAGGGTGGCCAGGTACTTGCTGTTGCAGAGGATCACCTTGCCCCCCTTGTCGCGCACCACTATGGGGTGGGGCAGGCTCTCGCCGAGCGCCTCGATGAAGCGCACGTGCTCCTCCAGCTGGCGGCGGGAGGCCTGCTCCGAGCGGGCCAGCCGGTTGAGCATGCGGTTGCGGTAAAACAGCAGCAGGGCGACGGCGCACAGCCCCGCCAGCAGCAGGTAAAAGTAAGGGGCGTTGCGCTCCATGAAGGTGGGGGCCGGCAGTTTGCGGTTGCGCCACTGGTAACTCATCATCGCCAGCTCGTTGGGGGCGATGGAGAGGATGGTCTTGTCGATGATGTCCATCAGCATCCGGTTGGCGGAGAGGCCGGCAAAACCCATCCGGATGGGCTGGTCGTCGGCGGGGCCGGCGATGCGGATCTGCTGAAGCCGCCCCCCCTCCACCGCATGCTGGGCAAAATAGAGCGGCACGATGGCGGCATCGAGACGTCCCTCGTTGACCGCCTCCATCGCCTCGTCGGCGCTCTCCAGAAAGCTCACCTGGCTGTCGCCAAGCCCTTTGGCGATGGGGTTGTAGATGGTGCTGCCCACCCGCTTGCCGGCGAGCTGTGCCAGATCGCCGCTTAAGGCATCCCCCTTGCGGGCCACCAGCACATAGATGTCATCGGTGGCGTAGGGCAGGGAGGGGCGCAGCCGGTAACCCTCGGCCACCGGGCGGGAGATGGCACCGATGAGATCCAGCGCCCCCCTGAGCAGGGCCTTCTTGCGCGCCTGCTCCGAGCCGTAACTGACGAACTCGAAGCGCAGGCCGGAGCGCTTGCTGATCTTCTCCAGCATCTCCACCGACATGCCGGTGAGCTGGTTGTCGTAGTCGCGCACCCCGTAGGGGTAGAGGTCGTCCATCAGCCACACCTTCACCGGGCCGGCGCTGGCGAGCCAGGCGCGCTCCTCGCGGCTGTAGAGATCGCTGGGGCGCTCGATGATGTCGCGGATGGGGCCGTTCCACTGGTTGAAGATGAGGCTGCGGGTGACGTCGCTTACCCCCTCCAGGGTCTGGTCGAGCAGGGCCAGCAAGCCGGGATGAGCGGCCGACACCGCGAAGCGAAAGCCGTCCGCCGCGATGGCGGGCTGCGCCTGGCTGTGCTGGCGGATCTTGTCGAAGCGCTCGCTGTTGAGGTAGTGCAGGGAGTGGGGGTCGCTTAGCAGCAGCGGCTCGTGGCCGAAGAAGACCGCATCGAAGGCCGCCACGTTGGAGGGGTAATTGACCAGTACCAGATCCGGGTAGTAGCGCTTGAAGGCGGCCTCGTTCACGTAGCCCCGCACGGTGGCGACCCGCTGGCCCGGCAGCAGCAGCGGCCCCTGTTCGGCAGCGAGGGCCGAGAAGACGGGGGCACTGCTGAAATAGCGCCGGCTGAGGGCGATGCCCGCCTGTTCGGAGGTGCCGAGGTTGAGGTTGCCGAGGTTGACGAGGTCGAGATCCCCGGCCCGCAGCGCCGCCAGCGCGCTGCGCGAGTCGTGGAATGCCCGCAGTTTCACCGGTTTTTGCAGCGCCCTGGCCAGGATGTCGAGGTAGTCGGCGGCGATCCCCTCGAAGTGATCATCGGGCCCGATCATGGCGAACGGGCGATAGTCGTGGCGCAGCACCCCGACTCGCAGCGCCGTCATTTCGGCGAGCCAGGGCTGGTCAGCCGTGCTGGCGGGCGCCGGGGGGCTTTGCAGGTAGGGGCGACTGTGCAGGGTGAGCGCCTGGGCGCAGAGGGGCAGCAGCAGGCAGAGCAGCAGCAGGGGTCGGATCAGGTTCATTGCCAGATTGTGCCCCTCCCGCCGGTTGGATGGTGATCGAAAGCGGCGATTCTACCGAAGAGCGGCGCACAATGAACCTTTAATCAGCAGTTTGTCAGTGCAAACGGCAAGGCCGCTGGCGGGACGGGACTCGCCAGCGGCCTGCCAACTGTCCGCCCTGACTCCTGATTTGGACAGGGGCAGGCACGGCAGAGGACTCACACCCCCTCGCCATCGGCGGCGACTCTGGCCCGTCCTGCCTCTTTGGCCCGGTAGAGCTGGCGGTCGGCCGCCTCCAGCAGCTGTTGCGGCGTGCCGGTCTGGCTGGGGATGGCACAGACCACGCCAAGGGAGATGGTTACCACCCTGGCCACCTCGGAGGCGAGGTGCTCGATGGCCAGCTCGCGCACGGCGCTGCACATGCTGTCGGCGAGATGGACGGCGCTGGCCAGGGGGGTGTTGGGCAGCACGCAGGCAAACTCCTCGCCGCCGTAGCGGGCCACCAGATCGTGCGGCCTGCCCAGCCGCTCGGCCAGCACGGCGGCGATGGCCTGCAGGCAGTGATCGCCGGCCTGATGGCCATAGCGGTCGTTGTAGCGCTTGAAGTAATCGACATCGAGCATGATGAGGGAGAGGGGGGTGTTGTCCCGGCAACCCTGGCGCCACTGCCGCATCAGCTCCTCATCGAACTGGCGCCGGTTCGGTATGCCGGTGAGGCCGTCGAGCATGGCCAGGTTGCGCAGCAAGTCCCCCTGCAGCTTGAGGGTGATGTGGGCCTTCACCCTGGCCCTGACGATGTTGGGGCTGATGGGCTTGCTGATGAAATCCACCGCGCCGAGCGCCAGGCCGAACTCTTCGTCCGTCTCCTCCTGCTGGGCCGTGACGAAGATGACGGGAATGTCCCGGGTGTCGGGATCCGCCTTGAGTTGCTGGCAGACCTCGTGGCCGCTCATGCCGTCCATGATGACGTCCAGCAAGACAAGGTCTGGCAGCAGGCTGCGGCAGAGGGCAAGTGCCTGCTCCCCGCTGGTCGCCATGAAGATCTCGCACTCTTCGCGAAAGAGCTGGTGCAGCAACCTGATGTTGATCGCCTGATCATCGACGATCAGCAGTTTGGGGCGACGGTTGGTGGGCAGGTTCCAGGGGACCATCTTGGGCTCCATCATTGGTTGACGCACAGGGATTTCCCCAACTTGAGGGCGGCGCCGAACTCCAGATTCTCGATCAGGCTGGCAAACTGGCGAAAGGCGGTGTGCAACTGCGGCGGCGTCTTGGGTGCCAGGGCCTCGGTCAGCTCGACCGCCGCCAGATTGCCATCCTCCAGCAGCACCAGGATGTGCTGCATGGCCTCCCGCCATTCGGCGAGGGACAAGGCATCATAGGCCGGCTGCGCGGTGGTGTCGGGGGGCGGGGCGAAGGCTTTTTCGAGGCTCTCAAGGCTGAGCCGCACCGTCTCCTGCAACAGCTGCAGCCAGCCGGCGTCAGCCAGCAGCGCTGCGGCCTGCGGCTGGTCGGCGTGGAGCAGGGCCTGCTCCTGCGCCTTGGCCAGGGTGGCCAGTCGGCAGGCCCCCATGGTGCTGGCGCTGCCCTTGATGGCGTGCAATATGCGACAGGCCTCCGTGACCTGGCCAGCGGCGATGGCCTGGTGCAAGGCCTCCAGCTGTTCTGCCATGTCGGGGCCGAACAGGCTCAGGATCCGTTGCAGCAGCTCGATATCGTTGTCAAAACGCTGGCGTATGACGGATTCCGCTTCCAGCAGGGCTTCGCTGGCTGCGGGGGACGGGGGCTGGGCAAGGGCTGGCTGGCCAGCCTTGCCAAGCTGGGCCAGCAGGGTCGAGACCAGCTGTTCGAGGGCAATGGGCTTGCCCACATGCTCATTCATGCCGGCAGCCAGGCAGAGCTGGCGATCCGCTTCCGAGGCGTTGGCGGTCATGGCGATGATGGGCAGGTTGGCAAACTGCGGGTGGGCCCGGATCTGGCGGGTGGCCTCCAGCCCGTCAATATCCGGCATCTGCATGTCGATCAGCACCGCATCAAACGAGGGGGCTTGCTGCAATACCATGGCCACCCCGTCCCGCCCGCATTCGGCCAGCAGCACCCTGGCCCCTTCGCAGCTCAGCAACTCGCAGGCGACCTGGCGGTTGAGCAGATTGTCCTCCACCACCAGCAGGGTGAGGCCACTCAGCCGGCGGGTGTGCTGGGCAGGGAGTGCGGGCGCGACATCCTGGCCATGGAGGGCCTGATAGATGGCCTCTGCCAGCTGCTTGGGAGTCACGGGTTTGGTCAGCAGGCTGACGAAGGGGGTGGCGCCCGACTGGTGCGACTCGGTGAACACCTCGTGGCCGTAGGCGGTGACCATGATGACTCCGGGGGCTGGGTCTTGCCCGGCCTGTTGCCGGATCTGGGCGGCGGCGTTCAGGCCATCCATGCCCGGCATGCTCCAGTCCATCAGCACTATGTCGAAGGGACGGCCCAGAGCACTGGCCTCGCCGACCCGGCGGACGGCTTCTGCCCCCGAGTGGACCAGCTCGGCCTGCCAGCCGAGCTGCAGCAGGGTGCGTTGCAGCAGCTCTGCCGCCAGCTCGCTGTCGTCGACCACCAGAATGTAGGGGGGCGGTGCCATGTCCGGGCAGGCCTCCTTGAGAGACTGGGGGGCGGCCTGTGCCAGGGTGATGTCGAACCAGAAGCGGCTGCCACGGCCAGGTTCACTCTCGACCCGCAGCTCTGCCCCCATCAGCTTGAGCAGGCGTTTGCAGATCACCAGCCCCAGCCCGGAGCCGCCGAAGCGACGGGTGGTGGAGGCCTCGGCCTGGGTGAAGCTCTCGAAGATGCGCTCCAGCTGGTGGGCGCTGATGCCGATGCCGCTGTCGGTGACGGCCACGCGGATGGTGACCGTCTGCTCATGGCGGGCCAGCAGCGCCATGGTGATCACCACCTGCCCCTTGATGGTGAACTTGAGGGCATTGCCCGCCAGGTTGGTGAGCACCTGCTGCAGGCGCATGCTGTCACCGATCAGGAGATTGGGCAGATGGGGGTCGATATCGAACATGACTTCGATCTCTTTCTGGCGCTGGTTGCCGTCCAGTACGATGGCCAGGTCCCGCATCAGCAGCTCGATGTCGAAGGGGTGCAGATCGAGCTGCAGCTTGCTGGCCTCGATCTTCGAGTAGTCGAGGATATCGTTGAGCAAGCCCAGCAGGGAGTTGGCCGCAGAGTGCGCCTTGACCACATAGTCGAGCTGGCGGGCGGTGAGCTCGGTGTACTGGATCAGCTGCAACATGCCGAGCACGGCGTTGAGGGGGGTGCGGATCTCGTGGCTCATGTTGGCGAGGAAGGAGGACTTGGTCTGGCTGGCGGCATCTGCCTGCTCCTTGGCATAGAGCAGGCGGGACTCCAGCTCGGTCTGGGCTGTGATGTCACGGTTGAAGCCGATGACGCGCAGCGCCTGGCCGCTGCTGTCCCGCTCCACCTTGGCCCCGGCCTGGATCACCCGGTGATCGCCGTTGTCCTGCATCACCCGAAAGACGGGGTCGTAGATGCCGGTGCCGGCCACGGCGCGGTTCAGGCTGGCGGTGGTGGCCGCCAGATCGTCCGGGTGCACCCGGTTTGCCCAGTGCTGGTAGTTGAGCCCCTCGTCCCTGAGCGTCAGCGGCAGATCGTAGAGCTCGAACATGCGGTTGTTCCAGCTCAGGGCGTTGCTACCGAGCTCCCATGACCAGATCCCCAACTCGGCCACGTCGGCCGCCATCTGCAGCTGATCGCGGGTCGACAGGATCTCGTTGCGCTGGGCCAACTGCTGGGTCATGTCGGTCATGATGCAGACGAACATGCTGGAGCCCGCCGCCTGCATCCGGCCGATCGACATCTGCAGCGGGAACTCGCTGCCATCGCGCCGCCGCCCGATAAACTCCCTCTCCATCAGGGCGGCCAGCTGGCTGTCGCTGAGGGAACCGAGTGGCACCTCACCCAGCGCGTGCTCATCGCTGCTTTGCAACAGGGTCTGCACCTGTCGACCCTGGATCTCGCCGGCCTGATAGCCAAAGGCGCTCTGACCGGCCGGGTTGAGGGAGTGAATGCGGCCGTCAGGATCCATGGTCATGATGGGGTTGACGGCGGTGTCCAGGATGGCGCGGGTGACCTCGAGACTCTCGGCCAGCTTCTTCTCGGCCGCCTTGCTGTCGGTGATGTCGAGGCCGATGCCAAGGTAGCCCTGACTGTGCCCCTGTTCGTCACGGATGGCGGTGATCACCAGGGTGACGGGGAAGCGGCTGCCATCCTTGCGCACATAGGTCCACTCCCGGCTCTCCGCCCCTTCCCGTTCCGGCTTGTAGACGAACACCTGGAAGCCGCTGATCTGCTCGCCGTACTGGGCGCTGAGCTCGACACTGCGGACCTGCATCTCGTCGCGAGTGTGGAAGATGCCGGGGGTCTCCTTGCCGACCACGTCGGCGGCGCTGTATCCCAGCAGCTGCTCGGCCCCCTCGTTGAACAGGGTGATGGTGCCCTCCAGATCGGCCGCTATGATGGAGATTGCCGAGGCGGAGCGCAGGACGTTGCTCAATAACACGTTGATCTTGCTCAGCTCAGCCGTGCGCTCTGCCACCTGATGTTCCAGATTGGCGTTGAGCTCCAGGATCTTGGCCTCTGCCTGCTTCTGGGCCGTGATGTCCCGGATGGTCTCTGAGGTGCCGACCAGCTTGCCCCTATGGTCATAGATGGGGGCGATGGAGATGGAGAGATCCAGCAGATGGCCGTCCCTGTGCCGACGCCGGGCGGAGAAGCTCGGGATCCGGACGCCCTGCCTGAGGTCGGCGAGCAGCGCCTTCTCGCTGGCGCTGTCATGATCCGTCTGAAACAGCGCGCTGTCGGTACGGGTCAGCGCCTCGCCGGCCGGGTAACCGAACAGATCTTCGGCCCCCTTGTTCCAGCTTACGATGACGCCGCTCAGGGTCTTGGCGATGATGCCGTCACTGGCACCGGCCACGATGGCGGCCAGCCTGGCCTGTTCCTCAATGAGTTGCAGACGTTGCTGTTGCCCCTGGGCCCGCATGCGCGCAAGCAGGGTGAGCAGCAGAGTGAAGAGGCCGCCGGTGAACAACACCACATAGGGGGAGGTCTGGTTGAGCTGCGCCACGAACAGGGGGTGGGCGTCGAGCCTGATCTGCCAGCGGCGGCCATGAATTTCCCGCTCGGCGGCTCTGGACATGGTGATGTGGTGCGGATTGCGCGACTCGTGGTCGATGGCACTGGTATAGAAGGGCTGGATATGCCGGGGGTCGGTCACATCGATCAGTCTGATGTGAAAGGCCGGGCTCTCCAGATGCAGGGCGTCCAGCAACTCTTCCATCAGCAAGGGGGTATAGCTCCAGCCAAACCCGGCGGCCTCTCGCTCCTCGGGAGTCGCTGGAGTGGTCACGGTGCGGTAGATGGGCATCAGCATCAGAAAGGATTGCCTTGGCTTGCCCGTGGCCTGTACCAGGGTGATGGGGGGCGTCAGCCGTACCTCGCCGCTGCGGATAGCGGCGAGGGCCGCCTCACGGCGCGAGGGCTCCGAGGCGATGTCCAGCCCGATGGCCGCCTTGTTGCGTGATAGCGGCTCGATAAACTGGATGATGAAATGTTCACCCCGATAGGGCGAGAGCAGCTGAAGGGTGAAACCTGGCCGCCCATCTCGTCGGGCGCGTTGGATGAAGTCGTCGAGATCGGCATCCTTCACTCGCCTGATGAAGCCAAAACCCCGGGCACCGGGGAATTCACTGTCCACATCCCTGGTCAGGCTGTAACGAACGAAGTCCTCGTTGTTGAAGGCGTGTTCGCCGGCGGTCAGGATGGCGCCACGTACCCCTCTGAGACCGTACTGATACAGATCGAGTCGCGCCTTGACGGTATCTGCGACGTGCTCCGTGGCCGCCGTGATGCTGGCTTGCACCTGCTTGTCATTGCTGTAATGGAGGAGGAGGGTGCCGAGCAGGGAGAGCAGCAGGCCGATGAGCAATACTAGGCCTGCACTGCGGTTCAACCCTAAAAAGGGGTGGTGATTGCGCAAGCTGAAGCCTCCTTGCCTCGCTGATGACGTAGAGCACACCCGATACGACTATTGAGTCGCGTTAATGCATTGAAAGTAAACCCAGATATCTCGCATTCAAAACGCAGAGCGCGAAGGGGGGCGCTCTGCGTCGATCCCAAGTGGTATCAAATGAGTTGCAACATAACTTAGCATTAATCGCAGGCGTTTGTATCCGATTCTCCTGCTCGTCACCTTGGCCTGAACGGCAGCCGCGTCTATGCAAAGCGGTAGGAGCCCATGTAGAGGCTGCCGCCATCCCAGCTGTCGTGCAGTTTGACCGGCTTGTCCTGGCCGGCGGCGCCAAGCGCCACGAACAGCGGGCGCAGGTGATCGTCGTGGGGATGGGATTCCACCGCCCCCGGCGCGCGGGCGCGGTAATCTTCCAGCGCCGCTCTGTCACCCTCGGCCATGGTCAGCTCCAGCCAGTCGACGAAACTGCGGGCCCAGCCCGGCACCGGCGAGTTTTCCGGCCCCAGTGCCCGCAGGTTGTGGGTGATGGCGCCGGAGGCCAGGATGCCGATCCCCTGGGCACGCAGCTGCTGCAGCGCCTCCCCCAGTTGCCACAGCTGGTGCGGGGTGAAGCTGGCCGGGATGGAGAGCTGCACCAGCGGGACGCTGCTGGCGGGATCCATCAGCGAGAGCGGCGACCAGACCCCGTGATCCAGCTCGCGGCGCACCGGCTCGGCGGGCAGGCCCGCCAGCAGCAGCTGATCGCTCACCGCTTCCTGCAACCAGAGCGGGCTGCTGGCCGGCCAGCGGATGTGGTAGAGCGGCTCGGGGAAGCCGTAGAAGTCGTACATCAGGGCCGGATTGGGCTCGACGTTGATCTGCAGCTCGCTGCGGGTAAACCAGTGGGCCGAGATGACCACCAGCCCCTTGAGATCGCCAAGGCGCAGACTTTTGAGGAAGTGGGTCGCCGGCTGGTCGCGCAGAACCAGATCCGGGGCGCCATGGGAGATGAACCAGACGGGGGCGATAGACATGACAGACTCCATATGCGTTGTGCCGGTGCCAGGGCACCGAAAACGGTGGGCCAGGGCGACATGCCGCTGACGATATGGTCATTATCTGCCCCGAGATGCGAGTTAACAATCCAGCTTGATGGATAAGTACTATTCACTGTTGGTTGATAGTGTTGGGTGGGAAGGAGGGGGATCACCAATAACAAGGCCGGCGCAGTGGCCGGCCCTGGGGGAGCAGACAGGCGACAGGCCTGCCATCAACAATTTACTGAATACCCAGCAACTCCACATCGAAGATCAGCACGGGCGCTGGGTGGGATCTTGCCGGTTTACTGAATACCGAGCAGCTCGACGTCGAAGATCAGCACGGATCCCGGCGGGATCTTGCCGGCGGCGCGATCGCCGTAGGCGAGGTTGGCGGGGATGTAGAAGCGGGTCTTCTCCCCTTCCACCATCAGCTGTACCCCTTCGGTCCAGCCCTTGATCACCTGGTTGAGGCCGAACTCGATGGGCTCGCCGCGGGCGACCGAGCTGTCGAAGACGGTGCCGTCCAGCAGCTTGCCCTCGTAGTGCACCTTCACCTTGCTGGTGGCGGTGGGGTGAACGGTGCCGCTGCCCGGGGTCAGCACTTCATACTGCAGACCGGAGGCGGTGGTGGTCACCAGGGGTTTTTCCTTGTTGGCGGCGAGGAACTCGGCCCCCTTGCGCACATTCTCTTCCGCCAGCTTCCTGTTGTTGCTGCTCGAGTAGAAGTAGTAGGCGACGCCGGCAACCAGCAGCGCGATCAGAACGAGTTTCATCGGGTATCCCTATGTCGTGAAATGCCGGGAGGGCAGTGAGTACGGCATCTTATCCCAGCCGGGGCGTCAGGGCGAGCCGGGGCGGGGCAGGATGTGACCGGACGGGCAAATGAGCAGGGGGAGGCGACTGGCGCCTCCCCCTCGTCGTCAGGGCGGTCGTTACTTGGCGGCCACCATCATCAGGGCGGGCAGGGCGAAGAAGAGGCCCGCCACGTAACCGAGCGCCAGCAGCTTGTTCTCGCTGCCGACCCGGGCCAGCCCCTCGGCCGCCTTGACCGGCAGCTCGCGCAGGAAGGGCACCCCGTAGATGAGCACCACGGCGAACAGGTTGAACAGCACGTGCACCAGGGCGATGGTCAGCGCCAGCTTGGCCCCGGCACCGCTGATGGCGGTGGCGGCCAGCAGGGCGGTGATGGTGGTGCCGATATTGGCGCCCAGGGTGAAGGGGTAGAGCTGACGGGTGCTGAACACGCCGCCGCCGGCCAGCGGGATCATCAGGCTGGTGGTGGTGGAAGAGGACTGCACCATCACGGTAACCAGGGTGCCGGAGGCGATGCCGGTCAGCGGGCCGCGGCCCAGCGCCTTGTGCAGCACCTCTTTGGCACGGCCGACCAGCACCCGTTGCAGCACCTTGCCGAGCCAGGTGACGCAGCCGAGGATCAGCAGGATGCCGATGACGATGGTGGCGATGGCCGGCCCTTTACCAGGCAAGAAGGCGACCAGGTCGTCGATGAGGTTGAGGGCCGGGGAGATGAGGGGCTTCATGAAATCCATCCCCTTCATCGACATGTCGGCGGAGCCTACCAGCAGGGTGGCCAGCGCCTCGGCACTCTTTTGCAGCAGACCGAACATCAGCTCCAGCGGCAGGAAGATGAACACCGCCAGCAGGTTGAAGAAGTCATGCACGGTGGCGGCGGCAAAGGCGCGGCGAAACTCGCCCCGATCCCGGATATGGCCGAGGGAGACGATGGTGTTGGTGATGGTGGTGCCGAGGTTGGCGCCCATCACCATGGGGATGGCCATGCCGATGGGCAGGCCGCCGGCTACCAGACCGACGATCACCGAGGTGACCGTGCTGGAGGATTGCACCAGCGCGGTGGCCAGGATGCCGAGCAGCAGGGCGACGAAGGGGTTGTTGGCAAAGGCGAAGATCTGGGCCGCGCCCTCGGCGCCGCCGGAGAAGCCCTTGAAGCCGTGGGAGACGGCGCCGACGGCAACCAGGATCAGGTAGATCAGGGTGATCACAGCGAGCCAGTTGAACAGTGGGCCAGTACGACGGGTCTGCTGTTGTGCAAAAGATGGGGTGCTGTGCATGAAGCCTCTTGGGACAGTCTGCTTGAAAATGGACGGGCGCATTACAGCAGGGCTCCATGACAGAAATATGACAAAGTGACACTTTTGTGATGATTTGATGACATGGCCGGGTGGGGAAGATTGGACAGAAGGTGTCGGACTGGGGCGGGATCTCGCCCCGTTTGGCTGCGAATGTGTCTGGCGGCTTGCAGCCGGGGGACAGGGCGTTATGCTGCGGCCTTCCTTATCTCAACCAGCGTGGTGTTGTTATGCGTGCATGGGTGTTGTGTCTGTCCTTGGGTCTGCTGTCTGTCGGTGCCCAGGCGAGCGTGTTGAAAGCCGAGTGCAACCTCGACAAGGCAATGAAGAACGAGGCGCTCAATGCGACCCTGGGGGTCAAGGGCCGCTGTGATACCGACAAGCTGGTGCGCCAGCAGAAAGAGAAGGCCGGGGCCGAGGTGAAGAAGCACACCACGGACGTGCTGGAGCAGAAGAGCGCGGGTCTCAAGGAGGGCAAGAGCCAGCTGCAGGGGACCCAGCAGAAGGTCAATCAGGCCGGCCAGCAGCTCAAGCAGACCCAGCAGGATGTGAAGGCGGTGGCCAAGGATCCGCTCAAGGCGGCCGCCACTGCGGTGATCAACCAGGGTTGAGCCCGGCCGCCGCGAGGGCGGTGATCAGATGAGGTGCACGAAGAAGGGGAGCCATGGCTCCCCTTCTGCTTGGTTGGTGCTGGCCGCTTACTGCGAGTCGGCCGCCTCTTCGTACTGACGGAAGGGGATGCGGAACACCGCGAGGCGCAGGAACAGGTAGGTGACGCCGAGGCCGGCCCAGATCAGGCCCAGCTCCAGCGAGCTCTGCTCCAGGTTGATCCAGAGCGCTCCTATGGTGGCGGCGCCCAGCAGCGGCAGCAGCAGGAACAGCAGGTGCTCCTTGAGGCTCTTGTTGCGCTTCTCGCGTACCCAGAACTGACCGATGACCGACAGGTTGACGAAGGTGAAGGCCACCAGGGCACCGAAGTTCACCAGCGCCAGCGCCATGTCCAGATCGAACGACACCGCGGAGAGGGCCAGGGCGCCCACCATCAGCACGTTGATGGCCGGGGTGCGGTATTTCGGGTGGATGTAGCCGAATACCCGCTCCGGGATCATGCGATCGCGCCCCATCACGTAGAGGATGCGCGACACGCCGGCGTGGGCGGCCATGCCGGAGGCCAGCACCGCGACTGTGGTGCACACCAGCACCACGCTCTGGAACAGGGTGCCGCCGACGTAGAGGGCGATCTCCGGCAGCACGGCGTCCGGCTCCTTGAAGCGGGCCAGATCCGGGAAGTAGAGCTGCAGGAAGTAGGAGACGGTGACGAAGATGATGCCGCCGATGAGCGCGGTCAGCACGATGGCGCGCGGGATCACCTTGCCGGCATTCGGGGTCTCTTCGGAGAGGGAGCTCAAGCCGTCGAAGCCCAGGAACGAGAAGCAGAGGATGGTCGCACCGGTGAACAGCGGCACCATGCCGGCTGATTCGAAGTGGAACGGACGGCTGCTCAGCAAGGTCGCCGCCCCTTCACCCTGATAGATGCCCCAGCCCATCAGGCCGAGGAAGACGGTGATGATGGCCAGCTGAATGAAGACGATGACGCCGTTGAAGTTGGCCACCAGGTTGATGCCGCGCAGGTTCAGGAAGGTCATCACGGTCACCAGACCGAAGATGAAGATCCAGGGCTCGACACCGGGGAACATGGCTGTCAGGTAGATCTTGGCCAGCAGGATGTTGATCATCGGCATGAACATGTAGTCGAGCAGGGAAGACCAGCCGACCATGAAGCCGATGTAGGGGTTGAACACCTTCTGGGCGTAGGTATAGGCAGAGCCCGCGGAGGGGAACTTGCGCACCAAGTGGCCGTAGCTGATGGCGGTCAGCAGGATGCCGCCGAGCGCCAGCAGATAGGCGGTGGCGACGCGGCCTTCGGTAATGTCACCGACGATGGCGAAAGTATCGAATACCGCCATGGGTGTGAGGTAAGCCAGACCCATCACCACTACCTGGAAGAGGGTGAGCGTCTTGAGCAGCTTGGCACCGGCCATCACGCTTTCTCCTCTGTGATCGCCAGGGCGGCGAAGGGGGACGGGATCAGGGACGCAGCGCGTCGCTGGACACAGGGGGCGCCGGTCTGTGGCACAGACAAGTGGCGCACGCCGGCGGGGACCGGCAGGAAAGCAATGAAATGCCCCATGTATTTCCTCACAACGTCGGGAGATTGCCTGGCAATCTCGGTATCAATTCCGGTACAAAGTCCGGCCTCTTGGTGAATGTGGTTTACCCCTTAAAAACGAAGAACCGATGTTGCAAAAAACATCGGCTCTCAGGGGCGGCGTATTGTGCCCTCAGGGGGGGGAGGACACAAGCAAAAATGCCCCCGCCAGGGGATTTTGTTGACCTGGGTCAGGTCGGGGTTGCGCCCCCGGCTGGCAGCCTGTGCTGACAGGGGCGCGAGCGGAGCCGCTCTGGCGCGAAGGCCGCTGTCACGGCGGGTGAACAGGGGTAAAAAAACGCCCGCGAAAGGCGGGCGCAGTAGTCATGAAAAGGGGGCTCAGGAGGCGTCGGTTTCCGGCCGGCGCAGCTGGACCCGGAATACCGTCAGGCGCAGCAGCAGATAGAGGGCGCCGAGGGCGGCCCAGATCAGCCCCAGCTCGAAGGAGGCCGGCTCCAGATTGAGCCAGAGCACGCCGATGCAGGCGGCGCCGCACAGGGGCAGCAGCAGGAAGATCAGGTGATCCCGCAGCGTCTTGTTGTGACCGAGCTTGACGTAGAAGTGGGCAATCACCGCCAGATTGACGAAGGTGAAGGCCACCAGGGCGCCGAAGTTGATCAGTGCCAGCGCCATCTCCAGATCGAACGACACCGCCGAGAGGGCCAGGATCCCCACCAGCAGCACGTTCAGCGCCGGGGTCTGCCAGGTCGGGTGGATATAGGCGAAGAAGCGGCTCGGCAGGGCGCGATCCCGTCCCATCACGTAGAGCAGGCGCGACACGCCGGCGTGAGAGGCGAGCCCCGAGGCCAGCACCGCCACCGTGGTGCAGACCAGCACCACCGCCTGGAACAGCTTGCCGCCCACATAGAGGGCGATCTCCGGCAGTACCGCATCCGGCTGCTGGAAGCGGGAGATGTCCGGGAAGAACAGCTGCAGGAAGTAGGAGACGGAGATGAACAGCACGCCGCCGATCAGCGCCGTCAGCACGATGGCGCGGGGGATCACCCGATCCGCGTTCGGCGTCTCTTCCGACAGGGTGGTGATGGCGTCAAAGCCGAGGAACGACAGACAGAGGATGGAGGCGCCGGTGAGCAGGGGGGCCACCGCCATCTGATCGGAGAAGAAGGGACGGCTGCTCGCCACCGTGCCAAGCCCCTCGCCATGGTAGACACCCCAGGCGATGAGGCCGATGAAGACGGCGATGATGCTGAACTGCATGATGACGATCAGGCTGTTGAAGTTGGCCACCAGCTTGATGCCGCGCAGGTTCAGGAAGGTCATGACGGCGGCCAGCCCCAGGATGTAGGTCCAGGGTTCCACGCTCGGGAACAGGGCCTCCATGTAGATCTTGGCCAGCAGCATGTTGATCATCGGCATGAACATGTAGTCGAGCAGGGAGACCCAGCCCACCATGAAGCCCACATAGGGGTGGAACACCTTCTGGGCATAGGTGTAGGCGGAGCCTGCCGAGGGAAACTTGCGTACCAGGTGGCCGTAACTCATGGCGGTGAACAGCATGCCGATGAGGGCGAACAGGTAGGCGGTCGGCACATGGCCTTCGGTGATTTCGGTGACGATGCCGAAGGTGTCAAACACCGCCATGGGGGTCAGGTAGGCCAGACCCATGATGACGACGTGCCACAGCTTCAGGCTTTTTTTCAGGCCGACGGGTTGGGCATTCATTGTGCTTTCCCCTCAATCCGGGCCGAAGGGATCAGGCTGACGGCATCAACCTGGGCATAGGGGGCGCCAGCAAGGCGGCGCAGACCGGCGCGGGCCGGCAGGAAAGCAGTGAAATACCCCATGGTGTTCCTCACTAGAGAAGCGGGTGTCGTGAGATGGCAACCCATCTCGCTATCATTTCCGGTCGGTTCCGGCCTCGTTGTGGATTTGTTTGCCGCAAAAAAAGAACCTGACTCAGCAAGTGGTCGGTCCTTTTACGCGGCGGCGCATTGTGCATTCGTGTTGCCCCCTTGACAAGCATATCAAGGGGGCAAAAACGCATTTTTTTGCACTAATGGGCGAATGCTCTGTTTCAGATCAGGCGTGAGCCGCCTGCAGGGCCTGTTCAAGCAGGGTCAGCCCCTCCTCGATGATGGCCGGCGAGGCCGTCAGCGGCGCCAGGAAGCGGATAACGTTGGCGCGCACGCCGCAGGCCAGCAGCACCAGCCCGCGTTTGCCCGCCTCGGCCACCAGTCGCTTGGTGAGGTCGGCATCCGGCTGGTTTGCATCGCGCTGCCTGACCAGCTCCATGGCCACCATGGCGCCGGGGCCGCGGATGTCGCCGATGCAGTCAAAACGCTCGGCCAGCTGCTGCAGGCGCGCCTTGATCTGCTCGCCCTGGGCCTGAGCCTGCTGGTTGAGACGCTCCTCTTCGATCACCTCCAGCACCGCCAGGGCGGCGGCGCAGGCGATGGGGGAACCGGCGTAGGTGCCGCCCAGGCCACCCGGCTTGGCGGCGTTCATCACCTCCGCCTTGCCCACCACGGCGGAGAGCGGGAAGCCGCCGGCCAGGCTCTTGGCGAGCGTCATGATGTCCGGCTCGATGCCGCTGTATTCGGTGGCGAAGGTCTTGCCGGTGCGGCAGAAACCGCTCTGGATCTCGTCGCAGATGAGCAGGATGCCGTGCTGATCGCACAGCTGGCGTAGGCGCTGCATGAAGCTGGCGGAGGCGGGGTAGAAGCCCCCTTCACCCTGCACCGGCTCGATGATGATGGCGGCCACCCGGGTCGGTTCGATATCCGAGCTGAAGCAGAGATCCAGCGCAGCCAGGGCATCGGCCTCGCTCACGCCCAGATAGTCGCTCGGGAAGGGCAGGTGATAGACCTCCCCCGGGAAGGGGCCGAAGCCGGTCTTGTAGGGCACCACCTTGCCGGTGAGCGCCATCCCCATCATGGTGCGGCCGTGAAAGCCCCCCTTGAAGGCGATGGTGCCGCTGCGGCCGGTGTGGGCGCGGGCGATCTTGATGGCGTTCTCCACCGCCTCGGCACCAGTGGAGAGAAACAGGGTGCGCTTCGGGGTGGGGCCGGGCACCAGGGCATTCAGTTTTTCCGCCAGCTCGATATAGCCGGGGTAGGGGGTGACCTGGAAGCAGGTGTGGCTGAATTTTTCCAGCTGCGCGCGTACCGCGGCCACCACTCTCGGGTGGTTGTGGCCGGTGTTGAGTACGGCGATGCCGGAAGCAAAATCGATGTAGCGGTTGCCCTCCACATCCCACAGCTCGGCGTTTTGCGCCCGGTCGATAAACACCGGCAGCAGGGTGCCGACACCGTTGACCACGGCGGCTTCGCGGCGTGCTTGCCACGCTTTGTTTGATGCTGACTGACTCATCTTTCCTCCCTGAGGGGCCCGGGGCCCCTGTCTCAATGTGGCGAGGCCCCTTGGGAGCACTCACTTCGTCCTTGTTAAGCGATATGGCTGCACCGGCGGGTGGCGGGCCCCTGTTGCAGGCCCGGCCGCCGGCGCAAGATGTGGCTGCCTAGCGGATGCCGCCAAAGCAGAGGTATTTGGTCTCGAGGTACTCCTCCAGCCCCTCGGCTGCTCCTTCACGACCCAGGCCCGACTCCTTGATGCCGCCAAAGGGGGCCAGCTCGGTCGAGATGATCCCCTCGTTGATGCCGACCATGCCGTATTCGAGCTGCTCGGCCACCCGCCAGACGCGGGCGATGTCGCGGCCATAGAAGTAGGCGGCCAGACCATAGGGGGTGTCGTTGGCCAGGGCGATGGCCTCGGCCTCGGTCTCGAAGCGCACCAGCGGGGCGACCGGGCCGAAGATCTCCTCCTGCAGGATGGGGTTGGTTTTATCCACCTTGCCCAGAATGGTGGGTTGGTAGAAGAGCGGGCCGGCGGGGTGGGCTTCGCCCCCCAGCAGCAGCTCGGCGCCAGCGGCGGTGGCCTGTTTGACCAGCTCGGCCACCTTGCTGGCGGCGGCCGGGTTGATGAGCGGACCTATCTGGGTGCCCTCGTTCATGCCGTCGCCCACCTTGAAGGCCTTGACGGCGGCGGTGAGCTTCTCGGCGAAGGCGTCGTAAATGCCAGCCTGCACCAGGATACGGTTGGCGCAGACACAGGTCTGACCGGCGTTGCGGTATTTGGAGGCGAGCGCCCCGACGATGGCGGCGTCGAGATCGGCGTCGTCAAACACGATGAAGGGGGCGTTGCCGCCGAGCTCCAGCGACAGCTTCTTCATGGTGTCGGCGCACTGGCGCATCAACAGCTTGCCGATGCGGGTGGAGCCGGTGAAGGAGAGCTTGCGCACCGTCTTGTTGTTGCACAGCTCGTTGCCCACCGCCGCGGCCTGATGGCTGGTGACGATGTTGATGACCCCGGCCGGGATCCCTGCCTGCTCAGCCAGTGCCGCCAGCGCCAGGGCGCAGAGCGGGGTCTCGGCGGCCGGCTTGATGACGATGGTGCAACCGGCGGCCAGCGCCGGGCCCGCCTTGCGGGTGATCATGGCGATGGGGAAGTTCCAGGGAGTGATGGCGGCGACCACCCCCACCGGCTGCTTGATGGTGGCCAGCCGGCGGTCGCTGGAGAAACCCGGAATGGTGCGGCCATAGGCGCGTTTGCCCTCTTCCGCGAACCACTGGATGAAGCTGGCACCGTAGGCCACCTCCCCCTTGGCCTCGGCCAGCGGCTTGCCCTGCTCGCAAGTCATGATGCGGGCCAGCTCCTCCTGGTTGGCCATGATGAGCTCGAACCAGGCGTAGAGCCGGTTGCTGCGCTCCTTGGCGGTGAGCGCCGCCCAGCCCGGTTGGGCCGCATGGGCAGCGGCGATGGCGCGGCGGGTGTCGCCCTCGTCCATGTCGGGTACCTGGGTGATGACCTGGCCGGTGGCCGGGTTGTGCACCTCGAATCGGCGTCCGCCGCCGGCTTCGCACCAGCGACCATCTATATAGGCAAGGGATTTGATCAGGGAGAGTGCGGGTTGTGATGCTGACATAGATAGCAAGCCTCGATTGTGGGTCAGGGGGCCGGCTCATCCTGTGCCGCCACCGTATAGAATAATAAGCACAGGAAGACCATAAATTGAGCTGAAATGTTTTTCAAGTGTTAAATATATTTGAGTAAACTGTGTCCAGCGTGCTAGAAATGGAGCTGTTGGAGCGATTTTACCGGTTTCTGTGGTGCAGGGTGTGCAAAATAATGAACGGAGTGCACTGTGCAGGATAACAAACAGGTCGGTCGGATTGACTCGCTATTTTAACCGGGGCCGCCAATGGCTCCTACCAGGCACACAGGGAGGTGGCCGAATGCAGCAACCACAGGGCGAGACGCGCTGGCAGTCCATGACCGACAACCCGCTGGCGCAGAGTACCCAGGCGCAGAGCATGGGGGAGCGGTTGGCCGCCACTCGCCGCCGGCTGGGTCTTTCCCAGCGGCGGGTGGCCGAGCTGAGCGGGCTGACCCATGGCGCCATCTGCATGATAGAGCAGGACAAGGTGAGCCCGTCGGTGGCCTCTTTGCAAAAGCTGCTCAGCGTCTACGAGCTGCCGCTGTCGCGCTTCTTCGCCGAAGAGGAGGTGGCGAGCACGCCGAGCGTGGTGATCAAGGCTGAGCAGCTGATCGAGCTGGGCAGCCAGGGGGTCTCCATGAAGCTGGTGCACAACGGCAACAACCGCCGCCAGCTCGGCTTCATGCTGGAGACCTACGCCCCCGGCACCGATACCGGTGGCCAGGTCACCCACCTAGGGGAGGAGGTGGGTACCGTGCTGGAGGGGTCGGTGATCCTGACGGTGGCGGGCCAGACCTATCAGCTCAGTGCCGGGGACAGCTACGTGATCGACACGGGCGAGCCCCACAGTTTCAGCAATCCGTCGGGGCAGGTCTGCCGCATCGTCAGCGCCCATACCCCGGCCAACTTCTAGTGTCGAGACATCGTCTCGTTTGGGAAAAGAACTTGTAAGGAAACAGGGATCATGACCGAACATGTAAACAGTTACTACGCAGCCAGTGCCAACCAACACGCGCCCTATCCGACGCTGACCGAACAGCTGGAGTGCGACGTCTGCGTCATCGGGGCGGGTTATACCGGCCTCTCCAGCGCGTTGCACCTGGTGGAAAAGGGCTATTCGGTGGTGGTACTGGAGGCGGCCCGGGTGGGTTTTGGCGCCAGCGGTCGCAACGGCGGCCAGATCGTCAACTCCTACAGCCGCGACATCGACACTATAGAAGCGAATTGCCCGCCCGAACAGGCCAGGCTGCTCGGTTCCATGCTGTTTGAGGGGGGCCAGATCATCCGCGAGCGGATCAAGCGCTACAACATCCAGTGTGATCTGCAGGAGGGCGGGGTGTTCGCCGCCGAGACCGAGAAGCAGCTGCACGAGCTCAAGGCGCAGAAAGCGCGCTGGGAGAAGTGGGGCAACGACAAGCTGGAGCTGCTCGATGCCGACGGCGTACGCGAGGTGGTAGCGAGCGATCGCTACGTCGGCGCCCTGCTCGACAAGAGCGGCGGCCACATTCACCCCCTCAACCTGGCGCTGGGGGAGGCGGAGGCCATCCGCTTGCAGGGGGGCAAGATCTTCGAACAGTCCGCCGTCACCAGCATCACGCCGGGTCAGCCTGCTTTGGTCAAGACCGCCAAAGGGGCGGTGAAGGCGCGCTACGTGGTGGTGGCCGGCAACGCCTATCTCGGCAACCTGGTGCCCGAGCTCGCCGGCAAGAGTATGCCCTGCGGCACCCAGGTGATCGCCACCGAGGTGCTGGGAGAGGAGCGGGCCCGCTCGCTGCTGCCGCAAAACTACTGCCTGGAAGATTGCAACTACCTGCTCGACTACTACCGCACCTCTGGCGATCACCGGCTGATCTACGGCGGTGGCGTGGTCTATGGGGCGCGGGATCCGGCGGACATCGAGCGGCTGATCATCCCCAAGATGCTCAAGACCTTCCCCCAACTGGCGGACGTCAAGGTGGAGTACACCTGGACCGGCAACTTCCTGCTCACCCTGTCGCGGCTGCCGCAGTTTGGCCGCATCGGCCACAACATCTATTACATGCAGGGCTACAGCGGCCATGGCGTCACCTGTACCCATCTGGCGGGCAAGCTGCTCTCCGAGGTGTTGAGCGGTCAGGCGGAGCGCTTCGATGCGTTTGCCAAGCTGCCGCACTACCCCTTCCCGGGTGGCCGCCTGTTCCGTATTCCCTTCACCGCCGCCGGCGCCGCCTGGTACACCCTGCGCGATCGGCTGGGGGTATGAGCCGGCCCGTGCCGGGCTCATTCTCAAGGAAAAAGAAACACCGCCAGCTGGCGGTGTTTTGCTTTCTATGGGCGCTTATTGGGCCAGGGACTTCAACTGCTGCTTGTCCGGCGGGTTGTTCCAGTCGATGGGGCCATGGGTGAAGCGGTACTGCAGGCGGGGCAGGCTGGTCTCCAGCCACTCATCCCGAAAATAGGCGTAGCCCTGATCCCAGTCCGGGTCGTTGGCCCAGCCGGTCTGCAGGAAGTAGAGTCGGGTGCCCTGACCTTCCGGCACGAAGCGCAGGCAGACCTGGGTCTTCTGTTGGCGGATATGGGGCAGGGAGGGGGGAAAATTCCAGCTGAAACTGAGCAGGTCGTGGGGCATGACGGCCATCACCCGGCAACCTTCGCTGCCACGCTCGCCCAGCGGGGCATCGGGTCTGAAATAGATTTCGAAGGGACCATTCGGTTCCGGCACCATCAGGCATTCCGGCGCCAGAAAACTGCGCAGGCCGCTTTCGGTTGTCCAGGCACGCCAGACGTCGTCGATATGGGCCGGAACAAAGATATTGCCTTCTATCTGCTTGTTATCCATAAATCAGCGAGCCTCAAAACATCCATACACGGGACTCAGGCAGTATAGTCCCATGGCTCATGAAATGGACAGAGGTGTGTCACACCCCTGCCATTGCGGCGGTGTTATTCTGTGCCGGCGATTTGACAGGGCCCCCGTGTTCCATGGAGAGTGGGGTGGTACTCATATGACAGGGACAGTTTGATGATCAGAGCCATGCGAGAGACGGATATTCCCCAGTTGGCGCAGCTGTTTTTGAAAGGGCGGCGGCAGACTTTTCACTGGGTCGATCCTGCCCAGTTCCGGCTGGAAGATTTTGACGAGCAGACCCGGGGCGAGCAGATCTGGGTGGCCGAGCAGGGGGGGACACCTTGCGGTTTTATCTCAATCTGGGGCGATGAGAGCTTCGTGCACCACCTCTATGTCTCGGCCGACTGGCATGGCCAGGGCATGGGACGGGCCCTGCTGCAGCACGGGCTGGCTCCCTTCAACAAGCCTGCATCCCTCAAGGTGGCCACCAACAACACGGCGGCGCTGGCGTTTTATCACCGGTTGGGTTGGCAGAATACGGCGGAAACCGGCCACTGCGAGATCACCGGCCCCTGGCGGCGACTGATCCTGGAATAAGCCGGTTTGTCATGCCCCGTTTGCCTATTCGCACTGGAGAGGTTGCCGGCAGCCATCGCCGGCAATATATAGTGTCAATTGTCTACCTAGAGTCTCGTGTGAGTGGCGGAAAAATTAACAGCCGTGGCTAATTGTAAAAATAGCTGGCATCACCTGCCGAAAAATATGACAAGCTGTGCCGGATCTATTTGCCATGCGTTACATGGGGGAATTGCATGGTAAACGATCTTGTTGGCGAGCCAATGAGTAATGGCTGAATAAAGTGGCCGCAATATTCAGCCAGAACTTTTTTGTTAAGAAAGTGACAGCTGTTATAAAAACATTATGTTGTTCTCAAACAGCCGTGCTATTCTCAAGCTGTGTTATCCCTGTGACAAACAAAAATAATTCTGTGAGGAAGTAATGAACGAGTTTCTGAAAGTTCTGCTGAACATTCGCAGCCTGCGTGCGGCCATCCGTGAATTGCCGTTTGAACAGCTGCAAGAAGCAAAAGAGAAGTTCGATCTGGTATATAACGAGCGCGCCGATTCTGTTGAACAGGAGCGTGCCGAGCAGGAAGAGCGTCAGCGCAAGCTGAACGAGTTCACCGAAATGCTGCAGCAGGCCGGTATCGATCCCCGTGAACTGCTGAACAGCGCTGCCGCCCCGGCTGCCGCTGCCGGTGCGACCAAGAGCAAGCGTGCTCCGCGTCCTGCCAAGTACAAGTATCAGGAAGATGGCCAGGAGAAGACCTGGACCGGTCAGGGCCGTATGCCCAAGGCCATTGCCGAGCAAGTTGCGCTGGGCAAGGATCTGAATGATTTCCTGATCTGATCCCTGAGGGTCGATCATGAATGATGCCGCCCATGAGGCGGCATTATTATTTGTGCTCATTGAAATCCGCCCCTGTCAATTCCCCATGCTGTTTTATCCGACTGGTTTTTGTCGCATGACAATCGCATGATGTCACCCCTATTTGTTGCCGCCTGATTGAATGATTAATTTCCAGTTGGCTGGTTTTTTCATCACCGACATCGTTTTTATGGTGTGACTGGCTGCCTTCTTCTCCTCCTGTTGCTGGACTCATATAGCCCGTCAAGTATTAGGTAGGTCATTCCAGGGCGATACCATCAGCATTAAGAGATCGCCTGTTTCTGGCGCCTTGCCTCCCCCCTTTGGTTGTTGTTCATGGCATTAATCGGTCTGCTCACTGTCTGCGACCTGGTTGGACGAACCACAGCGTATTACCCCGGTTGTTTTATTGCGGCAGGCGCCAGATACCTGCGCACTTTTTATGGGAAAGAGATGCCCTGGGCATTTAATCGGTGGTATGGCGGGGAGATTGGAAAAGGAGAGTGGGGAAATAATAAGGCTCCCGTTACGGGAGCCTTATTCACCCTATGGATTCAACTTGCCAGCTGGGCCGGCCAGCGAACAGGGTCCGGCCGGGGCTGTCCCGGATATTGGCGGCGCCGCTCGACGGCATCCGCCAGCATGGCGAGCAGGGTCTGGGTATCGTCCCAGCAGAGGCAGGCATCGGTGACCGACTGGCCGTAGACCAGTTCGCTCAGAGGGGCCGGTTTCTGGCTGCCACCCTGCAGGAAACTCTCGACCATGACGGCGGCGATGGCATCGCTGCCTTCTGCCAGCTGACGGCAGAGCTCTCCCGCCACCCGGATCTGGTTCTTGTGCAGCTTCTGGCTGTTGCCATGGCTGCAATCCACCATCAGCCGGGGGGAGAGCCCCTGCCGTGCCAGCCGTTCGGCTGCCTCTTCCACGTCGCTCTGGTGGTAATTGGGGCGGGTGCCGCCGCGCAAAATGATGTGGCCGGCCGGGTTGCCTTCACTCTTGATCACCACCATGCCGCCCTGGCTGCCGGGGGCGGTAAACAGATGGGAGGCTTCGCTGGCCTGAATGGCATCGATGGCCACCCGGATGTTGCCGTCCGTCCCGTTCTTGAAGCCGACGGGGCAGGGCAGGGCCGAGGCCAGCTGCCGGTGAACTTGCGACTCTGTGGTGCGGGCACCGATCGCCCCCCAGCTGATGAGATCGGCCAGGTAGAGGAAGCTGGTGGTATCGAGAAACTCGGTGGCGGTGGCCAGCCCCAGCTGGTTGATGTCGAGCAGCAGCTGGCGCGCGAGCCGCATGCCGTGGTTGATGTCGTTGCTGCCATCCAGATGGGGATCGAACACCAGCCCCTTCCAGCCCACCGTGGTGCGGGGCTTCTCGAAATAGGTGCGCATCACTATCTGCAGCCGATCCTGATAGGCGTGGGCCAGCGAGGCCAGCCGTCTGGCGTAGTCGAGGGCGGCGAGGGGATCGTGGATGGAGCAGGGGCCAATCACCACCAGCAGGCGATCGTCCTCTCCTGCCAGGATCCGGCGAGCCTGCTGGCGGTGCTGGTCGATCCGGGTCGCCAGCTCGGCGGGACAGGGATGAAGTGCCAACAGGTCGGCAGGAGTGGGGAGTGCCTCCACCGCGAAGGCGCGCATTACCGAGTTTAAAACTGCCATCTGGATTACCTTGCTGTGCATAGGAGTGAGTGACGTGCACTCCACACCGGAACCCGGACGGGAGCTGCAATGGGGCGTCATCACCTGTTATTGTTGAGAGTGATTATCATTATCTTGTTGTCGGCCGCAAATGCAAGCACAACCGAGTGGCACACCAGAATGGGGGGAGAGCGCCGGCGGGCAAGGCCGCTCCAATGGCAATCAAGCCCATGACCGGCAGGCCATGGGCTTGATATTTCAGGACAAAATCAGCTGGTTTAGCTGTCCATCACGTCGTGACGGGCATGGTGATAGGCCTCTTCATCCTTGCCGTGGCGCCAGTAGGGCACGGCGTACACCCGGGTGCGATCCACCTCGAGCGTGCGCCGTACGTGACGGCGCATGGGGACCACCAAGCCCTCTTCCCCGCCAAACCAGAAGTAGCTCTGTTGCTCCTCCAGCGGCAGGGCGGTGAAGTATTCCACCAGTGGTGCCGTCTGCTCGGGGGTGCCGACAAACCAGCGCAGGCTTACCCCGGCGGGCAGCGACAGATCCTGCACATCTTCCTGATAGGGCACCAGCAGGGCGATGTGGCCGCGGGCATCGGCAGGCATCACCTCAATCATGGCGCTGATGGCGGGCAGGGCGGTGAGATCCCCCACCATGTAGTAGTAACTGGCCGGTTGCAGCATGGGATCCGGGCCACCGGGGCCCGAGATGGCCAGCAGATCGCCGGGCTTGGCCTGGCTGGCGAAACGGCTGGCGGGGCCGCCATCATCGTGCAGGGCGAAGTCGATATCCAGCTCCAGCTCCTCGCGGCGAAACGCACGAATGGTGAAGGTGCGCATGATGGGACGCTGGCTCGGGTCTTCCCAGCGCGGTCCCTGCGGGGTGGGGGTGGGCAGCACGGCATGGGCCTGGCCCGGCTGGGGCAGCATGATCTTGATATGGGCACCGCCACAGGTGAAGGGGTAGTCAGCGAGCTCCGGGCTGGTCAGGCAGATCCGGCGCAGGTGCGGGCTCACATCCTGAATGTGCTTGACCGTGAGCAGGCGGGGGCGATTGACCGGGGCGGACTGGGACATGGGCATACTCCTGACTGATAATGGCGCCCATTCTTCATTAAATGAAAATTATTATCAATTGGTTTGTGTGGCGGGTCAGAGAGTGATAGGGAAAAACGAAGGGGAGTGCAGTGGCGTGCAGAAAATAGCCCCCCTCGCCATGGGGCGAGGGGGCTGGGTTCAGGGGCGATCGCTGCCCCCCAGCGCCTTGTAGATCCTGGCCATGGTGTTGAGCTGCTCTTTCTGCTGGCCGAGCAGGGCGAGCTCGGCGTCCCACAGCCGGTTCTGCTCATCCAGCCAGGGTTGTACCCCGGTGGCGCCAGCCTGGTAGCGGGCTCTCGCCAGCCGCTCCGCCTCTTTGGCAAAGTCCAGCTGCTCGGCCAGGTAGCTCAGGCGTTGCTCGCCGTGGTGGCGGGCGGTCAGACCATCCTCCACCTCCACCAGCGCGCCGTAGAGCTGCTTGCGAAACTCAGCTTCGGCTATCTGGTAATCGAGCTCGGCGCCGGCGATGGCGAGCCGTGTCTTGTTGTACTCGAGGAAGGGCAGCGCCAACGAGGCGCCCAGTGTGCCCACCGGGTTTTGCAGCACCTGGGTCAGGGTGTCCGAGCTGCTGTTGGCGCCGCCGGTCAGCTTCAATGTGGGGTAGAGACCGGTGCGGATCTCGTCCCCCTTCGCCAGGGTCTTGCGCAGGCGCAGCTCGGCGGCGCGCACGTCGGGACGCCGCGCCAGCACGTCGGCCGGAATGCCGACTGCCAGGGTGGGGATGGCGGCCGTCGGCAGCGCCTTGGGTTCGAACGCCAGCGGACCGCTGCTGCGACCGAGCAACAGGCGCAGGGCGTTGCGGGCCTGCTCCTGCTGCATCAGAAGCGAGCTGAGCTCCGCCTGTTTGCCGGCCTTCTGCTGGCTGGCCTGCACCAGATCGAGCCTAGTCACGGCGCCGGCCCGGTACTTGGCCTGGGTCAGCTGCTCGGCGCGCTCATAGTTGGCGAGCTGCTGCTGGCCCAGGGAAATGGCCGAGCCGAGGTAGGCCAGCTGCCAATATTGCTCGAGCGCCTTGCCGATCAGCATCAGGCGGGTGGCGGCCAGATCCTGGGCGGACGCCTCGGCCTCCCAGCTCGCCTGATCCCGCACCGAGGCCAGCCTGCCCCACAGATCCACCTCGTAGCCGAGGGTCAGGGAGGGGCCCATGCTGCCTTCACTCTTGCCGCTCTTCAGATTCTTGGTGCCATTGCCGCCGAGGCTGGCATCGAGCGAGGGAGTCAGGTTGGTGTCGGCCAGATCGGCACTGAGCAGAGCGCTGCGCAGGCGCAGGCCGGCGACCTGCATGTCCGGGTTGGCAGCCAGCACGGCCTCGATCAGCCGATTGAGCTCGGGATCGTGGAAGCCTTGCCACCAGGGGCCGGCCAGCTGGCGGGTGAGACCGTCCTCCGGCTGCTGCCAGTGGTCGGCCAATGCCAGCTCCTGCCGCTGATAGCTGCTCTGCTGGCTGCAGGCGCCGAGGCCGAGCGCCAGGGTGAGGCAGAGCCCCAGTTTGGATAAGTGGTACATCGTCATTCCCTCGCCAGCGCCTCGACCGGATCGAGCCGGGCGGCATTGCGGGCGGGCAGATAGCCAAACAGGATCCCGATGAGCGAGGAACAGCCAAACGCCATCAGGATGGAAAAGAGCGAGAAGTGCATCTGGATGCTCTCCACGAACAGGGAGAAGAGCAGGCCGATGAAGAGGGAGACCCCCACCCCGAGCATGCCCCCCAGCAGGCTCACCATCACCGCTTCGATCAGAAACTGCTGCAGTATGTCCGACTGGCGGGCACCGACCGCGATGCGGATGCCGATCTCGCGGGTGCGCTCCACCACCGACACCAGCATGATGTTCATCACCCCGACGCCGCCGACGATGAGGGAGATCACCGCGATGGCGGAGACCAGCAGGGTCATGGTGGCGGTGGTCTTCTCCACCGACTTGATGATGCTGTCGCTGCTGAAGGTGAAGAAGTCCTTCACCCCGTGGCGCTGGGTCAGCAGCTCGATGGCGGCCTGTTCGGCCAGCGCCGGTTGCACCCCGTCCTTGACCCGGATGGTGAGCTGGCTGAAGTGGTTCTGGGAGATGAGGCGGCTCATCACGGCGCTGTAGGGCAGCCAGACGTTCACCGACTGGCCGCTGCGGCCAAACCCGGTCTCCTCTTCCACCACGCCGACGATGCGCACCGGTAGGGTGCCGACCAGCACCACCTGGCCGACGGGATCCTGTTTGCCGAGCAGGCTCTCTATGGTCTTGCCGTCCACCACCGCCACCGCGGTCCGGTTCTGGATGTCGCGTTCGTCAAACAGCCGGCCGTTGGTGAGCTTCATCCCCTTGACCCGGAAGAAGTCGCTGCCGACCCCGACTATGCTGCCGCTGTTGGTCTTGTTGCGATAGCGCAGCTGGCCGGAGGCGGCGATCTGGGGGCTGGCCCCTTCCAGGTAGGGCTGGCCGAGCATGGCGTCGAGATCCCGCTTGTTGAGGGTCTGGATGCTGGCGGCCTTCTCGTCCCCCCAATCCTTGCCGGGGAAGATGTCGATGGTATTGGTGCCCATGGCATTGATCTGGTCGATCACCTTGGCACGGGCCCCCTGGCCGAGCGCCACCACGCTCACCACGGCGGCGATGCCGATGATGATGCCGAGCATGGTGAGGAAGGTGCGCATGCGGTGGGCCAGCATGGCGTGCAGCGCCATGCGTGCCGCTTCCCGGTAGCGATCCCAGTCGTGGCCTGCCCCTTCCTTGCCGGCGGGGGCGGCGGTCGGGGTCACGGGGGCGGCGGCCGGTTTGCGGCCGCTGTCTTCCTGCACCCGGCCATCCTTGAGAGTGATGATCCGGTCGGCGTGGCTGGCCACCTCCATGTCGTGGGTCACCAGGATGATGGTGTGGCCCTGGGCGTGCAGCTCCCTGAGGATGGCCATCACCTCCTTGCCGCTCTGGCTGTCGAGGGCCCCGGTGGGTTCGTCCGCCAGGATCACCTCGCCGCCGTTGGCCAGCGCCCGGGCGATACTCACTCGCTGCTGCTGGCCGCCGGAGAGCTGGCTCGGGGTGTGATGGCTGCGCTCACTGAGCCCCAGTCGCGCCAGCAGTGCCTGCGAGCGGGCCTGGCGCTCGGCTCGCGGTGTGCCGGCGTAGACGGCCGGGATCTCCACGTTGGCGGCGGCATTGAGGTGCGGCAAGAGGTGGTAGCGCTGAAAGATGAAGCCGAAGTGGTGGCAGCGCAGCCTGGCGAGGGAGAGGGCGTCCAGGGTGGCGGTGTCCTGGCCGCGGAACAGGTACTGGCCGCTGCTCGGCCGATCGAGGCAGCCGAGCAGGTTCATCAGGGTCGACTTGCCGGAGCCGGAGGCGCCGACGATGGCGATCATCTCTCCCGCCTCGATGGCGAGATCGAGGGGGTGGAGCACGGTCACTTCCTGCTCTCCGCTCTGGTAGCGGCGCTCGATCCCCTTGAGCTGGATCAGAGGCTCGCTCACAGCATGATCTCCACGTCATTGCCACTGACCGGCGAACCCTGGTTCAGGGTGACCTTCTCCTGTTCGCTCAGGCCGCTGACCACCTCCACCTTGATGTCATCCTTCATGCCGGTCTTGATGCGGCGAGTCTCCTTCTGGTCATCCTCCTTGAGCAGGGTGACCTCGTACTCGTTCTCCCCGAGCTTCTTGCCAAGGGCGGTCTGCGGAATGGTCAGCACCTGCTTGCGCTCGCCGAGCACTATGGTGACCTGGGTGGTCATGGCGACCCGCAGGGTGTGATCCGGGTTGGGCACGTCGAACAGGGCGTAGTAGTAGACGGCGGCGTTGTTGGTGGCCGTGGTGCTGGTGGCCTGCTCATTGATGTTGGTGGGGGCCAGCTCGACGGTGCGCAGGGTGCCATGGTAGCGGGTGTCCGGATCTCCCATCAGGGTGAAATAGACCGGCATGCCGGCCTTGACCCGGGTGACGTCCGCTTCCGAGATCTGCGCCTTGACCGTCATGGTCTCCAGGTTGGCGAGCTTGAGCAGGGTCGGCACCGTCTGGCTGGCGGCCAGGGTCTGCCCCTGGCGGGTCACTATGCTGACGACGGTGCCATCCATGGGCGCCTGAATGCGGTTGTAGCCGAGCTCCGTCTTGGCTCGCTCCACCTTGATCTGGGCATTGTCGACTTCAGCCAATGCCCCCTGCAGCTCGGCTCTGGTCACGGCCAGCTGGGCTTCGGCGCTTTCCAGATCGGCGCGCGAGCTCGCCTCCTGCCTGAACATCTGCTGCTGGCGACGCCAGCTCAGCTCGTTCTGCTTGAGCTGGGCCTGCTTGATCTTGAGCTGGGCGCGGCGGCTGGCGAGATCCGCCTCGGCGGTCTTGAGGTTGTTCTGGGCGATCAGCGGATCGATCTCGGCCAGCAGGTCTCCCTGCTTGACCTTCTGACCTGCCTCTACCGCCAGATAGGTGACCTGGCCCGAGACCTGGGCACCGACGTCTACCTGCTCGATGGCCTGCAGCACACCGCTGGCCAGCACGGTCTGCTCCACGTCCTGGCGGGTCACCTCGGCGGTCAGTACCGGCTCGGGAGCCTTGCTCGGCCAGGCCAACCAGCCGATGGCGAGCACAGGCACGAGGGCGAGCAGGGCAATTTTTCTCTGCTTGGGAGTGATGTTCATTTTTCACCTGAAAGAAGCGAACGAAGGCGTGCAAGGGCAACATCCTGCAGCAAACGAGGCTCAAAAAACAGTGATGAATATGTAAGAAAACATGTAGATAGTCTTGTCACTAGCGTGCCCTAGTTGGGCTTCCTGGCGAGCAGACGGGGTGGGGGGCAGCGGGTGAAAAAGCCCGCTGCGGGAGGTCATTCGGGTACCCGGCCTGAGTCGGCGGGGGTCGGTCGTCAGCCGACGGCCTTGAGTTGTTCGGCGTAGGGCTCGTGGCAGATCTGGATGTCGAGCGGCAGTTTGTAGATAAGCAGGCGGGCCAGGGAGCCCTCCATCCAGTGGTGGCGGCTGCCGACCAGCAGCAGATCCATCGGGTGAGTGGCCAGCCAGCGTTTCAGGTCGGGCACCACGTCATCGACCACCAGGCACTGGTAATCCACCGGGTGTTGCAGGGTGGTGATGAGCTCGCTGATGATGGCCTTGGCGTCCAGCGTACCCTGGGCGCTGCGCTCCTCTTCCGACAGCGACAGGCTGTTGCGGCGCATCTTGCTGCTGTGGGTCAGGTGCAGCAGGGTGAGCTCGCCCCCCATTCCTTGTGCCAATTGACTCGCTTTGGCCAGCGTCTCCTGCTCGTAATCCTTGCCTTCCAGCAACAGCACGATATTGGTTGAGGTCATAAGCAGTTCTCCCTTGGCATGGTGCGGGCCACCCGGGACAAATGGCCTGTCCCAGAACACTGTGTACCCGCTATGTGTCGCATAGCACGAACCTGTCTCTGTGGCTGCAGGCGTCAGCGGGTGTCGCTGATGCAGCGCCAGGGCATGTTCGTTTACATCATCATAACAGACTGAGTTGAATGGAAAATGAAGGAAACGCGGGGCTGGACGGGCAAATGACGTGCGAGCCGTCAAAAGTGTGAGCAAAGCCGGGATTGGCCCCTCTCTGGAGCCATGCCGGACTGTGTTGGCTGGCAGACGGCAAGATAACAAGAGAGTGGGTGGGACGGGTGAGCAGAACGGTGAGTCCGGCGTGAAGCGGGACTCGCCGGGTCAGCGTGGCTTGCCCGCCAGATAGCTCGTCAGCCAGGGCAGCCCCTCTTTCTTGCGACTGACGGCGCCAATGAGCTGGATAGGGTGGGCGGGCAGGATGCCGTTGCTGGCGAAATGGAGCTGGCTGCCCCCCTGAGCCAGGTCGGTCAGCATCAGGACATAGGCATCCAGCCCATCCTCTGCCTGCCGCAGCTGCATGGCCTGTTCCAGTTCCGCCTGCCGGCTGTGCAACTGACCTGGATCCATCACGCAGATCTGGCTGACATAGAGCTGGTAGCCGGCGATCCGATACGCCTTTTCGTCGGCAGCGAGCAGTTCGGCCATGGGGGCGTCACCGAGCTGGGTGCGGCGTTCCAGCAGGGTCTGGGCAAAGGGCTCCAGCGCCAGATCCGCCAGCGGCAGCAGGGCATGGACGGCGGCGCGATCGCGCGCCGTGGTGGTGGGCGAGGTGAGACTGAAGGTATCGCTGATGATGGCCCCGAGCAGCAGGCGAGCCTGGGCGCGGGAGAGGGTATGGTAACCCATCAGCTCCAGCAGCACGGTGGCGCTGCAGCCCACGGCCCGGATCCAGGCATCGAGCGGCCCACGGGTAATGAGAGTGCCGATGCGGTGGTGGTCGATGAGGCCCTGCACGTCCGCCTCTGCCAGCCCCTCCGGCCCCTGCTCCAGCTCGCTGAAATCCACCAGGAACACCTGCTTGTTGGCCACGCTGCCCTGCAGCAGGGGCGGGGCGGTGACGCCGGCGGTGTCCAGAATGAAGCGGGTTTCCGCAATGGGTTCGCCAAGGGCATAGGCCTGAGCAGGGCGGCCCTGGCGATTGAGCCAGTCGGCAGCCACCAGGGCGGTACAGATGCTGTCGCTATCGGGATTCTTGTGGCCAAACACGTGGAGCATGGTGCCATTCCTGTGGTTGATGACGTACCTGAGTCAAGATCAGGTATGCGGGACAAACGGGAAAACAGGGGGCTTGCCCCCGCTCTGGATTCACTCTATGCGCCGTCCCCGCTGATGGCAACCAGCGCAGGCCGCCCTGCGGCGGGCGAGACCCTGTTGTAAAAGGGGGGCGCACTCCTGCAGCTGAATCGTCTTGGAGCTGGGTAGGGAGGCAGACCTGGGCAGCAGATTAGGGCAGGTAGGCAAATTCGGACAGGGAGACAGGAGGAAGGAGATAGCTGTGTGGCAAGCGCCGGGGGATCGCCCCTGGCCGCAAGGTTCACGCTGCAAGAGGTGGATAGGGGGATGGGCAAGCAAGGAGATTAGGCCGTGTCTCGGTATGAGCGAGAAGCTATGAGGCTTCGATCCGGCCAGGCAGGCCGTGACCATTCAAACCGCCAGAAAGTGATCTCTCGGGGGGTGAGCTCTCCAGAATGCGGCAACGGCGGCATGGTGATGATGCACCCGCCGCGGCGCAGCAAACCGCCGTCACCAGCAGGCGGGGTTACGCGGGGAACCTGATCCTCAACGTGGGCCCCGCGTGCAGATGGCTGACCTTTGCCTCAGCAGGCCAGCAGTTCGCGAGCGTTGGCCAGGGTGTTGTCGGTGATCTGATCGCCCCCCAGCAGACGGGCCAGCTCGTTGAGACGGGCACTTTGATCCAGCGCCTGCATCTGGGTTTCGGTGGTCTTGCCGTCGGTGTGCTTGCTCACCACCATGTGCTGGTGCCCCTTTCCTGCGACCTGGGGTAGGTGGGTGACCACCATCACCTGGGTCGATTCCCCCAGCTGGCGCAGCAGGCGCCCTACCACGGCCGCTGTCGGGCCGCTGATCCCCACGTCCACTTCATCGAAGATCAGGGTCGGCGTCGAGATCTTGCGGGCGCTGATGACGACGATGGCGAGGCTGATGCGCGACAGTTCACCGCCGGAGGCCACCTTGCCGAGCGGCTGGATGGGCTGGCCCGGGTTGGTGGTGACCATGAACTCCACCCGGTCGATGCCGAGCGGTGACAGGCTGCTCTGGGCATCGGGGCGCACCTCGATGGCGAAGCGGCCGTCCGGCATCGCCAGCTCGTGCATGCTGGCACTCACCTTGGCGCTGAGTTCCTCGGCATAGCGTTGGCGACTCTGGCTCAGGGCCTCGGCGGCCTGCACGAAGGCCTGGCGGGCCTCGGTCAGCTCGTCTTCCATCCCCTCCAGCCGCTCTTCGTCTGAGTTGAGGCGCGCCAGATCGGCGGCCAGCTCCTGATGGTGCAGGGCCAGCTCGGCCGGTTTGACGTGGTGCTTGCGGGCCAGGTTGATGGCCTTGGAGAGGCGGCTCTCCAGCTCGTTGAAGCGCTCTGGATCCAGCTCCAGCCGGTCCAGGTAGCTGCGCAGCTCGCTGTGACTCTCCTGCACCCCTATCAGGGCCTCGTTGAGCATGCCGAGCACGTCGCCCAGCCGGCTGTCCATGGCGACCAGCCCCTCGGCCCGATCAACGACAGTTTGCAGCAGACCGGCGATGGTGGTCTCCTCGTTGTCATAGAGCAGATCCAGGCAGGCGCCGCACTCCTGCATCAGCTCGGTGCCGTTGGCCAGGCGCTGGTGCTCCTCTTCAATCTCTTCAAACTCCCCCAGTTGCAGGGCAAATTCATCCAGCTCCTGCACCTGGTATTCGATGAGCTGGCGGCGGGCCTCCCGCTGCTGCTGCTCGGCCTTGAGCCGGTTGAGCTCATTCTGCAGCTGGCGCCACTGCTGGTAGTGGCGGCGTACCTCATCGAGCAGCAGATGGTGGCCGGCGTAACCATCGAGCAGGGCGAGCTGGTAATCGGGCTTGAGCAGCATCTGGTGGGCATGCTGGCCATGGACGTTGACCAGCAGCTGGCCCAGGTTCTTGAGCTGGGTGAGGGGCACGGGCACGCCGTTGATGTAGCTGCGCGAGCGCCCCTCGGCGGAGATGACCCGCCGCACTATGCATTCCCCTTCGTTTTCCAGCTCGTTGGTGGCCAGCCAGGCGCGAGCGGCCGGGTTGCCATCCAGCAGGAAGCGGGCGCTGACCTCGCTCTTGTCACTGTCCGGTCGCACCATGCCGGCTTCGGCACGCTCCCCCAGGCACAGGCCCAGGGCATCGATGGCGATGGATTTACCCGCCCCGGTCTCACCCGTGATGCAGGTCATGCCCGGTTGCAGATCGAGTTCGAGAAACTTGACGATGGCGAAGTTGTTGACGGTCAGCTGGGTCAGCATGGTCTCATCCTGTATGGGCCAACATTACTGTGTATGTATCCAGTATATACTGGTTTTCCATACAGTAAAGATGTCGCCGCGGGACGGAATGCAAAACGGCCCGCGTCAGGGGCCGTTTTGTGAGAAACAGGGAGTGCAGGGCTGGAGATCAGAACAGCTTGCTGCCCCAGCCGAGCTTGTTGCGCAGCACGTGGAAGTAGCTGTAATCCAGCGGATGCACCAGATGCAGCTTGTGGCTGCTCTTCTTGATGAGGATCTCGTCCCCCGGGTGGACCGCCAGGGTCACCTGGCCGTCGCAGCTCACCTGCATGGCGTCGTCCTGATTGTCCGGCGAGACCAGCAGCCGCACCTCGCTGTCGGCGTCCAGCACGATGGGGCGGCTGCTCAAGGTGTGCGGGAACATGGGCACCAGCGTGATGGCGTTGAGCTTGGGGGTGAGGATGGCGCCGCCCGCCGACAGGGAGTAGGCGGTGGAGCCGGTGGGGGTGGCCACTATGATGCCGTCCGAGCGCTGGCTGTACATGAAGCTGCCGTCGATGTAGACCTCAAACTCGATCATGTGGGCGATCTTGCCCGGGTGCAGCACCGCCTCGTTGACCGCCAGGTTGTTGGACTTGCGCTCGCCGTGGCGATAGACCGCCGCCTCCAGCAGGAAGCGATGCTCGCTCTTGTAGTGGCCGCACAGCACCTGCTCCAGCGGCAGCAGGTAATCCTGCGGCGAGAGATCGGTGAGAAAACCGAGGTTGCCCCGGTTCACCCCGATCACCGCCACGTCGAAGCGCGACAGTACCCGCGCCGCCCCCAGCATGTTGCCGTCACCACCGACCACGATGGCGAGATCCGCCTGCTGGCCCAGTTGCACCAGATCCATCACGTTCTCGTCCATGATGCCGAGGGCGTGGGCCACCCGGCTCTCTACCAGCACCCGGAAGCCGCGGGTGGTCAGGTATTGATGCAGGCCGGTCAGGGTCTGGTTGGCCCCTTCGTGGTGGGGCTTACCAATCAGGGCGATGGTTTTGAACGGAGAATCCATGGTCTGTCGGGTCTGGGATGAGTATTGGGGGGAGTATACCGCGCTTTGGGGGGGATTTGTCTGCTGCCGGCGTGTCCGCTTGTGCCATGGGGCGGGAAAAGGCCGTAAATTGCCTGTCGCGTCACCTCCTTGGCGATAATGGCACCCTTTTCCCCTTGAAAGCCGGGGATCCATCCCCATAATAGCGCCAACATAGTCGGCCCGTTGCCGTCCGGTCGCGCAACCGGAGAGCGGGCCCTCATAAGTAACCCGCAATTGGAGATGTCATGAACCACGAAGAACAAAAGGTTGAAGCGATGGAGCAAGTGGAAGCCCAGCCAGTCGAGCCGACCGATGTAGACAGTGAAGTGACAGCCGAGCAGGCCCGCATTGCCGAGCTGGAGGCGCAGCTGGAAGCTGCCCAGCAAGCCTCTGCCGAAGAGCGCGAGCGCGCCATTCGTGCCGTCGCCGAGATGGAGAACCTGCGTCGTCGCGCGGCGCAGGACGTGGAGAAGGCGCACAAGTTCGCGCTGGAGAAGTTCGCCGCCGAGCTCTTGCCGGTGCTGGACAACATGGAGCGCGCCATCGAGCTGGCCGACAAGGAAAACGACGCCCTCAAGCCGATGATCGAAGGGGTAGAGCTGACCCTGAAATCCATGCAGAGCGGCGTGGCCAAGTTCGGTCTGGCGGCGCTGGATCCGACCAACCAGCCGTTTGACCCCAACGCCCATCAGGCGATGAGCATGGTGCCGAGTGCCGACGTGGCGCCGAACACCGTCATCGCCGTGATGCAGAAAGGCTACGAGCTGAACGGTCGCGTGATCCGTCCGGCCATGGTCATGGTATCCAAGGCCGTCGACTGAGTCGGCGCTTGATGCCCAGGCCCGCCGCTTGGCGGGCTTTTTGTTGTGTATCCCTGCGGTGCGTCATGGCCCGGCCATGACAAAAGGTGGGGTTTTTGCAGGGCGGGGCTTGAAGTGGCCACTTGCGACCCCATATAGGATGCAAGGCCACGGCGGCACAAAAAATTTGATGCCGGGAGCTTGAAAGCCAGATTGGCAGGCCCCACCTAGCCGTTAACGCATTAAGGCGAGCCCCTCGCCAGTTTATTCAAAGTATTTGGAGATTCGTCAAATGGGTAAAATCATCGGTATTGACCTGGGTACTACCAACTCCTGCGTCGCTATTCTGGATGGCGACCATGCTCGCGTGATCGAGAACGCGGAAGGCGACCGTACTACTCCGTCCATCATTGCCTATGCCGATGACGGCGAAATCCTGGTTGGTCAGCCGGCCAAGCGTCAGGCCATCACCAACCCGAAGAACACCCTGTTCGCCATCAAGCGTCTGATCGGCCGTCGTTTCGAAGATGACGAAGTACAGCGTGACCTGAAAATCATGCCGTACGCCATCGCCAAGGCCGACAACGGTGACGCCTGGGTCGAGGTGAAGGGCAAGAAAATGGCACCGCCGCAGATCTCTGCCGAAGTGCTGAAAAAGATGAAAAAGACCGCCGAAGACTACCTGGGCGAGCCGGTAACCGAAGCAGTCATCACTGTTCCGGCCTACTTCAACGACGCCCAGCGTCAGGCCACCAAGGATGCCGGTCGCATCGCCGGTCTGGATGTAAAACGCATCATCAACGAACCGACTGCCGCGGCTTTCGCCTACGGCGTCAACAAGGTCAAGGGCGAGCGCAAGGTTGCCGTGTATGACTTAGGGGGCGGTACCTTCGATATCTCCATCATCGAGATCGACGAAGTGGAAGGCGAGACCACCTTCGAAGTACTGGCGACCAACGGTAACACCCACCTGGGCGGTGAAGACTTTGACAACCGCGTCATCAACTACCTGGTTGACGAGTTCAAGCGCGAGCAGGGCATCGACCTGCGCAACGACCAGCTGGCCCTGCAGCGTCTGAAAGATGCCGCCGAGAAGGCCAAGATCGAGCTCTCTTCCGCCCAGCAGACCGACGTCAACCTGCCGTACATCACTGCCGATGCCACCGGTCCGAAGCACATGAACATCAAGGTGACCCGCGCCAAGCTGGAATCCCTGGTGGAAGACATGGTGAAGGACTCTCTGGAGCCGGTTCGCGTCGCCCTGAAAGACTCCGGTCTGGCGGTTGGCGAGATCGACGACGTCATCCTGGTGGGTGGTCAGACCCGTATGCCGCTGGTTCAGAAGACAGTTGCCGAGTTCTTCGGCAAAGAGCCGCGCAAAGACGTCAACCCGGACGAAGCCGTGGCCATGGGTGCAGCCATCCAGGGTGCCGTGCTGTCCGGTGACAAGACCGACGTACTGCTGCTGGACGTTACCCCGCTCTCTCTGGGTATCGAAACCATGGGCAGCGTGATGACTGCGCTGATCGAGAAGAACACCACCATCCCGACCAAGAAGTCCCAGGTGTTCTCCACTGCCGAAGACAACCAGTCTGCCGTGACCATTCACGTGCTGCAGGGTGAGCGCAAGCGCGCCAGCGACAACAAGTCCCTGGGCCAGTTCAACCTGGAAGGCATCCGTCCGGCACCGCGTGGTCTGCCGCAGATCGAAGTGACCTTCGACATCGACGCCAACGGCATCCTGCACGTCTCCGCCAAAGACAAGGAGACCAACAAGGAGCAGAAGATCACCATCCAGGCCTCCTCTGGTCTGTCTGATGACGAGATCGAGCGCATGGTACGTGAAGCCGAAGCCAACGCGGCCGAGGACAAGAAGTTTGAAGAGCTGGTGCAGGCTCGCAACCAGGCTGATGGTCTGGTCCACTCCGTGCGCAAGCAGGTGACCGAAGCCGGTGAAGCTCTACCTGCCGACGACAAGACCAAGGTCGAAGCTGCACTGAGCGAGCTGGAAACCGCCATCAAGGGTGACGACAAGGCCGTTATCGAAGCCAAGCAGCAGGCACTGCTGGAAGCGTCCCAGAAACTGATGGAGATTGCCCAGCAGCAGGCTCAGGCGCAAGGCGCCGCCGGTGCTGATGCCGGTCAGTCCTCCTCTTCCGCCAAGGCTGACGACGACGTGGTCGACGCCGAGTTCGAAGAAGTGAAAGACGACAAGAAATAAGCCCGACCCAGATGGGCGAAGTCCGCTTCGCCCATCGGCTTGATTCTATGAATTTACGGGCGTTGGGTGACCAACGCCCGTCTGCGTAACTGCTGATATAGCAACAGGATAAGTATGTCGAAGCGCGATTTCTACGAAGTGCTGGGGGTATCGAAAGATGCCGACGAGCGCGAGATCAAGAAGGCGTACAAGCGTCTGGCCATGAAGTATCACCCTGACCGCAATCAGGGGGATGCCGGTGCCGAAGAGAAGTTCAAAGAGGTCAAGGAAGCTTACGAGATCCTGACCGATGCCAACCTGCGTGCCCGCTATGACCAGTACGGCCACGCCGGCGTGGATCAGAGCCAGGGTGGCGGTGGCCACGGTGGCTTTGGCGGTGGCGCCGATTTCGGCGACATCTTCGGCGACGTGTTTGGCGATATTTTCGGTGGCAGTCGTGGTGGTGGCCGTCGCGGCCCGGCCCGTGGTTCCGACCTGCGCTACACCATGGAGCTGACTCTGGAAGAGGCGGTACGCGGGGTCTCCAAGGAGATCAAGGTACCGACCCTGGTCCACTGTGAAGTGTGTAACGGCTCGGGAGCCCACACCGGCAGCTCTGCCCAGACCTGCCCGACCTGCCACGGCTCCGGCCAGGTTCAGATGCGTCAGGGCTTCTTCGCGGTGCAGCAACCCTGCCCCCACTGTCACGGCCGCGGCAAGATCATCAAGGATCCGTGCCGCAAGTGCCACGGCGAAGGTCGCTACCAGAAGACCAAGACCCTGTCGGTCAAGATCCCGGCTGGCGTCGACACTGGCGATCGCATCCGTCTCTCCGGCGAAGGGGAAGCGGGGGAGGCCGGCGCACCGGCGGGCGATCTGTATGTACAGGTGCACGTCAAGGAGCACGAGATCTTCGTGCGTGACGGCAACAACCTCTACTGCGAAGTGCCCATCAGCTTTACCGCGGCAGCCCTGGGTGGCGAGATCGAAGTGCCGACCCTGGATGGCCGGGTCAAGCTCAAGGTCACTCCTGAGACCCAGACCGGCAAGATGTTCCGCATGCGGGGCAAGGGCGTCAAGTCCGTGCGCTCCGGCCAGGTGGGGGATCTGATGTGCAAGGTGGTGGTGGAGACCCCGGTCAAGCTGACCGAGCAGCAAAAAGAGCTGCTGCGCCAGCTGGATGAATCTTTCAGCGGCGCCGCCGCCAAGACCCACAAGCCGAAATCGGAAGGCTTCTTCGAAGGGGTGAAACGCTTCTTCGACGATCTGACCAGCTGATCTTCGCGACCCTGATATCAAGAGCCGGCCCTGTGCCGGCTCTTTTTTTGCCCCAGCTTTAGCAAGATCCCCGCTTATTGAGTGGATCCCGATGAGGGATCTTCCTCACAACTTCCGCCAATTCCTGCTGTACGAATGTTATCCCGCTCACACTTGAGCTGAAACGGTTTAGCTGATGTATTGAGTTAGCTAAATTGGTTTAGCTATGCTCTCTTCGTCGATAACAACAGGCCCGACCGGGCGACAGATGACAGGTGAGGACGATGACGATGTGCAAGCACAAGTTGGCGCTGGCGGTAGCGCTGGGATTGGGGATGAGTAGCCCGCTGTGGGCGGCGGATGGCGGTATCGAGGCCCGTCTGGCGGCGCTGGAGGCACGGGTGCAGGCGGCCGAGGCGCGCGCCACCGCCGCCGAAGCGCGGGCCGACGAGGCCCAGAGCAAGGCAAACGAAGCCCGCGAGACGGCCGTGGTGGCCAAGGCCCAGAGCGAGAAGGTGGACAAGCAGACCGCCGGGGCCCAGGGCTTCGAGTTCCACGGCTATGCCCGCTCGGGCCTGCTGGTCAACGGCAATGGCAACGGCGGTCGCGGCGGCCCCTACATCACCCCGGCCGGCTCGGTGGGGGGCGCCGTGGGTCGCCTTGGCAACGAGGATGACACCTACATGGAGGCCAACCTGCTGAAGACCCAGACCTTCGCCGATGGCAGCTGGGCCCGCTACAAGCTGATGCTGGCGGACGGGGTGGAGACCAGCAACGACTGGACCGCCAGCGATTCCAGCCTCAACACCCGCCAGGTATTTGCCGAGATCGGCGATCTGGCGAGCTTCGACGGTCCCTTCAAGCATGCTGTGCTGTGGGCGGGCAAGCGCTTTGACCGGGACAACTTCGATATCCACTGGCTCGACTCGGACGTGGTGTTCCTGGCCGGCACCGGCGGTGGCGTCTACGACGTGCAGCTGGCCGACAGCTGGAAGGCGAACTTCTCCCTCTACGGACGCGACTACGGCGACATCAGCGCCAGCGGTCTCTCCGACATCGAGAGCTACATCCTCACCATGAACAACCGCGTCGGCAACTGGCAGTGGATGCTGAACGGCCTGTCTGCCAAGGACAACGAGGCGCGCATCAACGACGGTGGCGCCGGCAGCGAGGCGGCGAACAAGGGGGCACACACCCTGCTGGCCTACCACGCCGACAGCTTCTTTGGCATCAACCCCGGCTTCTCCAAGGCGGCCGTGCTGTATGGCCACGGCCTGGGTGCCGAACTCAAGGGGCTGGGTTCCGACAGCGAGCTGCTGGCGGACGCCGATGCGGTGCGGGTCGCCGTGTTTGGCGCCACCGATCTCGCACCCCGCTGGCGTATCGCCCCGGCTCTGCTGGCCGAGCAGAGCAAGGATCGTTACGTGAAGGGGGACGAGTACCGCTGGGTGACCCTCAATGGCCGGCTGGCCCAGGTGCTGAGCCAGAACGTCGAGCTGGTCTACGAGGCGACCTGGCAGTACATGGATCTCGATCCCAAGGGCTACAAGGGGCGTCAGGCAGTGAGCGGCGACTTCACCAAGCTCACCTTCGCCCCCACCTTCAAGGCGCAGACCGCTGGCTTCTTCGAGCGGCCCGAGTTGCGGGTATTCGCCACCTGGATGGATTGGTCCTCCGAGCTCGACAACTACGCCAGCACCGATGCCATGGGCCAGAGCAACTTCACCGCCGGCGGCGAGTGGAACTTTGGCGTGCAGATGGAAACCTGGTTTTAGTTCGTTATCCCGATCACAAAAATGGCAGCCGGCGTCGGGATCTGTTGGTTGGCTAAAACGGTTTAGCTGATAATGCCAGCCAACAAAACAGAGTCCGGGTTTGACAGTCGATCCGATGCAGCAGTGGAGTAGCAAGGTGACGAATCGTGTGTGGGTAATGGGGGATGCGGTGGTGGACTTGATCCCGGAAGGGGAGCAGCACTACCTCAGGTGTCCGGGCGGCGCGCCGGCCAACGTGGCGGTCGGGGTGGCCCGGCTTGGCGGGGAGTCGGCCTTTATCGGCCGGGTCGGCGCCGATCCCTTCGGCCGCTTCATGGCCGATACCCTGGCCAGCGAAGGAGTCGACACCCGTCACTTGATCCAGGATCCGGCTCATCGCACCAGCACGGTGCTGGTGGAGCTCGATGCCGAGGGCGAGCGCAGCTTCACCTTTATGGTGAGGCCCAGCGCGGATCAGTTCCTGACCCCCGCCGATCTGCCGGTCTTCCAGGCCGGGCAGTGGCTGCTGACCTGCTCCATCGCGCTCGCCAACGAACCGGTACGTGGCAGCTGCCTGCAAGCCATGGCGGCCATCAAGGCCGTCGGGGGGCGGGTCTGCTTCGATCCCAACCTGAGGCCCGAGGTGTGGGGCAACCCCGCCGAGATGCTGCCCGTGGTGCGCGAGGCCATCGCCCTCGCGGACGTGGTCAAGCTGTCGGTGGAGGAGCTGCAACTGCTAAGCGGTCTGGACGATCTGGCGATGGGGCTCGCCACCATTTCAGGCCCGGCCCTGGTGCTGGTGACCCGGGGGGCGGCCGGCGTGGTGGCTCGCCTCGGTGGCGAGCTGCTGGAGTGGGTGGGGCCCAAAGTGACTCCCATCGACACCACGGGGGCGGGGGACGCCTTCGTTGCCGGTCTGCTGAGCGCCCTGGCCGAACGGACCTCGCTGCCCGCTCTGGATGAGTTGCCTGCCATCCTGGCCCGGGCCCACGGCTGCGGGGCGCTGGCCACCACCGCCAAGGGGGCGATGACGGCGCTGCCGAGTCGCACCGAACTGGATACCTTTTTGCGATCGGGGGCAAGCGGCTGTTGATCCGCGGCTAGAACCGCGGGTCGACAGACCTTACTCTCATGTGACATGAGCCTGCCGACGGCGGGCCATAAGAGGAAGAATATGAATATCAGTGCGATAGCCAAGGATCTGGTGCCCCTGCTCGGGGGCAAGGAGAACATCGTCAGCGCCGCCCACTGCGCCACCCGGCTGCGGCTGGTGCTGGCGGACGACAGCAAGGTGAACAAGGCCGCCATCGACAAGCTGGAGGGGGTCAAGGGGTGCTTCAGCAACGCCGGCCAGATCCAGGTGATCTTCGGCACCGGCCTGGTCAACAAGGTCCATGCGGAGTTCGTGGCGCTGACCGGCGCCGGCACCGCCAGCAAGGCGGAGCTGACCGACCTGGCGGCGGCCAAGCTCAACGTGGCTCAACGCCTGGCGCGGACCCTCTCCAACATCTTCGTGCCCATCATTCCGGCCATCGTCGCCTCCGGCCTGCTGATGGGGCTGCTCGGCATGGTGCGCACCTATGGCTGGGTCAACGCCGACAGCGCGCTCTTCATCATGCTGGACATGTTCAGCTCGGCGGCCTTTGTCATCCTGCCGATCCTCATCGGCTTCACCGCGGCGCGCGAATTCGGCGGCAACCCCTATCTGGGGGCGACCCTCGGCGGCATTCTCACCCACCCGGCCCTGACCAACGCCTGGGGCGTGGCGGGGGGCTTCAAGACCATGGACTTCTTCGGGCTCGATGTCGCCATGATCGGCTATCAGGGCACTGTCTTCCCGGTGCTCTTGGCGGTCTGGTTCATGTCCCACCTGGAGAAACAGCTGAGAAGGCGCGTCCCCGATGCCCTGGATCTCATCCTCACCCCGTTTTTGACCGTCATCATCACCGGCTTCGTGGCGCTGCTTTTCATCGGCCCGGCAGGTCGGGTGCTGGGGGATGGCATCTCCTTCGGCCTGAGCGCCCTCTATGAGCAGGCCGGCTGGCTGGCGGGGCTGGTGTTCGGCGGCACCTATTCGCTCATCGTCATCACCGGTATCCACCACAGCTTCCACGCCATCGAGGCGGGCCTGCTGGCGAACCCGGCCATCGGCGTCAACTTCCTGCTGCCCATCTGGGCCATGGCCAACGTGGCCCAGGGCGGCGCTTGTCTCGCGGTCTACTTCAAGACCCGGGATGTGAAGATCAAGGCCATCACGGTGCCGGCGGCCATGTCCTGCCTGCTCGGCATCACGGAGGCGGCCATCTTCGGGGTCAACCTGCGTTACATCAAGCCCTTCCTGGCCGGCTTGTTCGGCGGAGCCTGCGGCGGTGCCTACGTGGTGGCGGCCAAGGTGGGCATGACGGCGGTGGGGCTGACCGGCATTCCGGGCATGGCCATCGTCCAGCCCATGAGCCTCATCCACTACGTCATCGGCCTGGTGATCGCCTTTGGCGCCGCCTTCGCCGCCTCCTACCTGCTCAAGTACAAGGTGGAGTGATGAAGGAAAGCCATCTCCTCAAACAGGTTGTCCGGTCGCTGCTGGCCGGACAGCTCAAGGCGGCGGCCGATCCCCATCGGCCCCGCTGGCATCTGGCAGCCCCGGTGGGGCTGCTCAACGACCCCAACGGCTTTATCGAGCACGGCGGGCGTTATCACCTCTTCTACCAGTGGAACCCGCTGGATTGTGCACACGCCAACAAGGGCTGGGGTCACGTCACCTCCACCGATCTGCTGCACTGGCAGCACGAGCTGCCGGCCCTGCTGCCCATCGAGCCCTACGAGCAGAGCGGCTGCTATTCGGGCTCGGCGGTGAGCGACGAGCAGGGGCGCCTGACTCTCATCTACACCGGCAACGTCAAATACCCGGACGGTAGCCGTACCGCCTACCAGTGTCTGGCCCGGGACGACGGTATGGGCGGCTTTGCGAAGCTGGGGCCGGTGCTGGACCTGCCCGCAGGCTACAGCGGCCACGTGCGCGACCCCAAGGTGTGGCACGACGGCCGGCAGTGGCTGATGGTGCTGGGGGCCCGCACCCTGGATGACAAGGGGGAAGTGCTGCTCTATCGCGGCGACGCGCTGGATGGTTGGACGCTGGTCGGCCCCATCGCCGGCAGCGGGCGCGGTGGGCTTGGGGAGTTCGGCTATATGTGGGAGTGCCCGGATCTGTTTGCTCTTGATGAGCGCCATGTGCTGATCAGTTGCCCTCAGGGCATAGACCCCCGAGGGGAGGATTATCGCAACCTCTACCAGTGCGGCTGGCTGGCGGGCCACTTCGACGGCACTCAGTTCGAGCACGGTGCCTTCCACGAGCTGGACCGAGGCTTCGAGTTTTACGCCCCCCAGACCACCCAGGACAGCCAGGGGCGGCGCCTGTTGTTTGCCTGGCTGGGGCTGCCGGAGGAGAACGAGATGAGCCAGCCCACCCTCGAGCATGGCTGGATCCACCAGATGAGCTGCCCGCGGGAGCTGTTCTGGCATGACGACTGGCTCTGCCAGCGGCCGGTGGCGGAAATCGCGGCCCTCAAGGGGGCTCCGACCCGCTTCGAGGGAGCGCCGGACGAGCTGCCTGCCCTGGCCATCGACTCGGCCTGGCTGGACCTGGCCTTGAGCGGGGAGGGACGCCTCGGGTTCGGCTCCGTGGCCGAGCTGGTGTGGCAGCCGGGGCACCTTGTCCTGCGCCGGCAGAACTGGCAGAGCGGGGAGTGGGAGGAGCGAGGCTGCCCCTGGCTGGGGGGCAAGATCACCGTCTTGTGCGATCGCTCCAGCCTGGAGTGTTTCGTGGATGGCGGTCGCCAGACCCTGTCGACCCGCTACTTCCCCGGTGAAAACCCAATACTTTCCGCACGTTGTGACGGTAACGACAGCAAAATTTGCCTCGATCACTGGCTGCTGGCGGCCTGCCTAGTACAATAGCCCGGTGTCAGTTTGCCGGGAGGTCAGGTGGAGAAGAAGAAACGGATCACGATTGCCCAGATAGCCACGCTCGCGGGGGTCTCCAAGGCCACCGCCAGCCTGGTGCTCAACGGCAAGAGTGCGGAGTACCGCATCGCCGACGACACTCGCAAGCGGATCCAGGCGGTGGCGGAAGAGTGCCACTACCAGCCGAGCATCCATGCCCGCTCCCTGCGGGCGGCGCGCAGTTACACCTGGGGACTGGTGATCCCCGACCTCACCAACTTCGGTTTCGCCAGCATTGCCCGGACCCTGGAGTCTCACTGCCGGGAGGCGGGGATCCAGCTGCTCATCGCCTGCTCCGAGGATGACCCCACCCTGGAGCAGCGGGTGGTGGACAACCTCATCAGCCGCCAGGTGGACGGCCTTATCGTCGCCTCCAGCGGCCACAGCGACGACATCTATGCTCGCATTCACGACCGTCTGCCGGTGGTGCAGCTCGACCGTCACATCGGCGAGTCGCGCCTGCCCATGGTGATCTCGGATGCCTGCAAGGCCACCGCCGAGCTGGTGCAGGACATGGCGGCCGGCTGCGGGGAGGAGATCTACTACTTCGGCGGCCTGCTGGATCTCTCCCCCAGCCGCCACCGGCTGGCGGGCTACGAGCTGGGGCTGCACCGCGCCGGGCTGGAGGCCACATCAGACCGGGTGCGCCACCGTGACTACCAGCCAAGCTCGGGTTATCAGTTGATGGCCGAGCTGGTGGCCGAGCTCGGGGCACCGCCCAAGGGGCTCTTCACCGCCTCCTTCACCCTGCTCGAGGGGGTGCTGCGCTACCTCAACGAGGCTGGGCTGATGGAGACAGGGATGCGGCTGTGCACCTTCGACGACCACGACCTGCTCGACTGCATCCCCATGCGCATCGACTCGGTGGCCCAGGATTGCCCGGCCCTGGCCCGCGCCGCCTTCGAACTGATGCAACAGCTGATTGCGGGCAATCCCCCCACCCAGACCGCCCAGGTCATCCCCCCCAGGGTGCGCTGGCGCAGCCGTCGCTAACCCGGAAAGATGAAAAAGCCCCGCCAGTGCGGGGCTTTTTGCTGTGGGGCGAGGGCTCGCCTCAATCCGTGGTACTGGCGCGCCAGAACACCTGCTTGATGTGAGGGTGGATGCCGAGCTTCACCATCAGGGCGTCCAGCTCGTCGCCATCGATGGAGGTGGCCAGCAGCACCGCGGATATCTCCAGATCCCGCTCGCCGAAGGGCTCGATGTCGAGCTCGCTCAACGGATAGTTGGCCTGCTCCAGCATCTCTTCCAGCCAGTGCAGCACCTCCTTCTGGTATTCGCGCTGGGTGAGGGCGGTCACCCGGTAGGTTACCTCGGTGTCTGTGTTGTCCACCGGACGGCGGTTGATCTGGTTCACCAGCGGGCGCAGCAGGGTGTTGGCGGCCAGCACGAACAGGGCGCCGAGGATCGCCTCCATGGCCAGCCCGGCCCCGCTGGCGGCACCGACCGCGGCCACTCCCCACAGGGTGGCGGCGGTGTTGATGCCGCGGATGTTGCCGGATTCGCGCATGATGACGCCGGCGCCGAGAAAACCGATGCCGGAGACGATGTAGGCCACCACGTGCACCACCCCGTAGGTGCCGCCGTGCAGGTCATAGATGCGCTGGGCCAGGTTGACGAACAGGGCCGCGCCCACCGCCACCAGCACATTGGTGCGCAGGCCCGCGGTACGCTGGCGGTACTGACGCTCCAGCCCCACCAGACTGCCGAGCACGAAGGCGAGCAGCAGGCTGGCCAGGGTGTCGAGCAGGGAAATCATGTCCAATTGTTGCCACATTCTCATGGCGTACTCCTTCTGTTGCAGATGGCCTTCCTGAAGGCGGGCGAGGATTCCCTTGCCTGATCCCCGTGCGTGAAGGCCATCACCTCATCGAAAAAACGCACGGAAAGCCCGGCCATGCTGGATGGCGGGCTGGGCTGCGAAACGGATTGAAAGGGGCCAGCGTGGCTGGCCCCGGTTATGGCTTGCTCAATTGAGCGCCGGTTCAGGGTCGCGGCGCGGATGCAGCTCCCAGCGGACCGGGTGATGTACCCCCACCTGGTGCACGAACTGCACCAGATAGCGCCGCTGGGGCGGGGTGCAGTGCAGATTGAGCACCAGCTCCCGCCCGCCGCTGCGACCGGGTCGCAGGGACTGCAAGGGGTGCAGGCCCGCCGGTTGCAGGGTGTGGTTCACCAGATCCAGCACCTGCTCCATGTCGGCCCGATCCTCGCAACGGATCTGCAACCGGTAGTGGTGCTGGCGCTCCTTGCCACGCAGCCAGAGCGGCAACAGGCCGCGACCCAGTCTGCTCAGCAGGGGGTGAGTCCGGTTGGTTACGGACAGGGTTGAAATAAAACGCATAGCAGCCTCCTTGTGGGAAGCAGAAACTATGCAGGCATGGCGGCCATGGCTTTTGGCCAATGGTCACCAGACGTCAAGTGTAAAAAGAGAAGAGGGGAGTGGATTTCCGCTTCTCGCAGGGCTGCGAGCATGCGGCAGAGGATGACCTGCGGCTAGCTCGCGACCCGGGTACCGACGACGAGGGTCGGTCTACAACTGTCACTTGATGAGTTGCCCACTGATGGTCTCCGCTGTTGATGGACGGCCTGATGGTACTCATCCAGAGCGGTGGGGTAAAGCCTCATCGCCCATTTAGCAACATTTAGATACAAGTTCGTCAATAGTCGGGGCCGGCTGGCTACCTCCGTGGCCATAGGAGGGCGGCGAGATGCCCCGCCCCCCTCATTCCGCCCCAGATGGCAGGTTTTTCTCTACCTTGGCGCGCCGCTATTTCAACCCCAGCCGTTTGAGGATCATTGCGGCTGGGCAGAAGCCGGTGAAGGCGCTCTGGATCAGGTTGACCCCGACAAAGACGCTCAGCCAGACAAAGCCCGGGTGCACCCAGGCGGTGAGCAGCAGCGACAGCAACAACATGCAGCCCGCGACCACTCTTACTCCATTTTCTACTGTCATGACCTTCTCCTTAGTTAATTTAGATATTGCTAATTTAGTGTCGCTTTATACAATAGAACCAAATATCAGTAATTGCTAATTTACTCCCATGAGCCAATTCGACGAGATGAACAGACACGCGACGGCCGCCGCCTCCCTGCTCAAGGCGCTGGCTCATCCCGAACGCCTGATGGTGCTCTGTCAGCTGGTGGAGGGGGAGAAGGGAGTCGGGGAGCTGCTGGCCCGCAGCCAGCTCGGCCAGTCGGCCTTCTCCCAGCAACTGTCGGTATTGAAGCGCCAGGGTCTTGTCCGCTCGCGCAAGGTCTCCCAGCAGATCTACTACTCGCTGGTGAGCGAGGCGGCCGCCGATGTGCTGGCGGCGTTGCAAACCCATTTTTGTCACTCAGAAAATAAGGAATCTTGATGATGGAAAGCCAATGGCTGCTCTCCCTGGGGGGCGGCATGCTGGTGGGGCTCGCGGCCCTGATCCTGATGCTGTGCAACGGCCGGGTGGCCGGGATCAGCGGCATTCTGGCCGGTGCGCTGCAACACAGGGCGCCGTGGCGACTGCTCTTCCTGCTGGGGTTGGGAGCGGGAGCCTGGTTGGCACTGACGCTGGGTTGGGCCAGCATGCCTGCATTCACCGCGCTGCCCGCCTGGCCGCTGGTGCTGCTGGCCGGTCTGCTGGTGGGCATCGGCACGCGTTTTGGCAATGGCTGTACCAGCGGCCACGGCATCTGCGGCATGGGGCGGCTCTCCGTGCGCTCCATAGTGGCGACCCTCACCTTCATGGCAACCGGTGTGCTGACCGTGTTTCTGACTCATCATCTCTTCTAGGAGGCTATTGCGATGACCTTGTTGACAAGTCTGCTCGCCGGTTTGCTGTTTGGTCTGGGTCTGGCCATCTCAGGCATGATAGACCCCGCCAGGGTCACCGGTTTTCTCGATCTGGCCGGCGCCTGGGATCCCAGCCTGGGGTTCGTGATGGGGGGCGCCCTGCTGGTCTTCATGCCGGGTTATTTCTTGCTGGTGAAGCCGCGGCGCCTGAGCCTGCTGGGAGAGCCCATGGCTGTGGTGCCAGCCCCCAAGCTGGATCGCCGCCTCATCGGGGGATCTGCCCTGTTCGGCATAGGTTGGGGATTGGTGGGGATCTGCCCTGGGCCTGCCTTGAGTCTCATTTCCAGTGGCCAGCCCATGATATTGTTGTTCGTAGCCGCCATGGTGGCCGGGATCTTGCTGGTTGATCGGGTCCTGGTGAAGGTGCGGGAGAAGCGCTGCCACGCCCGCTCCGCCTGAATGGATTGCCCCCGCTGCCGGGGAAGGAGAACTATCATGGAACCGATCCGCTTGCCGGGGGCCATTCTGCTGGCCGTGGCATCTGCACTTGTCTCTCCCATGACGCTGTCGACGGCATGGTCTGCCGAGACGAATGGCGAGGCGGCCCTGACACTGGCTCCCCGTCAGGTGACCGACTGGCTCACCCTGGATGGCACTGTCAGCGCCATCCATCAGGGGACGGTGGCGGCCCAGACTGGCGGTCGGGTCTCCCGCATGCTGGTGGATGTGAACGATGAGGTGGTGGCCGGACAGCCCCTGCTCGAGATCAGCGGCAAGGAGCAGTTTGCCGCCGTGACCGGCGCCGAGGCGCGACTGGCCCGGGCCCAGGCCCAGCAGGTGGAAGCCGAGCGCCAGCTCGCCCGCTTCCAGGCGCTGATAGCCAAGGGGGTGATCACCCGCGCCCAGCTCGACAGCGCCCTGGCGAGCGACAGATCTGCCCGCGCCGAGGTGAACGCCGCCGAGGCTGCCCTCACCCAGGCCCGGGAGGCCTACGGCTATACCCGTATCCTCGCCCCCTACGCCGGGGTCGTCACCAAGCGACTGGTGGAGCTGGGGGAGACGGTGGCCCCAGGGACGCCGCTGCTCTCCGGCTTTTCCCTTGATGCCCTGCGGGTGGAGGTGGAGCTGCCCCAGTCCGCGCTAGCCCTCGCCGGCCAGCCGTCGGATGCACAGGTGCTGCTGCCGGATGGCAAGGCCGTTACCCCCCTCAAACTGACCCGCTTCAACTATGCCGACAGCCAGAGCCACGCCTTTCGGCTGCGCCTCGACCTGCCGCCGAGCACGGCAGGGGTGCTGCCCGGCATGTGGCTCAAGGTGCAGCTCAAACAGGGCGAACGTCAGCTGCTGCAGGTGCCGGAGCAGGCCCTGCTCAGGCAGGGTGAGTTCAGCGGTCTCTACCTGAAGGAGGGAGAGCGCTGGGTGCTGACGCCGGTGCGGGTCGGCCATTGCCAGGCAGGGCAGTGCGAGATCCTGGCGGGCGTCCAGAGCGGCGATCGGGTGGCACCGGATGGCTGGGCGCGCCAGCAGGCGGTGGCCCATGAGTAACGACGCTCACGACAGCAAGAACAAACTGGGGCCAGCCGGCCGGTTGGCGGCCCTGTTTCAGGGCTCGGCCATCACCCCGTTGCTGGCGCTGGTGGGGCTCTTGCTCGGCCTCTTTGCGGTGCTGGTGACCCCCAAGGAGGAGGAGCCGCAGATCGATGTCACCTTCGCCGACGTCTATATCCCCTTTCCGGGGGCCAGCCCGGCGGAGGTCGAATCCCTCGTCACCACTCCCGCCGAACAGGTTATTTCCCAGATCAAGGGGATAGACACCCTCTACTCCTTCTCTCGCCCGGACGGCGCCCTGCTGGTGGTGGTGTTCAAGGTGGGGGTGAGCCGCGAGCAGGCCATCGTCGATCTCAACAACCAGCTCGACTCGAACCGGGACTGGCTGCCCCAGGGGCTTGGCGTCGGCCAGCCCCTGGTCAAACCCAGGGGGATCGACGATGTGCCCATCGTCAGCCTGACGCTCTGGAGCAAGCAGCTGGGGGCCGCCGAGCTGACCCGGGTCGCCCACGAGCTGGAGACCGAGCTCAAGCGCCTGCCCGGCACCCGCGATATCTACAGCCTGGGCGGCCAGCGCGCCGTGCTGCGGGTGATGCCGGATCCGGCCGCCCTCAGTGCCCATGGCATCAGCTGGGGGGAACTCAACCAGCGTCTTGCCGCCGCCAACCAGGTGGGTAGCGAGCAGGCCGTGGTGCAGGACAACCGGGAGATCAAGGTGCAGGTGGGCCAGTTCCTGCAGAGCGAGCAGGAGGCCCGCGAGCTGGTGGTGGGCCTGCACGATGGCAAGCCGGTCTACCTCGGCGAGGTGGCCCAGGTGGCGCTTGGGGAGGAGACCCCGACCCAGCGCAGCTGGATGGGGCAGGGTGAGCAGAGCTATCCGGCGGTGACCCTGGCCATCGGCAAGCAGCCGGGGCAGAACGCAGTGGAGGTGGCCAAGCGGGTGGAGGCCCGGGTCGAGAGTCTCAAGAACCGGCTCATCCCGGCCGGCGTCGAGGTGACGGTGACCCGTGACTATGGCGTCACCGCCGAAACCAAATCCAACACCCTCATCGGCAAGCTCATCTTCGCCACCACCGCGGTGGTGCTGCTGGTGCTGGTGAGCATGGGCTGGCGCGAGGCGCTGGTGGTGGGCATCGCCATCGTCATCACCCTGGCACTGACCCTCTTTGCCAGCTGGGCGTGGGGCTTTACCCTCAACCGGGTGTCCCTCTTTGCCCTTATCTTCTCCATCGGCATCCTGGTGGATGACGCCATAGTCGTGGTGGAGAACATCCACCGCCATCGCGGCCTTGGCAAGGGCTCCCTCAGGGACCTTATTCCGGGCGCGGTGGACGAAGTGGGGGAGCCGACCATTCTCGCCACCCTGACCGTGATCGCGGCCCTGTTGCCGATGGCCTTTGTCAGCGGCCTGATGGGCCCCTATATGAGCCCCATCCCCATCAATGCCAGCATGGGGATGCTCATCTCCCTGCTGGTGGCCTTTATCTTCTCCCCCTGGCTGGCGGGCCATCTGCTCAAGAGCGAGGGGCATGTCGCCCACGGCGAGGCCAGGGCCGGCCTCTTCCAGCGACTGATGACCCCCTTCCTGATTGGCGCTGGCGCCAGGAGCGCGAGACGCAAGCTCTGGCTCGCCATCCTGCTGCTGGTGGCAGGCGCCGCCGCCATGCCCATGGTGCAGTGGGTGGTGCTCAAGATGCTCCCCTTCGACAACAAGTCGGAATTCCAGCTGGTGCTCGACATGCCGGAGGGGGCGACCCTGGAACAGACCGAGCGCACCCTGCTGGCGGTGGGGCGCGAGCTTGCCAGGGTGCCCGAGGTGAAGGATTACCAGATTTACGCCGGCAGCGCCGCCCCCATCAATTTCAATGGCCTGGTGCGCCACTACTTTATCCGCAGCGGCGCCAACGTGGGGGATATCCAGGTCAATCTGGTAGACAAACACGATCGCCATCGCAGCAGCCACCAGATTGCCCAGTCGGTGCGCGCCCCCTTGCAGGCCTTCGCATCCGCAGCCGGCGGCAACCTGAAAGTCGTGGAGGTGCCACCAGGCCCGCCGGTCTGGTCACCCATAGTCGCGGAAGTGTATGGCCCGACGCCAGCTGCCCGTGAAGCGGCGGCCCGCGCCGTAGAGGCCCGCTTCGTGGCCACGGCGGATCTGGTGGATGTGGACATCTATCTGACCGACCCCCAGCCCAAGTGGCGGCTGGTGGTGGATCGCAGCAAGGCGGCCCGCTTCGGGGTCGATCTCGGCGATCTGGTGGCGACCCTCAACGGCGGCGTGGGCTATCAGGATGCCAGCTGGCTGCATGCTCAGGGCGCCAAGTACCCGGTACCGATCCGTGTCGAGCTCGCCCCCGGCGACAAGCGGGATCTGGCCGGCATCCTGGCGCTCAAGGTGCGCAGCCAGAGCGGCCAGCTCATCCGGGTCTCCGAGCTGGTGAGCCGGCGCGACGAGCTGGCCCCTTCCTACCTCATGCACAAGAACATGCGGCCCATGGTGATGGTGGTAGCCGACATGGGGGGCCATGCCGACAGCCCGCTCTACGGCATGTTTGCCGCCGGAGCCGATATCGACCTGCCCCAGTATTACGTGCAGCAGCCGGATAAATTGGGGGAGGTGGCGCTGTTGTGGGACGGGGAGTGGAAGATAACCTACGAGACCTTCCGCGACATGGGGCTGGCCTATGGGGTGGGGATGATCCTCATCTACCTGCTGGTGGTGGCCCAGTTCCGCTCCTATCTGGTGCCGCTTATCATCATGGCCCCTATCCCGCTCACCCTGATCGGGGTGATGCCGGGCCACGCCCTGCTGGGGGCCCAGTTCACCGCCACCTCGATGATCGGCATGATAGCCCTGGCCGGGATCATAGTGCGCAACAGCATACTGCTGGTGGATTTCATCGAGCAGCAGCGCAGCGCCGGCATGGCGTTCGAGCAGGCGGTGATCGGCGCCGCTCAGGTGCGGGCCAAACCCATCCTGCTGACGGCGCTGGCGGCCATGATCGGTGCCCTGTTCATCCTCGATGACCCCATCTTCAACGGCCTGGCCATCAGCCTGATCTTCGGCATTCTGGTCTCCACCCTGCTCACCCTGGTGGTGATACCGCTGCTCTACTACAGCCTGATGTCGCGCCGGGCGGAGGGGGGCGCGGCAGATGTGCCGGGCGCACAATGACAGAAGGGCCACCCGGGTGGCCCTTCTCGTTTCACACGTTCAGGGAGGAGATATGCCGGCTGGCGGGGCTCAGCGCCCCTTCATCAGCGGGAAGTAGCGCCGGTCGGCCTGGCTCATGTGGCCGACCACCAGCTCCTGAATGATGAAGTTGAGCAACTCGTCGTTGCCAAGGGTACCCGCCCTGGCGGCGGTCATCAGCTGGTCAGCCTTTTGCAGCAGCAGCTGGTGGTCTTGCTGGTGGCTGGTGAACTCGGGGTAACCCAGCTCGGCCAGCACCTGCTCTTCGAAGGTGAAGTGGTGGCGTGCCACGTCGAACAGATTTTCCATGCACTCCAGGAACAGGGCGGGGTGCTCCTGGTGATCCTTCATGTGCTCCAGCAGCCGGTTGGTCAGCACGAACAGCTGGCGATGCTCGGCATCGATGCGCGGGTGGCCGCACTCGTGGCTGCTCTGCCACACCAGCGAGCCCTGTTCCGGATCCAGCCCGGCGGTATAGAGACAGACCCGGCCGCGCCCTCGTCCCTTGGCCTGATACATGGCCTGATCGGCGTGGTGCATCAGGGTCTTGGGGTCGGTGCCGTGCTCCGGGTAGAGGGCCACTCCTATGCTGCTGGAGATGCGCAGCTCCTGCTCCTCGTCGATGCGAAACGGGTGGCGCAGGCGCTGGTGCAGGTGATCGGCCACCGTCAGCGCCTCGTCCCCTGTGTTGGGCAGCAGGATCACGAATTCGTCCCCACCCAGGCGGGCCACCAGATCCCGATCCCGCACGCAGTGGCGCATCCGCTCGGCCACCATGTTGAGCAGCACGTCACCTGTCTCGTGGCCGAAGGTGTCGTTGATCGGTTTGAAGTGGTCGAGATCGACGAACAGCAGGGCCAGCTGGGCAGTCTTGCCTGCCATGACCTCTTTCAACCGCTGTTGCAGCAGCCGGCGGTTGGGCAGGTTGGTGAGGGGGTCGTAGAAGGCGAGCCGGCGCATCATCTCCTCCCTGGCGGCCCGCTCCGTGATGTCGCGGGTGACCCCGAGGATCGCATCGGGCTGGCCCTGCTCGTTGCCATGCAGGGTGGTGATGGTCTCGGTGGCCACCAGATGTCCCTCCTTGTGACGCAGCTGGGTACGAATGACACAGCGGGTCTGCTCGTGATCGCCGCGTTGCCAGGCGGCGAGGGAGCCGCTCAGCTCGGCGCGCAGCTGTTTTCTGGATGTCTCCGGAATAAGCTGCCTGAGGGGGAGGGTGAGCACATCGGTGGGGTCGTAACCGCTGAGCGGCTGGATGGCGGGGCTGACATAGCGAAAGCGCAGGGTGGTGGTGTCCATGGTCCAGATGACGTCGGCACTGTTCTCCGCCACGAAACGGTAGTGCTGCTCGCTCTGGGCCAGCTCGCGGGTCAGTCGCTGTCGGCCACGCGCCTCCTGGCGCAGGCGCAGATAGAGGTAGCAGAAGATACCGAGCAGGGTCAGCAGGGAGAGGGTGATCAGCATGGCCACCGCCACGCTCTTGTCGAGCAGCTGGCGCTGCTGGCGGATCCGCTCCCGATCCGGGTTGTAGAGAAAGTGCTCCAGGTCGGGCAGGGCCGACAGCAGACCGGCATCGAGGTAGTTCCTGGCGATCTGCTGCCAGCGCTCCGGCTGCATGTAGCCGGGCTCGACCAGATCGGGCTGCATCAGCTCCCGGGTGGTGTCGGCCTCGAACTGCAGCAGATCACGGCCGGCGCCGCTCGGGTAGTTGGTCACGATCCAGTCGATCATCTCGGCCGGGTTGTCCATGGCGTAGCGCCACCCCTTGAGGGTCGCCTGCTGGAAGGCATAGACCCGCTCCGGCCGGCTGTTCAGCTCGCGCTCCGAGGTGAACAGGTTGTCACCATAGAAGTCGAAGTCGATGCTGCGGGGGGAGAACACCCGGTAGGGGATGCCCATCTTGGCCAGATAGAAGGGCTCGGTGGTGCTGTAGGCGCTGATGGCGTCCGTCTTGCCCGCCAGCAATGCCTTCAAGCCCTGCCGGTAGGGCTGCTTTATCCAGCTCTCCGGTGGCGTGTGGCGGTTGAGGTAGATCTGCAGCTCCTGGGAGCCGGGCTCCAGCATCAGCCGCTTGCCCGCCAGATCCGCCGGCTGGCGAATGTCGGGTCGCTCCAGGGTGAGCAGCACCAGTGGCGAGTGTTGCAACATGGAGGCCAGCACCACGATGGGCTGGCCGCTGGCGCGGGCCAGCAACAGATCACTGCCGCTGATCCCGAACTGGGCATTGCCCGACATCACCTCGTTGACCACATCGGTGCCGGTCATGGCGGGTCGCAGCGTGACATCCAGACCGGCGGCTCGATAGAAACCCTTGGCCTGGGCCGCGTAATAGCCGGCAAACTGGAACTGGTGTTGCCAGGGCAACTGCACTGTCACCTTGTCAATCACCGCCTTCGACGGCGGTGAAAAAAAGGCGCAAAACATCGCCGAACCAAGCATTGGCAGGTACCAGAGCAGGCGATGAAGGGAGGAATTTACGACGCTCATACTCATTCCTCTCGGGAGACGATGGTCCGTCCTAGAGTCAAACAATTCCTTGTTGCCCGCAAGGGGGCGAAAGGGCGCTATAACAGGGGATGCGTAACAGAAAAAATGATTTCTGTGTCATTCATCACATTTGGCCTTCCTGCTCGTTATTTTTGGCAATTAAGCGAAGAATTACGGAGCCATATGACCTATAAAAATGGTCGCATTTTAGTCGTATTTGATTGTCGATTACCTCAATAAGCGCGAGTGTTTGGGCTCTTTTTAGCGCAATGCGTCAGTCTGTGTCGCCGTATCACGGGATACTTTCAACTTGCTGTCGAAATGTGTCGAAACTGCGATTATTGCGTTATGAGTCAATTATTGGCGGGAGGGGGGAAGCGGATCCTTGCTGCCCGGGTGGTATGATAGCGGTTCTCCCATCCCGATGAGGCCTTCTCATGTCCCGATTGCGTCTGTTGTTGTCCGACTCCCACGATCCTTTGTTCAATCTGGCGGTGGAAGAGTGCATTTTTCGCCAGATGGACCCGCATCAGCGGGTGCTGTTTCTGTGGCGCAACGCCAATACCGTGGTGATCGGCCGGGCCCAGAACCCCTGGAAGGAGTGCAATACCCGCCGCATGGAAGAGGACGGGGTGACCCTGGCTCGCCGCAGCAGCGGTGGCGGCGCCGTGTTTCACGACCTTGGCAACAGCTGCTTCACCTTCATGGCGGGCAAGCCGGAGTACGACAAGAGTATTTCCACCTCCATCGTGCTGGACGCGCTCAAGCGGCTCGGGGTCGAGGCTTTCGCCTCCGGCCGCAACGATCTGCTGGTGGCGACCCCGGACGGGGAGCGCAAGGTGTCGGGCTCGGCCTATCGAGAGACCCATGATCGCGGCTTTCACCACGGCACCCTGTTGCTGGACGCCGATCTTGGCCGGCTCGCCAATTACCTCAATCCCGACCCCAAGAAACTGGCCGCCAAGGGCATCAGCTCGGTGCGCAGCCGGGTGGCCAACCTCGGCGAACTGCTGCCGGGCATCGACCATGGCCAGGTGAGCCAGGCCCTGTGCGAGGCCTTCTTCAGCCACTACGGTGAGCGGGTACGGCCAGAGCACATCTCCCCCGAGCGGCTGCCAGACTTGCCCGGCTTTGCCGAGACCTTCGCCCGCCAGCGCAGCTGGGAGTGGAACTTCGGCCACGCCCCGGCGTTTACCCATCAGCTGGACGAGCGTTTCGGCTGGGGCGGGGTGGAGCTGCACTTCGATGTGGAGAAGGGGGTGATAGGGCGGGCGCAGATCTTCAGCGACAGCCTGGAGCCGGCGCCGCTGGATGCACTGGCCGCGCGCTTGCCCGGGGTGGCTTATCAGGTGGAGGCCATCGACGAGCTGTTGCGCCAGTGGCGCGGCGAGTTTCCGGCCCTGCAGACCGAGCTGGAGGCATTCTCGCGCTGGTTGCTGGCATCGCTGCGCTGACGCTTTTCTCGCCGCTGGGGCGGGTGGATCACAAAATCAAAAGAGGCGCTCGAAAGGCGCCTTTTTGCCAGCCGTTGTCCGCCCTCATGCATGACAAAAAGTAGGGGAGGCCATTAGATATTGTCGCTGTTTCAAACGGTGACCCAGGGGTATAAGGGCAGCACATTTGCTGTACTAATGGTATAAAAATGAGTGACTTGGTCTATTTGAAAGATGAAGGCGTCAACGCCATCCACCCCGAATTCGAACGTCGTTTTACCACAGTCAAAGCCAACTTTTTCTCGCGCAATCCCGATCTCTGGCCGGTCTTTCGTGAACCCGGCTTCGCCACCCTCAACGAGTTTCGCGCCCGCGGCCTGGCCCCGTCGGCGCGGCTGAACGCCTGGCCCGATGGTTGCGCCCGTCTCGCCGACCTGTGCGAGACCATGCCGGTGCCGCAAGCCATGCGCACGCCGGGCGAGCCCATGGCGGAGCTGCTGTTTGCCGGCGCCCTCTCCAAAGACTGGGAAAACCCCTCCAGCGTCGAGAACGTGGTCACCATGTCGGCGGATCCCGCCATCTACGGCGCCCAGATGGGGATCCTCGCCAACCCCAACCTGGTCTACTCCGAGTATGCCGGGGTGGCCGAGGAGCTGGAGAAGAAGGTGGTGCGCCAGATTGCCCTGCTGGCGGGTTACGATCCGGCCCGCGCCACCGGCATCTTCACCCAGGGGGGGACCTTCTGTAACCTCTATGGCTACCTGCTCGGCATTCGCAAGAGCCTGTCCGAGGCCAAGCACAAGGGGCTCGGTCACTATCAGGACTACCGCATCATCAACTCCCAAGGCGGCCACTACTCCAACATCACCAACCTCTCCCTGCTCGGGGTGGACATCGAGAACAAGACCATCCGCATCCAGGTGGGCGAGAACAACGACATCGATCTCGACCACCTGGAGCGTACCCTGACCGCCTGCTTTGCCTTGAAACACGTGGTGCCCACCATCATGCTCACCATGGGCACCACCGATACCTTCGGGGTGGATCGGGTGAAACCCGTGGTCGCGCTGCGGGATCGCCTCTGCGAGCGGTTCGAGGTGGCGGTCAAGCCCCACATCCACGTGGACGCCGCCATCGGCTGGTCGATGATCTTCTTCCTGGATTACGACTTTGCCGCCAACCCGCTCGCCATCAACGCCGCGACTCTGGCGGGCATAGAGCGCAACGTGAGCCGCTTCGTCGAGCTCAGATACGCCGACTCCTTCACCGTTGACTTCCAGAAGTGGGGCTATGTGCCCTACACCTCTAGCCTGGTGATGATCAAGGAGCAGGACGACCTCAAGGCGATGGAGAACGACCCGGAGAACTTCTCCTACTTCGAGCGGGACATCCAGGGCCACACCCACCTGCAGTCCACCATCGAGTGTTCCCGCGGGGCGAGCGGCCTGTTCGGTGCCTATGCGGCCCTCAACTATCTGGGGGTCGAGGGGTATCGCACCGTGCTGGCCCACTGCCTGCAAAATGCCAACTATTTCCGCTTCCGGTTAAGCCAGCTTGGCAACGTCAAGCTGGTGGCCCAGGAGAATCAGGGGCCGAGCGTGGGCTTCAAGATCTACAACCCCGAGTGGGTAAGCGATCCGGAGGCCGAGTTCGCCTTCGAGCTGGCGCGCAGCACGGACCCCGCCTACAAGGCGCGCCTGCAGCGCAACACCGACTATCACCGCAGCCTGTTTACCGGGCGTGGCAAGGTGGGGCTCTATACCAACTGGGTGGAGGCCATCGCCCACTCCGACTACGATGCCCGCGGCAAGTACTCCTATATCGCCGGTGAGAAGGCGGTCTTCATGAACCCGGCCTGCGGCCGCGAGCAGATCGACGCCTTTATCGCACATATTCGCGGCTGAGTGGCGAACGGTATTTAAAGAGAACCGGACAGCAAAACGGCGGGATGATCCCGCCGTTTTTTATTGGTTCCGGTTACTGCTTCTGAAGAGCCGTCACCGTCAGCTTGCCAGCCGGGCTTTCGGCGTGGAAGCGCACCGCATCCCCCACCTGCAGATCCTTGAGCAGGGCCGGGTCGGCCACCTGGAACACCATGGTCATGGCGGGCATCTTGAGGTTCGCGATGGCCTCGTGCTTGATGCCCACCTTGCCATTTGCCGCGTCGATGCGGCTGATGACTCCCTTGGTCATCACCCTCTCCTGCATTCCCTCCATCTGCTGCATGTCACCCATCTGGCTCATGTCATGGCCTTCGTGGTTCATCATCTCCTCGGCCTGCAGGCCGGTGTGGGTAGCAAGGCCCAGCAGCAGGGTCAGCGTCTTGTAGTTCATGATGGTTTCCTTGTTTGGGTTGTCCGGTTGATCAGGGGGCAGTCGGGGTATCCGTCTGCGCAGTCGTGTGGTCGAGGGTCTTCAGGGTGCGGCTGCGCCAGAGGTAATAGGCGGCGGGCAACACCAGCAGGGTCAGTATCAGGGCGGTCACCATGCCGCCTATCATGGGGGCGGCGATGCGCTGCATCACCTCCGAGCCGGTGCCCTGGCTCCACATGATGGGCAACAGGCCGGCGATGATGGTGACCACCGTCATCATCTTGGGGCGCAGGCGCAGGGCTGCGCCGTGGACCACGGCCCGGTGCAGGCCGGCCTGGTCCGGTTTGCCGCTGGCCACCAGATCGTCCCAGGCGTGGTTGAGGTAGACCAGCATCAGCACCCCGGTCTCCACCGCTACCCCGGCCAGGGCGATAAAGCCCACCCCCACCGCTACCGAGAGATTGAAGTCGAGCAGCCAGAGGGTCCAGATCCCGCCCACTACCGCCAGTGGCAGAGTGGTGAGAATGAGCAGCACCTCCTGGAAGCGGCGAAACGCCAGATAGAGCAGCAGCACGATAATGGCGACGGTGAGCGGCACCACGTAGGTGAGTCGCTCCATGGCCCGCTCCATGTATTCGTACTGACCTGACCAGCTGAGGGCGTAGCCCGATGGCAGCACCAGCTGCTTGCCCACCTCGGCCTTGGCCTCCTTCACGAAGGAGCCGATGTCGCGGCCGCGAATATCCACGTAGACCCAGCCGTTGAGGCGCGCGTTTTCACTGCGCAGCATGGGGGCTTCGTCGCTGATATAGACTCGGGCCACGTCCGCCAGGGCGATGCGCGCACCGCTTGGGGTGACCAAGGGCAGCAGCTCAAGGCTCGCCACCGAGTCGCGATAGCTCTGGGGATAGCGCAGGTTGATGGGGTAACGCTCACGCCCCTCTATGGTCTGGCCCACCTCCATGCCGCCCACCGCGGTGGCGAGCACCGCCTGCACGTCGGCGATATTGAGGCCGTAGCGGGCCGCCTTGAGCCGGTCGATGTCCACCTTCACATAGCGGCCGCCCGCCACCCGCTCGGCGTAGACGGATGAGGCCCCCTCAACCTTGCCAACGATCTGCTCAAGTTGCTGGCCAAGTTGTTGAATGACCTTGAGATCGGGCCCGGCAATCTTGATCCCCACCGGGGTCTTGATGCCGGTGGCCAGCATGTCGATGCGGGTCTTGATGGGGGGCACCCAGGCGTTGGTGAGGCCGGGGAAGCGGATGAGGGAATCGAGCTCCTCTTTGAGTTTCTCCGGGGTCATGCCGGGGCGCCACTGGTCGCGGGGTTTGAGCTGGATGCTGGTCTCCATCATCACCAGATCCGCCGGGTCGGTGGCCGAGTCGGCGCGCCCCGCCTTGCCGAACACGTTCTGTACCTCGGGCACGGTGCGGATGAGCTTGTCGGTTTGCTGCAAAATCTCCCGCGCCTTGCCCACCGAGATGTTGGCCGCGGTGGTGGGCATGTACATGATGTCCCCCTCATCGAGCGGCGGTATGAACTCGGAGCCCAGGTGCTGGAGCGGCCAGAAGCCCGCGATCGTGACCACCAGGGCGGCGGCGAGGGTGGTTTTGGGGTGAGCCAGCACGGCGTTGAGCAGCGGGATATAACCCTGGCTCAGGCCACGGTTGAGGGGATTGGCCTGCTCGGGCAACACCTTGCCGCGGATGAAATAGCCCATGATCACCGGCACCAGCGTGATGGCGAGCGCGGCGGCGGCGGCCATGGCGTAGGTCTTGGTGAAGGCCAGCGGATGGAACATGCGCCCCTCCTGCGCCTCCAGCGCAAACACCGGCAGGAAGCTCATGGTGATGATGAGCAGGGAGAAGAAGATGGCGGGGCCGACTTCGATGCTCGCCTCCGTGATGATGCGCCAGCGGTTCTTGTCGGTGAGCGCCTCCCGCTCCATGTGCTTGTGGACGTTCTCTATCATTACGATGGCCCCGTCCACCATGGCGCCAATGGCGATGGCGATGCCCCCCAGCGACATGATGTTGGCGTTGATCCCCTGCAGGTGCATCACGATAAAGGCGGTCAGAATGGCGATAGGGAGGGTGATGACCACCACCAGCGACGAGCGCAGGTGGAACAGGAAGGCGAGACAGACCAGCACCACCACGGCGAACTCCTCCACCAGCTTGCCGGAGAGGTTGTCGATGGCGCGCTGGATAAGGTCGGAGCGATCGTAGACGGTGACGATCTCCACCCCCTCCGGCAGGCTGGATTTGAGCTCGGCCAGGCGCTCCTTGACCCCGTCTATGGTGTGCTGGGCATTTTCGCCGTAGCGCATGACGATGATGCCGCCCACCACTTCCCCTTCGCCGTTGAGCTCGGCGATGCCGCGCCGCATCTGGGGGCCGGTGACTACGTCCGCCACGTCACCCAGCAGCAGGGGGGCGCCGCGCACATTGGTGCCAAGCGGAATCTGTTTTAAGTCCTCCACGCTCTTCAAATAGCCATTCGAGCGCACCATGTACTCCGCCTCCGCCATCTCGATGACGGAGGCGCCGGTCTCCTGGTTGCCCTGCTTGATGGCGGTCTCGATGAGGGAGAGCGGGATGCCGTAGGCGCGCAGCTTGTCCGGATCGACCCGTACCTGGTACTGGCGCACCATGCCGCCTACGGTGGCGACTTCGGAGACGCCGTTCACCGTCTGCAGCTCGTACTTGAGGAACCAGTTCTGCAGTGACGTGAGTTCGCTCAAGTCGTGCTTGCCGGTTTTGTCCACCAGCGCGTACTGGTAGACCCAACCTACCCCGGTGGCGTCCGGCCCGAGCTGGGGCTGGGCCCCGGCAGGCAGATTGGGGGCCACCTGGCTCAGGTACTCCAGCACCCGGGCGCGGGCCCAGTAGAGGTCCGTGCTGTCGTCAAACAGCACATAGACGAAGGAGTCACCGAAGAAGGAGTAGCCGCGCACCGTGGTGGCGCCCGGCACCGCCAGCATGGCGGTGGTGAGCGGGTAGGTCACCTGGTCCTCTACCACCTGGGGCGCCTGGCCCGGGTAGGAAGTCTTGATGATCACCTGCACGTCGGAGAGATCTGGCAGGGCGTCCACCGGGGTCTGCTTGACCGACCAGAGGCCCCAGGCGGTGAGCATGACGGTCAGCAGCAACACCAGAAAGCGGTTGCTGACGGACCAGCGAATGATTGAAGGGATCATGACTGGACACCTCTCATTCGGTGGGCTGGCAGCAAATTGGGTTTGTGCTCAATGCAGCGAAGCATGGCAGGGATCATGATTTATCCCCCATCTGGTGCTGGCTGTGATCCATGCCTTGCATGCCTGGCATCTCGCCCTTGGCCTTTTTCATCGGCTCGTCTTCTGCCGGTTTGTCTTCCACATGGATCTGGATGATGCGGTACTCGTCCCCCTCCTGCTCCACCTGCAGATGCAGGGTCTGATCCGGTTTCAGCTGGCTGATGTCCACGCCGTCGGCCACGGTGAAGTCCATCTCCATGGCGGGCCACTGCCACTCGGGAATGGGTTGGTGAGAGATGCCTAGGGTACGCCCGGCGAGATCGATGTTCTGCACCTGGCCCTGGGTCCATACCTGCATGGGACGCACCGCCGTCATGCGCTGGAAGTCCGAATCGATGGCGGACTCGGAGTCGAGCAGGAACTGGGCCGAGCTGACGATGCTGTCACCGGCTTCGACCCCCTCATCGATGGCGACCTTGTCACCAAACTGGGGGCCCAGGGTGACGGCCACCGACTTGAAGTTGCCATCCCCCAGCGCCAGCACCAGCCTGTCCTGGCTGCCGGTGCGGATCACCGCTTCGCTCGGCACCACCAGGCGGGGTTCCCCCTTGCCGGTGCTGATGCTCACCTTGGCGAACATATTGGGTTTCAAAAACTCGTCCGGATTGTCAAAGCGCAGGCGGACCCGCAGGGTACGGGTGCTCGCATCAAGCGTCGGGTAGAGGTAGTCCACCCGGCCCTGCCAGCGACGGCCCGGGGCATAGTCCAGGGTCATGGTGACCGGATCGCCGACCTTGATCTGGGCCGCCTGGCGCTCGAACACCTCGGCACTCACCCACACCTGCTTGAGGGTGCTGATGTTGAACAGGGGCGCGGCGGGTTCCACATACTGGCCTTCCCGCACCTTGAGCTCGGAGACATAGCCGCTGCTCGGGGCGTAGATGCGCACCGTCTCCTGCACCTTGCGGGTGCGCTTGAGGGCCGCTATCTGATCCGCCGGCACCTGCAGGGACTTGAGCTTGCCCTCGGCGGCGCGCAGCAGCAGGGGGTTGGTGGTATTGAGCGCCAGCAGGTACTCGTGCTGGGCGTTTACCAGATCCGGGGCGTAGAGATCGTAGATAAAGCTGCCTTTGGTGACCTGTTGCCCCTCGTTCTTGATGGCGAGGTTGCGGATCCAGCCCGCCATCCGGGAGTTGATGGCTTCGAGCCGCTCCTCGTCATAACCCACGTAGCCGACCGTCTCGATCTGCTGGTGGACGGGCAGTTTCTCCACCTTGGTCAGCCGCACCCCCAGGTTCTGCTGGATCTCGGGGCTGATGGTGACGGTGCCAGGGAAGCCGCCCTGTTTTTCCTCATAGACGGGGATGAAGTCCATCCCCATGTTGTCCTTGGCGGGGCCGTCGCGCTTGTCGCGGGGATCCATGGGGTTGACCCAGTAGAGCGGTGTATTCTCCCTGGCGGTGGCGCCACCGTCCGTCTGTTTGGCGGCCCAGTAGCCGCCACCGGCGCCGAGGGCGAGCAGCAGGGTGGATAGCAGCAGGGTCCGGCTCATCGCACACCCCCTGTCCGGGACGGGTGGGGCAGGTCGGCGCAGTGGGCAAGAGGCACGGGGCGGCCGTGTTCGGCCACGGGGCCGGGGATCGGGGCAAATGACATGATACTTCTTCTCTTCTGTCAGAGCGCCGGAGGGGGTGTGCAGGCAAGGCATCACCAGAGTCCGGGCGGCAAACTGGGCGCGGCTGAATGGTCAGCGTGCGCACGGCTCCCTGTGCCATGGCCGGGTCAGCCGGCGACACAGGGTCAGGCAAGGTGGGCGGCAACGGGCAAGGGCCGCCCCGAGAGAAGTGCTTTCTAGTGGCGCAGCACCGACAGCATCAGGTGTCGGCGCGGCCAGGAGGGAGGGTGGGTGCCGCGGGATCGCAGGAAGGGATCCCGCAGCCAGTTGTCCAGCCCGCTGCTGGCGGTCCCGAGGGGCAGCAGCAACAGCGGCAGGGCGAGCAGGGTCAGCAGGGCGGCCAGCAGCGGCAAGCCAGGGCTGCTGCTCGAGGTGAGCCCGCCGTGCATCTGGCACTCTTGGCTGGCGGCATCTGGTGCCCCGGCATCCTGGGATGCCCCGTGGCAGGAGAGTCCCTGCATGGGGCTGCTGCTCATGGCCTGATGGTCTTGCGCCATGGCGGCGTTGAGGGCATCCAGCCCGTGCCAGCCGATGCAAAGGGTGAGATTGCAGACGAGCATCAGCCCCAGCAGCAGCCGGGCAATGCGTTCTGTGGGCAATCTCGATGAGAGCATGGGGAAAATCCTGACAATGACTGGGGACACTGTAAACCTTGCCTTGAGGAGAAGGTCAATGGCCCCGGCCGTATCAGAGAGGGGCCTGATGAATCGTTAAGCGCCACTTAACGATGGCGTATAGCCAACCCTAATGAAGCCAGCTCCTTTGCTCGTTAGGATGCGTACCGGTCAGAAGTTGCCAGGGCATCAAACCGGGGGTTTGAGCTGTCTCTCTGGCGAGTCTCCATCCAGTTCATTGTTCGGGAGTAACGATATGCAGCAACGATGGCTGGCGCTGATGCTTGCAGCCTTGCTGAGTCCCTCTGCCATGGCCGGCGGCCTTGCCTTGTATGAAACCAGCGCGGCCAACAGTGCCCTTGCCAACGCAGGGGCGGCCGCCCGCGCCCAGGGGGCGGAGACCATCGCCAGCAATCCGGCCGGTATGACCAGGCTGGCAGGCACCCAGTTGCAGGTCAATGGCGGCGCTGTATACGGCGACCTCGAGTTGGATCTGAAGCAGGGGGGTAACAACGGCGGCAATGCCCTGCAGAGCGCCCCGCTTGGCAGCCTCTATCTGACCCACGCCATCGATGAGCAGTGGGTCGCCGGCCTCGGACTCTTCGGCAGCCACGGTCTGGGGATCGATTATGGCGAGGGGTGGCAGGGGCGTGGCTATGTGCAGTCCGCCAAGCTGACCGGGATCGCCTTTGCTCCCAGCCTGGCGTATCGCGTCGATGACCACTGGTCGGTGGGGGCCAGCCTGATCGCCATGCATGGGGCGCTGGAGGCCTCACTGGACATGACGCCGAACGGTTCAACCAGTCAGGCATTTTCCGACAGCGACTGGGCGTACGGTGCCTCCTTCGGGGTGCTCTACGAGCTGGATCAGGACTCCCGCATCGGCTTGAGCTACGTCTCCGAATTGAAGTGGGAGCTGGACGATCAGCCGTTGAGCCGGCTGAATGGAGCCGGGCTGGGGGTGGAGATGATGATCCCGCAGATCCTGACCCTGAGTGGCTATCACCAGCTCAACCCGCAGTGGGCCCTGCTGGCCAGTGCCAATTGGCAGCAGTGGTCCCGCTTTGGCGAGGTGGATCTCGCGTCGGGACAGCAGAGCCGAACCCTTGATATGCAATACCAGGACACCTGGCACCTGAGCCTGGGTGCCCAGTTCGATGTGACGTCGGCCCTGCGCCTGAGCAGCGGCATCGGCTATGACAGCAGTGCCGTGGACGACGTGCACCGCACTGTTACCCTCCCGCTTGGCGAGAGCTGGCGCTGGGGTCTGGGGGCCAGCTATCAGCTGACACCAGCCACCAGGCTGGAAGCCAGCTATACCCTGGCCTGGCTGGGGGATATGGCAGTGGAGCAGGATGGGGTCGGTCGTCCCCAGCTGTCAGGTACCTACCACAACAGCTACCTGAACTTCTTGAGCATAGGGGTGCAACACCAGTTCTGAGGCCTGACTTGTCACGTTGGGAGGTGGCCGGCTATGTGTTCTCTTGCCGGCGAACGTTGACGATAAAAAAAGCCCCTCCATGAAGGAGGGGCCGGGGCAGCGTGACTCGAGTGGTCAGGCCCGTTTTTCCGAGCGCCGCATGATGAGGCGGAAGAAGAGCGGGATGAAGAAGATGGCGATGAAGGTCGCCGCCAGCATGCCGCCGATGACCGGCCAGCCGAGGGCGTGGCGGCTCGCGGCGCCGGCACCGCTGGAGGTGACCAGGGGCACACAGCCGAGGATAAACGCCAGCGAGGTCATCACGATGGGGCGAAAACGCAGGCGCGCCGCCTCCAATGCCGACTCGATGAGGGTCATCCCTTCTTCATGCTTCATCACCGCGAACTCCACGATCAGGATGGCGTTCTTGGCCGCCAGCCCCACCAGCGTCACCAGACCTATCTGGAAGTAGACGTTGTTGGTGAGCCCCACGGCCCAGGTGGCAAGCAGGGCACCGAACAGGGCGAACGGCACGGCGGTGATCACCGCAAACGGCAGGCTCCAGCGCTCATACTGGGCAGCCAGGATGAGGAAGATCATCACGATGCCGAAGCCAAACGCCGTGGCGGCGCTGCCGGCAGCGGCCTTCTCCTGGTAGGCGGCGCCGGTCCACTCCAGCTTGGCGTCGTTGCCGAGGGTCTGGGCGGCGATCTCCTCCAGGGCGGCAATGGCCTGACCCGAGCTCACCCCTGGCGCCGGCTGGGCCATGATCTTGGCGGCCGGGAAGATGTTGAAACGCTCCACCAGTTCGGGGCCGGTGGCATCGCGCACCGTCACCAGGCTGGTGAGGGGGATCATCTCGCCGCTGTTGGAGCGGACATAGACGTTGCGGATGTCATCCTTCTTGGCACGGTAGTCCGCCTCGGACTGCAACTGGACCCGGTAGGTACGACCGAACTGGTTGAAGTCGTTGACGTAGACCTGGCCGAAGGTGGCCTGCATGGTGTCGAACACGGCGTTGATGGGCAGTCCCAGCGCCTTGGCCTTCTCGCGGTCGAGATCCAGGTAGACCTGGGGCACGTTGGCGCGGAAGGTGGTGCTCACGCTGGCGAACTCAGGACGCTGCTTGGCGGCATCGATCAGGCGTTGCACCTCGCCCGCGAAGGCGTGCACGTCGCCGGTGCCGCGGTTCTGCAGATAGCCTTCGAGACCGCCGGTGGTGGACATGCCCTGGATGGGAGGCGGGTTGAAGGTGGCGGTGAAGCCATCGGCCAGCCCCATCAGGCTCATCCCCTGGAAGGTCTTGGCCAGGGAGAAGGAGTCCTGACCCTCGCCCTGACGCTCTTTCCAGTCCTTCAGGGTGATGAAGGTGAGGCCGCGGTTGCTGATGATGGAGCCGGACAGGATGTCAAAGCCCGAGAAGGTGACCACGTCCTTCACGCTGGGGTTGGCCATGGCCATCTTGTCAAAATCATTGGCAACCGCCTGGGTACGGGTCAGGGCGGCGGCATCGGGCAGCATCACGGAGCCGATGAGATAGCCCTGATCCTCGTCCGGCACCAGGGCGCCCGGCACCTTGTGGAACAGCACATAGCTGCTGGCGAGGATGATGGCGATGATGCCAAAGGCCACGCCGACCCGGCGGTTGAGGAAGGCCACCCCGCGCACATAGCGGCGGGTCAGCTGATCAAAGGCATTGTTGAACCAGACGAAGAAGCGGGCCGGCTGGTGGTGGCCCTCTTTGAGCAGGATGGCGCACAGGGCCGGCGACAGGGTGAGCGCCACCAGGCCGGAGATGGCCACCGACACGGCGATGGTGATGGCGAACTGCTTGTACATCACCCCGGTCATGCCGCCCATGAAGGCAACCGGCAGGAACACGGCGCAGAGCACCAGCACGATGGCGACCACGGGGCCGGAGACCTCCTGCATGGCGAGGATGGCGGCCTCCTTGGCGGAGCACTTCTTCTCGCTCATGATCCGCTCGACGTTCTCCAGCACCACGATGGCGTCATCCACCACGATACCGATGGCGAGCACCATGCCGAACAGGGTCAGCAGGTTGATGGAGAAGCCCAGCATCAGCATGCCGGCGAAGGTACCGATGAGCGACACCGGCACCGCGATACAGGGGATCAGGGTGGCGCGGAAGTTCTGCAGGAACAGGTAGACCACCACGAACACCAGCACGATCGCCTCGAGCAGGGTCTTGACCACCTCCTCGATGGAGATCTTCACGAACTCTGTGGTGTCGTAGGGGATCTGGTACTCCACGTCCTGCGGGAAACGGCCCTGCAGGCGATCCATGGTTTCGCGCACCTGATCGGCCACCGCGACCGCGTTGGCACCCGGTTGCAGGTAGGTGGCGATACCGATGGCCGGCTTGCCGTTGGCGCGGGCCAGCACGTCGTAGTCCTTGCCGCCGAGCTCGACCCGGGCCACGTCTTTGACCCGGATCTTGGAGCCGTCCGGCATGGCGCGGATGATGATGTTCTGGAACTCCTTCACATCATCGAGGCGCCCCTTGGTCTGCACCGTGTAGGTGAAGTCGGTGGGGGTGCTGGTGGGCTGGGATCCGATCTTGCCCGCCGCGAACTGGGTGTTCTGCTCGCGGATGGCGCCGATCACGTCGCTCGGGGTGAGCTGCAGCTGGGCCAGCCGGTCCGGGCGCAGCCAGATCCGCATGGCGTAGTCGGTACCGCCGAACAGGGAGGTGTCCCCCACCCCGGGAATACGCTTGAGCTCGTCGATGATGTTGAGCAGGGCGTAGTTTGACAGATAGGTGGTATCAAACGAGCCGCTGGGGGACTGCAGGGTGATCACCTGCAGGATGGAGGTGGACTTCTTGCGTACCGTCACCCCCTGCTTCTTCACCTCTTCCGGCAACTGGGCCATGGCGGCCGAGACCCGGTTGTTGACGTCGATGGTCGCCTGATCGGGATCGACCCCGATGTCGAAGTAGACGTTGAGGTTCATCTGGCCGTTGGAGGCGGAGCCGGATTGCATGTAGATCATGTTCTCGACCCCGTTGACCTGCTGTTCAATGGGGGCGGCCACGGTCTGGGAGATCACCTCCGGGGTGGCACCCGGGTAGAAGGCGGTCACCGAGACCACGGCGGGGGTGATCTGGGGATACTGCTCCACCGGGAGCGCGCGCATTGCCGCCATCCCGCCCAGCACTATGATGATCGAAATCACGCTGGCGAAGATGGGGCGTTCGATAAAGAACTTGGAAAACATGGGGGCTCCTTATTTGCCAGCGGCACCCTGGGTGATCTTGGCGTTGATCGCCTTCATCTCCTCGGCGGAAACCGGTTTGACCACGGCGCCGGGACGAGCCTTCATCAGCCCCTCGACGATGTAGCGATCGCCGGCCTGCAGGCCTTTGTCGATCAATACGCCGCTGTCGACCACCGACCCCAGCTTGACCGGACGGGGCACCACCTTGTTGTCGGCATCCACCACCATCACCATGCGGTCGGCCTGGGACTGGACGATGGCGCGGGGCGGCACCACGATGGCGTTCTTGCGGGTGCCCAGATCGATGGTCATGCGCACGAACTGGCCGGGCAGCAGGACCCCGTTCTTGTTGTCGAAGATGGCGCGGGCGCGAATGGTGCCGGTGGCCGGGTCGACCCGGCTGTCGGAGAAGTTGAGCTTGCCCGCCTGGGGGTAGACGGAGCCGTCGGCCAGCCGGATGTGGGTACGCCAGTTGGTGGCGTCCTTGGCTTCAATCAACCCTTGCTTCACCGCATTATCGAAGTTGAGGCGATCCTGCTCCGAGTAGGAGAAGTTGACGTAGAGCGGGTCGAACTGGGTGATGGTGGTGAGCAGGCCGTTCTCGCCGCTGGTGGAGATGAGGCTCCCCTCGGACTGGGAGCTCTTGCTCGCCATGCCGTTGATGGGGGCGGTGACCTGGGTATAGCTGAGGTTGAGCTCCGCCTCTTTCACCTTGGCCTGGGCGGCCTGGTGACTGGCGACGGCGGCTTCGTAGTTGGCGATGGTGTCGTCATAGTCCTTGCGGCTCACCACCTGACGCTTGAACAGCGGGATGATGCGATCGCGGTCGGCGCGGGCCTTGTTGAGGCGCGCCTGCTCCTGGGCCAGGGTGCCCTTGGCCTGCTCCAGCGCCACCTTGTAGGGCTCGGGGTCGATCAGGAACAGTGCCTGACCGGCGGTGACCGGCTGCCCTTCGATGTAGGTGCGTTTGAGCAGGATGCCGCTCACCCGGGAGCGCACGTCAATTTCGCGAAAGCCGGCGGTTTCGCCCACCATCTCGGTGGTCAGCGGCACGTCGGTCAGTTTGACCTCGGCCACCACCACGGGCACCGCTGGCAGTGCCTGGGCACCGGCGGCGGGTTCATCACCACAGGCGGTCAGTGCGCTGGCCAGTGCCAGGGCGATACAGCCGCGCTTGAACATCTCTTCCCTGACGGATTGCACCTTCATCATCACACTCCTGTGGGATGGTGCACGATTGCCGCGCCCACCCTTTCTCTTCATGAACATGGTTAACTGCATGGTTACAAATTTAACTTATTGGATTACTGACAGTTTTTTAATGATAAAGCACGAATATTGAACCCAAGCTGCTCGGCAGTGAAAGTTGTTTGCATCTGGCGGCATGGGGGCGAGGGGCCAGCGACAGTCTGTGTCAGCCCGCAGGGCTCTTTCGGCGCGGTGTTGCCCGGATGCGAGGGCTCAGGGAGAAATTATAAGAAGGAAAAAACGGGGGAAGTGGGGGCTTGGTCACAGAGGGGGCGTCAAATGCCCCCTCAGTTGTCGTTATCAGGCGAAGCAGGCCCAGATGGGTGCGTGGTCGGAGGGCTTCTCGATGCCGCGCAGCTCGTAGTCGATGCCGGTCTCGGTCACCTTGTCCTTGAGGGCGTCGGAGGCCATGATGAGGTCGATGCGCAGGCCGCGGTTCTCGTCAAAGCCCTTGGAGCGGTAGTCGAACCAGGAGAAGCGCTCGCACTCGGTCGGGTTGGCGGCACGGAAGGTGTCGGTCAGGCCGAACCCTTTCAGACGCTCCATCCACTCGCGCTCGATGGGCAGGAAGGAGCACTTGCCGTCCCGCAGCCAGCGCTTGCGGTTCGCCTCGCCGATGCCGATGTCGAGATCGGTGGGGGAGATATTCATATCCCCGATCAGCACCAGCTGGTCACCCGGGGTGTGATTGGTCTCGAGGTAGTGCTGCAGATCCTCGTAGAACTTCTGCTTGGCCGGGAACTTGGTCTCGTGATCCTGGCTCTCACCCTGCGGGAAGTAGCCGTTCATCACCTTGATGAGGGAGCCGTCTTCGCGCTCGAAGGTGGCCATGATCATGCGGCGCTGGGCCTCTTCATCGTCGGTGGGGAAGCCTTTTTCCACCTTGACCGGCTTCTGCTTGCTCATGATGGCGACCCCGTAGTGGGCCTTCTGGCCGTGGAACTCGACGTGATAGCCCATGGCCTCCACATCGGCCAGCGGGAAGGCTTCGTCGTGTACCTTGATCTCCTGCAGGCCGATCACATCCGGCTGATGCTTGTCGATGATGGCTTGCAGCTGGTGCAGACGGGCGCGCAGGCCATTGATATTGAAAGAGATGATCTTCATGTCCGGGATGCTCATGTCATTTTTATAAGTGGCTATTGGACTAGGAATCGGCGGTGGATGCAAGTGAAGGCGAGCTGCCACCTCTGGGGTGGCACGCCCGTTGCGCCTGGGCTCAACGGGTCATCTTTTTGACAAACACCACCACAAACAGCGCCAGGGTAAAGCTGCCGGTGAAGGCCTCGAAGGCGGCGAAGATCCGCGACAGCCCCACCGGGGTGAAGTCCCCGTACCCTAGCGTGGTGAAGGTCACCACGCTGTAGTAGAGGCACTCCAGCAGGAAGATGGCGTTCTGCTCGAAAGGGGCGCCGGGCCGATAGACGAGGTGGTTGCCGTTGAAGCTCAGGCCAAAGAAGAAGTAGAAGAGGCTGCAGATGAAGATGAGCAGCAGGGAGAAGAGCACCACCCGCATGGGGGCCTCGCCGTAGCCGCAGAAGAGATCGACGATCCATGAGGTGAAGCGGCGGCCGGACCAGAATGGCAGCTGCAGCCGGCGCATGGTGAGCTCCTGCTGGATGTAGCGGCCGGACATGGTGAAGATGCCCTGGGCTTCCGAGGCCTTGCGCAGATCCCGGTAGGTCTCCTCGGCCTCCTTGAACCAGATCCGGGCCTGCGCCGGGTCCCGCTCGCGGCGCCCCTTTCTGTCCTGCATAAGCCGCTTGCCGGTATCCAGGTTGTCGAGGCGGGTGTTGTGCCAGCGGATGCCGAGCAGGTTGACGTCGTCGAGGGTGGCGCAGTGCAGGTTGGCATCGCTCAGATCCGCCTTCATCAGGCAGCCCCCCTTCATGCGCAAACCGTAGAGGTGAGCCCCCTGCAGATTGGCCCGGTAGAGGTTGCACTGCTCCAGCAGAAAGCCGTGCGGCGCGCCCTTCTTCACCAGATTGAGGCCGGCCAGGTTGGCGCGGGCCAGTTGCAGGCCGTGGCACAGGCCGCCCTGGTGGATGTAGTGTTCCAGCTCGCGGGCGGTGTGGGGATCCTGATGCTGGCCATGGGGATCATGCCAGCGGCACAGATCATGCTCCCCCGCCTCTTCGCTGCAGTGGCGGCCGTCCGCCACCAGATATCGACACATGGCCATCGCCCGTCTCCTCCCCTTGCCGAGTCAGTATCAGCATAGGCGAGCGGGGTCAGCTGAGCTGGGTAAACTCCTGACGCAGCTTGCGAAAACGGTCCTGCTGGGCCGGGTTGAGGGGGATGCCGTCCAGCACCTCCAGGGTCTCCTTGCACTCGGCGCCAAACTCCGGGCTCTTGCGATTCTTCTGCATCAGCTGCAGCAGCACCTGGATTTTGTTGAGGGCGGCGCCGGTGTTGGCCGGGGCCCGGCGCAGTGCCTCGCGAAAGTGGCCGAGCGCCTGTTCCAGCTCGCCACTCTGATAGGCCTTGATGCCCAGCTCGTTGAGCTGCTGGTAGCGCTGGCGGCGCTCCAGCACCGTCTTGTCGTCGCGGGTGGCCTGGATGCAGGTGGTGAGCAGCCGATCCTCGTCTTCGGCCAGCAGCGCCTGCAGGCTCTCGGCATATTCGAACTCGCCGAGCTGATAGAGGGCGAGTATGGTCTCGCCCAGCAGGCTGGGGGGCATGGTGGCCGGCTGATCGAGCCAGTTCTGGTTGGCGCGGTAGAGCATCTTCTTGCCCTTGAGCAGCTCCCCCAGGGCGATCTGTACCCGGGCCTGGCAGATCTGCTCGAACACCGGGTAGTTGAACTCCGCCATCATCAACGAATCGCGAATGCGCGACAGGGCCGAGTTGACCTGCTTTTGCAGGTTGGCGATGTGGTAGATGTCGTTGCTGTTGAGGGCGTAGAGGGTCAGCGCCTGGATATAGGCCCCCAGATAGTGGGGGGTGCGGTGGATCGAGTTGCGCGACAGATCGATGAGGGAGAGCAGCACGTCCTTGGCCTGGGCGTAGTCGTGGCGCAGCAGGCACACCTCCGCCAGCCGGCGGGAGAGCTGTACCGACTGGGGCGAGATGTCCACCGCCCGCTTGAGCTCCTGCTGGGCCTGCTCGTCATTGCCGAGCGCCAGCAGGGATTCCGCCAGCCAGAGGTGGGCTTCCACCATAAGCGGGGTATTCTTGAGGGTCGCCTGCAGGTGGCTCACCGCCTCCTCGTGCAGACCCAGGGTGTGGCACGCCTTGCCGAGGGTGAGGCGGGCCCAGCTGTTCTCCTGGCCGGCCAGCAGCTGGCGCATCAGGCTGCGGGCCTCCTTGGCCTGGCCCAGCTTGAGCTGGGTATCGGCCTGCAGACAGCGGCAGAAGTTGGCAAAGCGCGGCACCGCATCGGCCCGCTCGGCGCAGGCGGCGAGCAGGGTGGTCAGGTTCTCCTCGGCGAGGGCGCTGAACACGCTCTCCAGCGCCTGGCGACGGGCGAGGGCACGTTTGAGGCGAAACGAGAACTGCTCCTGGGAGAAGGGCTTCATCAGGTATTCGTCGGGCTCGGCCTCCAGCGCGCTCAGCACCATGGCGCGGGAGCTGTCGCCGCTCACCATGATCACCACGCTCTGGGGCGGGATGAGCTTCTGATCGCGCAGGCTCTCCAGCAGCTGGCGACCGTTCTCGCCAACCCCCAGCTCGTAATCGATGAGGTAGATGTCGAAGGACTCTTTCTGGCAGCGCCGTCTGGCCTCTTCGGCCGAGTTGACATAGGTGATGCGACTGATGCCGATGTTGATCAGCATCGCCTTCATCATCACCTGAAAGGAGCGCTGTTCGTTGACCAGCAGGATGCGCTTCGGTTTGGGTGGGGCTTTTTTCTCTGGCTCGGATTCCGGTGTCTGCATCTGTCTGGTCAGGGCGCTACGGGCGGATAACAGAAGTGTGCCACCAAAGCGCGCAGACAGGCAATTGAACATCCATGCCGCCGCCGTTTTTCCTCTGGCAAGGGGGCGCCGGGCCTGAAAAAAACCGCCGCGGCCCTTGATCATGGTCAAACGGGCGATGGATTGCACTGGCGGCGCCCACGCCGGTTTTTAGACTGAAAAGAGGCGGGCCGCGGGCCTGCCTTCGACCATCCAGTGACCACAAGGAGGAATCAAATGAGTTTGCTACCAGGCCGTACCAGTCTGTTTGATGACCTGTTTCACGACATGGCCTCCGGTTTCTACATCCGGCCCCTGCACGGGGATCCGCTGCCGAGCCAGATCAAGCTGGACCTCAAGGAGAGCGACGGCGGCTATCTGCTGCAGGCGGAGCTGCCCGGGGTGGCGAAGGAGGACATCCACGTGGATGTGCACGGCAAGCTGGTGACCCTGAAGGCGGAGATCCGCCAGCACGACAGCCAGAGCCAGGATGAGCGCACCCTGCGCAGCGAACGCTATTTCGGCAGCGTATCGCGCACCGTCGAACTGCCGGTGGAGGTGACGCCGGAGCAGGTGGTCGCCCGCTTCGACAACGGCATCCTCACCCTGCAACTGCCCAAGCAGGCGGTGACTCCGGCGCCCCACCGCATTCCCATCGAGTAGCGCCGGCTTGCACACCACGAGGCCCCGCAGTGCGGGGCCTCGCTCTTTATGGTGGTTGGGGAGCAGGCCGGGGAGAGGGCAGGGATGGCTGGCGGCGACCCCGGCTCGTTCCTGATCACAAGGCCACTCGCCGATCGGATCCGGTACAGCCCTCCGGGTGGATTTTTTCAGAAGGGGATTGTGCAAGTGGGTTTCTTTTGATACCACTGAATGATTTCCCTGCGGATCAGCCACCATTGCGCGACAAGGAGTTCCCATGCGCCTGCCACCCTTTCCCCCGCTGGTCTGGATCGTGATCCTGGGCACCTTCATGGTGCGCACCAGTTTCTTCATGGTCTGGCCCTTCCTCTCCATCCTGCTCTACCGGGAGTATGGCCTGTCAGCCTCCGGTATCGGGATGCTGCTGGGTGGCGCGGCGGTGCTCTCCTGCCTCATCGGCTTCTACGTCGGCTGGCTCTCCGACCGGCTCGGCCGGCGCACCATACTGCTGCTCGGCTGCGCCCTGTCGTGCGGTGCCTACCTGTTGCTCGGATTCGGCCACTCCCTCTGGCTCATCACCCTCGGGGTGTTTGGCTCGGGCCTCTCCTACGCCTTTATCGATACCCCGGGCAAGGCGCTGATGGGGGATCTGCTGCCCGAGAAGGCGCTGCGGGAGCTGGCTCTGCACCTGCGCTATTTCCTGCTCAACGTGGGGGCGGGGGTGGGGCCCCTCATCGGCATCATGGTGGGGCTGGGTGCGCGCCAGGAGACCTTCGTGGTGACGGCCGCCAGCTATGGCCTGCTCGGCATCGCCTTCCTGCTCGGCTTTCGTCGCGACTGCGCCAGCCGGCCGGATGCGGGTCTCTCCCTGGGGGCCATGCTCAGGGTGGTGGGGCGGGATCGCGCCTTCATGCTGTTCATCCTCGCCAACCTGCTGATGAATCTGGTCTACGCCCAGGTGGAGTCGCCGCTGATCCAGTACCTGACCCGCGCCGGCGCCCCCGAGGTGGAGACGCTGGTGGCCCTGCTGGTGGCCACCAATGCGCTCACCATCATCACCCTGCAGTTTCCGCTGCTGCACCTGACCCGGCGCTGGCGGGTGAGCCTGCGGCTGCAGTTCTCCATCCTGCTGATGGCATCGGCCCAGGTGATGTTCGCCCTGTCGAGCCCGGCCCTGCTGTGGCCCTGGCTGGTGGCGATGTTCTTGCTGAGCGTGGGGGAGGCGGTGCTGTTTCCGCTCTTCAACGTGCTGATCGACCAGATGGCGCCGGCCCACCTCAAGGGGAGCTACTTCGGCGCCAGCGCCCTGGCCGGGCTCGGTTGGGCGTTCTCGCCTATGGTGGGGGGCTGGTTCTTGCAAGTGTGGGGTGGCCCGGCCCTGTTCGCCGTGATGACCGCGATCTGCATGCTGGTGTTTGCCCTCTACGGGATGGGTCGCCGGGAGGCGCGTCCGTCGGCCGGGCCTGCCGGCTGCGAGGAGTAATACGCAAGCGCGTTGACGGCGCTCACTGGTTTGCTGTCGCCGAGGGGATGCGCCAATGCCTCACTGCATTCCCATCGAATCACGCCGGCTTGAAAACAACGAGGCCCCGCAGTGCGGGGCCTCTTTTTTATGGTGGCTGGGTTATGGCTGCCAGTTTATGGCCGTTTGGCCACCAGATAGGGGGCGAACTGGGGGGTATGGCTGGCGGCGAAGCCCTGCTCGGTCTTGACGATGAGGTAGACCGCGAGCCCATGCGCCCTGGCAAAGGCCATCGCCTGCTCCGGCCCCATCACCATGAGGGCGGTGTCGAGGGCGTCGGCCTCGAGCGCAGTCGGGGTGATGACGCTGGCGGAGACCAGCTTGTGGGTGATGGGCTGGCCGCTGGCGGGGTCGATGATGTGGGAGTAGCGCTGGCCGTCGAGCTCGTAGTAGTTGCGATAGCTGCCGGCGGTGCTGAGGGCCATGCCGTTGGGGATCACCACGTCCGAGAAGGCGCCGGGCTGATCGGACGGCTCGACGATGGCCACCCGCCAGGGCTTGCCCTTGGCGTTGTTGCCCTTGCTGCGCACGGCGCCGGCCACCTCGATGAGGTAGTTGTGCACCCCCTTTTGCTCGAGCAGGCCGGCAATCTCGTCGGAGGCCGCCCCCTCGCCCAGGGTGGAGAGATCGAGGTAGAGATCGGGAATGCCTTTGCCGAGCAGGAAGTGATCCCCCTCTGGGGTCAAGGTCAGCCGATCGATGCCCACCTTGTGGCGGGCGCTGGCGATCTGCTCGGCGCTGGGGCGCTTGATGGGACGTTTGTCCGGCCCGAATCCCCACAGGTTGACCAGCGGGCCCACGGTGACGTCGAGCTTGCCTTTGGTGAGATGGCCGGCATCGATGCCCTGCTGCACGATTTTGGCCATGGTGGCGGGAATGGCCATGGGCGGCTGGCCGCTGCCCTGATTGAAGCGGGAGATGAGGGAGTTCGGGTCGTAGGTGGAGATCTCGTGATTCATGCGTACCAGCAGGGCATCGACCTCCTGCTGCAGCGCAGGCTCCCCGCCCGGGAAGGGATCGCTCAGGGTCACCGCATAATAGGTGCCCATGGTCTTGCCCTGGATGCGGGTCTGGGTCGGGGCTGGCTGACAGGCGGTCAGCATCAGCAGCAGGGTCAACAACAGGCCGCGGGGGGCCGGGCGAGCAAGGAGTGACATGACGAATCTCTCTGGCTGAAACGGATGGCACGGGCCTTGGCCGCGTGCCGGGGTCGCCAGCTTAGCCAAGGGCGCAGCGGCGGGCGAGCGCCGGCTGGAGAAAAGGGCGGGAGATAATTAAACAAAGAGTGGTTAATGGGCGGCGCGGCCGGTTTGTCCAGTCAAATAATGGGAACAATCTGGTGACCTGACCCGCAGCTTTGCGCTAAAGGCATAGCCGAATGACGACAGTTGAGTAGAATAAGGTCGATTTTGACAGCATGTTTGCCAGCCATGGTGCGAGCCTGCAGGCAATTGTGTTGCCATCTATTGCCAATCAAAGGAGAGGATGATGAAAAAGGCGATTACCCTGCTGTTTCTGAGCACCCTGGCTGCCCCGGCTCTGGCCGATGAGTGCGCGTTGGTCATCGAAGGCAATGATGCCATGCAGTACAACCTCAAGGAGATGAGCGTACCGGCCACCTGCAAAGAGGTGACCGTGACCCTGAACCACACCGGCAAGATGCCGGTGACCGCCATGGGCCACAACTGGGCGCTGGCCAACACCGCCGACTATCAGGCCGTTGCCACCGCGGGCATGAGCGCCGGCGCCGAGAACAACTACCTGCCCAAGGATGATCCCCGCGTACTGGCCCACACCAAGCTGGTGGGCGGCGGCGAGAGCACCAGCGTCACCTTCAAGACCGACGGCCTGGCCGGCAAAGACCTCACCTTCTTCTGCTCCTTCCCCGGCCACTTCGCCATGATGAAGGGCACCTTCAAGGTCGGCTAAGCACGTTGTGCCGACTCAGAAGCCGGGCACTGCCCGGCTTTTTTGTGGCCGCTTGCCATGCCGTAGGAAACCCTGGCTCTGCGCCGGGGGTTGTGTGCCATTATATGATCCGGCGCGGGGTGAGTGGGGAGCATAGCGGGTAAGATAGGCCCCTTTCGGGCCTGATGGTCCGCGTGAGAGGAGTCGTTTGTCGTGAGAAACGCCATCAACTGGGTGGTCGGCTGTTGCCTGCTGCTGGTATGCGCCATTGCGCTGGCGGCAGAGCCGCCGGTGAAGAAGAGCCGCAACGGCATCTGCCATCCCAAGGGGGGTACCTACTACAGCCGCACCAAGCACTACACCCCCTATGACTCCATGCAGGCCTGCCTCGACAGCGGCGGCCGGGCGCCGAAACGCTGACCGGCGCCAGCCACCTACCTGGGCTGCAGGGTAAAGAAGGCGATGGCGCTCTTCTTCTGGCAGTCGAACTGGATGCTCTGCTCGCCGCTGATCAGCAGGGTCTCGTTGACCGCCATGGGCTGGCCCGCCGCCGTGAGCTGGCCGCTCAGCAGGTAGCAGAGATAGGTCTTGTCCGCCTCCAGGGTGAGGGTGAGCGGGAAGGGGAGGCTGAGCACCCGCACGTTGGCGCTGAGGCGGGCCGGATCATAGATGAGCCCCAGATCCGTCACCTCTTTTTTCAGCAGCTCGCAGTGGGTGTCGTCATCCCCGCTGAAGTGGGCCGCCTCGAAGGTGGCGTAGGGGTGGCCGTTGAGCACGAAGCCGGCCCCGCTGATGGGCAGCAGGATGCGCTGATAGCCGGGAAATTTCGAGAAGGGGCCGGCCTCCTTGATGGGCGCCGAGCTCAGCCGGTAGGCAAAATCGAGCTTGTCGAGGCTGGCGCCGGCAGGGGAGATGAGGATCTGGGCTGTGGTGCCCTGCTTGTTCTTCCAGGGCATCTTCAGCTGGTCGGACTCTTTTATCAGGGTGATCAATGGCGCCTCGGCGGGTGGTTAGCGGAGTGAATTGTGTGGCCCAGTGATACCATCCCGCCCGCCGACCCACAAGGCCGCGTCTGTTCGTCCCGCACTGCCCGCCCACTATTTCATCAGTTTCATCAGTCAGGCCAGCCATCGCCCTTGCGTTGGCTGCTTGCCCGTCGCGGCTGTATGAAACGCAACCACTTGTGCAGGGCGGCGAGAGGGCAAAACGGCAGGCTGTGATCCCGTCGCTGTTAAAGCGGCGGCGGCTCGCTACACTGGCGGTTCTGTTGCCCAAGGAGGCCCCATGACTCACAAGATCATTCTGGATACCGATCCCGGTATCGATGACGCCATGGCAATTCTGTTTGCCGAAGCCCATCCCGCCATCGAGCTGCTTGCCATCACCACGGTTTTTGGCAATGCCACCATCGAGAACGGCACTCACAACGCCCTCTGGCTCAAGCAGCAATACGGCATGAAGGCGGCTGTGGCGCAGGGGGCGGCCGCCCCGCTGCGACGCGAGCCGGTGGGCCCGACCACTGTGGTACACGGCCCGAGCGGGTTTGGCGACGTGACGGCGGGGGAGGTGACGCTCACTCCGGATCCCCGGCCGGCCTGGCAATACATAGTCGATACGGTGAAGGCCGCCCCCGGCGAGATCACCCTGGTCACCATAGGGCCGCTCACCAACCTGGCGCTGGCGCTGCAGGCGGCCCCCGAGATTGCCGGCCTGGTGAAGCAGGTGGTGGTGATGGGCGGCGCCTTCGGCGTCAACGGCCATCGCGGCAATGTGACCCCCTATGCCGAGGCCAACATCCACGACGATCCGGATGCCGCCGACCGGGTGTTCACCGCCCGCTGGCCTGTGGTGATCATCGGGCTGGACGTGACTCAGCAGAGTTTCTTCAGCAGCGCCTATCTGGACGCACTGCGCGACGAAGCGGGCGAGCCGGGCCGTTTCCTGTGGGATGTCAGCCGCTTCTACCTGCGCTTCTACTCCGAGCGGATCGGGCTCGACGGTTGCCACGTGCACGACCCGTCCGCCATCGCCTACGTGATCGATCCGACCCTGTTCACCCTGCGCGCGGGGCCGGTGCGGGTCATCAACGACGGCCCTGCCATCGGCCACACCCTGCAGAAATTTGACGGCAAGTCTCACCCCCACGACGAGTGGGCCGACCATCCTGCCCAGCAGGTCGGGGTGGCGGTGCGGGATCAGGCGCTGCTGGCGCTCTATCGGGAGACGCTGGTGGCCTGGGGTCGCAGCCGCTAGCGGGCTCGGCGAGCAGGGGGGCTTGCGGTCGGACTTGAGACGCGGCTGTGATCCGCGCCAAACAATCGGGGGCCAGTTGCGGCTTATACTGGCAGCAAACGTGTGAAGAAGGAGAAACAGGATGGCCTGGTTGTCGTTGCTGGTGGCGATCGCCCTGATCTGGTGGTTGATGAAGCTGGGGCGTGGCGCCCTGTTCGAGATCCGGCTTGCCCCCGGCAAGGTGCAGGTCAAGCGGGGCAAGGTGTCGCCCGCATTCATCGAGCATGCCAGACAGATCCTGCGTCACGAGACGGTGCGCGGGCGCATCCTGGGTCAGCGGGATGGTGATGGGGTCAAACTGGTCTTCTCCCGCTCCATTCCCGAGCCGGTGGCCCAGCGCTTTCGCAACATCTTCCCCTATGGTGATTACCGGCTGGGGGCAGTGCCGCTCTCCGGCTCCAAACCGCGCAAGGGGTGAGTCGTCACTCACATAGCAAACGGGCCTCCACTGGAGGCCCGTTTTTTTATGGCGGCGCTGGTTTATTCGTGCAGCGCGCGCTGGGCCTTGACCGTCTCCGGCTTGATGGCCACCCCTTCATTGCCCCAGGAGGCGCGCAGGGTGTTGACCAGCTCGGCGATCTGCTGGTCGTTGAGGGTCCAGCCGTAGCCCGGCATGTGGTAGCCGATGTGGCCCTGGGTGACCGGGGTCTCGGCGCCATGCAGCAGCACGTTGAGCAGGCTGGCCGGATCCTCGGCCAGCACGGTCTGGTTGCCGATCAGGGAGGGGATGACGTGGTCGTTGCCGCGCCCGTCGTTGCCGTGGCAGGTGGAGCAGTACATGGCGTAATCCGCCTTGCCGCCGGCACTGGCGTAGGCCCGGTTGCCCCTGGCGGCCGGTGCCTCGTCATCCAGCCCGGTCAGGTAGGTGGCGATGCTGGCCAGATCCGCGTCGCTGAAGTACTGGCTGCTGTGAGTGATCACTTCCGCCATGGGGCCGTTTACCGCCTGATGCTGGCTGCGGCCGGTTTTCAGCAGATCGATCAGCGCCTGCTTGTCGTAGCGGCTGCCGCGAATATCGGGGGCATACCAGCCATCCAGGGTGGCGCCGCTCAGGTAGAGGGGATCCGCCTCGGTCAGGGCCTTCTCCTGCATGCCGATCCCGCGCGGGGTGTGGCAGCTGCCGCAATGGCCCGCTCCCTGCACCAGATAGGCGCCGCGGTTCCACTCCTCGCTCTTGCCGGCGACCGGGGTGAAGCGGCCATCATCGTGATAGAGCCAGTTCCAGCCCCTGAGGGGCCAGCGCATGTTGAGCGGCCAGGGGATGTCGCTCGCCTTGTTGGCAATGGCCTGCGGCTGCACATCCTGCATCAGGTAGTGGTAGAGGGCGGTGAGATCCTCATCGCTCATCTTGGCGTATGCGGTGTAGGGCATGGCCGGGTAGAGGGGGTCGCCGCTGCGGGTGATCCCTTCGCGCATCACCTTGATGAACTCGGGCAGGCTGTAGTTGCCGATGCCGTGGGTCTTGTCAGGGGTGATGTTGGTGGCGTAGACGGTGCCGACCGGGGTTGGGAAACCCTTGCCGCCGGCGAGCGGCTTGCTCGCCTCGCTGGTGTGGCAGGCGGCGCAGTCCCCCAGCTTGGCCACGTATTCACCCGCCGACATGGCGGGGGCGGCTTGCAGGGCGAAGGTGGGCAGGGCCAGCAGCACGGTACTGGCAGTCAGGGAACGGATCATTTGGCACCTCCCTTGGTCAGGGCGACCAGCTCGTTGACGGCGCGCCACGCCTCGTCGATGGCGGCGTGGGCATAGGGGCTCCAGCCCGCGTCCGAGTTGGCGATGGTGATGTTGCCCACCGGCTGGCGGCCCTGCTCAATGAAGCGCTCCGACTGCTCCTCGTCGTCAAATAGGGAGTTGGCGATGTAGGAGTAGCCGTGGGACCAGCGGTTGACCGTGATGGCGAGGATATCCTGCTCATGGTTGAAGCCGGCCTCGCCCAGCATGGCCTGCAGCTGTTCGCGGATCATCTGCTCGTGCTGCTCGAACGGCATGCCGAGGAGCATGGCGCGCCCCTTGCGGGACTGTTCGCGGGCCGACAGGCCGCTGCCCGGCAGGGTCGGCACATAGACCATGTGCAGGCACATGGGCTGATCCGGGTTCTTGGGATGCTCGTAGCCGCCGAGGTCGACCGGGTAGTCGAGCTTGACCCGGCTGTAGGGGGCGGCCGGGGCATAGACCTCGTGCACGCCGAGTTTGACGAACGGCTGCCAGTTTCTGATCACTACCTTGGTGTAGACCAGCGGCGCCTTGACGTTCTGGCGCAGCGCCTCCTTCTGGGGCGCCGGCATCTCGGGCACCAGGTAGGGGATCATCATGTTGTAGCCGGCCATGATGCACTGTCTGCCCTGCACCCGGTGCAGCTTGCCCTCCTTGATGTAGGTGACGTCCACCCCCTGTTTGCCGTCCTTGAGCGGCACGTTTCTGGCCTGCAGCGCCGTGCTGCCGAGGCGCAACTGCACCTTGTGCTCGGGGCGGTCGAGCTGGCTGTAGTCGAACCTGGCCAGCACCACGTCCTGCATGGTGTGGCCCGGGGCCACCTGCGGGATGAGCTTGCGCACCATCAAGCGGGTGAGGCCGGCGTTGCCATCCGGGAAGTGGAAGATGTAGGGGTCGTCCAGCTCGGCCTGGGATTCTGCATCGAGCGGGGTGAGATCCATGCCGGCAAAGCCCGGCAGGGCGCACAGGCGGGCGTCGGCGCAGGAGGTGGCATCGATGCCGACCGCCTGGAAGTCGTCGGTACGCTGCTGGAAGAAGGTGATGGCCCGCTCGCTCAGCCCCACCTTGTCGCGCAGGAAGGTGGTGTAGCTGTTGCTCTCCATCCAGGCGTCTTTCTGTTCGCGGGTCATGCCGTGCAGGTAGTCGGTCTTCTCTTCGTGCAGCGCCAGCAGGGCGGCTTTGTCGGTGTCGTCGAACGGGAAGTCGCCGATGAACTCGGCCAGCGGCCGGCCGTTCAGGCGATCGCGCGGGATGTCGTCTGCCACGCTGTGGCCCGGGTCGCCGCTCACTATCTTGTTGACCCCGAAGTGCTTCTCGTCAAAGAAGACGCCGCGGCTCAGGCCCAGATCCGGGTAGAAGGTCTGCTGGAAGCCTTTGGCCAGCTCGTCGATGTTGACCTCGAGCGCCTTGAGCAGCCCCAGCGCCACCGGGCTGTAGACGGAGCGCGGCGATTGCAGGGATTCGCTGCCGCCGTAACCCAGCCGCAGACCATCCGGGGTGGTGAACTCGTTGCGCTTGGCGTGGCCGCCGAAGTCGTCGTGGTTGTCGAGCAGCAGGATCTTTTTGTCCGCCCCGAGCAGTTGCTGGTAGAAGCAGGCGGCGGAGAGGCCGCTGATGCCGGCGCCGACGATCACCAGATCGTACTCGCCCTCCAGCGGGAGGTGGGCGAAGTCATACTGCTTGCCGTCGCGGGCGATGCTGTGAGCCGGCTCGAAGGAGCCCGGGTGGTTGCCGCGCAGGCCGGTGAGAGCGGGCGGATAGACCAGCGTCTTCTCGGCCAGCGCCTTGCCGCCTTCGGCGGCCTGCAGCAGCTGGATGGGGGCGACGCCGGCCGCAATGGCAATGGCGACGCCGTTGAGAAAGTCTCTGCGTGTGATGCTCATGGCAATCCCTGTAAATGAAGAGTCGAATGAGAGATGGGATAGGGTTGAATTCGTGACTGACGAGTAACGAAGGGGCGCAACCTACCGCTATATCCCGATGGAGTCCATGGCTTTGATAATAACTTATTAAACAAAATGGGGGATCATGTGATGGCCATGGCGGTGAGATGGATGAAATATGCATGTTTGTGAGGCAAAGCCACATCAACACCAAGGAATTAATTGAAATTTAATTTGATTAATTGTGGTTAATTTCGAGTCTCACCTTTATTCGGCCATGGTCGACAAACAGGGCCTGATTATCGCCTGAATTTTCACCGCAAGGCCACCAAATGACACCCTTTATCCTTGTAAAATAAAAGGTTAAACGACGACATGGTCATTTAATCAACGCAGATTGAATGAAATTGAGCCAGCCGCTGATTAATTGAGAAGGGCCCGACATGGATAAATTCAGCGGCGTCAAGCCATTAACATGCGACACACAGAAATCGCAAACAGCACACAAGTGAAAGATTAATTTTTCATGTTGTTCACATCCCCCCCCGGTGAAATAGAATGCTGCGTTTTTCTTACCACTTTAGCCTTGCGAAGATGAGGACATTGCATGAGACCTTTTGATGTAAAGAGGGGCTTGGGCGCTTTGCTGTTGCTCGCGACTGCCGGCTTGCTGAGCGGCTGCGACATGGCGCTGATGAGCCCCAAGGGGCAAGTTGGTCTGGAGCAGAAGTCACTGATATTGACCGCACTCGGCTTGATGCTGATCGTGGTGGTGCCCGTGATCGTGATGGCAGTGGCGTTCGCTTACAAATACCGAGCGTCCAACACCAATGCCACCTATGCGCCTGACTGGGCCCACTCCAACAAGATTGAAGCGGTCGTCTGGACCGTACCCGTCATCATTATCGCCATCCTGGCGGTGATTACCTGGAAGACCTCCCACTCTCTGGATCCCTACAAACCGCTGGAATCCGAGGTGAAACCGATCCAGGTCGATGTCATCTCCCTTGACTGGAAATGGTTGTTTGTCTATCCGGAGCTGGGTATCGCCTCGGTCAACGAGCTGGCATTCCCGGTCAACACCCCGGTCAATTTCCGGGTGACCTCCGACACCGTGATGAACTCCTTCTTCATTCCCCAGCTGGGCGGCCAGATCTACGCCATGGCGGGCATGCAGACCAAGCTGCACCTGATCGCCAACGAGGCAGGCCAGTACAAGGGCATCTCGGGTGGCTACAGCGGCGCCGGTTTCTCCGGCATGAAGTTCAACGCCATCGCCACGCAGGATCAGGCCGGTTTCGACGCCTGGGTCGCCAAGGTGAAAGCCTCTTCCAAGGCGCTCAACACCATGGATGAGTTCAATGCCCTGGCCAAGAAGAGCGAGAACCACCCGGTGGAGTACTTCGCCAGCGCCGATCCCAAGCTGTTCGTCAACATCATCAACAAGTTCATGGGCGACATGAAGCACGGCGAACACGCCGCCATGCAACACGGCGAAAAGCAGGCCGCCATGCAGCATGATGCCTCCATGAGCCACGAAGGCATGGAGCATGACGCCTCCATGAGCCATGAAGGCATGGAGCACGGCGACGCCATGCACCATGAGGCCCAGGGCGAGCAGATGGACCACGCCGGTCACATGCCGGCCGACAAGACTGTGAAAGCGGGTACTAACTGATGTTTGGAAAATTAACACTCGATGCCATTCCGTACCATGAACCCATCATCATGGTCACGATCGCCGGCATCATTCTGGGTGGGCTGGGTATCGCCGGTCTCATCACCTATTTCGGCAAGTGGCAATATCTGTGGAAAGAGTGGCTGACCTCGGTCGACCACAAACGCCTCGGTATCATGTATCTCATCCTCGGCATGGTCATGCTGCTGCGCGGCTTTGCCGATGCGGTGATGATGCGTACCCAGCAGGTCATGGCCTCGGCTGGCGGCGAGGGCATACTGCCACCGCACCACTACGACCAGATCTTCACCGCCCACGGCGTCATCATGATCTTCTTCGTGGCCATGCCGCTGGTGATCGGTCTGATGAACATCGTGGTGCCGCTGCAGATCGGTGCCCGTGACGTCGCCTTCCCCTTCTTGAACAACCTGAGCTTCTGGTTCACCGCCGCCGCCGTGGTGCTGATCAACGTCTCCCTCGGGGTCGGTGAATTCGCCCAGACCGGCTGGCTGGCCTATCCGCCCTTGTCGGGGCTGGAGTTCAGTCCGGGGGTCGGGGTCGATTACTGGATCTGGAGTCTGCAGATCTCGGGTCTGGGGACCCTGCTGACCGGCGTGAACTTCTTCGCCACCATCATCAAGATGCGCGCCCCTGGCATGACCATGATGCGCCTGCCGGTGTTCACCTGGACCGCCCTGTGCGCCAACGTGCTGATCATCGCCTCCTTCCCGATCCTGACCGTCACCATCGCCCTGCTGACCGCAGACCGCTACCTGGGTACCCATTTCTTTACCAATGACATGGGTGGCAACATGATGATGTACATCAACTTGATCTGGGCCTGGGGTCACCCCGAGGTGTACATCCTGGTACTGCCGGTGTTCGGGATCTTCTCCGAAGTGGTGGCGACCTTCTGCAAGAAGAAGCTGTTCGGTTACACCTCGCTGGTGTGGGCGACCATCGCCATTACCGTGCTCTCCTTCATCGTCTGGCTGCACCACTTCTTCACCATGGGCTCGGGCGCCAACGTGAATGCCTTCTTCGGCATCACCACCATGATCATCTCCATCCCGACCGGGGTGAAGATCTTCAACTGGCTGTTCACCATGTACCGCGGTCGCATCGAGTTCACCTCGCCCATGCTGTGGACCGTAGGCTTCATCATCACCTTTACTGTGGGTGGCATGACCGGGGTACTGCTCTCCGTGCCGGCCGCCAACTTCGTGCTGCACAACAGCCTGTTCCTGATCGCCCACTTCCACAACGTCATCATCGGCGGCGTGGTGTTCGGCTGCTTCGCCGGTATCACCTACTGGTTCCCGAAAGCGTTCGGCTTCAAGCTGGATGACGTCTGGGGCAAGCGTGCCTTCTGGTGCTGGATCACCGGGTTCTTCGTGGCCTTCATGCCGCTCTACGTGCTGGGCTTCATGGGCATGACCCGTCGTGTCAGCCAGAACATCGATCCCGAGTTCCACGGCTGGCTGGTGGTGGCTGCCTGCGGTGCCGGTCTGATTGCGCTGGGCGTACTGTGCCAGGTGATCCAGATCGTGGTCAGCATCCGCGACCGCGAGAAGAACCGCGACCTGACCGGCGATCCCTGGGGTGGCCGTACCCTGGAGTGGTCCACTTCCTCGCCGCCCCCCTTCTACAACTTCGCCATCGAGCCGAAGATCAAAGGGCTGGATGCGTTCTGGGAAGCCAAGCAGGACGGTTCTGCCTATCAGCAGCCCAAGCACTATGACCCGATCCACATGCCGAAAAACTCCGGTGCCGGCGTCATCATCGCCGCCTTCAGCACCCTGTTCGGCTTTGCCATGATCTGGCACATCTGGTGGATGGCCATCGCCGGCTTCGTCGGCATGATCGCCACCTGGATCATCCACAGCTTCAATGACGACGTGGACTACTACGTGCAGGTTGACGAGATCGAGCGGATCGAGCGTCAGCATTTTGAAAATCTCAACAAGGTGGCTTAATTCCATGGCGACTGACGTTCTACATCACACTCACGGTGCCCATGAGGATGGGCACCATGATGCCGGCGCCAACAAGGTATTCGGCTTCTGGATCTACCTGATGAGTGACTGCATCCTGTTCGCGACCCTGTTCGCGACCTATGCGGTCCTGGTCAACGGCACCGCCGGCGGCCCGAGCGGCAAGGACATCTTCGAACTGCCGTTCGTGTTTGCCGAAACCATGCTGCTGCTGCTGAGCTCCATCACCTTTGGCTTTGGCATGCTGGCCATGAACAAGAACAAGGTGGCGGCGGTCAATACCTGGCTGTTCATCACCTTCCTGTTCGGTGCCGGCTTTATCGCGATGGAGATCTACGAGTTCCATCACCTGATTGCCGAGGGCTACGGTCCGGATCGCAGCGGTTTCCTCTCTGCCTTCTTCACCCTGGTGGGTACCCACGGTATCCACGTGACCAGCGGTCTTGTCTGGATCATCGTGATGATGGTGCTGGTCGCCAAGAAGGGGCTGACCGATCGCAACCGTACCCGTCTGATGTGCCTGAGCCTGTTCTGGCACTTCCTCGACGTGGTGTGGATCTGCGTCTTCACCGTGGTCTATCTGATGGGGGTCATGTAATGAGTCATTCCGTTGACAATCACGGCGCCAGCCACGGCAGCGCCAAGAGCTACCTGATCGGCTTCGTGCTGTCCCTGATCCTGACCGCAGTGCCGTTCTGGATGGTGATGGACGGTTCTGCCTCCCACACCACCGTGCTGGCCACCGTGGTCGGCATGGCGGTGGTGCAGATCTTCGTGCACCTGGTCTACTTCCTGCACATGAACACCTCGTCCGAGGAGCGCTGGAACCTGGTGGCACTGATCTTTACCGTGCTCATCATCGCCATCGTGGTCGTGGGTTCCCTGTGGATCATGTACAACCTCAACATCAACATGATGGTTCACTGAGCAGGTTGGCAATGATGATGAAGCAATACCTGCAAGTGACCAAGCCGGGCATCATCTTCGGTAACCTCATCTCGGTTATCGGAGGGTTCCTGCTGGCCTCCAAGGGGAGCCTGGATGTGCCCCTCTTCATCCTGACCATGGCTGGTGTATCACTGGTGGTCGCCTCCGGTTGCGTGTTCAACAACTACATCGACCGGGACATCGACTGCATCATGGAGCGCACCAAGAACCGTGCTCTGGTGAAGGGTCTGATCGCCCCCGGCGTATCGCTCTGGTACGCCACCGCGCTCGGCATTGCGGGCATTGCACTGCTCTACTTTGCGGCCAATCCGTTGGCCGCCTTGCTGGCGGTGCTGGGCTTCATTGTCTATGTGGGGGTCTACAGCCTCTACATGAAGCGTCACTCGGTCTACGGCACCCTGGTCGGCAGCCTCTCCGGCGCCGCGCCGCCGGTCATCGGCTACTGCGCGGTGAGCGGTCAGTTCGACTCAGGCGCGCTGATCCTGCTGGCGATCTTCAGCCTGTGGCAGATGCCGCACTCCTACGCGATCGCCATCTTCCGCTTCAAGGATTACCAGGCGGCCAACATCCCGGTGTTGCCGGTGGTGAAGGGGATATCGGTGGCCAAACACCACATCACCCTCTACATCCTGGCCTTCATGGTGCCAACCCTGATGCTATTCCTCGGTGGCTACGCCGGTTACAAGTATCTGGTGGTGGCCACCGCGGTCAGCGTCTGGTGGCTGGGGATGGCGCTGTCTGGCTACAAGGCTGCGGTGGATGACTCCCTCTGGGCGCGCAAGCTGTTCATGTTCTCCATCGTCACCATCACCTGCCTGAGCGTAATGATGTCGGTGGACTTCCAACCGGAGGCAGAGCCTGCGGTACTGGTGAGCATGCTGCCCTGAGTGGCCTTCCTGTCATGCTCAGTGTTGTGATGCGACGCGGGAAAATCAGTAGAATCCAGAGCCGGGAACCTTCCCGGCTCTGTTATTATGGGGCCGCCCCGTCGGGCACTTTTCCCCTCTGTCGGGTGTGGCATGGCATCTGTCGGCCACCCCTTGAGTCTTCCTTTTCCCTGATCTATCGAGGCCATCATGAATGATTTCACCATGACGAGGGGCGAGCGCCGTGCCACCTGGGCGCTCGGCTCCGTCTTCTCGTTGCGCATGCTCGGCATGTTTATGGTGTTGCCGGTGCTGACCACCTACGGCATGTCGCTGGCGGGTGCCTCCGAGGCGCTCATCGGCCTGGCCATCGGCATCTACGGCATGACCCAGGCGCTGTTCCAGATCCCGTTCGGCCTGCTCTCCGACAAGGTGGGCCGCAAGCCTCTCATCGTCGGCGGCCTGCTGATGTTTGCCCTCGGCAGCGTGATCGCGGCGTTGACCCACTCCATCTGGGGCGTGATCCTCGGTCGCGCCCTGCAGGGCAGCGGCGCCATCTCGGCTGCCGTGATGGCGCTCTTGTCGGATCTCACCCGCGAGCAGAACCGCACCAAGGCGATGGCCTTCATCGGGGTGAGCTTTGGCATCACCTTCGCCATCGCCATGGTGACCGGCCCCCTCATCACCCATGCGCTGGGGCTCAGTGGTCTCTTCTGGCTGATCGCCCTGCTGGCGCTGGCGGGCATCGCCGTCACCCTCTGGCTGGTGCCGACCCCGAGCGGTCATCTGCTCAATCGCGAGTCCGGCATGGTGAAGGGGGGGATGCGTACCGTGCTGACCAACCCGCGCCTGCTCAAGCTCAACTTCGGCATCCTCTGCGTGCACACCCTGCTGATGTCGAGCTTCGTGGCGCTGCCGCCGCTGCTGGAGCGCGCCGGCCTGCCCCGTGACAGCCAGTGGCAGGCTTATCTGGTCACCATGCTGATCGCCTTCGTCAGCGTGGTGCCGTTCATCATCTATGCCGAGAAGCGCAGAAAGATGAAGCGGGTGTTCCAGATTTGCGTGCTGGTGATGCTCATCGCCGAGCTGGTGCTCTGGCAAAGCGGCCTGCAGCTGTGGGGCCTGCTCGCCGGCCTGCAGATCTTCTTCATCGGTTTCAACGTGATGGAGGCGCTGCTGCCGTCCCTTATCAGCAAGGAGTCGCCCCCCGGTTACAAGGGCACCGCCATGGGGATCTACTCCACCAGCCAGTTCATCGGGGTGGCCATCGGCGGCAGCCTCGGCGGCCTGCTCTACAGCCTGGGTGGCGGCGCCCTGGTGTTTGGCGGCTGCGCCGCGCTGGCGCTGGTCTGGCTTGGGGTCAGCCTCACCATGGCCGAGCCCCCCTACGTGAGCAGCCTGCGCATCGTGCTGCCGGAAGGGGTGGAGGCTGACGCGGCGCTCGAGCAGAAGATCCGCGCCTGCGAGGGGGTGAGCGACGTACTACTGGCCGCTGCCGAGCGCTCCGTCTATGTGAAGGTGGACAGCAAGCGCCTGAGCCGGCGCGATCTGGAGTCGCTGGTCGCCGCCTGAGGGCGCCTGCCTGCATGAAAAAGCCCGCCAATCCGGCGGGCTTTTTATTGGGCTCCATTCAGCTGGATTGTGCCCAGCTGGGCTGTGCGCTCAGTCGGCCAGGCAACGCTGCTCGGCGGGCAGGCTCGCGGTATCCCCCAACAGCAGGGTGCTGAGGGCCGCCCGGGCGCAGCGGGAGCTGTTCAACTGACCATGCTGGTTGCTCTGCGTCACCTGCACCAGGCGCGCGGCGCTGCCAAAGGCGGCCTGCATCTGGCGGGCGCCGGCGAAGGGGGTATTGGGGTCGTACTCGGCGCCGAGCACCAGGGCCTTGGCATCATCCGGCAGCTTTATCTCGCCGGCGCCGTAGCTGGCGATGGGCTGGCGCGGATAAGGCCAGTCGGCGCAGGTGTTGAAGCTTTTGGCCAGCAGCAGGGCACCGGCCCCCTGGAAGGCGGCATCTTCCGGATCCAGCCCCTGCCAGCCATAGGGCTCGCTGTTGTCGGTGCAGTGGATGGCGCTGAAGAAGGGCATCTCCTGCAGTTCCTGATAGGGGTTGTCATCGTCCTGCCCGGCGAGGCGGGCCAGCAGGGGGCCGGCGTCGTCCTGCTGCCAGAAAGCGAGCTGATCGGCGCGCTGGCTGCCGCTGATGGCATCGCCCAGCACCGCCACCCAGCTGGCGCGGTCGAGCACATTGCCCTGATTGTCCACATAGCGGCCGTTGTCGCGTACCTGCCGGGTCACCGCCATGCTGCGCTGCAGCGCCTGATCCCCGAAGCGCCAGGCCAGGATGCGGTTGGCATTCTCGGCATCGCGGCGAAAGATGGCTGGGTAGCGGCTCTCGGCGGGAGACATCGGCGAGTCGACCACCAGATTGGCCACGTGGCTCGGGTAGCGGGCGGCATAGAGGGCGGCCAGACGAGTGCCGTAGGAGAAGGTGATGGGGGTGATCCGCTCGCGCCCCAGATGCTGGCGCAGGCGCTCCATGTCCTCGACCACGGCCCGCGAGCCCAGGTGCGGCGCATGCAGCCGCAACGGCTCGTCGCAGCGCTCGCGCAGGGTGGTGCCGAAGGCCTTGCCCTGATCCGCCCCGCTCTCGAGTGCCGGCAGGGCGCCCTTGTCCCGGCTGGCAAAGAGCTGGGCGAGCTGCGCCGGGGTCATGTCTGGCCGCACCCCCTGCTTGTCGGTCAGCAGGCAGCTGCGCAGCTCGTGGCCGAGGGCGCTGTAACCAGCCCCGCGGGGATCCAGGGTGACGATGTCGTAGTGCTCAAGGATGGCGGGGTTGGCGCTGCGCAGCAGGTCGAGCAGGAGGCCAAGATCCGGGGTGGCCGAGGTGGGGCCGCCCGGGTTGTAGAACAGGGTGCCGCGATAGTCGCCGCTGGCGCGATAGTGCAGATAGAAGATATCCAGGGTGTCGCCCTTGACCGTGCGGGTCTGCTGCTTGATCTGGGTGCGGCTGGGCTGGTTCGACCAGGAGGAGAAACGGCTGCTGTCGCCGGAGAAAAAGCCACTGCTGGAGCGCGAGGTGGAGCTTTTCTCCCACTTGCTCTCCTTGATCTGGACCCACTCCTTGTCGTAATCGAGCGGCACCGTCAGATAGTGGCAACTGACCTGACTGGCGGGAATGGCGATGCCGTCCTCCTGCCAGCCCCGGCGCAGCTGTTGGCAAACCTGGCCGGCGTCATAGCCGGCGCGAATATGGCGGGCCTGGAAGGGCTCATCTTTCTTTTCCAGATTGCAGCCTGCCAGCAATGCCGGTGCCAGCAGGGTCATGAGCAGCGTGTATTTCATTGTCTATTTCCATTTATCTAGCCTGAACCCAGAAATAGTACGGGGAGGGGCCGACCGGATGGCAGCCGGAAGTTGTATGGAAATATTGCAAGGTGTGTCGATTTACATATTTCTGGTGATATTTGGCGGCCTCATTGATCTATTTGAAAATAATGACCGGTAATGTGCACCGTTATTTTATGCGGGATCAATAACAGCGACGCAACCGGTCGGTGCTGGGCAGATGTTGGCGTTACGCGGGCGCGCGCCAGAACGGCTTGTCCCCCAGCACGGTGGCCCTGTGCATCACTCGCCGGGCCGGCAGATAGTCGGCGTTGGCGTAATGCTGGGTGACCCGGTTGTCCCAGATGGCGATGTCGTGCTCCCGCCAGCGCCAGCGCACCTGATACTCGGGCTTGGTGACATGGCGAAACAGGAAGGCGAGCAGCGCTTCGCTCTCTTGTGCCGGCAACTCGGGCAGGCGGGTGGTGAAGCCCTCATTGACGAACAGTGCCTGCCGGCCGCTCAAGGGGTGGGTGCGAACCACAGGGTGGCGCAGCGGCGGGTTGCGGGCCGCCGCCTCCTGCCAGCGCTGGTATTCGGCCGGGCTGGCGTTGTGACGATGGGCCGGGAACGACTTGGTGAAGTCGTGCTCGGCCTCCAGCCCTGCCAGCAACTGCTGCAGGCGGGGGGAGAGCCCCTCGAAGGCGGCGATGCCGCTGGCCCACAGGGTATCGCCCCCCACCGGCGGCAGCTGCTTGGCGGCCAGAATGGCCAGCGCCGGCGGCGTCTCGATGAAGGTGACGTCGGTGTGCCAGTTGTCGTTGTCCGGTGGGTTGTCGTCGTGGGTGTCGAGCACGATGATCTCCTCGGCCTCCGGCGCGTGGGGATAGACAGGGTGAATGTGCAGATCGCCGAAGCGGTTGGCCAGCGCCCGCTGCTGGCGGGGGTTGATGGGCTGATCCCGAAAGAACAGCACCTGATGGGTCAGCAGGGCTTGCTGCAACTGCGCGAACTGGCCCTCATCGAGCGGCCCGGCCAGGCTGATGCCGCTGATCTCGGCGCCGATGTGGGGGCCGAGGGGGGTGATATACAGGGAATTGCTCATAGTCCTTCTCCATGCCACGGCGTCAGGCGACGCTGCAGCGCACGTAAACCAAGTTCCAGAGTGAAGGCGATCAGGGCGATCACCAGAATGCCCGCCAGCACCACGTCGGTGGCGAGAAACTCGCCGGCGGCTTGCACCATGAAGCCCACACCGCGGGTGGCGGCGATGAGCTCGGCCGCCACCAGGGTGGACCAGCCGACCCCGAGCCCGATACGCAGCCCGGTGAGCATGTCCGGCAGGGCGCCGGGCACGATGACATACCAGAGCACCTGCCAGCGGTTGGCGCCGAGCGCCCGGGCGGCCCGCAGCCGCACCTGCCTGGCGCCCTGCACCCCCGCCAGGGTGGCCATGGCGACCGGCGCGAAGATGGCCAGATAGATGAGCAGTACCTTCGATGTCTCGCCGATGCCGAACCAGATCACCATCAGCGGCAGGTAGGCAAGGGGGGGCACCGGTCGGTAGAGCTCGATCAGCGGGTCGAGCATGCCGCGCAGGGTGGGGCTGAGCCCCATGGCCAGACCCACCGTCACGCCGCACAGGGTGGCTGCCGCGAGGGCGATGAGGATGCGCTGCAAACTGGCGGCGAGGTGTTGCCAGAGGGTGGCGTCCATGAAGCCCTGCGGCCCGGCGAGGGTGAGCAGCTGTTGCAGCACCTGGGCGGGTGGCGGCAGGAACAGCGGGCTTATCAGCTCGAGCCTGGCCACCAGCCACCAGAGCGCCAGCAGGGCACCCAGAGTCAGCAGACTTATCCCAAGCCGGCGTGGCAGCGGCCAGCGCAGGCGTATCCGGCGGGCAGGGTCGAGCGGGCGGGAGAGGGTTAGGCTCATACAAACACCTCCCGCTCGGCAAAGACCCGCTCCAGCACATACTCGCGCCGGGCGATGAAGGCGGGATCCGACTTGATGCTACGGCAGGGCTCGCCGGCGGCGAAGCGGCGGCCAAAATCCAGGGTGAGCCGCTCCATGACTCTCCCAGGCGCCGGGGAGAGCAGCACCAGCTCGGTGGCCATGAACACCGCCTCCTCGATATCGTGGGTGATGAGCAGCACCTGCCGGCGCTGCTCGTGCCACAGGCGCAGCAGCAGGGTCTGCATCTGCTCGCGGGTAAAGGCGTCGAGGGCGCCGAAGGGTTCGTCGAGCAGTAGCAGTTGCGGCTGGGTGGCCAGCGCCCGGGCGATGCCGACCCGCTGGCGTTGGCCGCCGGAGAGCTGCCAGACCGGCTTGGCGTGGGCTTCTTCCAGCCCCACCTTGCGCAGCATGGCCAGCGCGCTGGCCTCGCGTTCGCGGCGCGGCACGCCGGCCAGCTGCAGGCCGAAGGCGACGTTGTCCAGCACGTTGCGCCAGGGCAGCAGCCCCTCGTTCTGAAAAACCACCCCCCGCTCGGCGCCGGGGCCGCGCACCGGCCGCCCCTGCAGGCTGATGGTGCCCTGCTGGGCGCTCTGAAAACCGGCGATGAGGTTGAGCAAGGTGGTCTTGCCGCAGCCGGAGGGGCCGAGCACCACCATCAGCTCGCCCGCATCCAGGGTCAGGTTGATGTTGTCGAGGACTCTGCGCCCGGCGTAATCGGCGCAAAGGTGGGTGAGCTGCAGCATGCATGCCTCCTTGTTTTGCGGGGTTAGCGGGCGTGAGCCTTGACGAAGCGGTCGGTCACGTAGTCGCGATAATCGCTGCCGGCGCTCTGTACCTTGCCTTGCTCCTTGAGAAAGCGGCTGGTGTCCACCAGGGTCTGGTTCACCAGATCCCCCAGCTCGGCACCCTGCTGGCTGGCGCTCAGGTAGGTGTTGCCCCTGACCAGCGCGGGCACATCGCTGGCCGGTACACCGCTCAGGCTGGCCAGCTTGGCGAGGTTGTCCGGCTTGGCGAGCCAGCCGTCGGGGTTGGCCAGGTAGTCGCGCTGGGCCGCCAGGGTGCTGTCGACGAAGGCCTGCACCAGATCGGGATGGGCCTTGGCGAACGCCTTGCGCACTACCCAGACATCCAGGGTGGGGGCTCCCCACTCGCCCACCTGGGCCGAGTCGGTCAGCACCTTGCCGCCCTTGGTCAGCTCGTTGAGGGCCGGTGCCCAGGCATAGGCGCCATCGATGTCGCCCCGCTGCCAGGCGGCGATGATGGCCGGTGGCTGCAAGTTGACGATCTGCAGGCTGGCCGGATCCACTCCCCAGTGCCGCAGCGCGGCCAGCAGGCTGTAGTGGGTGGTGGAGGTAAAGGGGACGGCGATGCGCTTGCCGGCCAGGGCCGCAGGGGAGTTGAGCCCGGGCTTGACCACCAGCGCTTCCGAGTTGCCGAGCTTGGAGGCGAGCAGGAACACCTCGATGGGCACCTGCTGGTTGACGGCCACCGCCAGCGGGCTGGAGCCTATGTTGCCGATCTGCACGTCGCCGGAGGCGAGCGCCCGCACCACGCTGGCGCCGCTGTCGAACTTGAGCCACTTCACCGTGGCGCCGCTGGTGCGGGCAAAGGTGTCGTCGGCCTGAGCCACCTTGGCCGGTTCGGCAGAGGTCTGGTAGGCCACAGTAACGTCCACGGCCCTGGCTTGCAGGCTGAGCAGGGTGAGCGCCGCCAGCCAGAGGGAATGTCCTTTTCCTGTCATGATATTGCTCCATCGGGGGAATGAAGCGGCAGTTTTCCCATTTATCGGGAGATTGAGAAAAGACCGAAAATATATGGCTGATGAAATATGGTTCTTAGAAAAAGAACGGCAATTAAATCCGTTTATTCATATATCTCAATATGGCAAGTCGATATTTTGTGGCTGGCAATGAGTGCTGAAAAAATGCTGAAAATATCGGCAAGCCATATTCAGATATGGCAATGCTTGCCCATTTATTGAATATCGAACCGGCTGGCTGGGCGGATAAAATAAAACCCGCCGGTTGGGCGGGTTGGCTTGGGTCAGGTGATGCCGGTGCTGCAAGGAACGCGCTGGCAACGGGCCGGGTGAGCGTGGAGAGCCTGGGCTCAGCGCTCCAGCAGGGGGGCGGAGCGGTAGCTCCAGAGCCCGTAGGTGCGCAGGGCATCGCGGTAGATGCCGAGCAGCTCGCTGTCGCTCACTTTGGCAAGCTCGGAGAGCGGCTTGTCGGGGTAGCTGACGCTGTCTATCCGGATCCCGGCCGGCCCGCTCTGCCAGCAGGCGATCTCCAGCAATGTCTGGCCCCGGCGCACATGGCTGGCGGAGCTCACCAGGGTGGCGTACTCAATCTGGTGGCGGGCGAGGGCATAGCCGCTGTAGAGGGCGTTCTCCACCGTGCTGGTGGCATAGTTCTCCTCGATGATGCGGGAGCGGTCGATCCCCTTTTTCACCAGCCAGTCCGCCATCAGCTTGCCCTCGGTCTGACGGTTCTGGGGCACGCCGCCGGTCAGAATGATGAGGGTCGCCGGGTTGGCCTTGGCCAGCGCCCGGGTGGTTTCCAGCCGGCCCAGCAGGATGTCGTGCATGGAGCCGTCGGGATTGAGAGCATAACCCAGGGTGACGATGGCCCGGTTGCCCGGCTTGGGTGAGCGCTCACCCTGCTCCTTGAGCGGGGTGGCGATGACGCGCTCGACCGTGTCGAAGATGCGCTGCAGATCGGCGGCCCGGCCGGGATTGAGGGTCGCCAGCTTGCTCTGATACCCCTTGGCGGCGGTCTCGTTGTGCTTGAAGGTCTGCCAGGTGGCGAGGTAGGTCAGCAGGTCGATGTCATCGGGCGCCGTGCTGAGGGCCTGCTCGAACAGGCCGATGGCCTTGTCCACGTTGCCGTTGTAGATCTGGGCGTTGGCCGCCGAGATGAGCAGGTCGGTGCGATAGGGCTCGAGCTGGTAGGCCTCTAGCAGCAGCTCGGTGACCTGCTCCATGTTGCTCGGCATCTTGGCGGTGAAGCCGGCGGTGGAGATGCGGGCGGGGGATTTGAAGATCTGCCAGGCGTCCGCCAGCAGCTGATCCACCACCTGGCGCTTGCTGATGTACTGGTCGTAATTCTGCTCCTTTTGCAGGGAGCGTACCGGGGTAGCCCAGGCTTCGGAAGGGAGCACGGCAGGCAATGTCAGCAGGCCGGCCAGCGTCAGGGCAATCGCGGTTCTTTTCATCATGATGGCGTTCCACCGAAGGTTGATGGCTCCAGGCCATTCCAGGACCATGGGGCTTTTTCAATAAAAACATAAACTTGGTGATTGGTCAGTGTACCGCGTCGTGGCGTGAAAAAACGTGAACCGCTTCGGTTATCCGGGGAAGGGGGTGGTGTTTGCCCTATTCGGGGGGAGCGAGGTGTGGTTTTCCTGTGAAGTGGCTCAGTTGTGGCGCAATCCTGCCGCGTTTTCGGCGAAAGGGGCCATGACTGTGAAAAAGTTGACGGTGCCAATCGTTTTACCGCTTTTTCTGTGACGGCGATCACTGTACCATCGCCGCCCGACCTGCCACCTGGCGCGCGGCTCCCTGCGTTCTGGTTGGCGTCACCCGATACTCGCCGTCACCCGGAACGTGAATGACCCCAGGATGGGACCCGCCACTAACCTGTAGGTTTGTGGTCTGCGTGTCGCGGGGTCGGCACCTCTCCCGCCCGCTCCCTGCGATGCCTGTCTGCAGACTTGCCGTATGAAACTTCTCTCTTCATAGGTGCAAGATGACGCTGTTATTGAGTCTGGTCGGTATGCTGGCCCTGATGTTTATCGCCTGGCTGGCCAGTGAAAACCGCCGTGCCATCCGCTGGCGGACCGTGCTGGGGGCCCTCGCCCTGCAAACCGGCTTTGCCGCCCTGGTGCTCTACTTCCCCCCCGGTCAAATCATGCTCGGCGCCATGAGCAACGGCGTCTCCGCCCTGCTCGGCTTTGCCGACAGCGGCATCCGCTTCGTGTTTGGCGATCTGGCCAGCAACGGCTTCATCTTCGCCGTGCGGGTGCTGCCGCTGGTGATCTTCATCAGCGCGCTGATCGCGGTGCTCTATCACTTCGGCATCATGCAGTGGGTGATCCGGGTGTTGGGAGGCGGCATTCACCGCCTGCTCGGCACCAGCCGCGCCGAATCCCTGGTGGCCACCGGCAACATCTTCCTCTCCCAGGGGGAGTCGCCGCTGCTGATCCGCCCCTTCCTGGCCGGCATGACCCGCTCCGAGCTCTTTGCGGTGATGACCTGCGGCATGGCCTCGGTAGCCGGCTCTGTGCTCGGTGGCTACGCCGGGCTCGGTGTGGATCTGAAATACCTCATCGCTGCCTCCTTCATGGCGGCGCCGGGGGGCCTGCTGATGGCCAAACTGCTGGTGCCGGAGCAGCAGCAGGTGAACGAGCAGGCCGAGATCACCCTCGACAAGAGCGACTACAGCAATGCCATCGACGCCCTGGCGGGTGGCGCCATGAGCGGCATGAAGATCGCGGTGGCCATCGGCACCATATTGCTGGCCTTTGTCAGCGTCATCACTATGATCAACGCCGGTCTCACCACGGTGGGCGAGTGGTTCGGCTGGGCCGATCTCTCCCTGCAGCAGCTGCTGGGTTACCTGTTTGCCCCGGTGGCCTGGCTCATCGGCGTGCCGGCCAGCGAGATGATGGCGGCAGGATCCTTGATCGGTCAGAAGGTGATCATGAACGAGTTCGTCGCCTACCTGGACTTTGCCAACATCAAGCAGGATCTGAGCGCCCACACCCAGATCATCATCACCTTCGCGCTGTGTGGTTTTGCCAACCTGGGCTCCATTGCGGTGCAGCTTGGCTCCATCGGCACCATGGCGCCGGAGCGCCGCCACGACGTGGCGAGCCTCGGCTTCAAGGCGGTGCTGGCGGCAACCCTGGCCAACCTGATGAGCGCCACCCTGGCGGGGCTGTTCGCCTCCCTCGGCTAAGCGACCCTGCCCCCATGCACACCCCGTCTCGCCACTGGCGCGGCGGGGTGTCGTCCATCTGGCGCCAACCACTGACGCCTCGGCACGGCGTGGGCTCGACAGGGGCGGGCGCAGGCGGTAGCGTGATGGCGCGCGGCCAGTCCGCGCCCGTTCAGGCATTCATATAACAAGGAATCACACCATGACCCGTCTCTCTCGCGCATTGGCGCTCTCCCTGCTGCTGGTCGGCGCCACGCCGGCGTTTGCCGCCGCCACCTATACCTCGGATCTGCTGCTGTCGGCGGACTTCAAGGCCCCCTGGGCCAAGGCGACCCAGGGCATCAAGAACCTGCCCAAGTGGGTGCGCAGCGGCAACGGTACCAGCTCCCCGCTCGAAGCCGTGGCCGGCACCCCCTATCAGAGCGGTTCGGTCTGCAAGCCCCACGACTGCGCCAGCCACTACATGCAGCTGCTGGTGGATGCCAAGGCCAAGCGGGTGTGGGGTGTGCTGATCGACCTGCCAGATAGCGACGTCGCCCGCGAAACCCCGTCCAAGTTTGCCCGCTACACCTGGCTCGGCCAGCCGGACAAGGGGATGCAGGCCGCCCTGATGAAGCAGGTTGAGGCCGATCCCAACTGGCAGTAAGCATCGAAAAGCAAAAACCTCTGCCCAGGCAGAGGTTTTTTTATGGCGAAGGAGTGGTGGGGCTGGGCGCTAGCGGCTCAGGATCCGCACCGAGCGGATGCGATTGTTGAAGTCGGTCTCCTCGAAGAAACGTACCACCCAGCCAGCCGGCACGGTGAAGGAGGAGATGCGGTCGGCAAAGCCGTAGCGGCCGAGATCCGCAATGTCCCGGTCGATGCGCAGGGAGTCGCCGCTCTGGTGGGCACCGTCAAACACCAGCAGGGTGCTGGCATCGTCGCTCTCATCGAGTGTGGTGGTGATGCAGCTTGCCTTGGCCGCCTCGCAGAACAGGCTGTTGTTGCCTTGGTCCTGCTGGCAGCGGCGGCTCACCTTCTGGCGCGCCAGCCACTCGCTGCGCCCCGCATTGGCATAGACGCTGTTGAAGGGGGTCAGGGTACAGATGTGGATGAGCCCGCCACCCTGGCTCTGGCCGTTCACCACGATCTGGGGATTGATAAGGATATCGGCGCGGACCGCTGTGCTCAGGGTCAACAGCGCCAGCAGGACAAACAGCTTGTTCATGGATGAGATCTTGCCAGTTCAAGGGGCGGCAAGGATTGCCGAGACGCAGGCCCGACGCAAGAGAGAGCGGCGCCCGCTGCGACACTCCTTGCCCGCCATCGATGCAAAGATGCAGGGCCCAAAGAAGAACACCGGCACAAGGCCGGTGTTCTGAACAGCATGGCGGCGGGCCCGGCGGGGCGCGCGGTCAGGGTGGCTTAGGCGTAGAAGGCCTCGACGGTGCCCTTGACGGTGATCAGCATGGCATTGCCGTAGCGATCCTTGGCCTTGGGGGAGGGGATCTTCACCCAGCCTTCGCTGATGCAGTACTCCTCGACATTGGTGCGCTCCTTGCCGTTCACGCGAATGCCGATCTCGTGCTGGAAGCACTCCGCCACATGGTGCGGGCTGCGCGGGTTGGCCGCCAGACGGTCGGGCAGGGCAGGTTTGTTGTCGCTCATTATATTTACCTGAGTGTGATAAAAAGTGGGTCATTGTAGGCAATGCCCGTCATGGGCTCAAGGCTGGGTTGCGTCACCACTAGGTGAGCAAGGTCCGGCTATAGCTGCTGCCCGGGCAGCAGCTATAGCCGGCTCCATAAGACGGGGGGCATGTTTTTACTGGTTTTCAGGTAGTTTTGGAACCAAAGCCAATATCAAGGTTGTAACAGGACCTAAAAACAATGAAATGAAAAACCAGACTAAACCGCTACGATTCTTTCCTTAGGCGAGGACAGCATTGATTAACATCAATGTTCCCCACCCAACAACAAACTGTTTGCCTACCTCAATATGCTCTGGGTTCACAATAATTTCCTTTTCATTTGTTCTGGTAATATTTGGTTAAAGAACGGGGGAGAAACAATCGAAAAAAGCCATATGAAATATCACCCTGTTCGCTCAAATGCTCAGCGGTGCAATCAGAAATATGGGGGCCTGATCTTTTGTACCGCTAAGCTAACGTATAGTAAAATCCCAAACATTACGAGTCTATCTTGAATGCTGTGTTATGAGTGCTAGCCAATTCAGCAGACTGAATTGTTGTGGAAATCAGCTTTTCAAACAGTTCTAATTGTCCTGCTGGAATTAACTGGTTTTGTATGGTTTTTCGAGTGTTTGAGTCAAACAACCTTTCTGCTAACCAACCAACTAGGTACATTACTGAAAGACAGCCACCGGCAGTAGCGATATTACCTTCGATAACGAGAGGTAGATCCTGAACGTCCCCTCCCATGCTTTCGAGTGCAGCCTTAGCGTGCGGATTTGTCGTTAACTTCTTCCCGTTCAGCAAACCAAGTTCGTGTAAAATAAAAGACCCTGCGCATATAGAACCGATTAGTTGCTTTTTAGGGTCAAGTTTTAATGTAGACATGAAATTTTTGTCTTTCAGTGCAGCTGGGATCCCTCGGTAACCACTAGTGATCAAAACAACATCTTGCTTATTAACATCAGATATATGGCCTTGAGTCTTCACTGAAATTCCGAGTTGCGAGTTATGTCTTGCCTTCGTACCTAATATTTTTACATCCCAACAATCAGTTGTTCGACCAAGTAAGTCATACATAAGAAAGAAATCTACATCTGTAAAGTCATCAAACAAAATAATGCCTATTTTATACATACTATTTGGCCCTTTATTGCAGTGCTAAAATGATGCATCATGTATGCTCGAGGGACTGAGAATACATCACTTATTAAATACAATAGTTATAACCACCACAGCTCAGTGGAACTGGAAGCGCTAGGTGTTGGCAGTCCACAAATTGAAGCTATTCATGCCAAGTTAGCAGAGTGGTAATTCTACTACAACTGGGACAGACCACACAGTACCCATGGTGGGAAAGGTCCCATGGAGTATTTTTTAGATTTGATCCACTAAATTCCATTCGCCGATAAACTGTATAGCAGCTATGCCACAGAAAGAGAACCAATTCACGACTCCAATCACAGATTGGATTTGCAGATTAGTAAATTGCAACGATCTCTATGAATAGCATACACCCAAAATGAGACTGTAATCCGCTTTCAGAACATTAGTTATCATATATACAGTAAATGCACTCGAACCTCCCTAACACTAAATAATCTCGGTGAATAATTCAATTTATCATTTAACTCACCGTAGCGGACTTTAAACAGTACCAGATAATCTTAGGTATTTCCACCTAAAACTGTTGCAACATGAAACTCTGGGGCTTCATGCCGGCCAAAACCATACTCGTTAATGCTATCGAATTCCCATAATATAGCAATGGCTGTTCAGTAATGACCAATACCCGCCTATTGGATAACGACTTTTTGGATAATGTATCCCATTGTGCTTGAGTGACAATCTGACCTGGGATTAACTCCACATTACTGATTGCCATTTTGCCAAGGAAGTTAAACTGATCCTGTCACTCGGGTGCCAACCCGTTATATCCTACATTCTCGATGGTTTCTAATACCATGGTTTTTTATGATTGTGACAGTCCTTGTATACGAGTTTCAACTAGCCGTAATAAATGCGGGTTTTGGCTACTAATCATATAAGGCTCAACCATCTTTATACTTTCAACCCCTTGAAGCTGATAAGCGGTCTCATAGTTCTCACACATATGGGCATCAAACTTAAGTGCAGGCATAGTTTGTCCAAGGTTAAGTATCTGCTCCTCGGCGACATAATAGACATGACCTTTCAGTACTCCCGAAAGACGGTACGGCTCCAAAAAAGAAAAATAATCTTCCATCTCGAGGTAAGTAGGATTATAACTCCTTCAATTCACTACAATATGAGTTGCGAAATAAATTTAATGGGAACATAAAAGGATTGTGCTGCCTCATCTCAATGATAATTCTCTTCAGCCAAATCTTCCCGCTAATAGTTTGAAATATACTCATGCTCGAGTTCTTAGATGTATACATCAAGCATTTCCTCTCGCTAGGCCAAGGTAGCTGGATAATTCATACCCACCGGAAAATCTGGTAATCTACCTAACAGGCTGTTGCCTAACTGGGATAGCCTTCGATTGCACAGGATAGAGATCGACGCTGCTGAGAATAAATGCGGATAGGGCGTGAGCAATGTTTTGGTTTTTAAACTGCGCCGGCTTTAGTTGTTGTCGATGGATCATGGATTTTCTGCTATAGATATAGTCATGCTTACCTCACTATTTCAAATTTAATATTTGAAATAGTGAGGTGATGTTAACAATAAATAACTGACAAGTTGTCTATTATTATGTCGTATAGGCTTCAATGTCGTTCACATATTTTTGAAAAAGACACCGAGTTGAGGTCGGTGTCAGGCAGCAATTAGAATTATATAGCAGGGTTCTTGTAAGACCTACAATGAAGGATGGTTCATTTCTGAAATATCCCACTCGAAGTAATTACAGCGTTTTAGTTCGGCTATGCCATATAATCTCCCTATAATTCGAGATGGGCCTTGAATTGAATATTCGGATGTGTAGAAAAGATATATAGCCAATAGATAGTCATTGATCAGATCATCCATCGAAGAAAATTGCTGATTTACATGATAAAATAGGCTTTTCTTCAGTTCATTCCATTCTTGCATCGTTAAAAAACCGCAAGCAATGCCACTCCTCATCAGCATGGCTGCGCGCTGTAAATTAAATGCAGCTGAAATATTAACCGATTTTTGAGCGGGTAATAGTTCTATACCACAACGCTTGGCCAGTACTGACAGGTGGTCAAGTTGTGAGGTGTAGAGTGTTGAGTCTTCACGACCAAAATTTCTTGGGTCAAGGAGTTCAATCAATGTATTTTCAAGGTTTTTTTTGTTATCTATGCCATAACTGACATCCAAGGTGATCTTCTGCGAATCGATCATCTCTGGATTATGGGTGTCGCATTCTTCGATGCTGTTGATATAGTTTTTACCCGATTTGTTCCCATTGCCGACATCCGAAATTGAATATAAGCTACCCAGCTTAACTAGCAATACATCAATTTCATCTTTGCAGGGATGTACTATGTTGTGGTTGATGCCTGCTTTAATGTCGTTGTTATCTGCCTTGGTCTTTGAGATCGCACGCTGCTTTAAAATTGTTCGCCCAAGGGAAAATACACCAAGAAATATAACAAAGCCAACGAATATATTACCAACCCATGCCATGCTCATCACAGCATCATAAATATCTCTGCTTGTATTGGCCTCTAATATACTAGGCATAAAAGTCCAGATAATCATGACCACTGTGATCAGTGCAAAGGTGCGCAGAAGCATTTCAATATCTTTATAGAAAAACTTTATCATTGTCGTATCCCATGACTTTTAGTGTACTGCCTTAGCGATCAAACATTGGCTTATTGATATAAGAGTCTAACCAGAATGTTTATAATGTGTCGCCACTTAGAGTTTGGACTCTTTTGAGGTTCACGATTGAATCGTACTCGATCGAGATCAAAAATGCCAATGAGGCTTTGGAGATGCCCCAAATGGTACGAAAAAACGAGGTTCTTTGCTGCAGCCGTGAACTAGTCACACTCTGTATCGTATAGGCTGGCCTTTTGACTAACTGAAAGGGCAAATATCTGTCATTGCTGTGCGGTATGGGGAGGAAAAAGCATCCCATCAAGAACCTACACTTGGTCTGTCACGCCGAGGGAATGGTCATCATCAGGAACAAGAAAAGGGAGACCATAGGGCTCCCTCGGTACCAATACATATCACAACAAACGGCATTGGATGGCCCCAATGCCCAAATTTCAGCGATTGGTCGCGGCCTTCATCCCTTCCACAAACTCTTTCAGACGAGTGAGCATATGTTCCGGGTTCTGGTGGTGGGTCTCGATGATCTTCACCACGGCGGAGCCGGAGATGGCACCGGCGGCGCCAGCGGCGATGGCCTCACGCACCTGAGCCGGCTCGCTGATGCCAAAGCCGAGCAGGGCGGGAGGGGCGTTGAACTCGCGCAGGGTATTGATCAGCCCTTCCACCGGCATGCCGGCCTTGGTCTCGGCACCGGTCACACCGGCGCGGCTCACCAGATAGGTGTAACCATTGCCAAGCTCCGCCACCTGTTGCAGGGTCTCGGCGTCGCCATTGGGCGGGGCGATAAAGATGCTGTCGATACCGAACTTGTCGGCGGCCGCCTTGTAGGGGGCGCACATCTGCACCGGCACGTCGGCGACCAGCACCGAATCCACGCCCGCCTGCTGGCACTTCTGGTAGAAGCCGTCGATTTTGCGCACATAGACGAGATTCGCGTAGACCAGCAGTCCAATGGGCAGCTGCGGGTACTTGGCGCGGATGCGGCCGAGCAGCTCGAAACAGTCGTCCGGGGTGGTGTGGCTGGCAAACGCCCGCAGGGCGGCGCCCTGGATGGTGGGGCCGTCCGCCACCGGATCGGAGAAGGGAATGCCGAGTTCGAGGGCATCGGCGCCCCCTGCGACCAGCGCATCGACGATGGCCAAGGAGAGTTCGGGGGTGGGGTCACCCAGCATCACGAACGGCACAAAGGCGCCCTGATTGGCTTCGTCCAGACGGGAGAAGAGTTGTGCGTAACGGTTCATGACAAGGTTCCTTCTTTCTCGAAAATGTCGGCCACGGTGAAGATATCTTTGTCGCCACGGCCTGAGAGGTTGACGATGAGCACCTGCTCTTTTTCCGGTTCACTGCGGGCCATCTTGAGGGCGTGGGCCAGCGCGTGGGAGGACTCCAGCGCAGGGATGATGCCTTCGGATTTGGCCAGCTCCTGGAAGGCGTCCAGCGCCTCCTTGTCGGTCACCGAGGGGTACTCGGCGCGGCCGATGGCGGCCAGATGGGCGTGCTGTGGGCCGACGGAGGGGAAGTCCAGCCCCGCCGAGACGGAGTAGGACTCCTGAATTTGGCCCTGATTGTCCTGCATCAGGTAGGAGTGCATGCCAAAGAAGACCCCCTTGCTACCGTGACCGAGCGGCGCACCGTGCTCGCCGCTCTCGATGCCGTGACCACCCGGCTCGACGCCGATGAGGCGCACCGATGGCTCATCGATAAAGTCGGCAAACATGCCGATGGCGTTCGACCCTCCACCGACGCAGGCGATCACCGCGTCGGGCAGTCGCTCCTCCTTCTCGAAGCACTGGGCCTTGGCCTCTTCGCCGATCATCTTCTGGAACTCCCGCACGATAGTGGGGAAGGGGTGCGGGCCTGCGGCGGTGCCGAGCAGGTAGTGGGCCGACTCGTAGTTGGCAGCCCAGTCGCGCAGCGCCTCGTTGCAGGCATCTTTGAGGGTGCTGGAGCCTGAGTGCACCGGAATGACGGTGGCACCCATCAGCTTCATGCGAAAGACGTTCGGTTTCTGGCGCTCGCAATCCTTGGCGCCCATGTAGACCCGGCACTTGAGGCCGAGCAGGGCACAGGCCAGTGCGGTGGCGACGCCGTGCTGGCCAGCACCGGTCTCGGCGATGATCTCGCTCTTGCCCATCCGCTTGGCGAGCAGGGCCTGACCCAGCACCTGGTTGGTCTTGTGGGCGCCCCCGTGCAGCAGATCTTCACGCTTCAGATAGAGGCGGGTCTTGGTGCCCTTGGTCAGATTGCGGGTCAGGGTGAGCGGGGTCGGGCGACCGGCATACTCGGTCAGCAAGGACTGAAACTCGGCGATAAAGGCCGGATCATCCTTGGCATCGACAAAGGCCTTCTCCAGCTGGAGCAGGGCCGGGATGAGGATTTGGGGTACGTACATACCGCCAAATTCACCAAAAAACGGGTTGAGCAGGGTCATGGCTTCTTCCTTGTATTAGCTAAATCGAAACATCAAAAAGGGTTGCGTTACAGGTTGCGCAGTGCGCCGAAGGCGGCTGCAATCTTGTGCGCATCCTTCTGGCCCGGGGCACTCTCCACCCCGGAGTTGAAATCAAGGCCGAGGCAGCCCACTTGTGCCGCTTGCAGGGCGTTGTCGGGATTCAGGCCGCCCGCCAGCATCAACTTGGCTTTATCGAGATTTGCCAACAGGGCCCAGTCGAACGCCTGACCGGTGCCGCCGCTCTGGCTGCCTACTTTGGTATCCAGCAGCAGGCGATCCGCTGGGTAGTCGAGGGCGGGCAGCGGCTCGCCGCTTTCCTTGCCAAGAGAGACGCCTACGGCTTTCCAGATCTGGCAGCCAGTTGGTAGCAGTGGGCGCAGTTCCTCGATATAGGCAGCATCCTCATCCCCGTGCAGCTGGACAGCCGCCAAATGCAGCGCATCCACTGTCTTGGCAATGGTGGCGGGTTGGGCGTTGCGAAAAACCCCGACGTAAGAGAGCGGCGCACCCGCCATCACGGCGCGGGCGGCGGGGATGTCTACATAGCGCGGGCTTTTGGAAACAAAAATCAGGCCGCCAAACACCGCACCCGCCTGATGGGCGGCGGCGGCATCCTCGGCGCGGGTCAGGCCGCACACCTTGTTCTGGCCCAGAGTGAGCTTGCGCACTGCCGCCTCCAGATCCGGCTCGGCCATCAGGGATGAGCCCACCAGAAAGCCCTTGGCGTGGTGGCGCAGATCCGCCACCTGGGCGCGGTGATTGATGCCGGACTCGCTGATCACTACCCGATCGCTCGGGATATCTTTAGCCAGCTGTTTGGTGCGGGCAAGATCGACGCTCAAATCGCGCAGATCCCGGTTGTTGATGCCGATCACCGGTGCCCCCAGGGCGATGGCGCGGGTCAGCTCCTCCTCGTTGCTCACCTCGGTGAGCACACCCAGCCCCAGCTCCCTGGCGACCGCGAACAGGGCGCGATACCCCTCGTCGGTGAGCACCGAGAGCATCAGCAGGATGGCGTCCGCCTGATAGTGGCGGGCCAGATAGACCTGATAGGGGTCAATCATGAAATCCTTGCAGAGCACCGGCTGCGATACGCGGCTGCGCACCCGCGGCAAAAAGGCAAAATCCCCCTGAAAGAACTTCTCGTCGGTCAGCACCGAGATGGCGGTGGCGTATTTGCCATAGATGTCGGCGATGGCCTCCGGGCTGAAATCGTCGCGGATCAAGCCCTTGGAGGGGGAGGCCTTCTTGCACTCCAGAATAAAGCGGGTGGAGCCCGCCTTGAGCGCGCCGACGAAATCCCGATCGCTGGGGGTCAGCGTGCTCTGGAAGCTCTCCAGCGGCTGGGCCAGCTTGCGGGCGGCAACCCACTCCTGTTTGGCCGCCACGATTTTGCCGAGGATGGTCTGGCTGATGGAGGCCATGTTCAGAAAAGCATGGGGGGCAATAAGGTCTGACATCTCGTTATCCTTGCGAAACTGGCTCTTGCCCTGCGGGCGTTCTGAATGACTGCTGTGCGACATGGTGGCTGACATCATGCCTCCTGATGGCCCGCTTCCTGATGACTCAGGGTGGCCAGCCGAGCGGCGAGCTCCGCCGTCTTGCCGCTCGCCAGCACCGCCAGCACCTCGGCCGCCGCGCTCTTGAGATCTTTCGCCTTGCCCGCCATCAGCAGCAGCGGTGCCACATTGGCGGCGATGGCGGCGTTGTGGGCCGGGGTGCCACGCCCTTCCAGAATGGCGGCGGTGATGGCGCGGTTCTCTTCAGGCTCCCCCCCCTGAATGGCGCTGACCGGGTAGGTCTCGAGGCCAAAGTCAGCCGGGGTTAACAGAAACTCGCGGATCTCGCCGTCACGGATCTGGGCCACCTGGGTCGGGCCGTGGATGGCAATCTCGTCGAGCCCGGCGCCGTGCACCACCATACCGGTTTTCAGCCCCAGTGCCAGCAGGGTTTCGGCGATGGGGCGCACCAGCTCGGGGGCATAGACCCCCATCAGCTGATAGGTGGGGCGAGCGGGGTTGATAAGCGGCCCCAGCACGTTGAACAGGGTGCGGGTCTTGAGGGCCTGGCGAACCGGCATGGCGTGGCGCACCCCGGCGTGGTACTGGGGGGCGAACAGGAAGCAGATGCCGAGCTCGTCCAGGCAGCGGCGCGCCTGCGCCGGGCTCATATCGAGCTTGATGCCCATCTTGTCCAGCAGATCGCTCGAACCCGACTTGCTCGAGACCGAGCGGTTGCCGTGCTTGGCTACTTTCAGGCCGCAGGCAGCGGCGACCAGCGCCGAGGTGGTGGAGACGTTGATGGTGTTGAGGCCATCGCCACCGGTGCCGACGATGTCGCAGAACTCATAGTCCGGACGCGGGAAGTCGCGCGCTTCCGCCAAGAGGGCCTCGGCGGCGCCGGCGATCTCCTCCGGGGTCTCCCCCTTGATCTTGAGAGCGGTCAACAGACTGGCGAGCACGATGGGATCCACTTCGCCACGTACCACCTGGCCGAAGGCGTCGCGGGTACTTTCACGGCTCAGAGACTGACCCTGATAGAGGGTGTTGAGATGATGATGCATGTTGGTCTCCTTACCGCACACTGCTAACTGGACGGGTGATATGGGCGAGCGCCTGGGTCAACAGACGGGCCCCTTCCGAGGTCATGATGGATTCCGGGTGGAACTGGAAGCCCAGCACCCGCTCATCCTGTTGCTCGATGGCCATGGGCATGCCCTGATAGTGGGCAATCACCGTCAGCTCTTCCGGTACATAGGTGGCGACCAGCGAGTGGTAGCGGGCCACCGGCAGCGGGCTTTGCAGCCCCGCGAAGGCGCCGTGGCCGTTGTGCTCGATGAGCGAGCGCTTGCCGTGGACGATCTCGCCTGCCGCGCCGACTGTGCCGCCGTAGGCTTCGCACAGGGCCTGATGACCGAGGCAGATGCCGAGGATGGGCACCTGACCACGGGCCAGCTTGATCAGATCAATCAGACAACCCGCCTCGTGGGGGGCACCCGGCCCCGGCGAGAGCACCAGCACGGCGTCCCCTTCACAGGCGGCGATCTCGCTCATGATGCGGCTGGCCGGCAGGCTGTTGCGGTAGATCCGCACCGGATAGCCGAGGGAGCGGAACTGGTCGACGAGGTTGTAGGTAAACGAGTCGAAGTTGTCGAGCAGGAAGATATTAGTCATGGCTCACGTCCTTATGTTGCTCCTGCTGGGCGCTCAGGGCTTGCAGAGAGGTGCCATGGCTGGCGGCGATGGCAGCCAGCACGGCGGCCGCCTTGGCGCGGGTCTCGTCCGCTTCGGCTTGCGGCTTGGAGTCATAGACCACCCCGGCACCGGCCTGCACGTGGGCCACACCCTCTTTGACAAAGGCGGAACGAATGACGATGCAGGTATCCATCTCGCCGGCGCCGTTGATGTAGCCGACCGCGCCGCCGTAGCTGCCGCGGCGCTTGCCTTCCACCATGCGAATCAACTCGCTGGCGCGGATCTTGGGCGCGCCGGTGAGGGTGCCCATGTTCATGCAGGCCTGATAGGCGTGCAGGGCGTCAAGGTCGGCGCGCAAGGTGCCGACCACCTTGGAGACCAGGTGCATCACGTGGCTGTAGCGATCCACTTTCAGCAGCTCCTTGACGTAACGGGTACCGGGCTCCGAGATGCGGGCGATGTCGTTGCGACCCAGATCCACCAGCATCAGGTGTTCGGCCACCTCTTTCTCGTCCTGACGCAGTTCCAGCTCGATGCGGCCGTCGAGATCTCGGTTGATGCTGCCATCGGGGTTGAAGCCGCGGCGGCGGGTACCGGCGATGGGGTACATCTCCACGTCGCGGCTGGTGGCGCAGAATTTCACCGCGCTCTCCGGCGAGGCGCCAAACAGGGTGAAGCCCTCGTCCTGCACATAGAACATGTAGGGGCTGGGGTTGGTCTGCTTGAGGCGGCGATAGGCGGCGATGGGGCTGGGGCAGGGCAGGGAGAAGCAGCGTGACGGCACCACCTGGAAGATGTCGCCACGGCGGATAAAGCCCTTGAGCTTCTCCACCTCGGCGCAGAACTGCTTGTCGCTCTTGTCCACGCTCATGCCGCCGACGAGGGGCGGGGTGGCCGGTGCCTGCGCGGGGGCTTGCTGGCAGGCGTGTTTGAACTGGGCGAGGCGCTCGCTCAGGCGGTGGTATCTGTCTTCCACCCGGCTCTCGTCGCTGTCACCGCCAAAGATGCAGGCGAGCAGCGCAGTGGAGCGCGCGATATGGTCGATGGTGATCAGGGTCTCGGCCACGTAGAAGCAGTAGTCGGGGCAGTCGTTGCTCCCCTGTGGCACTTCGGGCAGATCTTCAAAGGAGGCGATGAGGTCGTAGGCGAAGCTGCCGGCCATAAAGAGCGCCTCTTTGCCCAGCTGGCAATCGAGCTCCCGCTGCAGGGTGCGCAGCACGTCCAGCACGCTGCTCCCCTTGAGGCGGCTGTCTTCGTCCTGCTCCCGATCAGAAGCCGGGAAGTCGAGCTGCAGCTCGCCGGCCACCAGGCTCTGGGCAACGGCGGCCGGCAGGCGCTCGGCCAGCAGGCTCTGCAGCTGGGAGCCGTTGTCGTTCAGGCTGCGCACCCGCACGGTGCGGCCCCGGCACTCGATGCGCAGGCTGGCGTCCACCAGCAGCAGACTCTGTTTGCCGGCCTTGGAGTCGATCTCCACCGATTCAAGCAGCAGGTTGTTGGGGCGACCCTGGCAGAGCTCGCTGTAGAGCGCCAGCGGGTCGGCCACGTAGGGGGCGTTGAGGGTGAGGGTATCGAATTCACCCAGAGGAAGGCGATGGCTGGCTGTCATAGTGCGTTCCCTTGCGTGTGATGTTGTTTACCGATGTTCATGACGTTGAATTCCTTGAAAATTTAATGGGTCTGGGGTGGCTGGTTCAGGGGCGCCATCGCCAGGTCAGCTTGCTTGTCTGAATTCTCGGTTTCATCACAGGTCCATTTGCCGGATAATAAAAAAGCCCGCTGGGGTCAGCGGGCTTTTTCTTTGGGTTCTTTATTTGCTGTCAGATTTACAGGTACAGCAACGACCACACGCCCGCATGTCAGGGAGTGTGCCACCACCAGATGGTCAGGATGGAAGTCGTTTGCATGATAAAGTCCTGTAAAAAGATGTTTGCAATGAAGTGCCTACAGAAAACGATAAAGCCGCGGCCAAGTCAAGTCGCTTTTTAGCCTTCTTTCACCGAATGTGTACCCATGGTGACCTGACCACGAGAGCGGAATAATCTGATGAGATTCGATCTACACTGCCATACCACGGCCTCGGATGGGGTGCTGAGCCCCGCCGAACTGGTGCGCCGCGCCGCCGAAAAACAGGTCGAGGTGTTAGCGGTTACTGACCACGATACCCTTGCCGGGCTTGATGAGGTGCGCCGCACCATCGAGAATGAGCAACTGCCGCTGCGGCTGGTGAGCGGGGTCGAGATCTCCACCGGCTGGGAGCATCACGAGATCCATATCGTGGCGCTGGGGGTGGATGAAAAAAATGTGGCGCTCACCGATTTTTTGGTTGGCCAACAGGCTCGTCGCGAAGCGCGCGCCCAGGAAATAGGGCGTCGTCTGGAGAAGTGTCTCATTCCCGGCACCTATGAAGAGGCCAAGCAGCTGGCCGGTGATGCGGCCGTGACCCGGGCCCACTTTGCCCGGGTGCTGGTGGCGCGCGGGGTGGCCGACAACATGCAGAAGGTATTCAAAAAGTACCTGAGCCGGGGCAACAAGGGCTATGTGCCGGCCGAGTGGCCCGAGATGGGCGAGGCGATCGACGCCATTCACGGCGCCGGTGGCCTGGCGGTGCTGGCCCACCCGAGCCGCTACGATCTCACCGCCAAGTGGATCAAGCGGCTGCTGGTGGCCTTCAAGGCGGCAGGCGGCGATGCCATGGAGGTCTCTCTGCCCCAGCAGAGCCCGCAGGAGCGAGCGAATCTCGGCCAGTGGGCCAAAGAGCACGACCTCTATATCTCGGTGGGGTCGGATTTTCACTTCCCCTCCAACTGGACCGAACTGGGTCGCCACCTCTGGTTGCCCAAGGAGGGGATGCCGGTATGGTTGGCGTATCCCGGTCACTTCGGGCTGAACGCCGAGCAGCACGCCACCCTGCTGGCCAGCCGTTGAAGGGCGCCAACAGGCGCCAAACAGAGTAAGGTAGTGTCGTGAAGCCCGGCTTCGCGGCCATCAAGCGGGCAGAGATTGCTGCCCCCATTGCGAGAACGAGTCATGAGTCAGCACTTTTACGTACACCCGGAAAATCCCCAGGCCCGTCTGATCAGCCAGGCGGTGCAGATCATCCAGAATGGCGGCGTCATCGTCTATCCCACCGATTCGGGTTATGCGCTGGGTTGCCAGATGGGTGACAAGGGCGCGCTGGAGCGCATCTGCCGCATCCGCCGCATCGATCCCAACCACGACTTCACCCTGGTGTGCCGCGATCTCTCCGAGATCTCCACCTACGCCAAGGTGGACAACAGTGCGTTTCGCCTGATCAAGAACAACACCCCCGGCCCCTACACCTTCATCTTCAAGGCCACCAAGGAGGTGCCGCGCCGCCTGATGAACGAGAAGAAGAAGAGCATCGGCATCCGGGTACCGGACAACAAGATTGCCCAGGCGCTGCTGGAGGCCCTCGGCGAGCCGCTGCTCTCCACCACCCTGATCCTGCCGGAATCTGACATGGCGGAGTTTGACCCGGAGGAGATCTTCGACAAGCTGGGCAAACAGCTGGATCTGGTGGTCAACGGCGGTTATCTGGGCGAGCAGCCCACTACCGTGGTGGACTTCTCCGACGACGAACCCGTGCTGCGTCGGCGCGGTGCCGGGGATCCGACCCCGTTTGAGTGATACGGTCGAACCGGTCGCCATGACGGCCGCCCAGCCGCCCGCCGGAGCTGGCGAGGGGGCACCGTCGGCGCTATCTCCCATCGCCCGGGTGCTGGGGCAGCCCTACCACGAGCTGCCCCAGGACCTGTTCATCCCGCCCGATGCGCTGGAGGTGTTTCTCGATACCTTCGAGGGGCCGCTTGATCTGTTGCTCTACCTCATCCGGCGCCAGCAGCTCGACATCCTCAACCTGCCGATCCTGCAGATCACCGCCCAGTACATGGAGTACGTGGAGCTGATGCAGGGCCTCAATCTGGAGCTGGCGGCCGAGTACCTGCTGATGGCGGCCTGGCTGGCGGAGATCAAATCCCGCATGCTGCTGCCCAAGGCGCCGGAGCTGGAGGACGAAGAGGAGGGGGAAGACCCCCGTGTCACCCTCATCCGCCGGCTGCAGGAGTACGAGCGCTACAAGGTGGGGGCGGAGCGGGTCAACGAGCTGCCGCGACTGGAGCGGGAGATCTTTGTCGCCAGCGCCATGGCGCCGGATTTTGGCGATCTCAAGCCATTGACGCCCGATGTTTCGCTGGTTGAGCTCGCCCTTTACATGCAAAGTGTGGTAAAACGCGCGACTCATTTTGAACATCACCAGATCCGCCGCGAGCAGATCCCGACCCGGGTGCGCATGGCGGAGATCCTCGCCATGCTCTCGCTGGGCCAGACCCTGCGCCTGGAGCAGGTGCTGCGCGCCGAAGAGGGGCGCATGGGGGTACTGGTGACGTTTCTGGCGCTGCTGGAGCTGTGCAAGGAGCAGCTGATCTGGATCCTGCAGGCGGAACCCCTGGGGCCCATTCACTTTGCCCTGGCCGGCCAGCATGAGGAGAGCGAGCGTGGCGCTGCCCACTGAATGGCTGCGGCCGATAATGCGAGGAGCGAACCATGGCGCTGCCGGCTGAACGACTCAAGACGCTGATCGAAGCGGCGCTGTTCGTTGCCGGGCGCCCGCTCAACGTCAGCGAGCTCAAGAGCAGCGTGCTGGCGGACTACCCGGTCACCAGCCGCTACGTGCAGCTGTTGCTGGCGGAGCTCAAACAGGATTACAGCGAGCGGGGAGTGGAGCTCAAGGAGGTCGCCTCCGGCTGGCGCTTTCAGGCCCGCCAGGAGTACGCCGAGGAGCTCTCGCGGCTCTGGAGCGAGCGGGCCCCGCGCTATTCGCGCGCCGTGATGGAGACGCTGACGTTGATCGCCTATCGTCAGCCCATCACCCGGGCCGAGATCGAAGCCATCCGTGGGGTGGCGGTCTCGAGCCAGATAGTGAATACCCTGAAAGAACGTGGCTGGGTGCGCAGCATAGGTCACAAGGAGGTGGTGGGTCGCCCGGAGCTGCTCGCCACCACCCGAGAATTTCTGGATTATTTTAATCTGCAGAGTCTGGAGCAGCTCCCCGAGCTTGATCCCGAACTGCAACCCTCGTTGTCCACTCTGACGTTGGCAGAGACGGGCAGCGATCAACAATCAGGTAACCCCGATGAGTGAAAAACTGCAAAAAGTGTTGGCCCGCGCGGGTCACGGCTCCCGTCGTGAGATGGAGGCCCTGATCACCGCAGGTCGGGTCAGTGTGGATGGCAAGGTCGCCACACTGGGGGATCGCGTCGAAGTGAACGCCGTGATCCGGGTGGATGGTCACCAGGTCAAGACCCGCGCCGCAGAGGAAGTGATCTGCCGCGTGCTGGCTTACCACAAGCCGGAAGGGGAGATGTGTACCCGTCACGATCCGGAAGGTCGCCCCACCGTGTTTGATCGTCTGCCCAAGATGGAAGGGGCCCGCTGGATCGCGGTCGGCCGCCTCGACGTCAACACCTCAGGTCTGTTGCTGTTCACCACCGACGGCGAGCTGGCCAACCGGCTGATGCACCCGAGCCATGAAGTGGAGCGGGAATACGCGGTGCGCGTGTTTGGCGAGATCACCGAAGCCATGCTGCAGCGCCTGCGCAAGGGCGTGCAGCTGGAAGACGGCATGGCCAAGTTCAACAAGATCAAGCCGGCCGGCGGTGAGGGTCTGAACCAGTGGTTCAACGTTACCCTGACCGAGGGTCGCAACCGTGAAGTGCGCCGCCTGTGGGAATCCCAGGAAGTGCAGGTGAGCCGCCTGATGCGTATTCGCTACGGCGACGTCAAGCTGGATCGCGGCATCCCGCGCGGCGGCTGGCAGGAGCTCAAACTGCCCGAGGTGAACTACCTGCGCGGCCTGGTCAACCTGCCGCCGGAGACCGAGTCCAAGGTCGATCTGCAGCAGGATGGCAAGGCCAGCCGCCACAAGCAGGCCGCCCAGATCCGTCGCGCCGTCAAGCGTCACAAGGAGATGCAGGGCAAGGAGCCGCGCGCCCGCGCCACTACCGCCCGTCGCAAGCCGCAAGCCTCGACCCGCAACTCCGGCACCGGCAGCAAGTAAGCGCCCAGTCGCACTGTAAAAGGCCCGCCTCTTCGGCGGGCCTTTTCGTTGGCGCCTGCTGCGTCCGTTATTGTTCAATGAGCAAGATTGCTGAATTAATGGGGCCAGGCAGGCGGCTGGTGGAGGCCGGGGTGGTTGCCCGGCGGGGGCGGGCTTGTTAGCCTTCCGGCACTGACACAGGAGATAATAATGAGCAAGGTACTTGATGAGCTGCTGGCGTTGCTGGCGCTCGAAAAAATCGAGGAGGGCCTGTTTCGGGGCCAGAGCCAGGATCTCGGTCTGCGGGCCGTGTTTGGTGGACAGGTAATGGGGCAGGCCTTGTCAGCCGCCAAGCAGACGGTGGCCAGCGATCGCCAGGTGCACAGCTTCCACTCCTACTTCCTGCGCCCCGGCGATGCCAACCGTCCCATCGTCTACGACGTGGAGAACATCCGCGACGGCCAGACCGTCTCCACCCGTCGGGTCAAGGCCATTCAGGGCGGCAAGCCCATCTTCTATCTCAACGCCTCCTTCCAGGTCGAGGCGAACGGCTTTGAACACCAGATCGCCATGCCGGCGGGGGTCACGCCCCCCGAGCAGCTCAAGAGCGAACTGGAGCTGGTGCGCCCCTACGAGCAGCAGATCCCGCCCGCCCTGCGCGACAAGATCATGTGCGAGAAGCCCATCGAAATTCGCCCGGTGACCCTGGTCGACCCGATCCGCCCCGACGTGCACGAGCCGGTGCGCCACGTCTGGTTCAAGGCCAATGGCCAGATGCCGGACGATCAGCGGGTGCACAAATACCTGCTGGCCTACGCCTCCGACTTCCACTTCCTGTTCACCGCCCTGCAACCCCACGGGGTGTCGTACTGGGAGCCGGACATGCAGGTGGCCACCATCGACCACTCCATGTGGTTCCACCGGGATTTCCGGCTGGACGACTGGCTGCTCTACGTGGTGGACAGCCCGAGCGCCAGCGCCGGTCGTGGCCTGGTGCGTGGCCAGTTTTTCACCCGCGATGGGGTGCTGGTGGCGAGCACAGCGCAGGAGGGGGTGATCCGCCGCCGGGGCAGTAACCCATGAGCAGGCAACATGGCCGAAGAGGAACGCCATGATAGTGTCTGACCTGCGCAGTTTTGCGCAGGTCAGACTTTGGGGCTTTACCCCGACTACCCAAACGGCAGAGGAGAAACATCATGATCATACCCATCCTGCGCAGCTTCGATGAAGGCAAGTTGCGCGCTTTCTACCTCGATTACCTGGGATTTCTCATCGACTGGGAACACAGGTTTGGCCCGGGTATGCCGCTCTACCTGCAGGTCTCACGGGGAGACTGGATCATCCACCTCTCCGAGCATCACGGGGATGCCTGCCCGGGGGCGGCCCTGCGGCTCTCGACCGACAAGCTCGATGCATTGCTGGCCGAGTGGCGGGCGAAGGGTTATGCCTATGCGAACCCCGCCATTGAGACCATGCCCTGGGGCTGCCGCGAGCTACAGGTCCGGGATCCCTTCGGTAACCGGCTGGTGTTTACCGAGCCGCTGCCGCCGGAAGAAAACGCCTAATAAAAAGACGGGAGCCGATGGCTCCCGTTTTTTTATCTGCTTGCACTATCAGGCCGCGTCTTGCTCGGCGCTGAGGGCTGGTTCGCCGCTCTGGGCGAAACGGTCGGCCCACAGGGCGATGACGCCGTCGCCGGTGACGTTGCAGGCGGTACCGAAGCTGTCCTGGGCCAGGTAGAGGGCGATCATCAGGGCGATGGAGGCCTCACCGAACCCCAGCATGGAGGTGAGCAGGCCCAGTGCGGACATGACGCCACCACCCGGGGCACCCGGGGCGGCAATCATGATGACACCCAGCATCATGATGAAGGGCAGCATGGTGCCGATGCCAGGAATGGCCAGATGCTCGGAGAGGAACATCACTGCGGTGGCACAGGTCACCAGGGTGATGGTGGAGCCACACAGGTGAATGGTGGCGCACAGCGGCACGGTGAAGTTGGCGATGCCGGCGCTCACGCCGTTGTTCTTGCTGGCCTGCAGGGCGACCGGGATGGTGGCGGCGCTGGACATGGTGCCAAGGGCGGTGAAGTAGGCCGGCAGCATGTTCTTGATGAGCTGGGCCGGGGAGCGGCCCAAGGCCAGACCGGTGCCAACGAACAGCACGGAGAGCCAGAGCCAGTGCATGATGATGGCCATCACCAGCACCACGCCAAAGGTCTTCAGGGTGGCAAACACGGTGCCTTCTACCGTCATCTCGACGAAGACGCCGGCGATGTAGAACGGCAGCAGCGGGATGATCACCTTGGCCAGCAGGCGGTCGATAATGTCGCGGCCCTGATCGGCGACCCGGTGCAGATCGGTGGCCTGGGTGGCGCTGATGCCGATGCCGAACACGAAGGCGGCGGCCAGTGCCGACATCACCCCGAACAGCGGCGGGATCTCCAGATTGATGTAGGAGGTGAGCTTGATGGCGCTCTCGGCGGTGGACTCGGCGGCGCTGGTCAGACGCGGGATCAGGTTGCTGGCCACGGTAAAGGCGAACAGGCCGGCCAGTATGGTGGAGCAGTAGGAGAGGGCGACCGTCTTGCCCAGCAGCTTGCCGGAGTTCTTCGGCAGGCTGGCGATGCCGCTCATGATGAAGAAGAGGATGATGAGCGGAATGGTGAAGGTGATCAGCTGACCTATGACTGTCTTGGCCGTAAACAGCACGCGTGCGACCCATTCGGGGGCGTAGAGACCGAGCAAGAGACCGGCGAGGATGCCGGCAACCAGTTTGAGGACAAGTTTCATAAGTAAATCCAGGTGTTAGTGTCTGATTTGTTATTTAATTTTGATTTTAATGCCGCTTTTTAACACAAAATCCGCATCATGTCTGTCTTAGGTGCGTTAATGTCGAGTTAAATATTGTTAAATGTGATCGTGGTGGTGATAGCCACTGACCAGGTGAGCGCGAAGTGCTGCGGGTGATTAATTTGGTGCGGCCCTTCAGCTGCGAAGCAGCAGGGCGTGCAGCCAGCGGCCATCCGTCTGCTCGCTCTCCCAGCACTGCTGCAGTTGCAGCGGCAGCGGGGCTATGAGCCGGCGCAGGTCCTCCTCATCGAGTCGGGAGAGGCGATCTTCGGCTAAGGGAGAGGCGGCTTCAGGCGTGCCGTCGCTGGAGGCCGGCTGGCCACTGGGGTGGGGAAAGGCGCAGTAGAGCGGCCCGGCAGGCTTGAGCAGGCCAGCCAGGTGCGCCAGCGCGTTGCTGAGCTCGCTGGCCGCGAGCAGCGGCAATGCCCCGCGCGCCCAGATGCCGTCATAGGGCACCACGCTGCGCAGCTGATCGATGCGGCAGACCCGCACCGGCTGACCGCTGCGCCGCGACGCTACTCTGGCCTGCGCCAGGCGGGCATCGAAGGCCGTCACCACCAGCCCCTGCTGGCGAAAGAAGCAGAGATCGTCGCCTTCGCCGCAGCCCGCCTCCAGCAGATGGGCACCACAATGGAGCAAGGCCAGAAACTGCTGACGCGCGACGGACAGTGGGTCGGCTGAGGGGGTGGCAAGGGACATCGGCGGGCAATGGGGAGACGAACGGGACATGGCGGGCACTTTTTCGGGGACGCTACTCTGTTTCGGGGGCGTGACTATAGCAAATTTGAGTCAATTTGGCGCCGGGGCGCCAAAGGAAGGGGAGGGAACTGGGGAGTGTCTGCGCCGGCCGATGGACCTGTGTTGAGCGGCTGTGAGTCAGGTGCGGCGGGTGGCCGGGCCGCCGGACTGGGCGATCAGGGCGAACAGGTTGTCCAGCACAAAGTCGGCCTCCTGGCGCAAGTCGATGCGATCCGGGAAGTGCAGCCAGTTGATGATGTAGCCATCCAGGGTGCAGTGCAGCAGGGTGGCGGCCCGCTGCAGATCCAGCTCCTGCGGCAGCTGGCCGAGGCGCACCGCATTGCCCAGGGTAATCTCCAGATCCCGGAAGAAGTTGTTGGACTGGCTGCGCATGTGCTCGCGCAGTGAGATGGCTTCTCCCTCCAGCGACTCCAGGTTGAACAGTATGGTGAACATCTGCTGATGGGCGGGCTCGGTGCTTATCTTGATGATCACCCCCTTGAGGAAGCTGCGCAGCTTGCCGAGGGGGTCAGGCTCCTGCTCGGAGACGCAGGCATCGAGCTGGTGGGAGAGGGGCTGACAGAGCTCCTCCCAGAGGGAGACGAACAGCTCTTCCTTGTTCTTGAAATGCCAGTAAATGGCGCCCCGGGTCAGCTCGGCGGCCCTGGCGATGTCGGTCAGGCTGGTCTTGGCCAGGCCTTGTGAGCAGAACAGATCCAGGGCCGTACTCATGATGTGGCAGCGGGTCTGCTGCGCCTCTTCTTTGGTTCTTCTGGCCATCTCTCTGCGCACCTTGTAAAAGTAAAAAAAGTCACTTACATACATTTATGAATGTATGTATATTGCCTCATCTTTCCAATTTTACCAACCGGGTCCTATAAACCCTGTGGTTTTTCATTGATAGACAGAGGCTCAGGTTTTTCATGCATAAACATATTCTCGCACGTTCAGTCGGCCTTGCGCTGCTGGCGAGCGGTCTGCTGACCGCTTGCGGCGAACAGGGCCCCGCCCAGCAAGGACCCGGTGCGATGCCGCCGGCCGCGGTGGATGTCGTCACCCTGCACACGGCGCCGTTGCAGCTCACCACCGAGCTGACTGGCCGCAGCGCCCCGCTGCGGGTCGCCGAGGTGCGCCCCCAGGTGAGCGGCATCATTCTCAAGCGCCTCTTTACCGAGGGCAGCGACGTCAAGGCCGGTCAGCTGCTCTACCAGATCGACCCCGCCGTCTATCAGGCTGCGGTGGCCAGTGCCAAGGCCAACCTGGCCAAGGCGCAGGCCAACGAGCAGAGCGCCCGCCTCAAGGCCAAGCGCTATGCCGAGCTGGTGAAGGTGAAGGCCATCAGCAGCCAGGAGTATGACGACGCCGACGCGGCTTGGAAGCAGCAGCTGGCCGAAATCGGTGCCGCCAAGGCGGCGCTGCAAACCGCCAATATCAACCTGGCCTACACCCGCATCACGGCCCCCATCAGCGGCCGCATCGGCAAGTCCGCGGTGACCGAGGGGGCGCTGGTGACGGCCCAGCAGGCCGACAGCCTCACCTCCATCCAGCAGCTCGATCCCATGTATGTGGACGTGCGCCAGTCCACCGCCGATCTGCTGCGCCTCAAGCGCCAGGTGGCGGCCGGCAAGCTGACCCAGGACGAGCAAAAAGGCGCCCGGGTGAGCTTCCAGCTGGAAGATGGCTCCACCTACGGTGAAGAGGGCTCACTGCAGTTCTCCGATGTGACCGTGGATGAGACCACCGGCATGGTGACCCTGCGGGTGATCGTCCCCAACCCTCATCAGCTGCTGCTGCCGGGTATGTTCATGCGTGCCACCCTGCAGGAGGGCGAGCGCGCCGAAGGGCTGTTGGTGCCGCAGACCGCGGTGACCCGTACCCCGAAAGGCGGTGCCACCGTGATGGTGGTGACGGCGGACAACAAGGTGGAGCTGCGTGAAGTGCAGCTGGGCCGCATCGTCGGCAGTGACTGGGTGGTGGAATCCGGTCTCAAGGCGGGTGAGCGGGTGATCGTCGCCGGCCTGCAAAAGGTAAAACCCGGGGTTGTCGTGGCGCCGGCTGAACAGGGCGCCGCTGCGCCGTCTGCCCAGGCGCCGGCCAATGCCCCGGTCAACAAGTAGGATGGAGTAGTCGCCTCATGGCACGATTTTTCATAGACAGACCCATTTTCGCCTGGGTGATCGCCCTGGTGATCATGCTGGCGGGCAGCCTGGCCATCATAGGCCTGCCGGTTGCCCAGTATCCGAGCATTGCGCCGCCCGCCGTGGGCATCTCCGCCAGCTACCCGGGGGCCTCCGCCAAGACGGTGGAAGATTCGGTGACCCAGATCATCGAGCAGAACATGACCGGGCTGGATCACCTGCTCTACATGTCCTCCCAGTCGGACTCCTCCGGCCGGGTGTCGGTCACCCTCACCTTCCAGCCGGGAACCGACCCCGACATCGCCCAGGTACAGGTGCAGAACAAGCTGCAGCAAGCCATGTCGCTGTTGCCGCAAGAGGTGCAGCAGCAGGGGATCCGGGTCCAGAAGACCTCCAGCAGCTTCCTGATGGTGGCCGCCTTCATCTCCAAAGATGGCGCCATGACCAACGATGACCTGGCTGACTATGTGGTGGCCAACATCAAGGAGCCGCTCAGCCGTCTGGACGGGGTAGGGGACATCACCTTGTTCGGCAGCCAGTACTCCATGCGGGTCTGGCTCGATCCCAACAAGCTCAACCGGGTGCAGATGACCCCGGGGGATGTGCAGACCGCCATCAAGGCGCAAAACACCCAGGTAGCCTTCGGCAAGCTGGGGGGCACCCCGGCGGTGACCGATCAGCAGTTCACCGCCACCATCATGGGGCAGACCCGGCTCTCCACCGTGGCGCAGTTCAACGACATCCTGCTGCGGGTGAACCAGGACGGTTCCAAGGTACGGCTCAAAGACGTGGCCCGGGTCGAGCTGGCCGGTGAAAGCTACGATGCCGAGGCGCTCTACAATGGGCAACCCACCGCGGCGGTGGCCATCAAGCTGGCGACCGGTGCCAACGCGCTGGATACCGCCGAGAAGGTGCGTGGCAAGCTGGGCGAGCTCTCCGCCTACTTCCCGGCCAACATGGAGATCGTCTACCCGTACGACACCACGCCGTTCGTGAAGATCTCCATCGAGGAGGTGGTGCAGACCCTGGTGGAGGCGATCTTCCTGGTGTTCTGCGTGATGTATCTGTTCCTGCAGAACTTCCGCGCCACCCTGATCCCGACCATCGCCGTGCCCGTGGTGTTGCTGGGGACCTTCGGCGTCATGGCGGCGTTCGGCTTCTCCATCAACACCCTGACCATGTTCGGTCTGGTGCTGGCCATCGGCCTGCTGGTGGATGACGCCATCGTGGTGGTGGAGAACGTGGAGCGCCTGATGAGCGAGGAGGATCTCTCTCCGCTCGAGGCGACCCGCAAGTCGATGACCCAGATCACCGGCGCCCTGGTGGGGATCGCCCTGGTGCTCTCGGCGGTGTTCGTGCCGATGGCCTTCTTCGGCGGCTCCACCGGTGCCATCTATCGCCAGTTCTCCCTCACCATCGTTTCGGCCATGGTGCTGTCGGTGCTGGTGGCGCTGATCCTGACCCCGGCCCTGTGCGCCACCCTGCTCAAGCCCATCAAGCATGGCGAGTTCGGTGCCAAGCGCGGTTTCTTCGGCTGGTTCAACCGGGCCTTCGACGCCAGCGCCAACCGCTACCAGAGCGGGGTGCGCAAGGTGGTCAAGCAAGGGGTCCGCTACGGCATCATCTATGCCGCCATGCTGGCGGTACTGGCCATCCTGTTCATGCGCATGCCCACCTCCTTCCTGCCGGAAGAGGATCAGGGGGTCATCATGTCCATGGTGCAACTGCCGGTCGGGGCGACCAAGCAGCGCACCGAGGTGGTGCTGGCCGACATGCGCGACTACTTCATGAAGAACGAGAAGGATAACGTCGACTCCGTGCTGACGGTGGCGGGCTTCAGCTTTGCCGGTAGCGGTCAGAACAGCGGCATGGCCTTCATCAAGCTGAAAGACTGGAAAGAGCGCAACACGCCGGATCGCAGCGCCAATGCCATCATCGGCCGCGCTATGGGCTACCTGTTCAGCATCAAGGAAGCCCAGGTGTTCGCCTTCAACCTGCCTCCGATCCCGGAGCTCGGGACGGCCACCGGCTTTGACTTCTATCTGCAGGATCGGGCCGGCGTGGGCCACGACAAGCTGATGGCGGCGCGCAACCAGCTGCTCGGCATGGCAGCGCAGGATCCCAACCTGGTGCGGGTGCGCCCGAACGGGATGGAAGACACCCCCCAGCTCGACATCAAGATCGACTACGAGAAGGCGCTGGCGCAGGGGCTCTCCATCAGCGACATCAACAGCACGCTCTCCAGTGCCTGGGGTTCTGCCTATGTGAACGACTTTGTCGACAGAGGCAGGGTCAAGAAGGTCTACCTGCAGGCGGATGCCCCCTTCCGGATGAACCCGGAAGATCTCAAGCTCTGGTACGTGCGCAACAGCGCCGGTCAAATGGTGCCCTTCTCCGCCTTTGCCAGCACCGACTGGAGCTTCGGCTCGCCACGGCTGGAACGTTACAACGGCGTGCCGGCGATGGAGATCGTTGGGGAGGCGGCACCGGGCAAGAGTACCGGTGACGCCATGGCCGCCATCGAGCAGATGGTGAAGCTGCTGCCGGAAGGCATCGGCATCGAGTGGACCGGTCTCTCCTATCAGGAGCGGCAGGCGGGCTCTCAGGCGCCGGCCCTCTACGCCATCTCGCTGCTGGTGGTGTTCCTCTGTCTGGCCGCCCTCTACGAGAGCTGGAGCATTCCGTTCTCGGTGATGCTGGTGGTACCGCTCGGAGTGCTGGGAGCCATTGTGGCCGCCACCCTGCGTGGGCTGGAGAACGATGTCTACTTCCAGGTGGGCCTGCTCACCACCATAGGGCTGTCGGCCAAGAACGCGATTCTGATCGTGGAATTTGCCAAAGAGCTCTATGACAGGGGCATGGGGCTGAGCGAAGCCGTGGTGGAGGCGGCGCGCCTGCGTCTGCGTCCGATCCTGATGACCTCGCTCGCCTTCATCCTCGGCGTATTGCCGCTGGTGATCAGTACCGGCGCCGGCGCCAGCAGCCGAAACGCCATCGGTACCGGCGTGATGGGGGGGATGATCAGTGCCACCGTGCTGGCCATCTTCTTTGTGCCGCTGTTCTTCGTGCTGGTGATGCGCTATTTCACCAAGCACAGCACCAAGCAAGCGCGTCTGGCCCATGCCGAGGAGATCAAACATGACTAAGACCCTGATCGCCTTGAGCGTTACTCTTCTGTTGGGGGGCTGTTCCATGGCCCCCGATTACCAGCGCCCCGAGCTGCCACAAGGCGCCACCTGGCAGAGCAACCCGGCAGGGGAGGCGGCCGTCTCCTCCTGGCGCCAGCAGTTCCTCGATCCCGCCCTGCAGCAGTTGATCGCCACGGCTCTCGAGAACAACCGGGATCTGCGCATCGCGGCCCTCAACGTGGAGGCCTACGAGGCCAGATACCGGATCCAGCGGGCGGCACAGCTGCCGACCCTGGCTGCCAATGGCTCGGGTACCCGCCAGCAGGGATCGGACGATCTCAGCAGCACGGGGCAGGGCACCATCAGCAGCCAGTACGGCGCCAACATCGGCATCACCGCCTACGAGCTGGACCTGTTCGGCCGGATCCAGAGTCTGAAAGATCAGGCGCTGGAGACCTATCTGGCGCAAATCGAGACCCAGCGCAGCACCCAGATCGCGCTGGTGGCCTCGGTGGCCAACGCCTATCTCACCCTGCTGGCGGATCAGGAACTGCTGGCGCTGAGCGAGGCGACCCTGGCCACCGAGCAGGAGAGCTATGGTCTGACCGAGCACAAGTACCGGCTGGGGGCCGCCTCCGAGATGGAGCTGGCTCAGGGCCGTACCGCGCTGGAGAACGCCAAGGTGAGCCTGGCCCAGTATCAACGGCAGGTGAAACAGGACAGAAATGGCCTGGCGCTGCTGCTCGGGACTGGTGTCCCCGCGCTGATGACCGAGCCGGCGACCCTGGCCGAGGTGCAGCTGGCGGCCATCCCGGTGGGTGCCCCTTCCAGCCTGCTGCAACAGCGCCCGGACATCCTGGCGGCCGAGCACAGCCTGAAGGCGGCCAATGCCAATATCGGCGCCGCCCGTGCGGCCTTCTTCCCGACCATCTCGCTGACCGCGACGGCGGGCACCGCCAGCAATCAGTTGAGCGGGTTGTTTGACGGTGGCACCGGTACCTGGACCTTCATGCCGCAGATCAATCTGCCGATCTTTGACGGCGGCAAGCGCATCGCGGATCTGGATGTGGCCGAGGTGAGCACCAAACAGGCGGTGGCGAGCTACGAGAAGAGCATCCAGACCGCCTTCAAGGAAGTGGCAGATACACTCGGCGCCCAGGCTGACTATCAGCAGCAACTGCAGGCCCAGCAGGAGTTGGTGAAGGCGAGTCAGACCTACTTCAAGCTGGCGGAGGTACGCTACGAGAAGGGGGTGGACAGTTATCTCACCCGGCTCGATGCCCAACGCTCGCTGTTCAGCGCCAAACAAGGGCTGATCACTACCCGTCTGGCGCAGCTCAGCAACCAGGTCGCGCTCTACAAGGCCGTCGGCGGTGGCTGGCAAGCTGCCGATGGCGAGGGTGGCAAAGGAAAAAGCTGACAGTAGCCACACTTTCCTCCTTGCGTTATCTTACCGTCACAGGGCGAACCATCAGGTTCGCCCTGTTTGTTTGCTGCAAAAACATATACATATGAAGCTCAAGTGACATAATACGTCGTGCAGACAGAGTTGTGATCGGTATCAGACTCTGGTGGAAGAGCTGAATTTTTACGTGTGCGGCGGGGGGCAATTGTAAGAAAGTGTTACGTGTCTCCATCCGGATTGGCAAAAAGTGGCGGTCTTGTGAGCGCGCTCCGTACTAATGCGTCGCTTGTCACTATTTTTACTTTTGAATCCGGCTGGTAACGACCTTTTTGGCCTCAAAGGAGGCTTTGTTGGTGGTTGGCAGATCATCTCCTTCTGCTGGAAGAGCAGAGAACCGCTACGGGAGAGGGCGTAAATCGCTTACTTCAGGAAGGGTTGTTATGGCTGTTCAAGCGGCCAGGAAAGGCGCTAAAATCCGGACTTTGCCCTTGGGGCATGGCAACGATTGACGGCGGTTTTTTTGTAAACTGGCATGTTCAATGTGCAAGAGAAATCGCACTTTTGTCATCAGGGAGCGGTGACAGAATTTTCCCAAGCTGGAGGGCGCTATGGCCAACAGCACACACAATCCGGTCAAAAGCAGCAATCTGGGGGCTGTAACCCAGGGGCGGTAGCTATTGTCTTTTTCGTGGTTGGTGTCAGAAATCCGCCATTTGAGCGAGCATTTTCACCACTATGAACAATGGTAACTGGTTCAAAAAGAACCGAATTTCTATTACTTTTCAAGAGCATAACTATGAAGATTCTTGTCACTGGTGGCGCAGGCTTTATCGGCTCGGCGGTTGTTCGTCATATCATTCGGGATACCAACGATTCAGTTATCAACCTCGATAAACTCACCTATGCGGGCAACCTGGAATCCTTGGCCAGTGTCGCAAACAGTGAACGTTATGCCTTTGAGCAGGTGGATATCTGCAACCGCGCCGAACTGGATCGGGTGTTTGCCCAGCATCAACCGGACGCCGTGATGCACCTGGCGGCCGAGAGCCACGTCGATCGCTCCATCACAGGCCCTGCCGACTTCATCGAGACCAATATTGTCGGCACCTACATGCTGCTGGAGGCGGCTCGCGCCTACTGGAACGGTCTGGACGAGGTACGCAAGGCGGCCTTCCGCTTCCACCACATCTCCACCGACGAGGTATATGGCGACCTGCCCCATCCGGATGAAGTCGCCCCCGGTGTGGTACTGCCGCTCTTTACCGAAATCACCCCCTATGCCCCCAGCAGCCCCTATTCTGCCTCCAAGGCCTCCAGTGACCATCTGGTGCGCGCCTGGCGCCGTACTTACGGCCTACCGACCATCGTCACCAACTGTTCCAACAACTACGGCCCGTTCCACTTCCCCGAGAAGCTGATCCCGCTGGTCATCCTCAATGCGCTGGATGGCAAGCCGCTGCCTGTCTATGGCAAGGGCGACCAGATCCGTGACTGGCTCTATGTGGAAGATCATGCCCGCGCGCTCTACAAGGTGGTGACCACGGGCTTGATCGGGGAGACCTACAACATTGGCGGTCATAACGAGAAACAGAATCTGGAGGTGGTGCATACAGTGTGTGATCTGCTTGACGAGATGGTGCCCAAGGCTGGCTCTTATCGCGATCAGATCACCTACGTCGCCGACCGCCCCGGTCACGACCGCCGCTATGCCATTGATGCCAGCAAGATGAGCACCGAGCTCGCCTGGCAACCGCAAGAGACCTTTGAATCAGGTATCCGCAAGACAGTGCAGTGGTATCTGGATAACCAGCAGTGGGTCAACAACGTCAAGAGCGGGTCCTATCAATCCTGGATCGAGCAAAACTACGGGGAGCGTGCCTGATGCATATTCTGCTGTTTGGCAAGAATGGTCAGGTTGGCTGGGAACTGCAACGCTCGCTCGCCCCATTGGGCCGGGTCACTGCCGTCGATTTTGACTCGACCGACTATTGTGGCGACTTCAGCAATCCGGCCGGTGTGGCTGAAACGGTGCGCTTGGTCAAACCCGATGTCGTTGTGAACGCGGCTGCCCACACGGCAGTCGACAAGGCGGAGAGCGAGCGGGAGTTTGCCGAGCTGCTCAACGCCACCAGCGTGGCCGCTATCGCCAAAGAAGCGGAGGCATTGGGGGCCTGGTTGGTACACTACTCCACGGACTATGTGTTCGATGGCACTGGTGAGCGCCCCTGGCTGGAAACCGATGCGACCGCACCGCTCAACGTCTACGGCGAGACCAAGCTGGCGGGTGAGCAGGCTGCGGCCCTGTGCTCGCGCCACCTGATCTTCCGTACCAGCTGGGTCTACGCTGCCCGCGGCGCCAATTTTGCCAAGACCATGTTGCGTTTTGGCAAGGAGCGCAGCGAAATGTCGGTCATCAATGACCAGTTTGGCGCCCCGACCGGTGCCGAGTTGCTGGCCGATTGCACCGCCCATGCACTCCGCGTGGCGCAGCGCAAACCCGAGGTCGCCGGGCTGTATCATCTGATTGCCTCCGGCACCACCACCTGGTTTGACTACGCCCAGCTGGTGTTTGCCAACGCCAGAGAGGCCGGTGTTGAACTGGCGGTCACGCAACTCAATGCCGTGCCGACCAGCGTCTTCCCGACCCCGGCCAAACGCCCTCATAACTCCCGCCTGGATACCAGCAAATTCCAGCGCACCTTCGATCTGGTGCTGCCGGACTGGACCGTCGGCGTGGAGCGGATGTTGACCGAGATCCTGGGCAAATAAATCACTGGCCAGGGATGTGTTGAACGCGTCCATGGCTGGTAGGGATAAAACAGAAAGGAGTGGTGTCAAGCCACCCTCTCTTTTGAAATTTAAAAATAAGAACCAAGCATTATGACCAAACGTAAAGGCATTATTCTGGCCGGTGGCTCCGGCACCCGTCTCTATCCAGTCACCATGGCAGTGAGCAAGCAACTACTGCCCATTTATGACAAACCGATGATCTACTATCCGTTAAGCACCCTGATGCTGGCCGGTATTCGCGATATTTTGATCATCAGCACGCCGCAAGACACCCCCCGTTTCGAACAATTGCTGGGTGATGGCAGCCAGTGGGGCCTGAACCTGCAATACAAGGTACAGCCGAGCCCGGACGGTTTGGCACAAGCCTTTATTCTGGGGGAAGAGTTTATCGGTTCAGACCCCTGTGCGCTGGTGCTGGGGGACAACATCTTCTACGGCCACGACCTGCAGAAACAGTTGGAGGCGGCAGCGGCCAAAGAGAGCGGTGCGACCGTCTTTGCCTACCATGTGCACGACCCGGAGCGTTATGGGGTGGTGGAATTTGATAAGCAAGGTACCGCTATTTCACTGGAAGAGAAGCCGTTGGAGCCCAAGAGCAACTATGCAGTGACCGGCCTCTATTTTTACGACAACAGCGTGGTGGAAATCGCCAAGAGCCTGAAGCCGTCGCCGCGTGGTGAGCTGGAAATTACCGATGTGAACCGTATCTACCTGGAACAAGGTAATCTGTCGGTGGCCATGATGGGCCGTGGTTATGCCTGGCTGGATACCGGCACCCATGAAAGTCTGATTGAAGCGAGTAACTTTATTCAGACCATCGAGACCCGTCAGGGGCTGAAAGTGGCCTGCCCGGAAGAGATTGCCTATCGAAAGAAGTTCATTGACGTAGAACAAGTGAAAAGTCTGGCGGCGCCACTTGCGAAGAATGCCTATGGCCAGTATCTGCTGAAGCTCATCGCCAGAGCTTAATGTATTCATAAGTAGGCTCAGTTTTTTCCTCTCTAGCATCACAAGGTGTGGGTAATCCAATGAATGTAATTAAAACCTCTATTCCTGACGTGCTCATCTTTGAGCCACGCGTGTTTGGTGATGACAGAGGTTTCTTCTTCGAAAGTTTTAATCAAAGAATCTTTGAAGAAGCGGTGGGGCGAGCGATTGAGTTTGTCCAGGATAACCATTCACGCTCGAGTCAGGGTGTACTACGTGGGCTCCATTATCAGCTGGCTCCGCATGCACAAGGGAAATTGGTGCGTTGTGTCGTTGGTGAAGTGTTTGATGTCGCGGTGGATATCCGAAAAGGCTCGCCGACCTTTGGGCAATGGGTAGGCGTCAACCTCAGTGCACAAAACAAACGACAGTTGTGGATCCCGGAAGGGTTTGCACATGGTTTTTATACTCTAACAGAAAACGCAGAGTTCTTATACAAGACAACTGAGTACTATTTTCCAGAGAATGAAAGGTCATTAATGTGGAATGATTCAGACATTGAAATAGTATGGCCTATAGAAGGTAAACCATTACTGTCAAAGAAAGATCTTTCAGCACAATGTCTGAAAGATATAATTAGGGCATGGTAAATATTGTGAATAAACAAAGTATATATATTACATGGTCTTTAGTTAAAAGAGATATAAGTGCTAAGTATAGAGGAACTATATTTGGTGCAGTTTGGAATGTAATTAATCCATTGTTTATGCTGTTGGTATATTCGACTGTTTTCTTACATGTGTTTAAAGCCAGATGGGCGGTTGGTGATAGTGAATATGCAGACTACGCGTTAATGCTCTTCATTGGTATTGTTACGCATGTTTATATATCTGAAGTGATGGCTAATGCTGCTACGATAATAAGAAGCAATGCCCAGATTGTTAAGAAAGTCGTTTTCCCCATAGAAGTGTTACCTCTGTCAGTAGTGCTCTCTTCAACGGTCAATTTTGTCATTGGTATTCTATTGTCAATAGTTTACTCTTTATATATGGGATACATATCATCATTTTCTAGTTTCATATATATACCATTAATTATAATGGTATATATGACAACACTTCTAGCAATTTCATATGTTGTTTCATCTGTCTCTGTCTTTGTAAGGGACATACAACAGATAATTCCGGCTGCAAGTTTAGTATTGCTTTTTACTAGTACTGTATTCTTCTCAATTAAAACTGCCCCAGCATCACTTGCCAAATTCCTATATTTGAACCCGATTAGTATTATAGCTGATGCATTGAGAGAGATAATATATGGTGGGGAGTTGTCACTTAAACGGGTATTTTACCTTTTTATCGTGTCACTAATTGGATTGTTTATCTCATCAAAGATCTTTAGTAAATTAAAACTAAGTTTTAGTGATGCTCTATAATCATATATAGTATTTATCAGGTGGTAAAAATGAAAATTGGAGAGCTCCTAGTATCTAAAGGATATATAACAAGTGATAATGTTGATGAAATTCTAAAAATACAGTTAGAGCACTCATCTGAAAACGTAAGGTTTGGTGAGATATGCATATCTCATGGATTTTGCTCGGAAGCAGAGGTGATCAGTGCGCTTGCTGAGCAACTTGGCCTATATACACTGGATGTTTTTATTGATGAAACTATTGGCCAGATAGATAATATACAAACAGAGTTAGTTGATTCATTTTTTCACTCAGAATGGTGGCGACAGCGCCAAGCGTATCCATTGTTGGTTGACAATGCAGTTCTTTACGTTGCATTACTTGATGTATGGGATTCTTTTGTAGCTTCTTCTCTGAAGAAAATATATGGAGTTCAGGTCGTTCCTGTTCTTGTCTCTAACTACGAATTACGTAAGCTACATTCTGGGATACAAGAAAGTACCTCGACTAATTTAAAAGGTGAACAGGAGCGGCATGATATATCTTCTGCGCCTGTCGTTAGATTCGTTAATGAATGTATTCAAAGTGCGATTAAAAATAAAGCATCAGATATACACTTTGAAATTAACAAAGATACTTTTATTGTTCGTTTTAGGATAGATGGCGTTTTAAAAACAACTGACAAACCTGGTATATCTCAGCATGCCGCGATCATATCAAGAATTAAACTAATGTCTGGTTTGGATATATCTGAGCGTAGGCTTCCGCAAGATGGACGAATGCGAGTTAGGCTATCAGGAGTTTACATAGATATCCGGGTGGCCACCACGCCAACTGTGCATGGTGAGAATGCGGTACTACGCTTATTAAGTGGGAGTAAGTCCTCTGAGAAACGTGAACTTAACATGTTTCCAGATCAACTTTCTATAATCAGTGAAATAATAAATCAAAGAAACGGTATTTTCTTGATCACCGGCCCAACAGGAAGTGGTAAAACAACCTCGTTGTATACCTTGTTGGAGCAAATCAATGATGATGATAAGAAAATAATCACTGTTGAAGATCCTGTTGAATATCAAATGTCTGGGCTGACACAGATTCAAGTGAATAGTGAAATAGGACTAGATTTCGCGACTGTGCTTAGGTCTGCTTTAAGGCAAGATCCCGATGTTATGCTCATTGGTGAAATGCGCGATAAAGAAACAGCACAAATAGCAATACAGTCTGCCCTGACAGGACATTTTGTTTATTCAACATTGCACACAAATGATGCCCCTAGCAGTTTTATTCGTCTCAAAGATATTGGCATTCCTGATTATCTAATTAAATCAACCATTGTGGGGGTTATGGCTCAGCGATTACTTCGTAAGCTATGTCCTGAATGCTCGGTTCCATACCCATTACCTGCAGAAAAGGTAGGGGTTGATTGGAGTGCATTTTCGGATAAATGGGCACATTTGTTGCCTAAACACGTAGAATTTAAGTCTCCTTTCGGTTGTGAAAAATGCAACTATACAGGTTATAAAGGGCGTATAGCAATTTTTGAGCTAATGCGGTGGAATAATAGCTATGACTGTGACATTAATTCATCATCATTAAATATGGTTGCTAATGACCAAGGAATGAGAACACTGAAAGAAGACGCCATTTTACGTGCTGCCTATGGTGAAACATCTCTTGAAGAAGTTATGAGAGTAGTGGGATGAACTACTTTAAATATATAGTAAGAACCTCTAATGGTCAGCTATTAAATGGATGGATTCAAGCTGAAAATGAAGAAAATGCTAACAAGATACTGACGTTACGTGGATATAGTGTTATTTTACTCGAGAAATATCGGGGAGTTGTTAAGGCAAAGATATCACGAGAAACTCTAATGACGACCCTTCGGGAGCTGGCTACTCTCAGGCAGAGCGGTATGCAACTGGATGAATGTCTTACGTCATTAATAGAAACCACGTCAGATAGCCATCTTACAGCAGCTCTGAAAAGAATGAAGTCGGATATATCATCTGGTTCATCTCTGTCTGACTCTGTCGCGAGCTTGCCCGATATTTTTCCTTACTATGTGTCGCCCATGCTGAGGTTGGGTGAGGAAAATGGCAGTATCCATGAGTCCCTCATTAGCATTGCTGAACGAGTCGAGCGAGAAGAAAAAATAGTTTCTGAGGTGAAAACAGCCTTAACATATCCAGTATTTTTGTTGGTAGTATGCTTTTCTGTTGTATTTTTCCTATTTTTGTATGTTATTCCAAATTTCAAGTCCATGGTTACAGATGAAGCGGCTGCTGCAGGTAGTAGCTTAGTGCAGCTAATCTCGGTATCAGACTTCATTAACAATAATATAATTTTGATATTTTTGTCAATTGGCTTGGTGATATCCGCTCTTATATATGGAGTTAAATATGGGACATTGTACGAAAAGCTGCTTTCATTACTGTTAAAATTACCTTTTTTCTCTACCCTTTTCAGGGCTTGGGTTATAGTGCAATTCAGTGGTAGCATGCAGAAACTGTTAGAGTCAGGCGTTGAGCTGGTTGATGCGGTTGAATTATCTGCAAATGCAATGTCCGGAGAAAAGGGGCGGAGAGATATCCAAAGAGTTATCCAGAGAGTTAAAGAAGGTGAGCGATTAGCTGATGCATTAGCAACTTATAATGTTTTCCCGCTCGTTGTCATTCGACTGATTAAAACTGGTGAAATTGGTGCTTCATTGCCAATCTGCTTTAAAGAAATTAATGCTTTATATGAGAGACGACTTTCGAAAGGGATAAGGCAAATACTCTCAATTCTGGAACCATTGGTAATAGTAATTATGGGTACAATCGTTGGTTCAATTATGGTCATACTTATTTCTGGTATTATCTCTGTGAATGATATAGGGTGGTAAAATGAAGTTGAATAAGATGCGTGGTTTTACTCTCATTGAGTTATTAGTTGTATTGGTTTTAATTTCACTATTGGCTGGTTTGGTGGGACCAAGATTATTCCAAAAAGTTGGTTCATCAAAAACCAAAGTTGCTGAAGCTCAGATCGAACTGCTTGTGTCTGCACTGAACACTTATAGACTAGACAACGGTGACTATCCAACGACAGAGCAAGGTCTAGGTGCGTTGTTCCGGGCTCCGGAAGGTAGCGTTAGCTGGGATGGTCCTTACTTGGCAAAAGAACTTCCGAATGATCCGTGGGGTCGTCCATATCATTATGAGTTAAAAAACACTGGTGAATATGCACTATATACTCTTGGTAAGGATAACCGTAAAGGTGGTGAGGGTGAAGATAAAGACATAGGCAGATTCTAATGTACGTAAAAGGATTTACCATGATTGAGTTGTTAATCGTGGTCTCACTCTCTGCACTATTAACTGCTGTTGTGGCCCCAAATCTATGGGGCCAATTTATCAGATACACTGAAAGAAATCACATTGAAAGATATTTGGCTGATATAAAAAAAAACATGTTGGAAAATAGGAAGGATGGACGTTACTTTATCTTTTCTCCCGAGCAGAAAGAGACGAAGGAAATATCAGGAAAGCATAAGATAGAAATCGTTAGTGGTACTCCTGTGATCTTTCGACCTGACAGAGTTTGTTCAGGGGGGGAGGTTCTTGTAAAAACTGAGTCAAATAATATTTGGCGATTATCGTTTACCAATCTGGACTGTCAATTAACTTTGTCTTATGAGAAAAGAAAATAATGGTTTTACTTTGATTGAAGTGCTGATCGCATTAACTATTATGGCGACAGTAAGTGCTTTAGTCTTTCGATTTGTGGGTGAAAGCTCTTTCAGAATATCGCGAGTCGACAAAGTCCAAGAAAGAATATCTTTTGAAGAAAATGTATTTAATTCATTGCAAGATATAAATCCGCTAAAAGTGCAATCAGGTGTGGGAGAGATTGGTGATCATCATTATGAGTGGAATGCTGAACCAATAAGTGGTGTTTTTCCGATTCGTTCAGAAGACGTAGCCCAACCTGGCTATGATTTACAGATGTATAAGATAACGGTTAACTACAGTCTATATAAAGATAGTCATCGCGCATTTTCATTTGAATTAATTGGTTGGCATGAAAAATAAAAAAATAAATGGTTTCACGTTGGTTGAGTTGCTTGTGACCATAGTGATTTTTTCCTTCTCAATATCTATCGTTCTATCCGGCCTTGATCAAGGGCGTCTTGCTTGGTCTCGTTTAGAAAAAAAAGTTGAAATGAGTGGCATGTTGCAGTCTAGATTTAACTGGCTATCAATGATGTTTAATGATAGCAACGCAACACTGTTTCCACTTAGTTATGGTGAAGCAAGTCCTTTCTTTAGAGGTAATGATCAAAGTCTTTATTTATTAACAGGCTCTCCGATCCTATCGGGTCCTGGTAATTATGCAACCGTCACTCTTTGGTTCTCCAGTTATAGAAATGGCTTTACTCTCAACTATGCAGAAAAAAAAAATGCGGATCCATTTTATGGAAATCAATATTTTGATAGGGATAAGGAAACAATAGCATTATTAAGTAATATTAAAACCTATTATATCAGATATCTTGCTCCCATCCGCGAACCTAGCGAGGGAGAGTCAATACCTATGAGTGAAGAAAAGTATTATAGAAGTGAGCCGGTATGGCTCGATTTCTTTGATAGTAATAAAGAGATGGCCATGCCACTACTTGTCAATATTAGTATGGTCTTAGCGAATGAAAAGAGGATTGATTGGTTTTTTCCGGTTACCCGATACACATCAAGCAGTCATATTGATGATGAGATTTTCAAAAAATGAAGCGTAGCATGGGCATGGTGCTGCCAATGACGCTGATTGTAATGACAATATTAATCAGTATTAGTCTGATGATTGTCATCCGCACCGATACGTTGTTAACAGAGCAGGCATATGAAAAAAGCCGTTGGGCTGCACGATTGAAAATTAATGATGCAGAACACAGATTATTTTTATCTATGCTTGTCGGAGAGCAAGAACCCGGAGGTTTCTCACTAGGCAATGTATATATTCCTGTCGATGGTGAGCCTCTTAAGCTAAGTAATGACGTCACCGTCAGAGTACAAGATCAGGCTGGTGTTCTAAGTCTGCGTTTTTATGATCATGACAAGATGAGTAAGCTGTTGAGTAGCTATCAAGTTAGCGATCCTCGAGCTGTCTCAGAACTCATATTCAAATGGCAAGATCGTCACAGTAACTATGGAAGAGGCGCATTATTTCGTTCACTTGATGAACTAATGCTGATCGAGGGGATCTCGCCTACAGTATACAATGGTGAGTATAGTGATGGCTTGAGAGACTATACTGCCCTCCTAGGGTCATCATGGGTTAATTATGCATCTATTCCTGATGGTCTTTTATCTCGTGATATATTTGGTTTTAGTCCTGCTCAAATAGATAAAGTTAAGTATTATAAGCGTAAGCGGCAATGGCGGTTATTGTCCGAGATTATATCTAAAAATGGTTTAAGTAATGAAGGTCTTGAGTTAACACAAAGTTCAAGATATTATATATATTTTGAGTATAATGGATATCGGTCTCGTGGAGAATATCAAATTAGAACCACTAGTAGGTTCCCACCCAGGCGTAGTCTCTGGCTCTTCCCTGATAATGAGCGATTTGTCATAAAAAATGATTAATTACTTTAAAAATAAGCTGTCGTCGTTTTTCTCCGTAACTGTTGTTGACGCTGTGGCTACTAACAGTTCTGATATTTTATTGAGTTCTACCTATATCCAAAGTAGGCAGTTTCACAAGGTGGTTGGTCTTATACCACAAAGTCATTGTCTATTTAAATATTTGGAATATGAAGTAAGTCTAGTCAGTCGCTCAGCACTTGAACAATGTATTCAGAATGAGCTGGCTTCATTAGTAGAATGGACGCATAGTGGTCACTATTACTTAGTTTATCATCGCAATGATAAATGGCGAATTGCGCTATGGTTTTGGAATAAAGAAGAGGTTCACTTTCCTTGTCCTGTGACTCATGTTATACCCTCCCTTGCATATCATTGTGGTATTTTTTCTATAAGAAAAAAGCAAGGCCTTCTCTGCTATCAAGAAAATAATAATCTTTTCGGTTGTTTGGTTTCTCGCCATGGGGAAATTCAAGAGTTTTATCCGCTTGACAACCCGCTCTATGAGCGCTGGTTTCATTCTCTATCAACGCAAGATATAGATATCTTTGCCACGCATGATTATATAGAGTTTTCGGGTAAATTACTGGATAGATATAAAATAAAAGCTCCAGCCCCTGGCGTGTTATCAGCAGGAAAATGCGCTGGTTATTTTGATGTTGGTGCCCCCTGGGATTATAAAAAACAGTTTGCAGTTTTTTTTTGTGCCAGCCTGATTTTTATGGCATCTGATCTTGCTGTTCTGCATATGAAGTCTAATATGCTTGAAAATGAGTTAGTTAATCTAAACAGCTCAACTAATGACCTAGTAAAAGTCAGAGCTGATATCGTTTATAAAAGCAGTATTCTTCGCCATCTCGCTGAAACAAAGAGGATGCAGCAAACTGTAGTACAGCTTTTAGAAATGTTAATAAAAAAGTTACCCAGTGATGTACTCTTAACGGACTTTAGCTATGAGGGGGGGCGAGCGATCATTCAGGGTAGTGTTAAGGATAGTGTCCAATTACTCGATGTTTTGGGCGCACAGCCGATGGTCTCTCAAGTCCGGTTGCTCGGTGATGTTACTGTTCGGAGAGATGGGGCTCAGGTTTTCAAAGCTGAAATTATTTTGGTAAAAATGAATGAACTTTAAATTTTATTTTAGAGAAGTGAACAGAGAGTCATTCCTAAATGATTTTAATAGCCCATTAGTGCAGTGGGTGTCTCTAATTATTGTTAGTATAATCTTATTCTCATTATTCTATGAGCCATATTTAGACTATCGTGCTCGGATAAGAGAAAACATGTTTGCTGATATGAAGAAAATTGAGCGTCTTGAGCGAATAAAAAACAGTCGAGATACTTTAGAGTACCAAAATAAAGCTATCAATGAGCAGTATAATCAACTTCTCGGTGGTCTCCTTGATAGTAAAAACTACAACCGTGGTGTTGCGGAGCAAGTTGGCCTTATTGAAATTGCATATAAAGAGAATTCACTTGTATTTGGCAGTCGCCGTTTTCAAGAGCCAACAGTACGTCCATGGGTGGGTGAAAAAATTAGTAGTCAGTGGTCGTTCAGTGGTGGCTCACAGAACGTTGTTGATTTTATATATAATTTGTCTTCATTAAATAAAATAATTCTCCCTGAGAAAATAACAATTACTATAAAAAATGATCAGAAAGCCGAGATGACAACATCACTGGTCTCATATCGGCAGCTTCCTCCTAATGAACTTCGCTTTCAGAGTCGTGAAGGAAATCGATCGTGACATCATGGATAAGTGTAAAGTCTATAATTATTTTATCAATATTGACTATTGTTAATGGGGGCTACAACTGGATAGTATTCACTCCATCTGATACTGATAGTTCCATGCAGGACAAAGCAATAGAAAACGTTGTGCCTATAGCTGCACCAGTGAAGTATATCGGCAATCCTTTTACTGTAACTCGTGAAAGAGTAGAGGCTCCTGTATCAGATGATACTGGACCTGATGATAGTAAGAATCAAGCGCTTGAACTACGGCTAGTTGCGATTAGTATGCGCGGTCAAGAACGTGTGGCAGTCTTTCAGGGAAAGACGCTGATAGCGGTGAAAACTGGGGAGCAGTTAGCCGGTGTAGGTAAAGTCATTAATATATTTAAGCGACAGGTTGAAATAGAGAAAGATAGCAAGATTAAAGTATTTGAGATTTTCCCCATTCCTGTACAGCCTCAATAAGGCTAACAATATTTTCAAAGAGGTCATATTATAATGAGCACAATTGCTCGTCGTTTTTCTCTTACGCTGGTCTGTAGTGCAGTGTTAGCTGGCTGCGCAGCTACTCCGACAGTAGGAGTACAACCTGTTATTGAAAGTCAAAACGGTAGTGTGGTGCCAACCACTATTTTGGCAGAGAAAAAAATCAACAAACAATTGAGTCCGGCACAGAATATCACGCAGAGTGTCCGCTCTGCTCCTCTGCTTCGCTCACAAGATCGTGATTCGGTCGGTGCGGCCAAGTTGGTTTTGCCAACAGAGCTCTTAAGCTTAAGTGCGGATAAAATGCCAATTAATAATTTTATTAATTTGGCTCTTGGTGAAGTGCTAGAGTTAAACTATATTGTCGACCAATCATTGCAAAGTAAAACTGAGCCAGTGACTCTGAGGGTTGCCAAGCCTGTTGATGCGCGTCGTCTGTTAGGTTTAGTTGAAGAAGTATTGCAAGTTAATGGCGTAGCATTAGCGCTGGAAGATGGTGTGGTGAAAGTGATTCCAGCTGAAAAAACAGCTAACGCTATTCCGACCATTGTGTCCGGCACTGTTCAGCCAGCATTGCGTTATGGTAAAGTGGTGGAAATTATACCTATCTTCTATCTTCCATTAGGGCAGGCAACCACCTTGGCCGAACGAATGGTGAAAGAGAGCAGTGGAACCGTATTAATGCAGAACAATCTTAATGCATTAATGGTCATTGCCAAACGAGATGAAATAAATCAACTGCATAAGATCCTTACTGAAGTAGATATTCCTAACCGTGTCGCATCACATTTGTCTGTAGTGCAACCTTCATTTCTCACACTGGAGGAACTTACAACAGATCTAGTTAAAGCACTCGATGCGGCGAGTGTTCCTGTCAGCTTAAATAAGGGCGTTAATGGTGTAGTCTTGGTGCCAATGTCTAATAACACTTTATTAGTTACGGCAAGCACACAAGCATGGCTAGATTATACGCGTGACTGGGTGCGGAGACTTGATAAGCCACGTCCAACCGGTGGCAGTGATGGGGTTTACGCTTACTTTTTAAAAAATACGAAGGTTGCTGATACCTGGGCCGTTGTATCATCTATTTTTGGCAACGGCGATGCCTCTGTTTCACAGAAGCAACAGGGTGAAGATCTACTGGCTGCTGCAGAGCAAGTCCGTGAGCGGCAGAATGATACGGGTACAGCAAGAGCTTCTGATCGTAGCTTGAATAGTGAGCCGGGAAACCGTGGTTCGCTTGCCCCGAAAAAGACGAATTCGCAGACGATGAGTGTGATGACTGATCAGTATCGGGTTGTTGTGGATGCGAAGCGTAACGCTCTTATCTTTAGCGGTCGTTATAGTGATTACCAGAGATTGGTCGAGTTGTTACAGTTTGTGGATCAGCGCCCTCGTCAAGTCTTGCTCCAGGCGGTGATTGCCGAGGTGAAAGTCACTAACGATAGCTCTCTCGGTTTTGAGTGGAATATTACTAAAGGTGATATTACCGGTGGCACTACAGGGCTGATTGGTAAGACGGGAAATCTTAATCTCAACGGTGTATTTGGTGATGTCACGGCCAAATTTTCGGCGGCATTGAGCGAAGGGAATGCAAAAGTTCTTTCTAGCCCGCGTCTTGTTGTTCTTGATCAGGAAACTGCAAGCATCAAGATTGGTGATCAAATTGTCGTAAAAACTGGCGAGATTTCAAACGGCAGTGGAGGCAGTGGTGATCCGCAGGTGACGACTAGCTACAAGTATATAGATACTGGCTTGTCACTTGAGATCACGCCCTCGATCAACGACGACGGCCTGATCGAGATGACAATTGCACAAGAGATCAGTTCTGTATCGGCTGGTGGAGGGGATACGCCACCGATCAACCGTCGAGCAGTACAGAGCAAGTTGTTAGCTGATAGTGGTAAGACCGTCTACCTAGGTGGCTTGCTTAGTCAGAATAAAACCGACAATGAGGAGAAGGTTCCCTTGCTAGGCGACATACCTGTTCTGGGCAACTTGTTTAAATATCAGACAAAGAAGCATGAAAAAACGGAACTGGTGCTTCTTATTACGCCATTTGTTATTACCTCCAAGGAAGAGGCTGATTTTTATACAGATCAATTCCGTACACTCAGCGGGTGGGATCCTATGCCCAAACGGTACCGATCAGCTGACGGGCAAGATTAATAAATATGTCAAATATAGCTATTTGATATTGAGGTGTGATTGTTTTTTGTTCGGTTCTGGTGCCTTTTTGTACATGAGTGTCATGCAAGCTACAAAAGGCGATCTTTGTCACAGATTAGTAATTGACACACATGAGCCTATGGCTAAGAATATGCAGGCGCACTTCGGAGCGCAGTGAAACTGTTGTATCTCACAGGACACGGACTGCAACAGTTAACTTTGTTTTGCGGGAAACTGTCGGTCTGTGCTCGGTGCTCACAGTGCATCGAAGGTTGATCAACGGATAGGCTCAGCCCTATTGAATAAATATCCAATAAGGATCCTTAAGGAAAACTTATGTTTAAGAAGACTCTGATTGCAGCGGCCATTATGGTTGGCGTTACCGCTCCGGCGTTCGCTGATGTCGTAATCACCCCGAACGACAACACTTTCGTCACCACTTCTCTGGCTTCTGTTACCAAGCAGCCGGTTCTGGATTTCTCTACAGCCCAGCAAAACCTGACTCTGAACTTCAGTGAGCTCGGTGATCTGAAAAACAATGGCTTCATTGTTATGGAAATCCAAGGTGACGGTCAGTTCAACGATGCTGAAATCCGTCAGTGGCTGTCCAATGGCGCCTTGGCCGCTCCGTTCCCTGGCTTGGAAGTAAGCCCGGATGGCATTGCTGCCAACAGCAGCGCCGTTGCCGATATTCAGAAATTCTTTAAGACCACTTCTGATGGCACCCAGCTGACTGTTGATCACACCATCGACAACAACGGCAAGCGTCTGCGTCTGGCTCTGGCCCCTGACGTTGAAGCTACTGCCGTTGCGGGTGCCGAAGTCCTGATGAAGCTGAGCCTGGCTAACCAAGCGTTCAAGCTGGTGTCTGGCTCACAAGGTACCGTAGCTCTGACTGCCGGTGCTCTGCTGAACGCTTCCTACACCGCTGATCCGGTAGCAACCAAGCCGTTGTTCAAACTGGGTAAGCTGTTCGAGCTGTCTCTGACTGATGCTGGTAAGGCCACTGCTCTGGTTTCTGAGGGCTTCCTGAAGCTGAACATCGGTGATGCCGATATTACTGCTACCGACTTCGCTCTGACCAACGTCACCACTAACCAAACCATTCAGCGTGATAAGGTTAACCTGACCCTCACCGGTGATGTAACCGCATTCAAGAAAGATGCAAACGGTAACATGCTGACCAAGGCTGGCGTCAACACTGGTTGGAAGGCTGCTGCTGATGGCCAGTCTGCTACTGCAGTTCTGGGTGCTGGTAACCTTGCTGGTGGTGTAGCTGATGCCCTGAATGCTCTGGGTACCCTCTACGTTGCCGCAGACAACACTGTTCCGGTTCCGGCTGTTAACTTCAGTGTTAAGGCTGAAATCCAGGGTGATAGCCAAGCTACTTATAACTACTTCAAGGATGAGCTGGCTGACCTGTTCATCATTACCCGTGACGGCATGAAGTTCGACACCATCACCACTGGTACCACTTCTTCCAACACCATTCACATCCGTGATGTATCCAAGATCCTGCCGGCTGAAGGCGGTAAGATCTTCGTAACTATCACTGAATATGCAGCTCACGATGCCAACGGCCGCGGTGAGGGTACTGTACTGGTTACTCGCAAGCCGCTATCTGTAACTCTGCCGAGCGGCGGTGCTGTTACTCTGAAGCCTGCTGATGTCGCTGCTGATGTCGGCGCTGCTATCACTGCAGGCCGTCAGGCTCGCTTCCTGTTCGAAGTTGAGACCAACCAAGGTGAAGTTGCAGTGAAGAAATCCAACGCAGAAGGCGTGGATATCCAGAACGGCACCCGTGGTACTGGTACTCTGGTCGATTTCACTCTGTAATCGATGCCATGGTATTAAGGGCGCTTCGGCGCCCTTTTTTATATACGATAATTCGTTCACTGACATACTCTGCCGTTAGTGATATGGCTAAGTCTTAAATCTAGAGCCATTTACTGGTATCATTAGCCATCTTGTTCTCTACCTTTTGACAATCCATGTCTAAGCCCGTTCTTGCCGTTACAGGTGTTAATAAGTCTTTTCCTATCTATCAAAGTCCATGGCAGGCCCTTTGGCATGCACTCAATCCTAAAGCTAATGTTAGGCTCTTTCATGCCTTACGTGATATCAGTCTAACCGTGTACCCTGGTGAAACATTGGGGATTGTCGGCCACAATGGCGCAGGCAAGTCGACTTTGTTGCAACTCATCACCGGGGTGATGCAGCCAGATAGTGGCCAAATTAGTTGTAAGGGACGCGTAGCTGGTTTGCTTGAGCTAGGTTCTGGTTTTAATCCCGAGTTTACTGGGCGTGAAAACGTGTTCTTTAATGGCGCGATCCTTGGGCTGTCGCGTCAGGAGATGAATGAGCGTTTGTCGCAGATTTTAGCGTTTGCGGCCATCGGTGATTTTATTGATCAGCCAGTAAAAACCTATTCTTCAGGTATGATGGTTCGTTTGGCTTTCTCGGTTATTATCAATACCGATCCTGATGTTCTGATCATCGATGAGGCCTTGGCGGTGGGAGATGATGCATTTCAACGCAAGTGTTATGCTCGTTTGAAGCAGCTCCAGGCTCAGGGGGTAACCATCTTATTGGTATCTCATTCGGCAGGGAGTGTCATTGAGCTATGCGATCGTGCACTGCTACTCGATCGAGGGGAAGTGCTATTGGAAGGTGAGCCAAAAAATGTCATTCATAATTATCACAAGCTATTGCATATGGAAGGGGATGAGCGAGATCGTTTTCGTGATCACTTATGCCAGACCGGGTTTGGTAATGGCTATGTGAGTGCATCGGTAGATATAGAAGCACCAAGCGTCACTACTTCTGGCGGCTTTTTGGCAGATATGACCCCACAATCGACGGTATGGTACGAATCTAACGGAGCACTGATTACTCAAGTTAGACTCGAGAATGCTGTGGGTGAAATAGTTAATGTCCTTGAGTCTGGACTGCGTTACCGATACTGCTTCAATGTCAATTTTGATCAAGAAGCATTTGAGGTTGGTTTCGGCATGCTAATAAAAACTCTCTCAGGCGTTGAGCTGGGGGGGGGGACTTCCACGCGTAATCATGAGCATCGAATTGCATATGTGGCTGCAGGAACTAAACTCGCGGTTGAATTTGATTTTGAGTGCGCTTTACGAAATGGTACTTATTTCTTGAACTGTGGATGCTCTGCCTTAATTCAAGGAGAGAGGACTTTTCTACATCGTGGGGTTGATGTCGCTATGTTCCAAGTCATTTGTGAGAGTGCTGATTCAACAGGGATGGTTGATTTTTCTCCTCTCATAAAATTAGACAACATGGTTCATGAAAAATGAAAAAAATAAATCTTTTTATCGTTGGTACGCAAAAAGGTGGAACAACAGCACTAGCTGATTTTCTCGCCAAGCATCCGAATGTCTATGTCGTTGATGGAAAAGAAGCTCATGTGTTTGACAACCCTGAATTGCAAAACACATCATTTGAATGCATAGATATGGCGTATCAGCAGCTATTAAGCCAATATAATGGGGAGGAGATTTGTTGTGATGCAACACCTATTTATATGTATTTTAAAGAAATTCCAACTAGGCTCTTCAATTATAACCCTAATGCCAGGATTATAATTATTCTTAGAGAGCCTGCTGAACGTGCTTTTTCTCATTATCAAATGGAGAAGAGACGTGGTGATGAAGAGCTTGGTTATTATTCCGCTCTTCTTTCAGAAAAAAAGCGACTTGCAGCAGATGCTGATCCTTACCAACTTGGCTCTGCTCATAGAGTATTTTCATATCGCAGCCGTGGGCATTACTTTTCACAGCTTGTAAACATATATTCATCTTTCCCGAAGGAAAATGTACTGATACTAACAAATGATCAGCTCCGTCTTCATCATCAAAGAACACTTGAAAAAGTAACTCATTTTTTAAATATTCCTAATGTGGAAATCCCTTCAGCGAAAATATTTAGTGGGGACTACCAAATTAAATTTAAAGAGCGTGTTGTCACTGGAATTTTAAAATTTTATTTTCTCTTTGAGAGAATAAAATTGAGAATTTATTACGGGGTTTCAATGTAGAGGTTTGTAACTGCGGAAGGATAAATATATATTGTATTTAATGTAAAATATTTAAAGTGGGATGTAATCGCTCACGTCTTATGTGCGAGATTCTATTATTTAGACTAATGCCTGTCTGTTTTATGAGCTTGCTCATTATATTTTTTACTAACTGGCGGTTATGATGAAAAATAAAGTTAGACGTTGGGTTGTTATTCTTGGTATGCACCGAAGCGGAACAAGTGCGATTGCCGGAGCGCTAGCCCACAGTGGAATTTCCTTTGGTGATTCATTTATTGAATTACAAGGAGATGTAAATGAAAAAGGGTTCTGGGAGCATGCTGAATTAGTAGCTATCAACGAGGCTATACTAAAAGAACTTAATGCAGCATGGTTTGACCCTTTCTCATTGTCAACTCAATTTGAGCAAGGGTGGCGTCCTAGTCCGTCCTTATTTAAGAGGATGTGTGGTTTCTTACGTCATGTGGAGTTCGCCGATGCAACATTGTGTGGATTGAAAGATCCTAGGTTGTCAGTCTTATTGCCTTGCTGGCGGTTGGCGATTAATGAAATGGGTGATGATGCATGTTATTTGCTAATGAACCGCGACATAGATCAAGTCGCCCGGTCGTTGCAAAAACGAGATCAGATGAGCCTTTTACTTGCTGGACTTCTTTGGGGGGAATATACTTTCTCCGCTGAATTCTATACTCAAGGTGAGTTACGCTTCTGGGTTGATTATGAGGCCATGCTTGCTGACCCTGTTAGTGTGATAGGCCAACTTCAACAGCAATTGTGTTTGCCAAGAACTGGCATTTCAGAATTTATTGATCCAACTATGCAGAGGCAGCAGCGACGTGGTGTTAATGAGCCTCGATTACCTAGCCTAGATGCTTTAGTTAATAAAATCGCATCCAGTGGTACTAATATTCTGCAGCATGATTGGTCCAATTTACGTTCCAATTATCGTGTGGAGCTTGCTACTGCGGATTTTTGGCTGAAAGCACTTGTTACAGATTTTCGCACAATTAATGCTGTTGTTGTTGCTTCTATCGACTTGGGAGATAGTCACTCTCAGGCATTGGTTACAATTGAGCGGCGCGATGAACAGCTTAGACAGGTTCATCAGCACTTACACGCCCTGGGGTCAGAGCACTCTGATGCACTTGATACATTAAAAAAACGTGACATTGAGCTTAAAAAGCTCAATGCATTACTCAAAGCTGAAGGCGAATCACATGGATATGCGATTAAAGTCGTGGAGCAGAGAGACCAGCAATTGAAAACGATGAAACTTCATATGGATGAACTTCAGCTACATATAGAAAATCTTCAGTTGCACAGAGGAAAGCTTCAGGCAAGTCTTGATGCTATTGCTACGCGACCGGTGCTACGCTGGTTTATTAATCGATTTGTTACTGAGTTGTGAGTATATACATGTCTGAAATAAAACCCCTCGATATTATTATTCCTGTTTATCGAGGTCTTGATGAGACCAAAGAGTGCATACTGTCGTTGTTACAGGAAATGCCTAATTGGGCCAAGCTGATTGTAGTCAATGATTGTTCCCCCGAGCCGGCGTTGACCCAGTGGTTGCGCGAGAATGCCAACCCCTTGGGATTTGAGCTTTATGAGAATGAGCAAAACAAAGGATTTGTTGGAACGGTAAATTTTGGGATGGCGCTCCATCTTGACCGTGATGTACTGCTTCTTAACAGCGACGTCGAGGTCGCCGATTCCAACTGGCTTGAACGGATGCGTTGCGCAGCCTACCGTCACGAGCGTGTCGCTAGCCTCACCCCATTTTCCAATAATGCCACTATCTGCAGCTTTCCTCATTTTTGTCAGGATAATGAGCTATTTGCAGGGCTTGACGTCAACGCCTTGGATCGCCTGTTCGCCACCTTGCCGCTCGAAGACGAGCTTGTCGAAGTACCGACGGGAGTAGGCTTTTGCATGTATATCCGTCGCGATTGTCTCAATGCGGTCGGGTATTTCGATGAGCAGACCTTTGGCAAGGGCTATGGTGAGGAAAATGACTGGTGCCAGCGTGCCCATAAACTCGGGTGGAAAAACTATCACCAGCTCAATGTCTTTGCATACCATAAAGGGGGCGTAAGCTTCCAAGAAGAAGGTGACCCTCGCAAGGCACGGGCACTGGAGCTGCTTAATGCCCTGCATCCTAACTATACCCGCGATGTGATGGCCTTTATTGGGCAAGATCCCGCCAAACGGACGCGGATGATGGCTAAAATTAAATTTATTGCGCAATGTGGCCTTCCCGTTGTGCTCTCGGTTGCCCATCACCTTGGGGGGGGGGTAGCCCAACATGTTGCCGAGTTGGCCACTCATCATCTGGGGAAGGCCTACTTCCTTCGTTTGACCCCAGGTCTCCATGAAGGGCACGTCAATCTCTACCTTAGTGCCTTCGAAGACGATAGGAGTGATGCCTTTGTCTTCAACATTCACACCGAATATGAACTACTTGTAACCTTCTTGCGTGAGCTTGGGGTAGGGCGCGTGCATTTTCATCATGTTATGGGGCTATCGCCGCGATCCTGGTTACTACCCAGCTCGCTCGGTGTGCCATATGATGTGACGATTCATGATTATTACATGCTCAATGGCAATCCCACCCTGACCGACAGCTATGGACAGTTTGTCAGTGATGAACACAATGAGTGGGATGAAATATGCCGCCAAGCGGCGCAGATTCCTGTCTCCGGCGAGGAGTGGCGAAACGGCGTGCTGCCTTTGCTCTCGAGGGCTGAGCGGATCATCTATCCCTGCCGTGACCTCTATCAGCGCTTTAGCCGACTCTATGGCAATGAGAGTGAGTTCTCTGGCAAAGCAGTTGTGGCATATCACCCAGACGCTCAAGATTACACTGAGCCCCAGCAAACACATGTAGCGGGTGAACCCTTACGGGTGCTGATCCTGGGAGCCCTGAGTCGTGAGAAAGGAGCGGACTTGCTCGAGCAGGTTGCCTTGTTGTGTGACCCGGCCAAGGTGGAATTCCATTTGCTGGGTTACGGTTACCGTCCCCTGCGCGGTATCGTGAACCATGGTGCCTATAGCTTGTCTCAACTCGATGAGAAGTTGGATGACATCAAACCGCACGTGGTCTGGTTCCCTGCGCTTTGGCCTGAGACCTACAGCTATACGCTCTCCATCGCTCTCGAGCGTTGCTACCCTGTTGTTTGTCCGGATCTTGGCGCCTTTATCGAACGCACACAGGGGCGAGCTCACTCTTCGCTATTGCCCTGGGATATTAAACCCCTCGATTGTGCTGCCTTCTGGCGAGCGTATGCTCAAGGCGCGGATCTGACCTCATTTGTCGCGACCGTTCAGGATGATGACTGCATCGAACTGCGTGAGCATTTCTATGCCGGTGAATATTTGCGTGTTACTCAGGTTGCGCAGTCAACCGATGCTGAAACGTTGGCAAAGATATGGTGTGAAAAGTTGTCATTTGCACCCACAGTCGTGCTGTTGTCGCGTAAAGAGCGCCTTTTACAGCTTCTGTGGAAGATAAGGAATCAACCTTTAATCGGTCGATTATCACGACTGATCCCGTTCAGAGTTCAGCGGGCGATTAAGCGATTGTTAAGTCGTCGGCCAATACATGAGATTATTAAGTAATGATTAATCGCCTCGAGTCAATGGATGTATTAAGGGGATGTGCTGCAATATTCGTACTTCTCTATCATATGGAAGAGCTTGGTGTGGCCAGTTGGCCACACTTCTTTCATTGGGGATGGATTGGTGTTGACCTGTTCTTTGTGCTAAGTGGTTTTTTTATCACTATTTGCGTACTAAAGCCGAAAGAGTGGAAACCATTTGATTTTATAAAGAGAAGGTTCATACGAATAGCCCCCCCGTATTACATATCCATGGTTTTTGTTGTTGCTATGTCTGGGTTTTATTTTGCCAGCACAGGTAATGGGCTTCTTCATGTTTTAGTTCACTTGCTTTTCTTACATACGTATATAGATGGGGCTCACGGCTCTATTAATGGAGTTTACTGGTCTCTTGGTGTTGAGTTTTCATTTTATATTTTTATGTTGTTGACGGCAAAGTGTATTCGTCGTGGTGTTAGTTCACACGTATTGATTTCTTCAATGATTGTGATATCTTGGGTTTGGCGAGCCGGGTGTTATTATTTTCTTCCCGAAGATGCCATGCAAAAATTTATATGGTCTACTCAACTCTTCGGTATGCTTGATGAGTTCGCAATTGGTTCGACCGTTGCGATAATATATTACAGGTATATTGTGAATGGCTATGTGGTGCGATGGCCTGTTGTTTATTTGAGCCTGATTATTGGCATTGGTCTTGTTGCATTGTTTGTAAACAACATTGGTGCGGATTATTGGTCAAATATAGATACTATGGTTTTTTCGAGAACTTATCTGTCTATAGGCTTTTCACTTGTAATTTTTTCATTTATTTTTCTAGAGAATAAGATCTGGTTTAGAGCATTATGTCGCTATTCTGGGCTTTCATTTTTAGGTGCCATAAGCTATAGCATTTACTTGTTCCATCTTCCTATAATAAATGCAGGGTTAAGTTCAGGAGTGAGTCGCAATCACACATTCACATTTTCAATTTTGTTTTGTGTCTTGTTAGTAAGTGTTATCTCATATCGTTTCTTCGAAAAGCCATTTATGAGGAGCAGGTAATGAGCCGAATCTTTGACTCAAATTTATATTTTTGGGCAGATGAGTAGATTAGTGTTTTGCTTTCCTCAGTATGTTGAAGACCGGTGGTAATGTTCCGTTTTGAGTTGCCGGTTAGACACCAGCATGCAGAACGGACCATAAAATAAGAGTATTCGTTGAATGACAATAATAATGCGGCGTCTTTGGGATGATAACAGCACTAGCCTGGTCATATTTTATGTACTGGTCATGATGTGCGCCATATGGAAAATGATACCAACTCTCAACGAGCGAGGTTTTTGGTCCGACGAGTTATTCACCGCTTCCGTAATTCGTTACCATCCTGTTTTTGATACTCAATATGAGCGAAAGACAGTGGTTCAGATTGAGATGGATGACAGCTTTCTGACCGTGAAGGCCGGTGAGCAACATCCGCCCATGTATGATCTTTCCCTCAAAGCGTGGGCGTCGCTCTTCGGTGATTCTGAATATTCATTACGCGGTTTTAATGTTGCTATTATTATGTTAGCGCTTTTATTTATTTTGACCGCATGTAGATCGAAGGTAAGAAACAAAGCAGAACTGTCTATTCTCGCTACCGCGCTGCTTTTGTTATGGCTGCCCGTGACTCAAAGCTATGTGACGCAAGCCAGAAGCTATATGTTTTTCATGATGCTTTCCACTCTCTGTCTCTTGGCATTTATCAAAGTGAAAACTGCGCATGGCAACGAGCGTGTTTGGCGGTATACATTTTATGCTTTAGCGACAGTATCATTTTTAACCCATTATTATATGGCGGTGTTTGTTGGTATTATTTACCTCTCCATTGCATGGGATGATATAAAAAGAAGGCGTTATTGGCTTCCGGCAATTCCAGTGCCTTTTGTTGTGCTCTGGATATATCTTTCATATCACAGTCTTCTTTTCACCGCGAATGGTGGCGTTGCGTGGTCTCAACTATCATACACTCAATCCCTGAGCTCAATGTTGACTATAGTTTATGGTTATTTTGGCTGGGGGGTTGTTGCTATTTTACTATCTACCGCCTATGTTTTTCTTAAGAAAAATCACACCGAGCAATACATTGTCATTGCTATCTTACTGTCAATCGGTGTGTTGGCTTTTGTCTGTAAAAAATCAGGGATTCTCCACCCCCGTCACTTTATCTTCATCATTCCCTGGTGCATCTATCTTTTGTTTCATGCACTGTCTAACCTGACAGAAAGAAAGACAGCTCTCATACTTGTGGCTATTCTTATCTCCTGGCTTTCACCCCCTGCAGACAGTCAGGCTAATGTATATGAGACAGATGAGTACAAAGAAGCTGCGAAGTATATATCAGATGGTCATGGTGTTTCAAAATATAAGTTGTTTGCGTCTTGGTCACCCAATGAGGCCTATTACAAATATTATCTTGATAACTACATGCATAAGAATGTTGATATTAACATGCTTTCTGTTCGTGGAGATGTAGAGAATGCTTGCCGAGAGATTCGTGATGGCCATGCGGTATTATATGCTCACGGCGCTCATCGTGAAGTTATTAATGAATTCAAAGCATGCGCCTTGAAATACCAGGAAGTGAAGTTCAATGGTATCATGGTCATCGTTAAGTCTTGATGTGGAGCTTCTGTAATGGAAAATAGTCTTGATCTGTTGGAGAACGAAGCAATCTCCATCTTCCGTGAGGTCGTTGCTTTGTTCGAGCATCCAGTGATGCTCTACTCTATTGGCAAAGATTCTTCCGTGTTACTTCATCTGGCACGTAAAGCCTTCTATCCAGGAAAAATTCCTTTCCCATTGTTACATGTGGACACCGGATGGAAATTTCGCGAGATGATTGAGTTTCGTGACCGGATGGCAGCCCAGTATGGATTCACCTTATTGGTTCACTCCAACAAGGAGGCAAAGGACAATGGAATTAATCCATTTGACCATGGCTCTTCTTACACTGACATAATGAAAACTGAAGCACTCAAGCAGGCACTTAATAAATACAAGTTCGATGCTGCATTTGGTGGTGCTCGTCGTGACGAGGAAAAAAGTCGCGCTAAAGAGCGAGTATTCTCATTTCGTGATGATCAGCATCGTTGGGATCCAAAGAATCAACGCCCGGAACTTTGGGATATCTATAATACACGTGTTCATCCGGGTGAAAGCATCCGCGTCTTTCCCTTATCGAACTGGACAGAGCAAGATATTTGGCAGTATATCTATCGCGAGAAGATTGAGATAGTTCCCCTCTATTTTGCGGCTCCCCGCCCGGTTGTGGAGCGAGGAGGAACCCTTATCATGGTGGATGACGACAGAATGCGCTTTCTTCCTGGGGAAGTGTCGCAGATAAAAACAGTGCGTTTTCGCACTCTGGGTTGCTACCCACTGACAGGTGCATTTGAGTCAAATGCAGACACGTTACCCGCTATCATTACTGAGATGCTTCAGGCGAGAACATCGGAGCGGCAAGGGCGACTCATCGATTCTGATCAGTCTGCCTCGATGGAAAAGAAGAAGATGGAGGGGTATTTCTAGAATGGCTAAAGAACTCATGATCAGTGACTTTGATGTGTATTTGGCAGCGAATGAGCAGAAATCGCAGTTACGCTTTCTGACCTGCGGTAGCGTAGACGATGGTAAAAGCAGTCTAATTGGCCGATTGTTGCACGACTCAAAGTTGATCTACGATGATCAGCTTGCGGCCCTACAACGAGATTCTCGTAAGTTCAATACCACAGATCAAGAAGTGGATCTGGCTCTGTTAGTCGATGGGCTTCAGGCCGAACGCGAGCAGGGAATTACGATTGATGTGGCCTATCGCTATTTTTCTACCGACAAGCGAAAATTTATCATCGCCGACACTCCGGGCCATGAACAATATACACGGAATATGGCTACTGGCGCCTCGCACTGTGACTTGGCCATCATACTCATTGATGCCAGGTCAGGTGTAAAGCCCCAGACACGACGTCATAGCTTTATTTGTTCGCTGCTTGGCATAAAGCATATCGTTGTTGCTATTAATAAAATGGATTTGGTGAACTATGAGCAACAATGCTTTGATAAAATTTGTCATGACTTTATGGCCTTCACCAAAGATCTCCACTTTGTCGAGCCCCAGTTTATCCCTCTCTCTGCATTACGTGGTGACAATGTGGTAGAAAGAAGCGTGGTTATGCCCTGGTATCAGGATGAAACCTTGCTGACTTTTTTGGAGAGCGTTGAGGTTAATCCGCCAGTTAATGGCGCCTTACGTTTCCCGGTGCAATATGTGAATCGCCCTGATGGAGAATTCAGAGGTTATTGTGGCACCGTCGCTCGTGGCGTTGTTCGAGTAGGGGATTTGGTGCGCGTTTGGCCATCAGGAAAAGAAAGCAAGGTCGAACGTATTGTGACTTTTGATGGAGACCTTCCTTCTGCTGAAACGGGGCAGGCCATTACCTTGACACTCAATGACGACATAGATATCAGTCGTGGTGATGTCATCGTGTCCAATGATGAAAAATGGGAGAATGTGTCTCATGTGAGTGGCATGCTCGTATGGTTACATGAGCAGCCATTACAACCCCATCAACAGTATGAGATTAGAATCGGGACTCGGGTTTTAACAGGTTCCGTGGAGTCAATTGACTACCGCGTTGATGTTAATGACTTTTCACATCATGCAGCGGCTCACCTTCGGCTTAATGAAATTGCGCACTGTAAGATAAAATTTACTCAATCTATACCTGTCGATCTTTACCAGGAGAGCCATAAAACGGGTTCATTTATCATCGTCGACAGGATATCGAACGCCACATTAGGCGCAGGTATGATCAGTGAAATCCCGTCTGCGGAATTTTGGCAAGACTCTAAATTCAGCGAGTTTGAGTTGGAGTTAAATGCGCTGATCAGGAAACACTTCCCACACTGGGATGCGAAAAATATCCGTGAGCTACTATGACATCTGAAGCATTATGGGTTTTGCTTATCTTCATCATCACCCTAGTGGCATTGGCTTATTGGCACCATAGAGCGGAAAAGATATTTGGCTGTACTTTACTCGTGCTTTATATTTCCGGTGCGATTAGTAGTGATGACTTGATCGCCAGTGCAGCAAATCAAGGTCTTGTGACGCTGGTGTTATTGCTTTGTACCGCATTCGTACTTGAGCGGACTTTTTGGCTACAGCGTATCACTAGCTGGATGTTGGCCAGAGGTTTTACCGGAAGTTGGTGGCGCGTTATGCTATCTGCTCTGATGAGTTCTGCCTTTCTTAATAATACGGCAATAGTGTCTATTTTGTTGGGACCCTTGCGAGCGTCCCAACAGCACTCGGGTCGTCGTCTTATCTTACCGATGACTTACGCGGTTTCAATGGGAGGCATGCTGACATTAGTTGGTACTTCAACCAACTTAATTGTTAATACTATGATGCTGGATGCTGGGTTAGAGGGGTTACATCTGCTGGATTTTTTCCCGGTTGGAGTGATCGCCGCTGCGTTAGGCCTGGCCTGGCTATGGATTGCACGTAATCTATTGCCGAATGATAAACTCGATAATGATGCCTTAATGCCCTATCTGTTAGAGGCAAGAGTTTCGGATAACTCCTCAATGATAGGCAAAACTGTGGAACAAGCGGGGTTACGGCATCTTCAACGGCTGTTTCTCGTTGAGATTATCAGAAGGGGCAGTTCTTTGTGCCCCGTTGCTCCTGGAGATAGATTAGAGGCCGGTGATACCTTGTTATTTTCAGGTGATCCAACAGCCGTTGGCCTTCTCTCACGTTTTTCGGGGCTTGATAACTACGCTGAGCGTCACGGTATACAGGGTGATGAGTTAACAGAAGTCCTTGTCTTACCTGACTCACAGCTATCTGGGTGTAAGCTTAAAGACACTGAATTTAGGGCGAAATTTGATGCCGCCGTTGTTGCTATGCGACGCAATGGAGAAACCCTGTCTGGCTCATTGGGTGAAAAGACGCTACAAGGTGGTGATTTTCTTGTATTAGCGACGGGTCTTGACTTCTCCAATCGGAATAATTTGGCCAAAAACTTTCTCATTATTCGTGGCGCTAAACCAACCATCGCATTCAAGCCATTAACTGAATGGCTAATGATAGGTGGTTTTGTATTGGCTATCACACTCTCTGCGTTAGGTTGGGTGTCTCTTCTCAAGGCGATGATCTGTTATTTTGGATTATTGTTATCGACGGGAGTATTAACACTTAATGAGCTGCGCCGGCGATTCCCATTTGGCCTCTGGCTGATCGTTATGGCGGCATTAGCTCTGGCGAAGGCAATGGAGGGAAGTGGTTTGATGGGCTACGTATCGAGTCATGTTAAGGTTGCACTGCAAGATGTGTCACCCTATGTTGCCCTTATAGGAGTATTGCTTGTTACTTGGTGCGTAACCGAGTTGGTCACCAACAACGCCACAGCCGCAATGATGACACCGGTTGCCCTCGCTGTTGCACAAGGGCTGGATGTTTCTCCATTGCCTTTTGTAATGGTGGTCGCTTATGCATCCAGCTGTAGTTTTATTAATCCATATGCATACCAGACAAATCTGATGGCATTTCGCGCCGGTGAATACCGACTAGGTGATTATATTAGAGTGGGTTTGCCGCTATCGATATTGTATTTGGTCGCGATAGTATGTCTTATTCCTCCCATCTTCCCATTTTAGGCAGGGTTTTCTATGAGCAATGATCTTACATGGCATCATCATAAGATAACGGCAGCTCAGCGTGCGGCACAAAAGCATCAGCGGCCTGCCGTACTGTGGTACACAGGGTTGAGCGGTTCAGGAAAATCGACGATCGCCAACTTGGTAGATGAAAAGTTGTATAAGATGGGATGTCACAGTTTTTTACTTGATGGTGATAATGTTCGCCATGGTCTCAATGGAGATCTTGGTTTCAGTGATTCTGACCGTGTAGAAAATATTCGGCGTGTTATTGAGGTTGCATTGTTGATGTCGGATGCAGGTTTACTTGTGCAAACCGCGTTTATATCTCCTTTCTCAGAGGATCGTACTTTAGCAAAAGCCCGCTTGGGCGAGCGAATGATCGAGATTTACGTCGATGCATCGCTGTCAACGTGTGAGGCTCGTGATCCAAAGGGGTTATATCGTAAGGCAAGGGATGGGGCTATTAAAAGTTTCACTGGTATAGATTCCAACTATGATATTCCTAATAACCCCGACATCATTGTCAATACTGTCAATCTGAGAGCAGATGCCTGTGCTCAAGAGATCGTCACGTTTCTGGTGAACAAGGGATGGATCGGAACAGGTCCTGCTGGTGCATAAGTAAAATGTTGACAATTTCTTTAGTTACTTATCATCCAGACTTGGAGCTGTTATCCCGAACGCTTGTCTCTTTACATAAGGCAGTCGAATGGGCCGGGATTAGCGCGAGTCTGAAACTGATAGACAATACGCAGCGGGTATCTGAGCAATTTAGCCAAGCCTGGGTCAATCAATTTTGGCATGGCTCATTCGAGTTGGTAAGGTCTGGGCATAATGCTGGCTTTGGCGCTGCCCATAATCTTTCGTTAGGTCACGATGATGACTATCATCTGATTTTGAATCCGGATATAGAACTTGCCGAGGATGCGCTGGAAAATGCTATCGTCTTCATGGAAAAACACCCTAAGTGTGGCTTGCTTACCCCCTATGCAACATGGGATGGGGGCGTTGTCCAGCGCCTGTGCAAGCGTTATCCGACTGTGTTGGATCTTATTCTGCGTGGTTTTGCACCTCGACGGATAAAAAGAATATTCCATGGTCGGTTATCCAGGTATGAAATGTCCGAACAGCTCAATGGCCAAGATGTACTGTGGGACCCTTTTATTGTCAGTGGCTGCTTTATGCTGTTTCGTTCGGATGTCTTGCATAAATTAAAGGGCTTTGACTCCCGGTTTTTTCTCTATTTTGAAGATTTTGATATCAGTCTTCGGGCAGGGAAATTAAGTAAAATTGCATATGTTCCACAGGTCAAGGTAGTGCACCATGGTGGTCATGCATCACGCAAAGGTTGGCGCCATATCTGGATGTTCGGGCGCTCCATGGTGACATTCTTCAGAATCCATGGTTGGTGTTGGTGGTAATGGCAGATATCAAAAGTACTGTCTTGGTTACAGGCGCCAACGGATTTGTTGGCAAGGCAGTCTGCGAGCACTTGCTTGGTTTGGGGGCGAAAGTGAAAGGTGCGGTGCGAAGTCGCCCGCTAGCTTCGTACCAAGTTCAGGCCCCTTCTTTGACTGCCGATGCCAGCTGGACTGCCCTATTGCAACAGGTTAATGTGGTTGTTCACTGTGCGGCAAGGGTACATGTGATGTCGGATACCGCGACAGATCCCCTAGCGGCTTTTCGAGCGGTGAATACCGAGGGTACGCTCGCTCTTGCCCAGCAAGCGGCTGGTGCAGGGGTAAAACGCTTCATCTTTATCAGCTCGATCAAAGTGAATGGTGAGCATACCGAGCCAGGCAAGCCATTTGATGAGCATGTGCAGAGTCCGCCAGAAGATCCCTATGGACGCTCGAAGTATGAGGCGGAACAGGGGCTGATGGTGCTCGCGAAAGAGTGTGATATGGCTGTTACCATTATTCGTCCTCCTCTTATTTATGGAGAAGGAGTGAAGGCTAACTTTGCCAGCATGATGACATGGGTGCGCAAAGGGCTCCCGCTCCCTTTTGCCCGTTTGAACAATGCACGCAGTTTGTTGGCGTTGCCTAATCTGTGTGACTTCATTGCCCATGCGATGGCGCATCCTGCCGCAGTAAACCAGGTCTTTCTGGTTGCTGATCCGGTTGCGGTGTCGACGTCCCAGTTGTTGGCGGCGATCGCTGCTGCTGAAGGGGTTTCATGTCGGTTGTTTTATCTCCCTCCTGGAGTGATAAGAGGGCTGGGCTGCTGTTTGGGGATTGATGCCAAGCTACAACGGATTTATGGCTCTCTGGAAATGGATACCGGTAAGGCGCAGAGCCGATTACAATGGTCGGCACCCTATTCGCTCTCTCAGACCCTATCTCTGATGGTATCTTCCCATAGTGAGTCGTCTTGATGCTGGCATTTGTTTTGTTGTTGATGTTTTGTCTTTTCCTTTCAATCACCATGACTGGGCTGCTCAGGCGCTACGCCCAGACCCGCTTGCTTGACCAACCCAATCATCGAAGTTCGCATCAAAAGCCTACCCCGAGAGGGGGAGGGATGGCTATCGTCATTACCTTCCTGTTTGGGGCTCCCCTTTTGATTGCAATCTTCCCTGATGCACTGAATTTATCTAGGTTACATTTTGTCGTGCTCTGGTTGGTGGTGCTGATGATTGCATTGGTAGGGTTTATCGATGATCACATTTCACTAAAAGCGTCCACACGTTTGTTGGTACAGTCGCTGGCAGCGGTCGGGGTTGTCTGGGCTGTAGGTGGTTTACCGGTGCTGAGCATATTTGGGATATCCGTAGAGCTTGCTTGGTTTGGCTTTCTGCTGGCTTGGGTTGGAGTGATCTGGGTTATCAACCTCTACAACTTTATGGATGGCATCGACGGCTTGGCGGCAGGTGAAGCTGTGTCTGTCTGCTTGGTGATGGCATTAATCCATTATTTTGATGGTGGTCAATGGAGTAAGACTGAGTTGATCTTGTTGCTGGGGACCGCTGCTGCCGGTTTTCTTTGCTGGAATTTCCCGCCGGCCCGGATCTTCATGGGAGATGGAGGAAGTGGCTTTCTGGGTGTGATGCTGGCCAGCTTGATGTTGCTTGATGCCCACCTCAACCAAGCTTATCTCTGGGCATGGTTGGTTATGCTGGGTGTGTTTGTCGTTGATGCAACCTGGACACTGTTCAATCGCTATAGACTCCGATGTCGATTGAGTTATGCGCACCGTACCCATGGGTATCAATATGCTACGCGGTGTTACGGTAGTCATAAAACGGTAACACTAACTGTTATTCTTATAAATTGTCTTTGGCTTGCTCCGATCTCGATCATGATTGTAGGCGGTTATGTTGATGGACTGTTTGGCTTGTGTATTGCTTACCTGCCTTTGGCTTTTCTCGCATATTACTTCAATGCAGGGGTGCCCGAATGAAGAATGGTCTCTTTCCTGGAAGTAACTGGTTGCTGACATGTCTAGGCTCTCTGTCCCGCGCTAGTAAACGAACTGTCTCCGTGATCGTTGATGTGTTGCTCATATCTGTGGCTTTCTGGGGGGCTTACTGGATTCGTCTTGAGCGAGACTTGCCAATTGATAGTGCAAAACACTGGGGGTTACTTGCCGCATTAATGCTGGTAAGCATAGCTATGTTTATCCGGCTGGGCCTGTACCGTGCAGTGCTTCGTTATGTCAGTTTCCGGGTATTATGGACAATTTTGCTGGGAGCATTCCTTTCGACCTGCTTCTTCGTTATTTCTGCGTTTTACTTCGATGTCTTCCTGCCGAGAACGGTCTCGGTTATATATCTCTCCTTTCTGGTGCTCTTGGTCGGTGGTGTACGGCTGTTTTTCCGGGCGCTGCTTAATACCACCCGTTTGGCACGTACTCAGGTGTTGATCTACGGTGCGGGCTCCTCGGGTCGACAGCTGCAGATGGCCTTGTTGCAAGGTAATGAGTTTTATCCCGTTGCCTTTGTCGATGATAATCCCGCCAAACATGGGTGCGTGATCCAGGGCTGTACAGTTTACAACAGTGCCCAATTACCAACCTTGATTGACCACCATGGTGTACAGAAGATCTTGCTGGCCATGCCGAGCAGCACCAGGGCTCGTCGTCAGGAAGTGATCAATGCACTTGAGCCCCTCTCTTGCGAAGTGCTTTCTATCCCGGGAATGGCCGATCTGGTCAATGGGTCTGCCCGCATTGATCAGCTCAATGAGGTCTCCATCGACGATCTGTTGGGAAGAGATCCGGTTGCGCCGGTGACCACATTGATGGAAGCCAATATCACAGGCAAAGCGGTTATGGTGACCGGTGCCGGTGGCTCCATTGGTTCTGAGCTCTGCCGCCAGATCTTGCGGTGCCAGCCATCCACTCTGGTACTGTTCGAACTATCTGAATACGCCCTCTATATCTTGCACAAGAATCTGAGGGAACAGTGTCAGCGTGAAGGAATCGAAACAGATCTGGTGCCGTTACTGGGGTCAGTGCAGCGCCAGCATCGTCTCAAGACGGTGATGCAGAGCTTCAAGATCCAGACTGTTTACCATACCGCGGCTTATAAACATGTTCCGCTGGTTGAATTCAACATCATTGAAGGGGTGCGCAACAACGTATTCGGCACGCTTTATGCTGCCCAAGCTGCCATTGAGGCAGGGGTGGAAACATTCGTGCTCATCTCCACCGACAAGGCGGTGCGGCCAACCAACACCATGGGGGCCAGCAAGCGCATGGCCGAGTTGATCTTGCAAGCCTTGACCCGTGAAAAGCATCAAACTCGTTTTTGTATGGTGCGTTTTGGCAATGTACTCGGCTCTTCCGGTTCAGTAGTGCCGTTATTCAGACAACAGATAGATAAAGGGGGGCCTATCACCCTGACTCACCCCGATATCATTCGTTACTTCATGACGATCCCAGAAGCTGCCCAGTTGGTGATCCAGGCGGGCGCAATGGGGGAGGGGGGTGACGTCTTTGTGCTCGATATGGGGCAACCGGTACGGATCATGGAGCTAGCCAAGCGCATGATACGCCTGAGTGGTCTAACACTGCGGGATGAACAGCTGCCCGATGGTGATATTGCCATTGAGGTGACGGGTTTGCGGCCGGGTGAAAAGCTCTACGAAGAATTACTGATTGGTGATGATGCCAGAGGAACCGAACATCCTAGGATCATGGTGGCACAAGAGAGCTGGCTGCCTTGGTCTCGATTGCGCCCTTTGTTGGCCTCGCTGGATGATGCCTGTCACCGTTTTGATCAACAGCAAGTTCGCGAGATCCTGATGCATGCTCCTGCTGCATTCGAACCGACGGATGGTATTTGTGATCTGGTGTGGCTAGCGAAGCAGCATACAATAGCGGAGAACATCGTGAAGCTACCAGTACACAATGTTCATTTTTTACTGGCGAGAAATTGAGTCACCTGTTTCTATAATGAGGCAACTTGGATGCAATTAGGCCAGGTTATGGCATTCTATCGAGAATATGCCGCAATTATTACTAATGTTACTATTCTGTTATTTGAAAAAACGGTGACCATTGGGCTGGTTTTTTTTTGCGAGGGGATAATTAGTCATTTACTCGGTGTTTCATTATATGGAAAATGGTTATATTCGCTCAATACCATCATTTTATTTTCATCAGTTACATTGATTGCTGGCTCGGAAGTTGTTGTTCCGGCATTGGTTCGGCATCCTCATTTGCGTTGGAAGATATTATCTTCAGTATTTATTTTTCGTCTACTTTTCGCTTTGGTTGCTTTGCTTGTCACATTAGTTTACGCAAATTTTATTGTCGTAGATCAAGATGTAAGATTAATGCTGATGCTATTGGCACTGGTGCTCATTTTTAATGAACCATTTTCAGTAATCGCCAACTACTATCAAGCCACCACAAATATAGGCATTGTTGTTGCGATTCGTCTTGCAATTTTATTATTAAGGGTGGTTTTGGTAAGCCTCGCTTTTTTATTTTCATCTTTTTTCATTATCTATTCAAGCAGGGCAATAGAAGCACTGTTTTTAGCTATTTCTCTGAGTTGCGTCATTTATTTTAGCGGTGGCATCTGGGACTGGAATAAAAAAGTGGCAGTAGTAATGCTAAGTCGAGGTGGGGCGCTCTGGGTACCATTAATGCTGATGCTGATTTATATGAGGATTGATCGTTTCTTCATCGAGCATTACTTAGGGTATGAACAACTAGCCATGTATGGTGTAGCTAGTCAAATGCTCGAGCAGGGCGTACTTGTACTTGGTATAGTTGTGCAGTCGATAGCGCCAATGATGTTATATGGGCGCAGAGTAAAAAAAATACATACGGTTTGTTTAGGGTTGTTACTAGTTGCATGTGCCTTGCAATTAATGGGTTGGTTATGGCTACATGAAATTGTCAATTTTATATTTGGCAAACATTATGAACCAGCTGCAGAATTAGCCATTATGATGTTACCTGCGCTTTATTTTTTCGCTGTGGATAGCGTTTTAATGCAACGCTTATACCGTGACAAAAAATATTTTTTGATAATGTGCAAGTGGTTATTTCTATTAATTATAAGCATATTCAACTATTGGCTATTACTAAAAGTATTTCGTTCCGGTGACATATACATCGTTTATATAGTTAATGCTTTTCTGATGATGGCAGCGACGATGTTTATATACTTCACTAATCAATATAAAGGTTACGTGTGTAAGGTCGTGCAATGATAACAATAATGACGCCAACTTATAACAGAGCATATGTTTTACCAAGGTTATATGACAGTTTGTGTCAGCAAACAAGGCGGGACTTTGAATGGCTCGTAATCGATGACGGTAGCACTGATGGTACCGCCAAGCTTATTTTTGATTATAGAGTTAAATCTGACTTTTCAATCAATTATTTTTATAAAGAAAATGGAGGGAAACATCGCGCTATAAATGAAGGTGTGGTTCATGCGACCGGTGATTGGATTATTATTGTAGATAGTGATGACTTATTAACTGGTGATGCTGTTGCCAAGCTATATGATGTTATGAATCATATTGGCTCGGAATTTGTTGGGATGTGTTTTAGAAGAGCAACATTATCTGGCAACATAATTGGTATCTCCGGCACAGCATGGAGCAAGTCAATGGTAATGCAGCCCATCATGGCAGGGCATATATTAAAAGGTGACTTAGCTTATGTTTTTCGCACTAATGTTATGCGTGAATGTCCTTTTCCAGAGTTCCCAAACGAAAAATTTGTGCCAGAGTTATATATATGGAATAGAATTTCAGATATAGGTAAAATAGTTTTTTATGTAGACCAAATAATATACTTGTGTGAATATCTTCCTGATGGCTACACCTCAAATTTTAAAAAAAATCTAAGAAGTAATCCATGTGGTTTTGGTTTGTTTTATCGAGACCAAGTGATCCGAGATACTCGATTGTTCGGCAAGGTCAAAGCATGTATCAGAAGTCTCCAGTGTATTCTTTACTGTTGGTTGAAGAAATAGCATGAAAATTGCGATGATAATCACAGGTCTTGGTATGGGGGGCGCTGAACGACAAGTGTGCGATTTGGCAGATCAATTTATTAGGTTGGGCCACCATATATTAATTATCTCAATGACTGGTGAAATTAGAAATCGCCCACATTCGACTGCAGCAGACATTGTTTCACTACAGATGAGGAAAACTCCATTTAGTGTTTTCAAAGCATACTGGCAGGCGATCAGGTTCCTTAATCAATATAAACCGGATGTGGTGCACAGTCATATGGTGCATGCAAATATTTTTGCTCGATTATTACGATTATTTGTGTCATTTCCGAAACTTATCTGCTCAGCGCATAGTGTTAATGAGGGGAGAGGGTGGCGGATATTGGCATACCGGCTTACCGAAATGTTGTGTGATCTTAGCACAAATGTAAGCCAAGAGGCAGTTGAGGCTTTTATTAAACAAGGTGCGGTATCTGCTGGGCGAATGAAGGTCATGTATAACGGTATTAACACGGAGCGTTTTTATTTTAACGCTATAGTCAGAAATAAATTACGCTCTCAGCTTGGGATTGATGACAATAACATATTGTTAATTTCGGTAGGCAGACTGACCGCTGCCAAGGACTATAAAAATTTGCTTGTTGCATTTGCGATGTTATCTTCGAGATTCAATAATATTAAGTTGGTCATTATAGGTGAGGGTGAGGAAAAAGAATACTTAACCACAATTGCTAGCGCACAAGGGATTGGCGAGCGAGTTCATTTCTTGGGGCTGCGCTATGATGTTGAAGATTGGATGAGTGCAGCAGATATATTTGTGTTGTCATCAGCTTGGGAGGGGTTTGGTTTAGTTGTGGCTGAGGCTATGGCTACTGAGCGGGTAGTGGTTGCCACCGATTGTGGTGGAGTGAGGGAAGTGGTTGGCTCTGCTGGATTTCTTGTCCCCTCTAAAAATAGTCAGCAGCTATTTACCGCGATTGAGCAGGCTATGACGCTCTCACCGCTTGAGAGAGAGGTGATGACCAAAGAGGCTCGGACTCGGGTTATTAACCATTATTCAATCGAGACTATCTGTCAGCGTTGGTTAAATTTGTACCAGGACTACACATGAGCAAACATCTTTGTATGGTGAGTAATACAGCGTGGTCAATGTGGAATTTTCGCCGCGGGTTATTATCTGCACTTATACAACATGGATATCGAATAACGATTGTTGCTCCACCTGATAATACAGTTTTTTCGCTCTGTGATTTGGGGTGTTCATTTATTCCATTGGCACTATCTCCTAAAGGAGTTAACCCAATTACTGAGCTAAAATTAATATTTGATTTCGTGAGGATATATAGGAGAGTTAATGCGGATTTAATTATCCATTATACGGTAAAACCAAATGTATATGGTTCTTTTGCAGCACGTCTTTGTCGCACACCTACCTTGGCTATAACCACTGGGTTAGGATATGCCTTTATGAATGATGGTTGGGTGCCTAAAGTAGTAAGGTTGCTTTATAAATTCGCGTTTAAATATCCTAAGCTAGTCATTTTCTTAAATGAAGATGATCGTCTTGAATTTGTATCAAGACAGTTGGTAGATGAAAAAAAGACTCTATTGTTGCCTAGCGAGGGCGTTGATTTGAGTTTTTTTCATCCTTCAAAAAAACTTGCTGAAGATGACTCGGTTAGTTTTTTGCTCATTGCGCGGTTGTTATGGGATAAGGGGGTTGGAGAATATGTAGCAGCCGCAAAGCAGATTCACATTAGTTATCCAAACATAAAGTTTAAATTGTTAGGCGATGTTCTGGCTGATAATCCACGAGCTATTGGATATGCACAGTTGCATGAATGGATCAATGAAGGTGTGCTGGAATATCTCGGTACTACACATGATGTTAGGCCTATAATAATGGAAAGTGATTGTATTGTGTTACCTTCTTATCGCGAAGGACTGCCAAGAACTATGATCGAAGCTGCTGCAATGGCAAAGCCTATTATTGTTACCGATGTTCCTGGATGTAGAGATGTACTGCTACATGAGAAAACCGGGTTACTCTGTCAAGTTAGAAATGTTTCATCATTGACTGATGCAATGATGACATTCATACGGATGACTAAAGCTCAAAGAACCTTGATGGGTAATGCTGGGAGGCAATTAGTCAGTGCCAGATTCGATGAAAAAAAAATTATTGGCATATATTTTGATATATTGGCTCAGCATATCGATGGTGCTCCCCCTGTGGTTGAGAACTAAAATGAGTTTTTCATGATGAATAATAGCTATTATCCATATGGTGGTCGTTGGTATGACCTTGTACGGTTTAATTATACAATAATGTTCTTTTTTACATCCTTGGTATCAACATTACTACCTGCATTTTTGTTTTGGGGAGGGGGCTTTTGGGGTTTCCTTGATGATGTAAAAATAAACTCACTTTTAGGCATCTTTATAACATGCATTACTGCTGGTTTTTGCCTGAGTCGAGTGCTTTGCTATCCTGGAGTTAATGCCTTATCTTATATGATTCCAACAGTAACCGCAGTGTATGGGATATTATTTGGTGTGTTGCTGCTGTTCCGTCTTGAGTATAGTAGGCCAGTAATTATAACCTCGTATATATTGGCTCTAGTATTTTGCGGGCTTATTTATTACTTAGGGGCACGATCTGGTAAGGTTAAGTATTCGATCATCCCTGTTGGCAACTATCAGAAACTGTGTGCCTTGACTGCTGTTGAATGGAATATTCTTCACAAGCCTAATTTTTCTCTGTTTTGTGGTAATGCAGTAGTTGCTGACTTTCACTCATCTGACTTGACGAGTGAATGGCAAAAGTTATTAACAGATTTCGTTTTGTTAGGAATACCAATCTATCATAGCAAAACTATATATACATCATTAACAGGCCGAGTGAGCGTTGAACAATTATATGAAAATGACTTGGGTTCCGCTATCCCATCGTTGTTTTATTTCTTTCTAAAAAGACTTGCTGATCTTTTGATTGTTATAATTTCACTCCCCTTTTTAATGCCGGTGCTACTTATAGTAGCAATATTAATAAAGTTGGAAAGTCCTGGCCCTGTTTTCTTTAAGCAAAAGAGAGTTGGGCTTGGTAATAAAGATTTTGTAATGTATAAATTTCGTAGTATGCATGACAGTTCATTATTAGATAATGCGTGTTTTGCTCAGGAGGTTGACAAGCGGATTACTCGTTTCGGCCATGTCATTCGTAAATATAGAATTGATGAGCTCCCGCAATTTTTTAATGTTCTTAAAGGAGATATGAGCTTGATTGGTCCACGACCTGAACAGCGTTTTTTTGTGGAGAGGTTTGAGTCTGAATTACCATTCTATATGTATCGTCATATGGTCCGTCCTGGTATAAGTGGATGGGCTCAGGTGATGCATGGCTACTCAGCTGATACAGATAGTACTCGTATAAAATTAGAATATGATTTTTATTATATTAGGAATTTTTCTCTTTGGCTTGATCTATTAATTTTAATTAAAACTATTAAAACAATGTTGTCAGGGTTCGGGGCTCGTTGAGTATATGGACATAACATATGGGTAGTTTATATTGGATTTTATTTTCATCGTACTGGTTGCTGGGCATGCATTTTTTCATGCACAACCCCGGTGGGGCCGGGCTCTATCTGCCGTTCAATGCCTGGGGCTGGATCTTCGCCAGCCTGGTCATCGGGTTGGGGCTGTGGCGGGTAACGCTGCAGCAGCGGCTGGTGTTCTCCTCTTTGCAAGGCTGGCTCTGGCTCGGGGGATTGTTGCTGCTGCTGCCCATGGCCTATCCCGGCTTTGAACTGAAAGACTATGCCATTCCCCGTTTGCTGGGGCTGTTCGCCGGTCTGCTGTTTCTGTTTTGTCTCTATCAGTGGCAACTGGCGCGGGTATCCCGTGACCGGTTGCTCTATTTGTTGCTGGGGGCGGTGGCCATCGAGGCGCTGCTGGGCCTGGTGCAGTACTACCTGCTGGTACCGGGCAACTGGATCGGCTATGACACCCACGTCAATCGCCCCTACGGTATCTTTCAACAACCCAATGTGATGGCCAGTTTCATGGCGACCGGGCTTGCGCTGGCCAGCTGGCTGGAGCTGCGCGGCAATCCTCATGTCTGGTTGCGTGGGTTGCGCTACGGGGTGATCCTGGCGACCAGCCTGTTGTTGGTGGTGCTGCAATCCCGGGTGGGGCAGTTGGGTGGCTTGCTGGCGCTGCTCCTGCTGGTGACCGAGCTGCGTCGGCATCGTCTGCTGGCCAGGGTGCTGGTGCTGGTCGCGCTCGGCATCTTGCTGGGGGTTGCCTCCCAATACTGGATTGACGGCCTCAGGCGTGGGTTGGAGGCCTATCAATCCGGCGGCATGCGATCCATCTACTGGCCCTATGCCGCCAAGCTGATTGCCCAGTCTCCCTGGGTGGGCTGGGGCTATGGCAGCTTTGAAACCACCTTCCTCCATCACTACATGGCCGACAAGGCGTTGAACCCGGCCATGGTGCAGATCGAATACAACCTCGATCACCCCCACAACGAGTTCCTTTACTGGGCGGTAGAGGGGGGGATAGCCCCCATGCTGAGCATGGTGTTGATGGGCGTTGTCCTGCTGTGGCGGGCGAGCCGGGCCGGCTGGCGCAAGGGCACAGCCCTGCTTGCGCTGGTGACTCCGATCCTGCTGCATACCCAGACCGAATACCCGCTTTACCACGCCATCGCGCTCTGGTGGGTCTTGCTGATGCTGGTGTATGTGCTGGACGCGGAAGTGGAGGAGGGGCTACTGGAGGCGGGGCACGCCAGCTGGCGCGAGCATGTCTACCGCCCCTGGCTGTTGTTGCGTTTCGCGGCCATCGCCATCCCCCTGTTGGTGGTGCCCTTCATGTTGACGGCGCTGCACACCGCCTGGGTGGTGACCAAGTACGAGCGCGGCGGCTACAAGGAGCCGACCCTGCTGCTCGATGTCATCAATCCCATGGCCTGGTTGACCCGGGTGGAGTTTGACGTCAACTCGGTGCGGCTGACGGTAGGCCTGCAGAGCAACAACAAGGCGGAGCTGGAGGCCTATCTCGACTGGGGGCAAGCCTTCGTGCTGCATACGCCGAGGGCCAATATCTACGCCAACATGGTGATCGCGCTGGATGCGCTGGGACGCAAAGAGGAGGCGCGGGCCCTGCGCAGCGAAGCGCTGGCACTCTATCCGGCAGATCCCTTGCTGATTGGCACGGCCGCCAAATCCGTGGCCACGGCGCTGGAGCGAAAGCCCTCCTCCTGACGATGGTGGGGCGGTTGTGCGATGTTTCATCAACAGCCCCATCGCCTCGCAAAAATGGCGGCCACTGCTGGACGGCAGAGGCGCCATGGCTAAGATAGTGGCCTCAACGTCTTGTTTAGTAGGGAGTATGAAATGGAGTTAGTGCTTGGCCCGTTGGAGGCCCGCGTGATCGGCTGTCTGATCGAAAAAGAGATCTGCACCCCGGATCAATACCCCCTCTCTCTCAATGCGCTGGTCAACGCCTGCAACCAGAAGAGCAACCGCGAGCCGGTGCTGGAGCTGTCAGAGCTCGACATCCGGGCCGTGGTGGATGAGCTGATCCGCAAGCGGCTGGTGGTCAATACCGCCGATTTCAACGCCCGGGTGCCTCGTTATCAACATCGCTTCTGCAACACCGAATTTGGCGAGCTGAAGTTCACCGCCCAGGAGCTCGGCATTATCTGCGAGCTGCTGCTGCGCGGCCCGCAGACACCGGGTGAACTGCGCTCACGCACCAACCGGCTGTGCAGCTTCGATGACGTGACCGAGGTGGATGCGGTGCTGGCGACCCTCATCGAGCGTGGCCCCTATGTGGTCAAGCTGCCGCGCGAGCCGGGCAAGCGGGAATCCCGCTATGCACACCTGTTCAGCGGCGAGGTGGATCTGCAGGCGCTGGCCGAGGCGGCCCCCGTCGGCAACTATGCATCGCCGGCGGCGGACAGGCTGAGTGCGCTGGAAGAGGAGGTCGAGAGCCTCAAGGCGCAGCTGCAGGCGCTGGCCGAGCGTCTGGCCCGGCTGGAAGGCTGACGCCAGAACAGGATCTTTTCCAAGAGGCGCTACGGCGCCTTTTTTTATGGCCGCGTATCCCCGTCAGGGCTGCGGGGGCGGCAATGACGGGTTGTCTGCGTCCCGTCGTCATGGTCGGCCCGACCAGCAGGCGCCAGCTTTTTTGCGTTATTTCGCGCTTAAGGGTCGAGCCGCAGTCGCTTTCCCGTTAAAATTCCGCTTTTGCACCGGCCCGTGAGTCTCGATGTCTGCGTCCACTCTCTCTTCAGATTGTTATGCCCTGCTTGGCGAGCTGCAGTTGCAGCGCACCGCCAGTACCCGCTATTTGCAAGAACAACTGCCATCTGGACAGGCCCTGCCGGATCGGCTCGGTCAGCTGCAGCAGCAGGGGCTGGTTCGCCAGCGCGGGGAGCAGCAGTGGAGCCTGACGGCGGAGGGGACGCTGGCACTCATCCTGGCGGTGCGCCGCGGCGACTGCCCCATGCCGAACTGGGCACGGGTGCCGTCGGTCACCGGTCAGGAGATGGCCCAGGCGCTGGTGCGCGAGCTCTGTCTTGGGGAGGCCGGGCAAGTACCCGCTTACTATCTGGCGGCCGACCTGCTGAGTCTGCTCGACCTGCCCGACGCCCAGCTGCTGCTGGCAGGCTCGAGCCCGCAGTGGCAGCGGTTGCTGATGCAGCACTTTGCCCTGCAGACCCTGCTCGATGCCGAGCCCCATCCGCAGTGGCCGCTCACCCCGCTTGCCCAGCACTGTGCGCCCGAGCTGTCCGGTCTGACCGAGGGCTTTGCCGCCGAGTGGCAATGGCTCTGCGGCGAGCCGAGCGGGGAAGCGGCCACTCACTGGCCCGCCCTGCAGCAACTGGCGGAGCAGGAAGACGAGCAGCCGCTGGCCGAGCGCTTGCTGGCTGCGCTGGGTGCCTGGCAGGCGTCAGCGGGCGCGACGGGCGCGGGCCAGTGGCCTGCCACCTTCAGTGCCCTGCTCTGGCTGGGCTGGTTGCAGCAGGCGGATCCCGTGCTGGCCAGCGAGCAGCGCAAGAAGTGGCTGCGCACTTTGGCCAATCAGTTCCCCCTGCTGGCCGATCTGCTGGGACAGTGGGCAGGGGAGCGCCACGGCCAGGCCGTCGGGCTGTTCGACACCCTGCAATTGCCGCTGGAGGAGCTCCATTGGGGTTACCTCTGGCTCGATCTTTGTGCGCTGGCCCGGCACGGCGAGCAGAGTCCCCAGGTGGCCATCCTGCACAAGTGGGATCTCTCCCACATGCTGGAGGCCGCGCCCCGTCACCGCTTGATGGCCTTCTGCCAGGATCTGCTGCGCCTGCTGCTGGGGCAGGGGGCAGAGCGCGCCCCGCTGCAGCAGTTGCGGGCCGCCGGGCCGGATGAGCAGGGGAGTGCGTCTGAGGATGAGGAGAAGGCTCCCGCCTCGGCCAGCTGGCTCAACTGGCTGCAGGGACTGGGCCGCTCCAGCGGCGTGCGCAAACCGCAGGAGCGGCTGGTCTGGCTGCTTCACGCCGAAGGGCCCGAGCTCGAGTGCAAGATCCAGAAACAGAGCACCAAGGGGGAGTGGACTGCCGGTCGCCGGGTCGATCCCGCCCTGCTCTCTACCCAGTACGCCGCCCTGCTCGACGAAGAGGACTGGGCGCTGGTGCGTACCCTGCCGCGCAACATGGGGCGGCTGCCGCGCGAGGTGTGGGCGCCGCTGGCCAACCACTCCCGTTTGTTCAATGCCAGAGGGCAGAAGCTGCAGCTCGCCATCACGGCGCCACTGCTGCAGATCGTGGCCACCGAGCAGGGCATGGGGGCCGTGTTGAGCCCGGCTGCAGCCGCACGAGGGGCGCATATACTGCCGCTGGCGCAGGATCTGTGGCAGCTCATCCTCACCCCCCAGGCCCTGCAGGATCGCCTGCCGGCGCTGGAGGCCATTCCCGACCTGCCGGCCGAGGGGCTGGCTGAGTTGCAACGCACCCTGGATGCCATCCCGGATCTGCCCTGGCACAGCCAGGTGGCGGGGCTGCACGGCAATGCCGAGCTGACGCCCTGGCCCGGGGTGGCCTCGGTGCAGCTCGACTGGCAGGATGGTCAGCTGGCAGTCAGGCTGGTAACCCGCTTCGAGGAGCTGTCGCCGCAGCCCCTTGGCAAGGGGGAGGCCATCGTGCGCCAGGGGATCAAGGATTATCACTACTGGCAGCGGGATCTGGCGGCCGAGCGGGGCGAGGCCCAGCTGCTGCGCAACCAGCTGCCCATCGAGCTGCCGGGCAGCGAATGGCGGCTCGAAGGGGAGCAGGCACTGGCGCTGGTCAACGCCTTGCCGGAGCTGGTGGATGCCGGCGTGGTCATTCACTGGCATCAGGACAGCGCACGTTTGAAGAGCCTCGATGAGGCGGCGCTGAGCCTGCGCATCGAGCGGCGTCAGGACTGGTTCCAGGTGGAGGGGGCCCTCTCCCTCGATGAGCACCAGATCCTCGATTTGCGCCTGATCCTGCGCCAGCTGACGCCGGGCCAGCGCACCGTCCAGCTCGACGAGAAGACCAGCCTGATGCTGAGCGACAAGCTGGTGGAGCGGCTCACCATGCTGGGGGCCATGCTGGATGACGAGCAGCGCATCAACAACAAGCTGGCCTATCCGCTCACCCGGCTGCTCTCCGTCATCACCACCGAGGGGGATGCCGCCTGGCAGAACCTTCAGCAGGAGTGGCAACAGGAGGTGGCGTGCCCGGACGAGTTGATGGGGCCGCTGCGGGACTATCAGAAGGAGGGGGTGCGCTGGCTGGCGACCCTGGCCCATCACGGTTTCGGTGCCTGTCTGGCCGATGACATGGGGCTGGGCAAGACATTGCAGGCCCTCATTGTGCTGCGGATGCGCCAGCATCTGGGGCCGGCCCTGGTGGTGGTACCCAAGTCAGTGGTCACCAACTGGCAGGAGGAGGTGGCCCGCTTCGCCCCCGAGCTGGAGGTGGTGGTGTTCGACAACCCCGCCGAGCGGGAGGGGATGGTGCGCGAGGCGAGGGCGGGGCAGATTATCCTGCTCAACTACGGCATGCTCGGCAGCCTTGCTGAGGCGCTCAAGTCGCGCCGCTGGTCCAGCATGGTGCTGGATGAGGCGCAGCAGATCAAAAACGCCGGTACCCAGCGGGCCAAGCTGCTGTTCCAGCTCGACGGTGATTTTCGGCTCGCCCTCTCCGGCACCCCCATCGAGAACCATCTGGGGGAGCTGTGGAGCCTGTTCACCTTCACCAACCCGGGGCTGCTGGGTAGCCTCGGCGAGTTCAAGCGCCGCTTTGGCAAAGCGGTCAAGGATCCTCAGCACATGGCGCTGCTGCGGGCGGTGATCAGCCCCTTCATCCTGCGCCGGCTCAAGCACCAGGTGCTGACCGAGCTGCCGGACAAGACCGAGATCATCCACCACATCAGCCTCTCCCCGGCGGAGCGCCAGCTCTACGAGGCGACCCGGCGTGAAGTGGTGCAGCAGGTGCAAAGTGCCGATGGCCGCGCTCTGATGCACGTGCTGAGCGGCCTGACCCGGCTGCGCCGGCTCTGCTGCTCGCCCCAGCTGGTGATGCCGGAGTGGGCCGAGGCCAGCAGCAAGCTGGACGAGGCGATGGCGCTGCTGGATGAGGCCATCGACGGCGGTCATCGGGTGCTGGTGTTCAGCCAGTTCGTCGATCTGCTGAGCCTGCTGCGCACCCGCATCGAGCAGCGGCAGTGGGATTATTGCTATCTGGATGGTGGCTGCTCGGCCAAGGCGCGGCAGGATTCCATCCTGCGCTTTCGCCACGAAGCGGTGCCGCTGTTTCTCATCAGCCTCAAGGCGGGGGGCACAGGGCTCAACCTGACCCAGGCCGATACCGTGCTGCACCTCGACCCCTGGTGGAACCCGGCGGTGGAGGATCAGGCGAGCGACCGGGCCCACCGCATGGGGCAGACCCAGCCGGTGACCGTCTATCGCCTGGTGTGCGAGCAGACGGTGGAGGAGAAGATTGTCGCCCTGCACGACGAGAAGCGGGCGCTGGCCGATGGCCTGCTGAGCGGCCAGTCGGAAGTGCGCGGGCTGGATGTGGAGAGCCTGCGGGCCCTGCTGATGAGCTGACGAGGGGCTGACTCGTGCAAGAAACAAGGGGGAGCATCTGGTGATGCTCCCCCTTGTTGTTGGGTGATACGGGCGGTGAGCTGAGTGGGTTGTGCCTGGTGGGCAAGGGCCCCTTACCCCTGATAGAGGTAGAGGTGGAGCCGCTCTATGACGGGTTCGCCGCCAATCTTGCGATCCCGCCTGGCCTGGCGCAGCTTGGGCGGGTAGTGGCCAAGATGGGTGACGGCCGGCTGGCTGTCCGCGCAGAGCAGCAGAGGCAGGCTTGCCTTGATCTGCTGCTTGCGGGGCTCCCGATCCAGCCAGAGCAGGTTGATCATGGGGTGGGTCTTGACCGGGCGGCGGATCCGAAGCTCTGCATCCGCCGGCAGGCGGCGGATATCGTAAACTTCCTGATCCACCATCTTGCTCCACTCCTCGTTGTCCGACAGCGCCGGGACATAGCGGCGGCTGCGCTCCAGCATCTCCAGCACCTGCTCGCGGCTGAGGCGGTTGATGCTCTGCTTGTCGGCCCAGGTAAAGCCCAGCGAATGCAGGTCACCCTCCAGCAGGGTCAGTTTGCGATAGACCTGCAGGGTGATGACCCCGGGCAGCGCCCTGTGCACCAGTTCAAACTTCTCGTCCCGGCTGCCCGCCTGCTGTACCAGGGCCTTGAAGGTGAGCTTGCACTCATTGATCTCGTCGATCAGCGGTCGCAGCAGCGGGGCGCTGGCGGCGGGCAGGCGCAGCCAGCCCGGCAGGCGATGGGTGGCCTTGGTGGAGCAGCCGGCGCGGGCACTGTGATCCCGATAGGCGGCCAGGGTGGCGGCCAGCGCCTCTTCACCATCGAGGTAGCCCACCGTGATGGTGTCGATGGGCTCGTGCTCCTCTCCCTGCGCGACGGCGGGCAGGGGATAGACGTGGGCTTCCAGCAGCTCCAGCTGCGTCAATTGATCCGCCAGCCTGGCCAGCGCCTCTTCGAGCCGCTCCATCTGTTGGCGCAAGGCGGCGGTGGGGGTGAATGTCTCCATCGGCATATCCTGTGTCGCCCTTGCCGGCCCATGGGGCGGGAAACGGCAAGGCGGTAAAGGTACTGTATAAATAACCATATCAGCCCTGTGTATGCGTGCCAAGTGGGAGCGAGAGGCGGGCAAGGCGATGGGTCACTGGAAGGTAACTGTGGTGTATCAACGTGTTAATTGAAGATCAATGAAAGATCTCTTCATTAACAATTGAATGTAAACAGCCGGTTGACCCTGCTTTTTGCCAAGGACGGGAGTGCATAGCCAGCAGAGGAAACTGCATAGTTAGAAGGGAGCCATGCAGGAGAATATGCTGCAACCTTTCATCAGGCCCAGAAAAGGTTTGTTAGTCTTTTATAATCAGTATCTTATGATTATCTCACCACGGACATCAACCATTAGTTTTACTAATGTCTGCTATCAAAATTCGTCAATTGAGTCGGCCATACCCCCTGACTAAGCTTTGCGCAACAAATTTGCACCCGCGCAGACACCCTACAGAGGAGCCATATCATGGCCAACATGACTTATACCGCCGCCGGTTACCAGCATTCCAGCCAACTGAATCTGGTTGCTCGCGTCAAAATGACCGTACTGACCTGGCTGGAACGCAGCCGCAGCCGTCGCCAGCTCTCCGAGCTGCCCGAATACCTGCTCAAGGACATCGGTCTGAACGAAGCCGATCGTTATCAAGAGACCACCAAGCCGTTCTGGCGTGGTTGATCTGCCGGGCAAGGATGCCTCGTTTTTTTGCTGATCCACGGCCGCAGACCGCCGCCGTCACGGGTTGATGGATTGCCCTGTTCATCAGCTGCTTCATGCTGATCGCCTTACCCCATTTCTTCCCTCACGGCTCTGTGCCAATTTCTCTCTGTTCCCCACGCCCCGATCCTGCTCCCGCTCAAACTTGTAACATTACTGTTTGAATTTGTTTAAAAATTGATTTTAAGCCGAAGCGCCTTGCGTATAATCCGCCCATAGCGTTCCTGACAAAAGGGTGAGATGGATGATTCCCCAGCATGACTTTTTGGCCCTGACCCGCCGCCACGAGTGGCAGCTTGAGCCCTTTTCCTATGCGTTGGCCAATGGCGACAGGGTGAGTGTCTGGGATACCGGCGTGCTCTGCCTCGAGCCAGCCTCCGGGGCCGGTGATCAACCGGGTGGGCGCAAGGATATCGTGCTCTCCTGCGGCGTCCACGGCAACGAAACCGCGCCCATCGAGATCTGCAACCAGCTGCTGACCCGCCTGCTCTGCGGTGAGCTCAAGGCCCGCCATCGGGTACTGTTCCTGTTCGGCAACCCGGCAGCCATGAACCTGGGTGTGCGGGAAGTGGAGGAGAACATGAACCGGCTCTTCTCCGGCGCCCACAGCAAGGGGGAGGGGCTGTGCAATCAGGAACGGATCCGCGCCATGCGCCTCGAGCAGTATGTGAGCCGCTTCTTTGCCGACGCGGCCAGGCCTCGCTACCACTACGATCTGCACACCGCCATTCGCGGCTCGCGCCACGAGAAGTTTGCCGTCTACCCCTTCCCCCACGAGCGGCCTCACTGCAAGGAGCAGGTACAGTTTCTCGGTGCCTGCGGCGTGCGCACCATTCTGCTCTCCAGCGGCCCCACCACCACCTTCAGCTATTACAGCTCCCATTGCCATGGCGCTCACGCCTTCACGGTGGAGCTGGGCAAGGTGCGTCCGTTTGGCGAGAATGACATGACCCGTTTCATCGAAACCCGGCAGGCGCTGCAGGATCTGGTGACCCGGGATGAGGTGGAGCTGGAGCCCTGGCGAGCGGATGACTTCACCATCTTTGCCATCGATCGGGTGATCAACAAACGCTCGGAGCAGTTTCGTTTCCTGTTTGCCAGCGATGTGGACAATTTCACCGAATTTCCCCAGGGTTTCGTGCTGGCCGAGGATGGCGAACTGCGCTACATGGTAGAGAAACCGCGGGAGGCGGTGGTGTTCCCCAACGCCAACGTGGCCATCGGCCAGCGCACCGTGTTGCTGGTGGTGCCGACCCGGCTGTGGGAGTAACCCGGCGCGACCCCTGATGACAATCTCAGGCTGCCGCCGGCCTTGCCGGCCGTGCAGCTCGGAGCGGGAGCCCCTGATGCTCCCGTCCCGCCCTGACAGGGAGCCCGATGCGGCTCCCTGTTTCGTTTTCTTTCAGCCGAAAAATCCAGCTTCTTTCTGAAATTAAAGAAGTTTCTACTGGTCTTACCTGGCTAAATCTCATTGCCCTTTGGTTAACAATCTATTTACATTCAAAGAGTCACCTCATGGTGGTGACGTTGACAACGGCAAGGAGCCAGTTATGACCCATGTCGACATCCCTTTCCTTCGTTACCTCGATGAGGAAGGGCGCCCGGTCGCCACACTACCGACCTGGCTGGACAAGGCGATGCTGCACACCTTCTACCGAAACATGGTGATGGTGCGCAGTTATGACAAGAAAGCGATCGCGCTGCAGCGAACCGGCAAACTCGGCACGTTTCCCTCCCATCTGGGGGCCGAAGCGGTCGGGATAGGCGTCGGGCTCGCCATGCAGCCACAGGATGTCTACGTGCCCTACTACCGGGACATGCCCACCCTCTATGTGCGGGGCGTGCCCATGGAGAAAAACCTGCAGTACTGGGGCGGGGACGAGCGCGGCAGCGTCTTTTACAAGGCCGACGGCGAACTCTCCGAGGACCTGCCCATCTGCGTGCCCATCGCCACCCAGATCACCCATGCCGCCGGCATCGCCGCGGCCTTCAAACTGCGCAATCAACCCAGGGTCGCGGTGGTGACCATCGGTGATGGTGGCACCTCCAAGGGTGACTTCCTGGAGGGGCTCAACTGTGCCGGCGTCTGGCACCTGCCCATGGTGATGATCATCAACAACAACCAGTGGGCCATCTCGGTGCCGCGCAAGCTGCAGTCGAGCGCCCCCACCCTGGCCCAGAAGGGGATAGGGGCCGGTGTGCGCAGCATCCAGGTGGATGGCAACGACGTGGTCGCCGTCTATGAGGCCACCCGCAGCGCCGTCGAACGCGCCCGCAGCGGCAAGGGACCGACCCTGATCGAAGCGGTGAGCTATCGGCTGGGGGATCACACCACGGCCGACGATGCGACCCGCTATCGGGAAGCGGCCGAGGTGGAAGCCGCCTGGGCCAAGGAGCCGGTCAAACGGCTGCGTCAGTTCATGTTTGAACAAGGCTGGTGGGACGAGCAGCAGGAGCAGGCACTGCTGGCCGAGGCGGCCCGCGAGGTCGAGCGCGCCGTGGCCGTTTATGAAGGAACGGCGGCGCAGGCCCCGGAAACCCTGCTCGACTATCAGTTTGCCGAGTTGCCGAAGGATTACCGCACGCAGCGCCAGCGCATCATCGCCAAAGGCATGCAGCAGCACAGCGGGGAGGAAGCATGAGTGATATGACGTTGCTCGAGGCCGTCAATCTGGCGTTGCATCACGAGATGGAACGGGACCCGGATGTGGTGGTGCTCGGCGAGGATGTGGGGGTCAACGGCGGGGTGTTTCGCGCCACCGTGGGCCTGCGCGACAAGTTCGGCTTCAAGCGGGTGATCGACACGCCGCTGGCCGAGGGGCTGATCGCCGGGGTGGCGGTCGGCATGGCCACTCAGGGGCTCAAACCCGTGGCCGAATTCCAGTTTCAGGGGTTCATCTTCCCGGGCATGGAGCAGATCATCTGCCAGGCGGCGCGGATGCGCAATCGCACCCGGGGCCGCATCACCTGCCCCATCGTCTACCGCTCCCCCTACGGCGCCGGCATTCACTCCCCCGAGCACCACAGCGAGAGCGTGGAAGCCCTGTTTGCCCACATTCCCGGGCTGCGGGTGGTGATCCCCTCCAGCCCGAAGCGAGCCTATGGCCTGCTGTTGTCGGCCATTCGCGACCCGGATCCCGTGATGTTCTTCGAGCCCGATCGCATCTATCGCTCCATGAAGTCCGACGTTGTGGATGACGGCATCGGCCTGCCGCTGGATGTCTGCTTCACCCTGCGTCCCGGTCGCGACCTCACGGTCGTCGCATGGGGGGCCTGCATCCAGGAGGTGATGCGGGCAGCGAACCTGCTGGCGGAGCAGGATATCCAGTGCGAGGTGCTGGATCTCGCCACCATCAAGCCGCTGGACATGGAGAGCATACTGGCATCGGTGCGCAAGACCGGCCGCCTCTTGGTGGTGCACGAGGCGTGCGGCAGCTTCGGAGTCGGCGCCGAAATCGTGGCACGGGTCACCGAGGAGGCGCTCACCTCCCTCAAGGCACCGCCCAGACGGCTTACCGGGGTGGACGCCGCCGTCCCCTACTACCGCAACGAAGAGTATTACCTCATCACCGAGCAGGACATTGCCGATGCGGCTCATCAGCTGATGGAGAACCAGTGGCTATGAAATTTTTCAAATTACCGGATCTGGGTGAAGGCTTGGCCGAAGCCGAGATCGTCGAATGGAAGGTCAGCGCCGGCGATACAGTGAGTGTCGACCAGGTGTTGTTGTCAGTAGAGACGGCCAAGGCGCTGGTGGATGTTCCTTCGCCGGTAGCGGGGGTCATTGCCAGGCTGTGTGGTGCCGAGGGGGACATTCTGCACATAGGTGCACCGCTGGTGGAGTTCGAAGGCGGCGAGGATGACGGCACCGTGGTCGGCAAGGTCAACGCCCATCAGCAGCATATCGAGGATCACTTCGTGGTGGGCGCCATCGCCCCCGGCGGCGCCCTGGTGCAGGCCATGCCGGCGGTGCGCCTGCTGGCCCAGAAACTGGGGCTCGACATCGAGCGGATCAAGGGCAGCGGCAGTGCCGGCATGGTCACCGAGCAGGACGTGCAGCAGGCGTTCGAGGCACAGCAGAGCAGCGGCAACGAGTTCCTCAAGGGCTCGCGCCGGGCCATGGCCAAGGCGATGGAGCTCTCGCACCAGACGGTGGTGCCGGTCAGCATCACCGACGAGGTGGACTTGCGTCACTGGCGCCCCGATGAAGACGTTACTGTAAGGCTCATCAAGGCTATCGGTGTGGCTTGTCGGGCAGAGCCCTCCATGAATGCCTGGTTCGACGGCGACACCCTGTCAAGACGGCTGTTCAGGGAGGTCAACGTGGCCATTGCGGTGGATTCCAAACATGGGCTCTACGTGCCGGTAATGGAGAACGTGGCCGAGCGGGAAGGGGCCGATCTGCGCCAGGGGCTGGATCGCATGATCGCCGACGTGAAGGCGCGCGCTGTACCGCGCGAGATGCTGCAGGGGGCGACCATCACCCTCACCAACTTCGGTGCCATCGCGGGCCGCTATGCCAGCCCGATCGTGACGCCGCCCCAGGTGGCCATCATTGGCGCTGGCAAATTGTTTGAGAAGGTGGTGTTCATCCATGGGGAGGCGCGCCCGGTCAGAGCACTGCCACTGTCGATGACATTCGACCACAGAGCCTGTACCGGCGGCGAGGCGGCACGCTTCCTCAAAGCCCTGGTTCAGGCGCTGGAAGCACCTACGCTGTAACGTTTGTGCCCTGCCGTGGCAGGGCACAAATTGTTTGCGTAATCCCCAAAGCCACGTATAATCTCAACCAGCTTGAAAGGGCGATAGTTATGTCAATGAATATGATGTTTTACATCTTTTCCTGTTGTTCATAAGTTAATCCCGTTTTTTGAGCTTTATCCGCTGAAAAGCATAAGTAATTATTTTGAATACAGGTTTAAAGATATGTCTAACATGATCACCGGTACCGTTAAGTTTTTCAACGAAACCAAAGGTTTTGGCTTCATCCAGCAAGAAAACGGCCCGGACGTTTTCGTTCACTTCAGCGCCATCCAAGGTAACGGCTTCCGTACCCTGGCTGAAGGTCAGCGCGTACAGTTCTCCGTGACCCAAGGTCAAAAAGGCCCGCAGGCTGAGAACGTAACTGCTCTGTAATTCTTACAGAATTTAAGAAAGCCGTGGTGCCTTTGGGTTCCACGGCTTTTTGTTTATGGGCGTTTCTCACCGTCCGTCGGTGGGAGGCGTGACCTTCTACTTCTGCATGTTGTGCCGACTATGCTGCCATCCCTTCTGCTCGCTACCACTCTGATAGCTTCCACCGATAAACAGGGGCCTGACTTCGTTGAGAAAGAGGCCATGGTCGTGTGCCAGCAGTTTGTGCAGGTGCGGGTGGGCGCTGGCAGGCTCCCGGACGAGATCAGGGCGCAGCCGTTGCCGCAACGGGCGGGGGAGTGGATGGTCGATGGCAAGATAAAAGGACCCGAAGGTCCTTTGCTGTTTGCCTGTCTGTTGCGTCAAGGGAAACGCTGGGAGCTGCTCAACTTTTCGCTGTGGGCTCCCAAGGCGGTCAAAGCGGTTTGAGTGCCACCAGCAGGTGCTGCAGGTGTTCCACCATGGTCATGCCAAAGGGCGTCAGATAGCCGCCATCTTCCGCGCTGATGAGTCCTTGCTGGTGCAGGCGAACTGCGGCCTGGCAGAGTTCGTCGGACATGTCGCTGCGCAACTTGATCCCCAGGCTCATGTTGGCCGGATCAAAGCATGCCAGTATTTTCAAATCGTTTACAAACTCGCTGGAAACCTGGTCGATCCCGATCATGAATGCACTCCTTACGCTAAAGATGTATGCAAACTAGCACTCCCGGATCCACTTTAGTGGGCGCTGGCTCAAACTATTGGGCTTTATCTCTCCCAGGCGTGCTCGAACGCTGCTTTTTTGGCCGTCATCTGGTGAATCAACTGAGAATTGTTTGAGTCCGGCTTTGCGGCGCCAAACATGATAGGATAGGGCTTCCTTTGTCTATCTGGCCGATATTGTCTGTCGGCCCCCGGTTCAAGGCGCATTCCATGGTCAAAATCACACTGGTATCCCTGCTGCACACCCTGGGTTCCCGTTTTCCCGTCTACCCGACCTCTCTGTTGCTGCCGCTGCTCGAGCAACATCAGGGGGATCTCTGGCTACCCGCCTGCAAGGGGGCTGATGTCGCCGCCCTGCGCCAGCATGGCAAGGGCGCAACCGCGCAGAGCCTGGCGCCGCTGACGGCAGCCTGGTGCGACTTCGCGACCGGTGAAGAGGGGGCAACGCCTGAGCTGGACGCGCTAGCCAACTACGACAGCGAGATGATGGACAACCTGCAGATGTACTGGCACAGCCCGGCCAAGATCAACAGCCCGATCACCGACAACCTGTTCGAGCTGCGCCGCGAGGTGGTGGAAGAGGCTCATGGCGGAAAGCTGGCCGATGCCTGGGACAGCGCGCAGCAGGCTCGTCTTGCACAGATCTTGGCGGGGGCGAAGGCCGGTCGGGATCAGCTCTGCTTCGTCGAAGTGGAGGCGGCCTACTGGCTGCGCCAGCGCCTTGGCGAGATGGCGGAGATCGACCTGGTGACTCCTGAGCTCGGGTGAACCGTTCAAAAATCGGTGACCGATCTCTCATACTGGACAAGGCGCCGGCAAGATGTGAACATGGCGCCCTTTATTGCACAAGAGACTTGACCGATGAGCTATGAACTGAGCGACACCGAGCGCAATGCAGCGCTGCAACTGAACGCGGACTACCGCTTTGATCACTTCATCAGCAAGCTGGTCGAGCACGAAGAGCTGTTCGTTCTGACCGACGAGCACGGCGTCATGATGCTGACCACCGACGATGAAGACTGCATCCCGGTATGGCCGCACCCGGAGTACGCCAAGGCGTGGGCCGAAGGGGAGTGGGCCGACTGCAAGCCGCAGTCCATCACCCTCAAGGTGTGGCTGGAGCGCTGGATTGACGGCATGGAGCAGGATGAGCTGTGCGTGGCCGTCTTCCCGACGCCGGATCAGGAAGGTATCGTGCTGGAGCCGGCCGACGTGGCCGACGCCATCGCCCAGAAGCAGGCCAAGCGCGGCTAAGTGCCTCCTGCCTCAGCGAGCAACTCAGGTTGCAAAGAAAGACCCCGCCACTGTGCGGGGTCTTTTTGTTGATGGCCTTGGCACACCCTGGCAGAGAAGCGGGTTGCCCTATTTTTGCTGATAGGTGGTGTCAACCAGGGTGACGGGCGGGAAGGGCTGGCCTGCCTTGATGGCGGCCCGGGTCTGCGCCTTGGTCTCTTCATCAATCCAGAACAAACCGCCGTAACTGTAGCCACTGTTGCTGCCGTCCAGCGGCCAGTAGAGCAGTTCGCTCTTGGGCGTCGCCGGCAACTTGGGCAGTTTTATCCAGCGCCAGGCCCCTTCCCGGGTGTAGGGCACCTGATAGGCGGGCACGAAGCTGGCCAGTTCATAGAGTCGCTGCTGGATCTGGCGCGACAGCGCCGCCTTTTTGGCGAAGTCGAACTCCTTGTCGTACTGCTCCACCAGGGCTGTGATGGCGTCGTCATTTATGTTCATGATGTTGTTGGTCTGCGGCTTGTTGGCGTTGACCTTGTGGAAATATTCCCAGTAGGCGGGATAGCGGCTGGTGCTCCAGCCCATCCAGGCGCTCTGGTGTTTCTTCTCCAGCATCGACTTGAAGCCGGCCGAGGCATCCATCAGGTTGAGCTCGAGGTTGAGCCCCGCCTTCTTGGCCTCTTCGCGCAGCAGGGTGAGGCGCTGGGCGTGCTCCGCCGTGGTGTAGGTGATGCTCAGGGTCAGCGGCTGGCCCTTGTCGTTTTGCAGGGTACCGTCGGGGCCGGGCTTGGTGAAACCGGCCTTGGCGAAGTACTGGCGCGCCAGCTCGGGGTCAAACGGGCGGGCCTTGAGCTCCGCGTTGGTGAACTCCCCCTGGCCTGAGCCGTAGCTGTTGAGGCGTTGATAGTCCCCCCGCAGCAGGGTGGTGAGCATCTTGTCGAGGTTGAGGGCATGCTGGATGCCGAGCCGCACATTGAGGTCGCGCAGCAGCGGATCGGCGGTGTTGAGATAGAGCCCCATGGGGGACTGGGGGGTCTGGTTGTAGAACCAGAGTCGCTCGATATAGCCCTGCTCGAACTCAGGCGTCCTGGTCTTGTCGTGCCACCAGTTGGGCATGACCAGCGGGAAGGTATCCAGCTCGCCGCGCAGGAAGTGCTGCCAGGCGATGTTCTGATCCCTGAGCACCTTGAGCTCGATCCGGTCCGGGTTGAAACGGTGCTGGAAGTAGCGCTCGTCATTGCCCCACCAATCCTTGACCCGCTCGAAGGTGACCGACTTGCCCTTCTTCACCTCGCCAAGCTGGTAGGGGCCGGTCACCGGCAGCACCTTCCAGTTGTACTCCTTAACCCAGTCGGTGGTGATCTTGATGGCGTGGCTGGGGGCCGGGGTGAAGGGGAGGGATTCCAGCAGATCCTGGCGACTCTTGGCACTGCCGCTGGAGATGGCCAGGGTGTGGTCGTCAAACTTGGTGACGTCGCTTATCTGGGTGCTGTAGTAGTTGTTGTACCAGGGGTCGTTGATCTCCTTGCTGCGCAGCAGCTTGAGGGTGAACAGCCAGTCATCGACGGTGACCGGTTGGCCATCCGACCAGCGCGCCTTGGGGTTGATGCGCAGATAGAGGGTCTTGTGGTCGGCTCCGAAGGCCCATTCGTTGGCCAGCATAGGCATGGGATTGCCGGTGACGGGGTGGGTGCTCAAGAGCGGCAGGTTGGTCTCCCGCACATAGCCGGCGAAGCCGCCGTTGGAGTCCGGACCGTACACCCGCAGGGTCAGCGGAAAACTGGTCATGAAGCCGCGAAAGGTGCCGCCCCGCTTGGCGGCCGGATCCGCGAACACCGGATCCGTGTTGTTGCTCTCCCACTTGAGGTCAGCCGGCAGGGTGGCGCTCCAGCCGTAGTGGCTCAGGCAGAGGGTCAGGGTGATGGCACTGGTGCGCAGAAGGCGCGGGATGATCCGGGGGCCGGCGGTGACTGTCGATGGCATGTCCTTGCTCTCCTGATGGCTGCGTCCTGCAGGCCATGTGTTGATGACGCGAGCCCCGTTGGGGGCTGGCTCATCATGAAAAGTTTCTCCGCCCCGGTCAATGGCGACGGATAAATAAGCGTCAGGCGGCTGTCTGCGATTTGAACCAGCGCAGCCGCCCGCCCAGCAGATGCACCACGAACCCCAGCAGCACCAGGGCCGAGCCCAGCCACTGCAAGGGAGTGGGGTGCTCGTCCAGCAACAGGGCCGCCGCCACCATGCCGACGCAGGGCACCAGCAGGGAGAGGGGGGCCACCTGCGCCACCGGGTAGCGCATCAGCAGCCGCCCCCACAGGCCGTAACCGAGCCAGGTGGCGACAAAGGAGAGATAGAGCACGCACAGGATCCCCTGCCAGCTGATGTTGAGCAGGCTGCTGGCCATCAGCTCGGGTCCCTCGAACAGCCAGGAGAGGGCGAAGAAGGGGAGGATGGGCACCAGCCCGCCCCAGGCGACCAGGCTTGGCAGAGAGGTCTTGTAACGCAGGCCGATCTGGCGATTGATGACATTGCCAAGGCCCCAGCAGGCGGCGGCGCAGAGGGTTAGCACGAAGCCGAGCAGGGTGAGATTGCCCTCGCCATGGGTGGCGATGAGGTAGAGGCCGGCCCCCGCCAGCGGCAGGGCCACCCAGTGGTGGGGCTGCCAGCGTTCACCCAGCCAGATCATGGCGAACAGCAGGGTGAACACCACCTGGGATTGCAGCACCAGCGAGGCCATGCCCGCCGGCATGCCGAACTTCATGGCGCAGAACAGAAAGGAGAACTGCCCCAGGCTGATGGCACCGCCGTAGGCCAGCAGCCAGCGCCAGGGCATGGCGGGTCTGGGGACTAGCAGGATGGCGGGAAAGACCACCCCGACGAAGCGCAGTGCCCCCAGCAGCAGCGGCGGGATCCCCTCCAGCCCCCACTTGATGGCGACGAAGTTGAGCCCCCAGCAGAGGATGACCAGAGCGGCCAGAAACTTGTCCTTGGTGTGCATGTGACGTCCTTGAAAGAGTGGCCCTTGCCAGGTGGTGGCCAAAAGAGGACGAGCATACCCTCGTCTGGGTGGGCGCCGTCAAGCAGCCAGGCGGGGGAGCTGCCCGGCAACGGGGAGCAAGGTGCGATTCAGGCGGCGACGCAGTGCACTGTGATGCCGCGTGCAGTCAGGGTGGATCGCATGGGGGCGGGCAGGGCGTCATCGGTGACCAGCACGCCGATCTGGCCCGGCGTGCCGAGCAGGCTTGGGTGGATAGCGCCGAACTTGCTGCTGTCGGTGATGACCACATTGGTCACCCCCTTGGCCAGTACGCTGTTGACCACGTCCGCCCGCATCATGTCGCGGCCGGTGAAGCCCACCTCGGGATGAAAGCCGTCCACCCCGATGAAGGCCTTGGAGAAGTGCACCTGCTCGATGCACAGCCGGGTCAGCGCCCCCACCACGCTCTCGCTCTGATGCTGGAACAGGCCGCCGAGCAGCACCACCTGGGCCTGGGTGTCGCGCAGCAGGTGGGCGATGTAGCTGCTGATGGTGATGATGGTGACCCGTTTGTGCAGGGCCAGATGACGGGCCAGCAGGGCGTTGGCGCTGCCCCCCTCGATAAAGACCGTCTCGCCATCCTCCACCAGCTGGGCGGCCCGCTCGGCGAGGCGCTCTTTGAGCAGGTAGTTGATGTTCATCCGGGCGTCGGGGTCGTCGCTCTCCAGCGCCATGGCCGAGCCGTGCACCCGTTTGAGCAGCCCCTGTTTTTCGAGGGAAGTCAGGTCGTTGCGCACCGTCACCTCCGAGACCCCGGTACGTTGGGAGAGCTCGCTCACGCTCATCTTGCGGGCCTGATGGACCAGGGTGAGGATCAGTTGGTGGCGTGGGTTCATGGGACCTCGCTGGCTGGCAGTGGATAGCGGCAAGCCACCGCGCGGGTGGCTTGCCGGTCATAATGGGGCACAGCTGCCCCTGGTGGGGCCCGTCAGAGACTGTGCTCGGTGCGGGCGATGATATCATCTTGCGCATCGGGGGATAAGGCGGTGAAGAAGGCCGAATAGCCCGCCACCCGCACCACCAGATCCCGATACTGGTCGGGATGGGCCTTGGCCGCCAGCAGCGTCTCGCGCGAGACGATGTTGTACTGCACGTGCCACCCCTTGTGCACCTCGAAGAAGGTGCGCAGCAGGCTCATCAGCTTGGCCTTGTCCCGCTCGCTCTCGAGGCTGGCCGGGCTCAGCTTCTGGTTGAGCAGCACGCCGCCGAGGATGGCCGCTGTGGGCAGCTTGCTAAGCGAGTTGAACACCGCCGTGGGGCCGAGGCGATCCGAGCCCGACGCTGGGCTGGCCCCTTCCGCCAGCGGGGTGCGGGCGTGGCGACCATCCGGGGTAGCCATGGTGGCCGCACCGAACGGCACGTTGGCCGAGATGGAGGAGGTGCCCGCATAGTAGGTGCCGCCGATGGGGCCGCGGCCGAAGCGGGTGTTGTGCAGCCCCTTGAGCTCGTCGATGTAGCTCTGGTAGGCCTGTACCAGCAGCAGGTCGACCTCGTCCAGATCGTTGCCATATTTGGGGGCGGCATTGGTGAGGCGCTGGCGCAGCTGTTCGCCCTGCAATCCGGCAAAATCCTGATCTAACGCCTCGGCTAGCTCGCGCTGATCCACCACCCCCTGCTCGAACACCAGTTTCTTCAGCGCTGCCAGGCTGTTGCCCAGGTTGGCGATCCCCACCTGCAGGCCGGAGACCCAGTCATAGACGGCCCCCCCCTCCTTGATGGTCTTGCCGCGTTCGATACAGTCATCCACCAGGGCGCTGCAGAGGATGTCGTGGGCCTGGGCCTCCAGCACGCTGTCGACCACGCAATCGATCTCGATGGACTTGCGGGTGAAGTAGCGCACCTGCTCGTCCCAGCGGGCCATCACCTCGTCGAAATGGCCGAAGGTGCCGTCCTGCAGCGACTGGGGCTGGGGCAGGAAGACCTTGCCGGTGGTGGCATCGCGGCCGCCATCGAGCGCCGCCAGTAGGATGCGGGCGAAGTTGATAAAGCTCATGCCGGTGCAGCGATAGCCCCACTTGCCGGGCACCGCGGTCTCGATGCAGCCGATGGCGGCGTAGTGGTGGGCATCCTCCTCGCTCACCCCGAGCTTGATGAACTCGGGGATCACTACCTCGTCGTTGTTGAAGGCGGGCATGCCGAAGCCGCAGCGGATCACCTGGATGCAGGCGTCGAGGAAATCCTCGCTCATGCCGGCGTGGTAGCGCACCGAGAGGTTGGGTTGGGTGGAGCGCAGCTGGCCGCAGGACTCCAGAATCGCGTAGGAGAGGCCGTTGACTGCGTCGTGGGCCTTGCCATTGCGCCAATTTTGGCCGCCGATGGTGACGTTCTGGTAGAGCGGGCTGCCGGCGGAGGCTTTGGAGTGGGTGCCGGAGCGGATCTTGTTCACCTCCAGCAGCTTGAGCCAGCACCCTTGCAGCAGCTCGATGGCGCGCGTGCGCGGTAGGAGTTCCGACAGCTCAACCTCGCGGCGATACCAGGGGTAGAGGTACTGGTCCATCCGGCCAAACGACACCGAGTGGCCGTTGGACTCGATCTGCAGGATGAGCTGGATGAAGTAGCACAGCTGCAGCGCCTGCCAGAAGGTCTCGGGGGGCCGGTGGGCGATGTGGGCGCAGTTGAGGGCGATGGTCTCTAGCTCGCAGCGGCGCTCGGGACGCGGCTCCTGCTGCGCCAGTTCGCGGGCCAGCGCGGCGTAACGCTCGATGTGCTGGCTGACGGCATCGAAGGTGATGGTGACGGCCTGCAGGAACTGCTCGCGCTGCAGATCGGCCCAGTCCGCCAGATCGAGCCGGCCGCGCCGCTCGGCCACCCTGGTCTTGAGGCCGTCGAGACCGAGGGCAAGCAGCTGCTCGTAGTTGACCGCGAGGTGGGCATCCCCCGAGGTCATGTTGCCCTCGGCCTTGATGATGCCGCTCTCCAGCAGCCCCTTCTGCTCGTCGGTAAAGAGGCCGTAGCAGCGATCCTGCACCGTCTGGCCGCGCCAGAAGGGGGTGAGGGCGTGGATGGCCAGCTTGTCCGCCTCGCTCACCGCAAAGCCGGCGCCGGGGCGGTCGGCCAGCTCGTCTATCTCCTTCTCGATCCAGCCCACCGTGTATTCGGGAAAGAGCGGCGCCGCCCGCACCTGGCTCGCCTGGTTGCCGACGATGAGCTCGTCGTGCTTGATCCAGATGGTGCGCTCCTTGAGGTGATGGGCCAGCGCCAGGGCACGGCGCACCGGCAGCGGTCTTGCCAGGTGGGCCTGATAGGCCTCTGTATAGTGGCGGGCCCGCTCGGTGCAGACCGGTGGCTGGACGATGTGGATCAGGCTCTCCTTGTGGGCACGGATCCGCGGGGGCAGGGTGGTGAGGTCGAGCTGGGTCATGGTCTTATCCTCTGGTCATAGGGCAGTGAGTGGCTGATGCCATGGGGTGTTGCTAGCCCCGGGTGAGCGGGGTCAGCCCCTGCGCACGGGCACACTCATGGGCAAAGGCGAGCAGTGCCGGGTCATCGAGTGGCTGGAGGGGGGCCTGATAGGGTTGGTCGAGCAGGGCGTACTTGCCCACGCCCAGGGTGTGGTAGGGGAGAAAGTGGATCTCCTGCACCGTACCGAGGCTGGCGGCGGCCCGGGTGATGGCCTCGATGGAGGCGTGGTCGGCATTGAAGCCGGGGATGAGCGGCACCCGGATCTGCATGGCCACGCCGCGCTCGGCCAGCCGCTTGAGATTGGCCAGCGGCAGGGCGACCTTGCCGCGGGTCCAGTCGAAGAAGCGCTCCTCATCCACATGTTTGAGATCCGCCAGCAGCAGGTCGAGGTAGGGGAGGCTGGGTTCAATCTGGTGCCAGGGCACGTGCAGGCAACTTTCCACCGCGGTATGCAGCCCCTCGGCCTGGCAGCGGGCCAGCAGGTTGGCGGCAAATGCGGGCTGCATGAAGGGCTCGCCGCCGGAGAGGGTGACCCCGCCGCCACTGCGCTCGAAGAAGGGGCGATCCCGCAAGATGGTGGCCATCAGGCTGTCCAGGCTCTCCTCCCGGCCGCACACCTGCAGCGCTTCGCAGGGGCAGAGGCCGCGCAGCCGTTCCACATCCTGATTGCCGAGGGATGTGCGGGTGAGCTGGACACCCTGGCTGTCACGCAAGATTGCCGGGCAGGCGTCGCTGCAGAGCCGGCATCCCTCGATGCATTGGCGCCGGTCGAGTAGTATGTCCGGCTTGGGAGAGCGGCTTTCCGGGTTTTGACACCAGCGACAGGCCAGCGAGCACCCCTTGAGAAACACCAGGGTGCGAATGCCGGGGCCATCGTGAGTTGAATAGCGTTGCAGGTCGAAAATCATACCGCCTCCTTTTGTTTTTGCATTCTATTTTCTTTCGTTCGAAAGTTGATTTGATTTTGATCAACTAAATTGCGGATGTTATGTCGCTAGAATGGCGACAGATTGCACATCCCATTAAGGAGTCAGAGATGGAGCTTTATCTCGATACTGCCGATGTGGCTGCGGTGCGCCGCTGGTCACGGATCCTGCCGCTGGCCGGCGTCACCACCAACCCGTCCATTACCGCTGCCGGTGGCATGCCGCTGGCCGAGCTGTTGCCTGCCCTGCGGGAGGCGCTGGGCCCCAAGGCGCGGCTGTTTGCCCAGGTGATGGCCAAAACCGAGACCGAGATGGTGCGCGAGGCATTTGCCCTGCGTGAGCTGGACCGGGACCTGGTGATCAAGATCCCGGTATGTGAAGAGGGGCTGGCGGCCATCAAGACCCTGACGGCCAACGGGGTGCCGACCCTGGGCACGGCGGTCTATACCCCGCTGCAGGGCTGGCTGGCGGCGGTGGCGGGGGCCGAATACGTAGCGCCCTACGTCAACCGGCTGGATGCCCAGGGGGGCGATGGCATCGCCACCGTGCAGGAGCTGCAACAGCTGCTGGCGCTGCACGCGCCGCACAGCAAGGTGCTGGCAGCCTCCTTCCGCACCCCGCGCCAGGCCCTCGACTGCCTGCTGGCGGGTTGCCAGTCCATCACATTGCCGCTCGACGTGGCCGAACAGCTGCTGCGGGTGCCGGCGGTGGACGCGGCGCTGGCGAAGTTTGATCAGGATTGGCAGCGGGCGTTTGCCTGAGCCTGTTTGAAGGCCGGATGATGAAGGGGCGGCAGGCGGGCTAAGCTAGAAGAGAGGGCCCGCTGTGACGGGCCAGTATCGATGGCTGATCGGAGGTGCCCCATGAGCGACCATACCCTGCTGCCCCACGGTGAAGATCTGCGCCGCGCCGTGCGCTGGCTCAGCGAGCACCATCAACACGACATCCGTGCCATCGAAGAGGCCTGCATCCGCTTCGATCTGTCGCCGCTGGATGAGGAGTTCCTCATCCAGCACTGCGTCGAGCGGTCGCGGGAAGGGGGCGCCAACTAGACGAAGTTGGCGAGGTTGATGCCGAACTCCTTGGGATCGACCGTACTCTCGATGGTCTCCTGCACCCCGTTCTTGGCAAGATCCAGCCACTGCACCTCGAGGTAGTGGCGCTGGGTTCCGTGATAGATCACCTTCACCACCGGTTTGAGCGGTTCATGAGGATTGCGCTGCATGACGATGGCCAGCCGCTGGTTGGAGAGCTGGACCAGGGTACCTACCGGATAGACCCCCATGCACTTGATGAACTTGGTGACTAGTTCGGCATCGAAGTGGTGGTTGATCCCCTTGAGCAGAATGCGAAAGGCCTGGGTCGGCTGCATCCCCTGCTTGTAAACCCGATCCGCAGTGACCGCGTCATAGACATCGACGATGCCGCTCATGCGGGTATAGAGCGAGAGCTGCTCGCCCTTGAGCCGCTGCGGGTAACCGGTGCCGTCGAGCCGTTCGTGATGGTTGGCGGCCACCTCCAGCATGGTGGCGGTGATGCCGGGGGTGTTGCTCAGGATCTCGTAGCTGTGCACCACGTGCTGGCGCATGACAGCGAACTCCTCGTCGGTGAGCTTGCCCGGTTTGTTCAGCACCTCATCCGGGGTCATGATCTTGCCCACGTCGTGCAGCAGGCCGCCCAGGGTCAGCTCCTTGAGCACGCTGCGATCCAGGTCCAGATAACGGCCGAAGTTCGCCAGCAGGATGGCGACGTTCATGGAGTGCTCCATCAGGTAGGCATCCTTGGCGCGAATGCGGGCCAGACAGAGCATGGCGTCGCCGTGGGTGAACATGGTGTCCACCATCTCCTCGGCCACTGCCGCCAGCGGCGTGATGTCGATGGGCTCCCCCGCCTTGAGGTGGCGGATGAACTTGCCCTGCAACTCGCGAGCCTCCTGATAAAGCCGGCGGATCTTGAGCTCGCGCCCCTCGCCGTTGCCACTGCCGGAGGGACGTTGTGAGCTGGTCGCAGAGACGGCGGGTTGGGGGGAGATGACTTGTTCGATGCCGGGCAGCTTGCTGCGGGCGAGATCGACCCGCACCGTGAGTACGCCGCGCCTGACCAGATCGTTGATCTGCTGACGGGTGGTCACCAGCCCCATCTGGGCAATCTCCATGCCGCCGGTCTGGCTGGTAATGGCGATCACGTACATGCCGGGTTGCAGCTGGTTGACGGGGATAACGGGATGAGGAGTGTGCGACTTCATACGGCTTCCTGACATTATTATTATGCGTGACGTTAGGCCCTCTGTTGGCAGTCTAACACCGGCGCCCGGGTTCGTCATGGCGACATGCTGGCCGGCCTTGGCGCTTAGTGCTGGAGTTGTCGGCCCCGGCCGATATAATGACGCCCCTTTCTTGATGGACTCTGAGGTTGTGCATGCGGCTCGATAAATTTCTTTGCGATTGTTCCGACTTGACCCGCTCGCTGGCGGGCAAACTGATCCGGCAGGGAGAGGTGATGGTGGACGGCATCGTGGTCAAGCAGCCCGCCTTCCACATCAACGAGCAGAGCCAGATTGAATTCGACGGCGTCACCCTGACCCTGGATCAGCGCAACCGCTACTTCATGCTGCACAAGCCGGAAGGGTATGTCTGTTCCAACGAGGATCCGGATCACCCCACCGTCTTCTTCCTGATGGACGAGCCGGCCATGGGCAAGCTGCACGTGGTGGGGCGGCTCGATCTCGACACCACAGGTCTGGTACTGGTGACCGATGACGGCCAGTGGTCCCATCGCATCACCTCTCCCCGTCACGAGTGCGCCAAGACCTACCACGTCTGGTTGGCCGATCCGGTGAGCCCGGATGCCATTGCGCTGTTTGCCGAAGGGGTGCTGCTGCGCAGCGAGACCGAGAAGACCCGGCCGGCCCAGCTGGAGATCCTGGGGGAGTGCGAGGCGCGCCTCACCATCCACGAGGGCAAGTACCATCAGGTGAAGCGGATGTTTGCCGCCATCGGCAACAAGGTGGTGGGGCTGCACCGGGAGCGGGTGGGCGATCTGGTGCTGGACGATGATCTGGCGCCGGGCGAATATCGCGAGCTGACCGTCGACGAAATCGCCCGCTTCTGATCGCCAGGAGTCAGTGGCCGCTGGCGCCCAGCACCAGCACTGTCCCCAGGGTGGCCAGCAGGGTGCCGGCCCAGGCGGCGGCGGACGGCCGCTCGCCCGAGTGCCACCACAGCAGTGGCAGCAAGATGACGGGGGTGGTGGAGGAGAGAATGGCCACCATGCCCACATCCCCCTGTTTCAGGGCCACCAGGATCAGCGTCATGCCGAGCGCCATGGCGAGGAATCCGTTGAGGGCTATCATGCCGAAGATGCGACGGTTGATGGGATGCAGCGGCTTGCTCAGTGGCAGCCCGGTCATGCGCAGGGCGCAGTGAGCCAGCAGGGCGCTGCCCATCCTGACGCCGGAGGCGCTCACCGCATCGACGTTGCCGCCCATCATAACCGGTTTGGCGATGATGGCCCCCAGGCTCTGGCAGAGGGCGGCAGTCAGCCCCAGCGCGACCCCGGCTGCCAGGCTGCCCCGTATTTTTTCCCATTCGCTGCCGCTGCTGCGCCGACCAAACAGAATGGCCAGCATGACGCCGACAAACACCAGCATGGCGCCAGCCAGCCGGGAACCGGTCAACTGCTCGTTGAACAGCCAGAGCCCGAGCAGCGCGGAGAACAGCGCATGGCAAGAAAACAGCAGACCGCTGCGACGGGGACCCAGCCGGTTCATGCAGGCGTAGAGGGCGGTATCGCCGATGAAGATGCCGATGAGGCCCGAGATGGCCAGCAGGGGGAGGGTGCTGCCCGAGAGGGTATGCCAGCCGCCGGTCAAGAGACTCATGCTGCCGAGCATCAGACTGACCAGGCACATCCGCCAGCGGCTGTAGGCAAATGGCCCCAGATGACGAGCCGGTTTGACGGAAATCAGGGCCGCCACTGCCCATAAACTGGCCGCTGCCAGCGCCAGCCACTCATACCCCATAAAAACTCCTGAAAAAAATAGCCCGAGAGACTCCATCTCTTGGGCAAGCCCGATACAATACGGGGCGTCTTCGGGGATAACAAGCGCGGCATCATGCATTCGTATCCAGGCGCGCCGCCGGCCTTCCCCCTTTCCTGAAATAAGTGCATTGAACGAGGTTTATGTCATGGTTTACCGCTTAGTACGCCGGCCGGCATCACGCTGGCTCTCCCCCTTGCTGCTGGGGCTGCTGCTGACCCCGCCGCTGCAGGCGACCACGGTATCCCAGGATCCCGCGTTGTCGGATCGCCAGACCCTGGTCAAGGGCAATGGCGCCGAGCCCGAATCCCTCGACCCGGCCCAGATCCGCTCCGGCTTCCCCGGTGAAGTGGTGCTGGTGGACCTGTTTGAAGGGCTGGTGAGCGAAGATGGTCAGGGACGGATCGTGCCGGCCCAGGCCCAGCGCTGGGAGACCAGTGCAGACGGACTGGTCTGGCGTTTCTTCCTGCGCCCGCAGCTCAAGTGGTCCAACGGCGAGCCGCTCACCGCCGCCGACTTCGTCTATGCCTGGCGCCGTCTGCTGGACCCCGCCCAGGCTTCCCCCTCTGCCGGCCTGCTGCTGGCAACCGGCATCAACAATGCCCAGTCCATCTACGCCGGCGCGCTCGATCTCAACACCCTGGGGGTGGAGGCCGAGAGCGAGCAGATCCTGAAAGTGACGCTGGAGCGGCCGGTTCCCTACTTCCTGCAACTGATAAGCCAGCGCCCCTTCGTGCCGGTCAACGAGAAAGCCATCAGCCAGTTCGGCAAGCAGTGGACCCAGCCCGGCAAGCTGGTCAGCAACGGCGCCTACAAGCTGGTGAACTGGGTACCGAACGAGCGCATCGAGGCGGAGCGCAACGTGCAGTACTGGGATGATGCCCACACCCGGATCCAGCGGGTGACCTATCTGCCGCTCGCCTCCCAGCATGCCGAACGGCTGCGCTACGAGGCGGGGGAGATCCAGCTCACCAACAAGGTGGCGCTGGAGTATTACCAGAAAACCAGAGAGGCAACCCCCGAGCGGATCTGGGGTCTGCCGCTGCTGGGCACCTACCTCTACACCTTCAACCTGCGCCGCCCTGAACTGCAGGACGTGCGGGTGCGCCAGGCACTGGCCATGACCATCGATCGTCATCTGTTGACCGAGAAGGTCAGCGGGCAGGGCGAGCAACCCGCCTGGTCGCTGCTGCCCGGCATGCCGGGCTACGAGGCGTTGAGCTCTCCACTGGCCCTGCAGGATCAGCCGACCCGGCTGGCCAGGGCGGCCGCGCTGCTGGCCCAGGCCGGCTATGACAGCCAGCATCCTCTCAAGCTGACGCTCACCTACAACACTTCTGAGAATCACAAGAAGCTGGCGCTGGCCGTCGCATCCATGTGGAAGCCGCTGGGGGTCGAAGTGACGCTCAACAACATGGAGTGGAACGCCTATCAGGTGGCCAAAGACAGCGGCGATTTCATGCTGGCCCGCTCCTTCCTGTTCGGGGATTACGTGGAGCCCTCAGCCATGCTCAACAGCTTCCGCTGCCAGGATCCCCAGAACGAGAGCGGTTACTGCAACCCGGCCTTCGACGGCCTGCTGCAACAGGCGGCCGATACCCTGGATGGCAATGCCAGAAGCGGGATCTACCACCAGGCGGAGCAGTTGCTGATGGACGAGATGCCGGCCATCCCCGTCTATCACTACAACCAGATGCGACTGGTGGATCCTACCCTGCGCGGCCTGCCGGTGCAGAACCTGAAAGGGGCGATCGCCACCAAGGATCTCTACTTCAGTCAGCAGTAAGGAGCTCGCCATGAAGATTGCCATTCTTTCCGACCTGCACGGCAGCCTGAGTGCGCTGGAGCAGGTACTCGACCAGCTCGCCCCCTGGCAGCCGGATCACTATCTGCTGCTCGGCGATCTGCTCAATCACGGCCCGCGTAACCCGGTGCCGCCTGGCTATGCCCCTGCGGCCGTGGCCGAGCGGCTCAACGGGCTGGCCTCCCACATCATGGCGGTGCGTGGCAACTGTGATTCGGAAGTGGATCAGATGCTGCTGGATTTTCCCATCACCGCCCCTTACAACCAGCTGCTGGTGGATGGCCGGCGCTGGTTCGTCAGTCATGGCCATCTCTATCAACCTGCCGAGGTGCCGCTGCCTGCCGGCAGCCTGTTCATCAGCGGTCACACCCATCTGCCCGTGCTGCAGCAGGAAGGGGAGCTGGTGCTGATGAACCCGGGATCCATCTGTTTTCCACGCGGCAATCTGGCGGCAAGTTATGGCCGCTACGAGGATGGGGTGCTCGGCATTCACGCCTGTGCGGACAGCGAAGTACTGTTGCAGCTGGCGCTGTAAAAAAGAGAAGAGGGATGGTTGTGCTGCGGGGCAGCCTGTCGTCGTAACGGGGGAGGTCAGGCCTTGATGCCGATGGAGCGGGTACCGGAGCGGGTATTGCCCTTGGCGTCATAGGTCAGGGAGTTGCGATCCCGCAGCTTGCTCAGGTAGCTTGCCAGCCGGCGGTTGGAGACGATGCTGAGCTCGAGCAGGCGCCCGTTCAGATCGTTCTGTTCCTGGCAGGCATCGAGTTTCTCACGCAGGGTGCGCATCTGCTCGGGGTAGGCGTTCAGTTGCTGTTTCAGGTCGGGCAGCAGTGCCATGGCCTTGTCCAACTCTTCAATATCGGCAAGCAGCTTCTGCTTGTGCTCTGCCAGCTCGGGCAGCGCCAGTGCCTGGTGCTGCTTGAGCAGGTTGAACTCCTCCTCCAGCAAGCCCTGCATCTGGGAGAGGTAGTCGTCTTGGGTGTGCAGCAGCGAAGGTAAATCCATCATCCCAGCAACTTGTCGAGGTTGGATTCAAAACTGAACATCTTCTTGGCCACAGCTTCGCTGTCGACCCGATATTCACCATTGGCCACGGCTTTCTTCAGGCTCTCGACCCGGCTTTCATTGCCGGTGGAGGCTGAGTTGAGGTTCTTCTGCATCTGTTGCAATTGCTGCGCCTCGCTGGTCAGAGAGACGGAGTCGGTCTTGACGGCCGCCGCACGGTTGTCGGAGGACGAGGTCGCTGGTTTGGTGCTGGCACCCTGGCTGCTACCGGTATTTTGCAACCGATTGTTCGCCAAGTTGTTGATATTGTTAATAGCCATAGTGTTTACCTTCGCCTGCTTTGCTGTTCGCTTACCTGTTTATCGGTGGCTGCCGTCATAACTTTAGAAAAAAAGTGATCCGAAAATACTCAGAAGGTGACCACCACGGAGCCAACTGCGTTGACTTTTCCCTGCACCGTTTTGCCTGACCGGATATTGACGAGCCTGATCATGTCTCCGAAGCTGCCATCTTGCAAGGCTCGGGCCATGGTTTTGATTTGCATGCTGCTATTTTCTGCGCTGAGGGTCACCTGGTCACCCTTGCAGACGACGCAGACCTGGCTGAGCCGGATAGGCTGGCCCGGCTTGAGTTCCCGTTTGCTGCGAACGCCGATGAGGGCCGTGGTATCGCTGAGATAGTCGCCGCGGATCAGGGTCTGATCCTGGTAGGCCTGTGTCAGCACGCTCTCGCTGAGGATGTCGCCCTTGGCTACCGGCGTGGAGACGGTCACATACGGCTTCTGTATGCTGATCCGCACCGGCAGGTAGAGATCCCAGGGTTTCTCCTCCTCACATTTGAGGTAGACGGTGGTATTGCGGCGGATCTCCATCTTGGCGGGCAGGGTGATGGACAGATGCTCTTCGCAGCGACTCAGGGGCAGACGTTCATCGATGGAAGCGGCCTGCACCTGTGCCTGGGCGTCGAGGGGGACATCGAGCTGGCCGAGCACAAATTCCTGCGCCTTTTCTTGCAAGTAACTGGTCACCTCGGATGCCGTGGCGTGAGAAATGCCGCAAAACAGCAGTAAGGTGAGGAAAAGTCTACTAATCATTTTCGCTCGCAGGCCGATAAGTTGTTCACGTATATCACCATATTTAACTATGCTTGCTTCAGAATTCGTTCGTAGTGACATCGACAGTCTGACGCAAGCCAACACGCATGCATGATTAATGCCAAGCGTTTTTAGGGAGTGTTTATGGCCAGTATCCTGGACTCGGTCAACCAACGTACCCAGCTGGTGGGGCAAAACCGGCTGGAATTGTTGTTGTTTCGTCTCAACGGACGTCAAAGATTTGGCATCAACGTATTCAAGGTTCGTGAAGTGTTGCAGTGTCCTCCCTTGACCGTCATGCCCAAGTTAAACTCCTGCATTCGCGGGGTGGCCCACATTCGTGGCCAGACGATCTCCGTCATCGATCTGAGCATGGCGATGGGCAAGCGTCCTATCGAGGATCTGACCAAGTGTTTCATCATCATTTCTGAATACAACCGCTCCATTCAGGGTTTTCTGGTGCACTCGGTGGAGCGCATCATCAACATGAACTGGGAGTCCATTCTGCCCCCGCCGAAAGGGGCGGGGCGCATCAACTACATGACGGCCGTCACCGAGGTGGATGGGGAGCTGGTCGAGATCCTGGACGTGGAGCGCATCCTCAACGAGATTTCGCCGGTGTCGACCGAAGTGAGTCAGGAGCTGGTGGAGGCCAGCGTAGAACACCCGACCCTGGGACGTCCGGTGCTGGTGGCCGATGACTCTTCCGTGGCCCGCAAGCAGGTGCAGCGCGCCCTCGAAGCCATCGGGGTACAGTGCGTGCTGGCCAAGGATGGACGCGAAGCGCTCAACATGTTGCTGGAGATGTCCAAAAACGGTCCCATCAAGGATCAGATCGCCCTGGTGATTTCGGACATCGAGATGCCGGAGATGGATGGATATACTTTCACGGCAGAGATCCGCAACAATCCCAATCTCAAGGACTTACATGTTATTCTGCACACATCCCTCAGTGGGGTGTTCAATCAGGCCATGGTGCAGAAAGTTGGTGCGAACAATTTCATTGCCAAATTCCAGCCGGATGAATTGGCCAAGGCCGTACAAGGCGCACTCTAATCAAGAAGAACAAACTGCATGAAGACACTTTCGGACGACTTATACAAACAATTCAGCAATTTTCTGGCGGTACAGAGCGGAATCGTGCTGGGTGACAACAAACAGTATCTGGTCAAGAGTCGGCTTTCACCCTTGATGACTCAGTTTGGTATTGAGAGTCTGTCTGATCTGGTTACTCGAGCGATGAGTGTGCGTGAGCGTGACCTGAAAATGGCAGTGGTTGATGCCATGACCACCAACGAAACCCTGTGGTTTCGCGATACCTATCCCTTCCAGCTGCTGACCGACAAGATCTTTCCCGAGCTGGGCAAGAGCGGTCGGCCCATCAAAATCTGGTCTGCGGCCTCTTCCTCCGGACAGGAGCCCTATTCCATCGCCATGACGGCGCTGGAACAGCAGATGAAGAAGCCCGGCACCTTGCCAGGTGGCGTCCAGATCGTGGGGACAGACATCTCGACCACCATGCTCAATCAGTGCAAGGAGGGGGTATACGACAGCCTGGCACTGGCCCGTGGTCTGTCGCCCGAGCGCAAGAAGCTGTTCTTCGAACCCTATGGTGACAACAAGATGCGGGTGGTGGAGCGTGTCAGAAAATTGACCACCTTCCGGCCCTTGAACCTGCTGGAGAGCTACAGCCTGCTTGGCAAGTTTGACATCATCTTCTGTCGCAACGTACTCATCTACTTTGCCCCGGAAGTGAAGTCCAAGATCCTCAACCAGTTTGCAGCCAGCCTCAATCCTGGCGGCTACCTGATGTTGGGGGCTTCCGAGTCGCTGGCCGGTTTGACCGACAGGTTCGAGATGATCCGCTGCAACCCCGGCATCGTCTACAAGGTTAAATGATCCCCGCTTAAATCCCTCTTTGGCACACCTCTTGCTAATAATTTCTCAAGCAGGAGGTGTGCTATGGCAATTTCATTCGACAAGGCATTTGGTATCCATCAATACACGCTGAGCGTTCGCTCCAAGCGTGCCGAGGTGTTGTCCAGCAACATTGCCAACGCGGATACCCCTGGCTTCAAGGCCAGAGACATCAACTTCTCGCAAGCATTGGAAGAGGCCCAGCAACATCAGGGCTTCGGCCTTGCCACGACCAGCGAGAAGCACTTTGCCCTGCAGATGGATGCGCCTGGCGTGACGCAGTACCGCAATCCCCTGCAGCCGGATACCGGTGATGGCAACACGGTGGACGTGCAGCAGGAGCGCAGCGAGTTCTTGCGCAACAGCCTTGAATACCAGACCTCCCTTGAATTTATGAACAGCAAGATCAGTGGCCTGCTGAAGGCCTTGAAAGGAGAACAGTGATGAGTTTGTTCAAGGTCTTTGACATTGCAGGCTCGGCCATGAGTGCACAGTCTGTTCGACTCAACACGGTAGCCAGCAACATGGCCAACGCCGACAGCGTGAGCTCCAGCGTGGAAAAAACTTACCATGCCAGGCGGCCAATCTTTGCCGCCCAGCTGGATCAGGCCATGTCGGACAAGCAGGCGTCGGCCGGGGTTGAAGTGAAGGGCATTGTCGAGAGCGATGCCCCTCTGCTCAAGGAGTACAACCCCAACCACCCCATGGCAGACAAGGATGGCTTCATCTTCAAGCCAAACGTCAACATGGTGGAAGAGATGGCGGACATGATCAACGCCTCGCGCAGCTATCAAACCAACGTGCAGGTGGCCGATTCTGCCAAGAAGATGCTGCAGCAGACGCTCAACCTCGGCAAGTCCTGACAGGGGGACGCATAAATGGCAGATACAACCAGTGGTGTGAACGGTATTGGCTATACCTCCACCCAGACCACGGGCACGACCACCACTCCGAAGAAGGAGCTGGATCAGGAGTCGTTCCTGAAGCTGCTGACCATGCAGCTCTCCTATCAGGATCCGTTCAAACCGGTGGACAACGCCCAGATGCTTTCCCAGATGACGTCCATGTCGACGTCCCAGGGGATCAGCAGCCTGTCGAACCAGATTGGCAGCCTCAATACCTTGATGACCTCCAGCCAGGCGCTGCAGGCGTCGGCACTGGTGGGGCAAAACGTCTTGCTGCAGAGCAACGTCGGCTACCTGGAAAAAGATGGCTCTTTGCCGGGTGTGGTCGCAGTGGGCACAGAAAACAAGTATTCGAACGTCAAGATCACCATCGAAGACGAGAGCGGACAGGTCATCAAGGAGTTTCCTCTGGAAGGTGATCAGAAGGGCAACGTCGAAATTGTATGGGATGGCAAGGACAAGAACGGAAACCCGGCCAAAGAGGGCAAATACACCCTCAAGGCAAACGGTACCGTGGACGGGAAGTCGGAGAGTGTGCCGATCTTTGCCTACGGCAAGGTCGACAGCGTGATCCTGGGTTCGGCCAGCAATCCGACCCAGCTCAATTTGAAAGGCCTCGGTACAACAAGCTTGAACAGTATCTTGCAGATTGCAGGTACGGTGAAAACACCATCAACCACCACGCCAACAGCATCGATCTAAGGAGCTGGATATGTCATTTAACAATGCCTTGAGCGGTGTCAACGCGGCACAAAAAGATCTGAACGTTACCGCCAACAACATTGCCAACGTCAATACCACGGGCTTTAAAGAGTCTCGTGCCGAGTTTGCGGACGTCTACGCCAACTCCATCTTCGTCAATGCCAAGACCCAGGTCGGCAACGGTGTGGCAACGGGGGCGGTGGCGCAGCAGTTCCATCAGGGAGCGCTGCAATTCACCAACAACGCCCTTGATTTGTCCATCCAGGGCAACGGCTTCTTCGTGACGTCGGACGGTCTGACCAACCTGGATCGTACCTTTACCCGGGCTGGTGCCTTCAAGCTGAATGAAAACAGCTATATGGTCAACAATCAGGGCAACTATCTGCAAGGTTATGAAATCAACACGGATGGGACACCGAAGGCGGTCAGCATCAACGCCACGAAGCCGATTCAAATTCCGGATCGGGCGGGCGAGCCCAAAATGACCGAGCTGGTGGAAGCCAGTTTCAACCTGAGTATCGAGTCGAAAACCAAACCGACGTCACCGGCTGCGTTTGATCACACCAACTCCGCCACCTTTGCCCACTCAACTTCCGTGACGATTTATGATTCGCTGGGTGCCCCCCACGTGATCACCAAGTATTTTGTCCGCCACGAGGATCCGGCTGCCCCGGGAACGCCGCTGACTCCGGGTACCTGGAGCATGTACATGTATGAGGGGGACAAGCCCATCGACATCGCTGGTGGTTCACCCAGCCCGGCCGCAGGTGTCCCCACCGGCGTCCAGATGACCTTTACCTCCGGCGGCAAACTGGATACAACGCTGACCGTTCCGGCAGATCCGATCAAAACCGTTGCGCTTGGTACTGCGGCCGGGATTATCACCAATGGTGCCGACCCCACCCAGACACTGGAGATCCGTCTCGGCGACGTGACGCAATACAGCTCGCCTTTCAACGTCACCAAGCTGACCCAGGATGGCGCCACCGTTGGTAATCTGACCAAGGTGGAGATTACGCCGGATGGTATTGTGTCGGCGACCTACAGCAATGCGACCACGTTGAAGGTTGCCATGGTGGCACTTGCCAAGTTCGCCAACTCGCAAGGATTGACCCAGGTCGGCGATACCTCCTGGCGCCAGTCTCTGCTCTCTGGCGATGCGCTGCCAGGCACCCCCAATTCGGGCACCCTGGGCAGCATCAAGTCCTCTGCGCTGGAGCAATCCAACGTGGATTTGACCTCCCAGCTGGTCAACCTCATCACGGCGCAGCGCAACTTCCAGGCCAACTCCCGTTCGCTGGAAGTGAACAGCTCCCTGCAGCAGACCATACTGCAGATCCGTTAAGTCTGGTTGCATGCACGACAAGGGGCGCTTCGGCGCCCCTTTTTATTGCCTGTTGTTGCGGGTGATTGCGGCGGTAACTGACAAGCTTGATGGGGATTGGCATTCAAATTGCAGTTCCTCTGCCAGAGTCATCAGTTTGACGGAGGATCCCATGGATCACCTGCTATACATCGCCATGTCCGGGGCCAAGGAGAGCATGAACAGCCTGGCTGTTCGAAGCAACAACCTGGCCAACGCCAACACCACCGGCTTCAAGTCTGACTTCGAGCAGGCGCGCAGCATGCAGGCGTTTGGCGAAGGGCTGCCCACCCGGGTGTTCGCCATGGCGGAGCGGCCGGGACAGAACCTGCAGCACGGCATGCTGATGACCACGGGTCGGGATCTTGACGTTGCCGTCGACGGTCCGGGCTGGATTGCGGTGCAGGATCCCAAGGGCGGTGAAGCCTATACCCGCATGGGCAACCTGCAGCTCAGTGCCACCGGCAATCTGCAGACCTCCACCGGCCTGAACGTGGTGGACGACGGCGGTCAGCCCATCGTGCTGCCGCTGCCGATGGAGAAGATCGAAATCAACCGGGACGGCACCATCAGCGGCCGGCCGGAGGGGGCCGCCCCCAACCTGCCGGAGGAGTACCAGCGCATCAAGCTGGTCAACCCGGCGGCCGATGCGGTGGAGAAGGGGCAGGATGGCCTGTTCCGTCGCAAGGATGGCCAGAATGAAGCGGCGTCGGCCAATGTGGGCCTCATCGCCGGCTCCCTCGAGGGGAGCAACGTCAACGTGGTCGATGAAATGACCAACCTTATTCGCTTGCAACGTCAGTTCGAAACCCAGGTCAAAATCATGAAGACCGCGGAAGAGAATGACGAGGCCCAAACCCAGCTGCTGCGTATCAGCTAACCAAGGAGTTTTATATGAACCCTGCACTCTGGATCAGCAAGACCGGGTTGGATGCACAGCAGACCAATATCTCGGTTACCTCGAACAACCTGGCGAACGCCAGCACCGTGGGTTACAAAAAATCCCGGGCCATCTTCGAGGATCTGCTCTATCAAAACATCAATCAGCCGGGCGGTCGCTCGTCGGCCGACACCGAGCTCCCCTCCGGCCTGATGCTGGGGGCGGGTGCCAAGGTGGTGGCCACTCAGAAGAACCACAGCCAGGGCAACGTGCAGACCACCGACAACTCGCTGGATCTGATGATAAGCGGCCGCGGCTACTTCGAGATCCAGCTGCCGGACGGCAGCGCCGCCTATACCCGCAACGGCCAGTTCACCCTCAATGATGAAGGGACCATAGTCACGCCGGGCAACGGCTATCCGTTGCAGCCGGAAATCCAGATCCCCGAGAACGCCCAGAGCGTCACCATTGGGGAAGATGGACAGGTCTCGGTGCAGCTCAAGGGGGATGGCGCTTCCCAGGTCATCGGCCAGATCAATACCAGCGACTTCGTCAATGCCTCCGGCTTGCAGCCAATGGGGGAGAACATGTTCGTCGAGACCCAGTCCAGCGGTGCCCCCATTCAGGGGGTGGCCGGCACGGACGGGCTTGGGGTGATCAAGCAGGGCATGCTGGAGACCTCCAACGTCAACGTGACCGAAGAGCTGGTGAATCTGATCCAGGCCCAGCGGGTGTACGAGATGAACTCCAAGGTTCTCTCGGCGGTGGACGGCATGATGTCCTTCCTGATCCAGCGCACATAAGTAGGAGGCGCACCATGAAAGCCATATGGATGCTGGGACTGATGGTATTGGGGGGCTGCAGCAGCACCCCCAATACCCCTAAGCCCGATGATCCCGAATTTGCCCCCGTTTACGGGGAGTCGGAGCCGGTCTCGGTCAGACCGACCGGGGCGATTTTCCAGCCCGATCAGGTCAACGGCATCTACTCGGACATCAAGGCTCACAAGGTGGGTGACATCATCACCATCGAGCTGGCCGAGTCCACCTCTGCCTCCAAGAAGGCCAATACCCAGAGCGGCAAGGACAACAAGCTGACGATGAACACGGCGATGCTGGGTGGCGTACCGGTAACGGCCGGCCCCTATGATCTGTCGGCCTCCCTTGGCCAGAATGGTGCTTTCAAGGGGCAGGCCAAGGCGGATCAGAGCAACAGCCTGCAGGGCAACATCTCCGTCAGCGTGGCCAAGGTGCTGCCCAACGGCAACCTGCTGGTGCGCGGCGAGAAGTGGATCATGCTCAACAACGGCAATGAATATATCCGGATCACCGGCATGATCCGCCCCGAGGATGTGACCACGGACAACAGCGTCTCCTCCCAGAAGGTGGCCAATGCCCGCATCCATTACGGTGGTACCGGCGATCTGGCCAACAGCCAGGAACAGGGGTGGCTCACCAGCTTTTTCAATGGTCCCTGGTGGCCGCTCTAGGAGGTGTTATGAAGTCGCTCCGTCTTGTTGCCCTGTTTTGCTGCCTGTTGCCCCTGGGGATGGCCCATGCCTCCCGGATCAAGGACATCAGCTCGGTGGAAGGGGTGCGCAGCAACCAGCTGATCGGCTACGGCCTGGTGGTGGGTCTGCCCGGTACGGGTGAGAAGAGCAACGCCTTCACCGAGCAGACGTTTCGCACCATGCTGAACAACTTCGGCATCAAGGTGCCGGACAACATCAAGCCCAAGATCAAGGACGTGGCGCCGGTGGCCATCCATGCCGATCTGCCCCCTTTTTCCAAGCCGGGGCAGACCATAGATGTGACCGTATCGGCCATCGGTGAGGCCAAGAGCCTGCGCGGCGGCACCCTGCTGCAAAGCTTCCTCAAGGGGCTGGATGGCCGGGTCTATGCGGTGGCGCAGGGCAGCCTGGTGGTTGGCGGGCTGGGGGCCGAGGGGGCTGACGGCTCCAAGGTGGTGGTCAATACGCCCACCGTGGGCCGCATCGCCAACGGGGCCACCGTGGAGCGGGAGGTACCGAACTCCTTCAGTCAGGGGGATACCATCACCTTCAACCTGAATCGTCCCGACTTTACCACGGCGCGCCGGCTGGCCGACGTGGTCAACGATCTGGTCGGCCCCAACACCGCGCAGGCGCTCGATGCCACCTCGGTCAAGGTCTATGCGCCGCGGGATCCGGGCCAGCGGGTCTCCTATCTTGCCACCATCGAGAACCTGGAGGTGGATCCGGCCACCGAGGCGGCCAAGATCATCGTCAACTCCCGTACCGGCACCATCGTCATCGGCAGCCAGGTGCGGCTCAAGCCGGCGGCCATCAGCCACGGCGGCTTGACGGTCACCATCGCGGAGAATCAGCAGGTGTCCCAGCCCAATCCGCTCTCGGGTGGCCAGACGGCGGTGACCAATAACTCCACCATCAATGTGCAGCAGGAGCAGGGGCGCATGTTCAAGCTGGATACCGGGGCGACCCTGGATGATCTGGTGCGGGCGGTGAACCAGGTCGGGGTGGCACCCGGCGACCTGATGGCGATCCTGGAGGCGCTGCAGCAGGCTGGTGCCATCGAAGGCCAGCTGGTCATACTGTAATCAACAAGCGGCAAGGGGTTGCCACGGGCGGCAATGAGGTAAGCAAAATGGCAGAGTTAGATAACAACGGCGGCGTGAATCTGGGCATGGTACAGGACATCCAGAACCTGGATCGCCTGCGCCAGTTGAGCCAGAGCAAGGAGGGGAAAGCGGATGCGCTGATGGCCGCCTCCCGCCAGTTCGAGTCCATTTTTACCCAGACCCTGTTCCAGAGCATGCGCCAGGCCAACCAGGTGCTGACCCAGGACAGCCCTTTCAACAGCAGCTACACCCAGTTCTACGAGGGGATGCTGGACGAGCAGCGGGTCGCCGACATGTCGAGCAAGGGGGGGATCGGTCTGGCCGCCATGGTGGCCAAGCAGCTCTCGCCGGAGACCTTCACCCATCACGACGGGCGGGTGCTCAAGATGCCCCAGCGTACCGAGCGGGTCTACAAACCCTATCAGCCGCCCACCTCCGCCGCCAACGATCTCATCTCCGCCTCAAAAGTTGGCAAAGATTTTGCTGAGAAAGAGATGCAAGGGGATACTCAGCCTCAGACAGCACTGCATCGTACCCGTCGAACCGTACCGCCCATGGGGCCGGCGGCAGAGGTACACGGCATGCGCAGTCGCAAGGCGCTGGATGATACCGCGCAGGTGTTCGACTCCCCTGAAGAGTTTGTCGACCGGTTGATGCCGCTGGCCAAGAAGGCGGCCGCCAAGCTGGGGTTGAGCCCGGCGGTGCTGGTGGCGCAGGCCGCGCTGGAAAGTGGCTGGGGCAAACGGGTGATCAAGAACGGGGCGGGGCAGGTGACCCACAACCTGTTCGGCATCAAGGCCGACCCGCGCTGGGAAGGGCCCAAGACGGTGGTCAGCACCTTGGAATATGAAAAAGGAGTGGCATCGCGCCAGAAGGCCGCGTTTCGCTCTTACGAGTCGTTCGAAGAGAGCTTCAACGACTATGTCGATTTCCTGACATCGGGCTCCCGCTACAAGGGGGCGCTGGCCAAGGTGGACAGTCCGGATCGCTATTTCGAAGCCTTGCAACAGGCCGGATACGCTACCGACCCGCACTATGCCAGGAAACTGAAACAGGTATTGCGCAGTGACGCCATTGCCGGCTACTCCGCGACCAACACGACAGAAATGGAGCTGTAAGTCATGGCAAGCGATCTGCTTGGAATTGGTACCTCGGGTGTGATGGCCCAGCAGCGACTGCTGCAGACCACCAGTAACAACATCGTCAACGTCAATAGCCAGGGCTATGTGCGTGAACGTACCCTGATCTATACCAATGCCAACGGACTCGGCACCGGGGACATGCTGACCGAGCGGGTCATCAACGCCTATGCCCAGGGGGAGGTCAGACGCGACACCTCGGCCTTCTATGCCTCTTCCACCCGTTATCAGCAGCTCGCCAACACCGACACCCTGCTGGGGGACACCAGCAACAGCGTCGGTGCCGCCATCAGCTCCTATTTCGAAGGGTTCCATACCGCCAACGAAGCACCCGCCGACATCTCGGGCCGCAAGACCACCCTGAGCGGGCTGAGTGGCATGGTGAACCGCTTTCATACCCTGTCGGCCCAGCTGGACAAGCAGACCGACACCATCAACACCACCATCGGGGATGAAGCCAAGCGGGTGAACAGCCTGATCAACAGCATCAACGATCTGAACCAGGCCATCATTCGCACCCAGGGCACGCCGGAAGAGAACCTGATGCTGTTCGACCAGCGTGACGAGGCCATTCGCCAGCTCTCCGAGAAGATGGAGATCCGCACCGTGCCGCAGGACAACGGCAGCATGCTGGTCAACATGAGCACCGGTCACTCCCTGGTGCTCAATGGCAGCGTTGCCCAGCTCAGCGTGGTGCCGGGCAATCCCGATGCCCGTGAGTCCGAGTTGCAGCTGGTCATGGACCCCAACAAGGTCGCCCTCAATGACAAGGACATAGGCGGCGGGATAGGGGGGCTCTTCTCCGCCCGCAACGATCTGGAGCCGGCCAAGCGCGAGCTGGGTCAGCTGGCGGCCGCCATGGCGGATGCCATGAACCAGCAAAACCGGTTAGGGATGGATCTGGACAACGAGCTGGGGGGGGATCTCTTCTCTCTCGGCACGAGCGATGGCCTGCCCTACAGCCAGAATACCGGCAACGCTACCGCCAAGGTGAGCTTCGTTCCCGGCAAGGGGACGGAAGTGACCACCTTCGACTACGAGGTGCAGTTCAGCAGTGCCACCGGCTACGAGGTGTTTTCGGTGGACAAGGATGGCAACCGCACCTCGCTGGCCACCGGCACCACGCCGCCCGCCACCGTGCAGGTGGCGGGGCACGGCATCCAGTTCGATCTCTCCGGCACGCCGGCGGCAGGGGACAGGATCCTGCTGCAACCCACCAAGCGGGCGGCAGCCGGCCTGGACCAGCTGGTGACCCGGGCCGAAGATCTGGCGCTGGCATCGCCGCTCAAGGCGGATAAAGGCAAAAAAAACTTCGGTTCGGGCGAGATCAAGCTCACAGGCATCACCAATACCGGTGCCGGCTCCGGCTTTGGCACCAACAGCCTGGATCCTGCCTCACCCCAGGTGGTGAAGATAGATGGCAGCGGCAACTATCAGGTCTATGCCGCGGACGGTACCACCCTGATCGGGGTTGCCCCCGCCTCCAGCAAGGGGCAGAACCTGATGGGCTCTATTATCAATCCCTTCCCGGTGGGGACGCCTGTTTACAGCGATCCTAAGCAGACGCCGGGTTATGAGTTCAGCATCACCGGCAAGGTGGAAGCCAATGACAGCTTCACCCTGAGCTACAACACCGACGGTTTTGCCGACAACGCCAACGGCCTGGCGCTGGCCGAACTGCAGAACAAGGATCTGGTGCGCAAGAGCAGCAACGCCGGCACCAGCAACGACAAGATGACCTTCAACGAGGCCTACTCCAGCCTGGTGACCGGGGTGGGCAACACCACCAGCCAGGCCAAGAGCCAGCTCAAGGCCGATGAAACGAAATTGACCCAGAGCAGGGAGATTTTCGAGAGTGTCTCCGGCGTCAGTCTGGAGGAGGAGGCGGCCAACCTGATCCGCTATCAGCAGTCCTATGCCGCCTCCGCCCAGATCGTCAGCACCGCCAAGACCATCTTCGACACCCTGCTGTCATCAGTGAGGTAACCCGATGCGTATCACCACCAACATGGTCTATGACCGCAACATCACCTCGCTGAACGGCGCCAACGAGCGGCTGAGCACGGCTTATGAACAGCTGATGACCGGCAACAAGTTCAAGACGGCGGGGGAGGACCCTTCCGGCATGAGCCAGAAGTTGGCGCTGACCAAGGAGATCGATCTCTTCAAGCAGTACGGGGTCAACGGCAGCCTGCTGGAAAACAGTCTGGGCCACGAGGAGACGGTGCTGACCGCCCTCAACACCGCCATGACCAGTGCCCAGACCCTGATCCAGAAGGCGAACGACTCGGCGGTGGGGTACGAGGATCGCCAGGCCATTGCCAGCGAGCTGGAGGGGCTGCAAAAGCAGATGTTCGACCTGATGAACAGCAAGAACTCCCAGGGCGAATATATCTTCGGCGGCAATCAGAGCAAGACCCAGCCCTTCATTCAGGATGCCAGCGGCAACTACATCTTTCAGGGGGATACCGGCCAGCGCAAGATCCAGGTGTCACCGACGGTGCAGATTGCTGCCAACGATTCGGGCTTCAACCTGTTCGAAATCGTGCCGACCCGTCGTACCAGCAGCGCGGGGAGCGCCAATATTCAGGTCGGGGTGGCCGATCAGGGCCACTTCGACAGTTTTTACCGCAACAACTATGACCCTTCGCTCGCCAGCAACCAGTACACGGTGAACACCATCGCTGGCACGCCGGATACCTACGAGATCAGGGATGGTGGCGGTACCCTGCTGCAAAGCGGCGACTATGTGGCGGGCAACAAGATCCCCTTCAACGGGCTGGAGCTGACTCTGTCGCTGCCGGCGGGGGGGGCCGCGCAAAACTTCGTGCTGGATCCGCCCCAGAACAACAACATCCTGGATGGCATGTCCGATTTCATCACGGCGCTGCGGGATCCCAACATCACGCCGGATACCTTCCAGCTGAAGGTGGCGGATGCCACCGCCCACATGAAGAATGCCCGTCTGAACGTGGATCAGGGGCTGGGGGAGATCGGCGGGCGCATGAACGGGCTGGAGCAGGTGATGGGTTCGAACGAAGGCTTGAGTACCCTCAACCAGCAGGCGAGGGCCAAGGTCTCCGAAGCGGATCTCTACGAGGTGATCGCCACCCTGTCGAAAGAGGATGCGGCCCTGAGCGCCACCCAGCTCTCTTTCAGCAAGATCAGCAAGTTGACCCTGTTCGACTACATCCGCTGAGCTTTTTTCATCGCTTGCGGCCCTGGCTGGCCGCAAGCGATGGTTGCCGTTCCAGTCCCTTTTTTTCGCTTTTTTATCCTCATTCAACTCCCCTTGCCAACCAATTGTAACAAGCTGTTGCCATGGGCCATTTAGCCCCTTGCCCCGGGTTGACTCCTATTGAGCGTTCGATAATCATGCTGCCCGCACAACAGAGGGTTGTGCGACTATTTGCAGCATCTCGTTAGGCGAGGCTCCTGTATAAACACAGGCCACTGATCTCACGACGTCCAGAGACGCCCAAGATCAGGACAGTTTTCATCGGATTAAGGTGTAAACCCAAGTGGCTTCCGGCATGCCGGATACGTTATGCAGTGCTAAAGCTGGTACGTGGGGATGATGACACGCCGAACGGCGTCATTTCCTGCCTATTACTCGTCAATCAAATTGCTGTTTTCTTTCAGACGGCGACGGATCACCGTTCGCGCTCAGGCTTGCCTGAAATCACATGAGGTCATTTGTGATGAAGAAAACACAGACACTACTCAATCGTCACCAACTGCTCGATCTGGCCGCCCTGCAGGGCTGGCTGGAGCACAACCTGGATCCGGTTCAGCGCGCCGATCAACTGCTGACCCTGCGTCCGGAAGAGCTCAACTGCATCTTCGATACCCTGCCCATCAACGAGGGGGCTGCACTGCTCGGCTCGCTGTCGGCGGAGTGTGCCGGCCGGCTGCTGATGCGACTGCATGTCAGCATCGTCAGCCTGTTGCAGGGGGCCATGCCCCGGCGCGACATGCTGGCCATTCTGCGCCGGTTGGGAAGCAGTGATCGCACCATGCTGCTTGCCCGCTTCCCGGAGCAGGTACAGTCCACCTTCTACTCCCTGCTCGACTGGCCGACCGAATCGGTGGGCGCCAACATGCGCCACGAGTTTCTGGCCATCGGCGATCAGGAGACGGTGGGCAGTGCCAAGCAGCTGATCCACGATGCCTGGGACAACGCCCAGCTGTTCCAGAACCTCTATGTGGTCAACAACGACAAACGCCTGCTCGGCAGCATCTCGCTCAAATCTCTGCTGATTGCCGACCCGCAACTGCCGGTGAGCGAGCTGATGGACCGGGAGGTGGTGCGCATCAACGCTCGGGCGGATCAGGAGCTGGCCGCTCGCCTGCTGATCGATCGCGACCTCTCGACCTTGCCGGTCGAGGATCAGGGCAAGCTGGTGGGTATCTTCCACGTGGACGATGCCGCCGACATCCTGGAGCTCGAATCCACCGAGGATGCGGAGATGCAGGGGGGCTCCTCGCCGCTCGATACCCCCTATCTGCAGGCAACTCCCTGGCAGCTGTGGCGCAAGCGGGTAGGCTGGCTGCTGATCCTGTTCGTGGCCGAAGCCTATACAGGTACCGTGCTGCGGGCCTTTGAAGAGCAGTTGGAAGCCGCCATCGCGCTGGCCTTCTTCATTCCGCTCCTGATCGGCACCGGCGGCAACAGCGGCACCCAGATCACCACCACGATCGTCCGTGCCATGGCGGTCGGGGAGGTGAGCCTGCGCAACCTCGGCACCGTGCTCAAAAAAGAGATCTCTACCGGTCTGCTCATCTCGGCGGCCATTGCCCTGGCGGCCTGGGTGCGGGCCTGGAGCCTGGGGGTTGGTCCCCAGATCGGCATGGTAGTGACTCTGACCATCATCGCCATCGTGCTGTGGAGCGCCACCGTCGCCTCTGTGATCCCCATGGTGCTGCGTCGCTTTCGCATCGACCCGGCGGTGGTGTCCGCCCCCTTCATCGCCACCCTGGTGGACGGCACCGGTCTCATCATCTACTTCGAGATCGCCAAGCTGCTGCTGCCCGAGCTGCAGTAAGTCGCCATCTGAGAAAACGCAAAAGGCAGCCCATGGGCTGCCTTTTTTGCATCCGTCGCCCGCGCTCAGCCGAGCTGGAACAGCAGTGGCCAGCCCTGCTCCTGGCAATAGCGATGCTCTTTTTCCAGATTCTGCATCAGCAATTTGTTCTCCTCGCACCAGTCGAGCGGCAGGGTCACCACCAGCTGATCGCCTTGCGCCGCGACCTTCCACTCGGGCAGCAGGTTGTCCTGACGCCTGTGGTGGGCGGCCACCGCGAGGCGCAGGATGCGGATGCAGCGCAGCACCGTCTGCTCGTCGTGGTTGGGCAGGGCGGGTAGCTCGGAGAGTTTGAGCCCCTTGCGCTGGAAGCGCACCAGGGCCGCCAGCAGGGCCTGATCGTCCTGGTTGAAGCCGGGCAGATCGGTGTGCTGCAGGATATAGGCGGAGTGGCGGTGGATGCCGCTGTAGTTGATGGCAAGGCCAATCTCGTGCAGCCGCGCCGCCCAGCCGAGGATGGCGCGATAGGGCTCTACCGGCAGCTGCCATGGCACCTGCAGGGCATCAAACAGGGTCAGCACGCTCTGTTCCACCCGGGCGGCCTGCTTTCGGTCCAGCCGGTAGTGGGTGCCGAGGGCCTGGGCGGTGCGCTCGCGAATGTCGTGGTGTTGCAGCCGCTCCTCGAACTCATACAGCAAGCCTTCGCGCAGGGCGCCGTCGGAGTACTCCATCCGCTCGATGGGCAGGGAGGTGAAGAGCCCGATCAGGATGGCGACCGCGGCGGCAAACACCTCCTGGCGCTCTTCGGTGAGGCCGGCCAGCTTGAGATCGCCGACCCGCTTGTGGGCCAGCATCTCCCGTTTGAGCTGCTCCAGCCCGGCGAGCGTGATGCTGCCGTCGGTCCAGCCCTCACCCTGCAGCACATCGCGCACGGTGCGGATCGATCCCGAACTGCCGAGGCAGCTCTGCCAGCCCAGCTTGCGGTACTGGTTGATGATGGGGGCGAGCTGGTGTTGAGCCTCCAGCACGGCGCCGTTGAAGGCTTTTTCGCCGAGCTTGCCGTTGGCAAAGAAGCTCTGGGTAAAGCTGACGCAGCCCATCTTGCGGCTGGTGAGCGCCTTGTGTTCGAACCCTTCGCCGATGATGAGCTCGGTGCTGCCGCCGCCGATGTCCACCACCAGCACTTGTCCCTCGATGTGCTGGGTATGGGCGACCCCCTGATAGATGAGACGCGCCTCCTCCTGGCCGCTGATGATCTCGATGGGGTGGTTGAGCACCTTGGCCGCCTCGCTCACAAACTCGCGGGCATTGCTGGCGCGGCGCAACGTGTAGGTACCGGCGATGCGGATCTGATCCGGATTGATGTTGGTGAGCCGCTCGGCAAAGATCGACAGACAGGCGAGGCCGCGAGCCATCGCCTCCGGGCTCATCCGCTTGTGGGCATCCATCCCTTCGGCCAGCCGCACCCGCTCCTTGATGCGATCGACGATGCGAAAGCGCCCCTCGCTGAGATGGGCGATCACCATGTGAAAGCTGTTCGAGCCGAGATCGACGGCGGCGTACAGGCTATTGTCCATTGTTTGACTCTATGCGTTTGAGGTAGTCGTAAATCGCGACCTGGGAGCGAATTTTGCGGCGGTTGCCCCGCTTCACGTATTCGTTCTTCTGGTCGGCATCGATGACCCGCGCCTTGCAGGTGTCACTCAGTTGTAGCTCGAGAATATCCAGGATGCGCTGCTTGAGACGCTCGTCGTAGATGGGGGTACCCACCTCGATGCGACCGTCAATGTTGCGGCTCATCCAGTCGGCGCTGGAGATATAGAGCTGGGGGTTGCCCCGGTTGTGGAACACCATCACCCGCGGATGTTCGAGGAAGCGGTCGATGATGCTGATGACCCGGATGTTGTCGCTAAGACCCGGCACCCCGGGGCGCAGGGCGCACATGCCGCGGATGATCATCTGGATGGGCACCCCGGCCTGGCCGGCGGCATAGAGCCGGTTGATGAGATCCCTGTCCACCAGGTTGTTGATCTTGAGGGTGATGCCGCTTGGCTGCCCCGCCTTGGCGTTGGTGAGCTCGTTGTCGATGAGCCGATAGAGCTGGCGCCGGCTGTTGATGGGGGAGACCAGCAGGTGGTTGAACTTGTAGCGCCGGTAGGGATATTCGATGTATTCAAACACGCTCTCCACCTCGGCGGTGATGTCCGGGTGGCGGGTCAGCAGGGAGAAGTCGGTGTAGATCTTGGCGGTCTTCTCGTTGAAGTTGCCGGTGCCGATGTGGGCGTAACGCACCGCCTCGCCATGTTCGTGGCGGGTGATGAGGCAGAGCTTGGAGTGGATCTTGAGGCTCGGCACCCCGAACACCACCTTGACCCCCGCATTGGTCAGGATATTGGCCCAGTCGATGTTGGCCGCCTCGTCGAAGCGGGCGCGCAGCTCCACCACCACGGTCACCTTCTTGCCGTTGTTGGCGGCGTCGATGAGGGAGTGGATGATGCGCGACTTCTTGGCCACCCGGTAGATATTGATGCGAATGGCGCTCACCGCCGGATCGAAGGCCGCCTGGCGCACCAGCTCGGTGAAGTGGTGGAACTTGTGGTACGGGTAGTAGAGCAGTATGTCCTGCTTGGTGATGGCGTCGAAGGCGTTGACGAAACCGTCGAAGTCGCGGCAATCGAGCGCCGGCAGCTTGGGGTTCTCCAGATAGTCCCGACCCACGTTGGGGAAGCCGATGAAATCCTTGAAGTTGTGGTAGCGCCCGCCCGGCATGATGGCGTCGTAGGAGCTGATCTGCAGCTTGAGCTTCAAGAAGCTTATCATGGCCGCCGGCATCTCCCGCTCGTAGACGAAGCGCACCGGCATGGCGGTGAGGCGCTGTTTCAAGCCATCACTCATCTTGTCCACCAGGCTGAGGTCGAGCTGGTCGGAGAGGTCATACTCGGCATCCCGGGTCAGCTTGACCGCGTAGGCGGCAATCTCGTCGTAATCGAAGAAGCCCTTGAAGATCTCGTCCAGACAGAAGCGGATGACGTTGTCCAGGATGATGATCTGCTTCTTGCGGCGGGTGCCCTCCGGCGGCAGCTGGAAGAAGCGGGGCAGATCGTCGGTCGGCACCTCCACCAGGGCGTACTGGATCACCTGGCCGTTCTTCTTCATCTCAATGGCCAGGTAGGTGTACTCGTCTTTCAGGAACTTGACCGGGTTGACCTCCTTGTTGAGCAGGATCGGGATGATGTGGCGCAGCACCTTCTCCTTGAAGAAGACCCGCAGCCACTGCTGGATGGATTCGGAGAGCTGGTTCTCGTTGACCAGGAAGATGTTGTGGCGGGCCAGCGCGATCAGCAGCTCCTTGTAGGTGTTGTCGAACGCCTCGCCGAGCGCCATCACCTTCTGCTGGATGGCCCGCAGCAACACCTTGGCCTCGTCGTCGCCGCCGTGCACCTCGTTGATCAGGATGCGGCGCTTGACGTCCGACACCCGTACCTTGAAGAACTCGTCCTGGTTGGAGGAGAAGATCCCCAGAAAACGGACCCGCTCGATGAGCGGGACCGTCTTGTCCATCGCCTCTTGCAACACCCGTTCATTGAATGAGAGCCAACTCAGCTCCTTCTCTTCATACTGCTTGTCGGTGCTCATGTGATGCCTCTGTGGTCAGGTCGCGTCTGCGCGGCAGTTATGGCGTGGAAATATGACAGATTGATGACCATCCGCTCAGTCGATGAAGGCCTGGTCGATGTCGACCACCAGATCGTCGGAGAGGGACTCCAGCGCACTGATGAGATCCCCCAGTTCGAGCCGGGGCGGCAGCGCCACCAGGGCGTGGGCGTAGAAGAGCGGGGCGCCGGAATGGGGGGCGGGCTCGCAGCCGGTGGTGAGGTCGGCCACGTTGACGTTGAGCTGGCGCAAGATGCTGGCCACCTCGTGGACGATGCCGGCCCGGTCGTTGCCGGTGACGCTGACCATCACCTGCCGCTCCGGCTCCTGGCTGAGCTGGCCTTCGGCGAAGCTGACGGTGAGGCCGGGCAGCATAGCCAGTGCCTCGCACAGGCTGCGGTAGTGCTCGTCAGGCACGCTCACGTGCAGGATGCCGGCAAACTGTCCCGCCAGCTCGCTCATGGAGCTGGCCAGCCAGTTGCCCTGCTGGTGGCTGATGACGTCCGCCAGACTCTCGACGATACCGGGCTTGTCCGCTCCGATCACGGTCACGACCAATTGCTTTTGCATCCTGCTCTCCTTGGAATTGGGTTTCTCCAGCATTGTGCCTGCTGTCACAGGCCATATGAAGCCCCGCCGGCAGCAAAAATGGCGAAAAAGCGCGGCGAAGAGGGGGCTGACGCCATTTCTGCACTGCCTGTGCCTGCAGCCGCGTGGTAGAGTGATGCCCCTGTTTTGTATTGTGAAACTAGCTGGCTCTGGTGAGCGGGATGTGCGCGTATGAATAGCCTTGTCGTATCGGGATTGGTGTTGTTGGTGCTGCTTCTGCTGGCGATTTTCTGGAGCAGGGGCAAGAAGGGCAAAGCGCTGCCCTATGAGCTGCAGGAAACCCTGTTCAGCCCGGCGGAGCGCTCCTTCCTCGGTGTGCTGGATCTGGCGGTGGGCGACCAGGCCCGGGTCTTTGCCAAGGTGCGGGTGGCCGATGTGCTGACGCCGGAGGCGGGGATGGGCAAGAGCAAGTGGCAGCAGGCCTTCAACAAGATCAGCGCCAAGCACGTGGACTATCTGCTCTGCCACCCCTCGGATCTCTCCTTCATCTGCGCCATCGAACTCGATGACAGCTCCCACCGTCATCAGAAGCGCAAGGCGCGGGACAGCTTCCTCAAGGCCGCCTTTGACAGCGCCGGTCTGCCGCTGCTGCAGATCCCGGCGAGCAGCCACTATCAGGTCGAGGAGCTGCGCGAACAGATCCTGCCGCTGCTGAACCGCAGTACGGATCTGCCGCAAGAGGATCTGCTGCCGGGCGAGCGCCGCGAACCTACCTTCAGCCCTCTGCAGCTGGACAGGGTCGAGGTGGAAGAGCCCCACCATGGTGGCCGAGCCCCGGCCGTGGCCCCCATCAAGGCCATCGTATCGCCACGCAGCGCGCCGCTGCCGGCGGCCGACGTCGAGCTGGTGGACAATCTGTTTGCCGAGGTGGAAGAGGACGAAGACGAGGCTCCCCATCAGGTGCCGCACTGCCCCCGTTGCGATGCGCCGCTGGTGGAGCGGGAAGCCAAGAAGGGACCCCATGCCGGCCGGCTGTTCCTGGCCTGCAGCCGCTTCCCCGAGTGCCGTTACGCCGCGCCCCACACTCACGCCCGTCATTGACCATCCCGCCTGCTTGCGGCCCGCTGCGGGCCGCAAGCAGACGCTCTCGCTCCTGTTCCTCTCCTCCTCTTGTTTGCCTGCGGCCTGCCCGCGTTACCCAAAAAAAGTGTCGACAAAATTTATCTTGTGGCGCCGTTGGGTCGATAAACTTAGGTGAAATGCGACAAATTTTGACAATGCGTCGGAATTTTGGCACTTTGTGCATCCTGCATAAAGTGCGTGGCTTGACCACATAAGCACAATAAAACAATAAGTTACGTCGAGAATAGAGGGATGGATATGATGGCAATGGGAGTGTTGATTGTTGACGCCGATGCGCAGCGGCGCCAACAGTTGGGGACAGTTCTCTCGTTCATGGGGATCCCCTGGCAGGAGGTTGCCGAGGGTGATCTGGAGGTAGCCATCGAGTCATCCGGCCCGCTGCAGGGGGTACTGACCGGTGCCCTCAATGGCCGGCCGCTGGGCGAGCTGCTGACCGGTTTTCCCCGGGTACCCTTTCTGTCGCTGGTGGAAGCCGACTTCCCCAACAGCAACTTCATCGGGGTGGCAGAGTCCCCCTTCACCTACGAATCCCTGACCCGCCATCTGCACTTTTGCCAGGCCTTCGTCTCCCTCCATCCCCGTCAGCAGACCCACGACAAGGGGCAGGCGCTGCTGCGGCTGCTGGTGGGTAAGGGCAAGGGGATCCAGGAGGTGCGCCGGCTCATCAGCCAGGTGGCCGAGACCGATGCCAACGTGCTGATCCTCGGCGAATCGGGTACCGGCAAGGAGGTGGTGGCGCGCGCCATCCATGAACTCTCGGCCCGAAGCGCGGGCCCCTTCGTGCCCATCAACTGCGGCGCCATCCCGGCTGAGCTGCTCGAGAGCGAGCTGTTCGGCCACGAGAAGGGGGCCTTCACCGGCGCCATCGCCGCCCGGCGCGGCCGCTTCGAGCTGGCCCAGGGGGGCACCCTGTTTCTCGACGAGATCGGCGACATGCCGCTGCCGATGCAGGTCAAGCTGCTGCGGGTGTTGCAGGAGCGGATGTTTGATCGGGTCGGCGGTGGCAAGCCGATTCAGGCGGACGTGCGCATCATTGCCGCCACCCACCGGGATCTGGAGGCGATGATCCGCACCCAGGTCTTCCGTGAAGATCTCTACTATCGCCTCAACGTCTTCCCCATCGAGACCCCGCCGCTGCGGGATCGGGCCGACGACATCCCGCTGCTGCTGCAGGAGCTGCTCAATCGCCACGCCGAGCTGCACCAGGGGATGATCCGCCTGACCCAGCGCGCCATGGAGTCCCTGATGCAGTATCCTTGGCCTGGCAACGTGCGCGAGCTCTCCAACCTGCTGGAGCGGCTGCTCATCCTCTACCCGCAGCAGATCGTCGATGTGGCCGACCTGCCGAGCCGCTATCGGCTGCTGCCGTGCGAGCCGCGGGACGAGCGGCTGACCGAGATGGACGAGCGCGATGCGCTGGCCGCCGTGTTCCAGGATCCGCCCGAGCTGGATCTGCCCGCCAGCCACGCCCGCGCCATGCAGCTGCCGGAGGAGGGGGTCAACCTCAAGGAGATGCTGGCTGACCTGGAAGTGGAGCTGATCCGCCAGGCGCTGGAGTCCCAGGACGGGGTGGTTGCCCGCGCTGCCGACCTGCTCGGCATGCGCCGTACCACCCTGGTGGAGAAGATGAAAAAATACGGAATGAGCAAGGAAGCATAAGGGTCAAAGCCTTGACGCCTAGCTTCAAGGCTTTGATTTTATATATAATTTTTAGTGGCATGGAAATTGAATAAGCTGACTCAGTCGCCAGTTTGAGGTCAGCTTTATGACAGCCCAGCCGCAAGAAACCCCGCTCCAGTCTCACGAGGTGAGCCAGCTTTACGCCATCTTCACGGCGCTGCCCACCGGTGTCTTGCTGCTCGACGGTGAGGGCCGGATCACCCGCGCCAATCCGGCTGCCAAGGCGCTGCTGGGGGAGCCGCTGGAAGGGCAGGCCTGGCGCCAGATCATCGACCGCTGCTTTCAGCCCCGCGAGGATGACGGCCACGAGATCTCCCTGCGCGATGGGCGCCGGGTCCAGCTCTCGACCCAGCCGCTGCCGGATCAGCCGGGCCAGCTGGTGTTCATCAACGATCTGACCGAAACCCGCCAGCTGCAAGACCGCATCAACCACATGAAGCGGTTGTCAGCCCTTGGCAACATGGCCGCCTCGCTGGCCCACCAGATCCGCACGCCGCTCTCCGCCGCCATGCTCTATGCCGCCAACCTGGCCAACCGCACCCTCAAGCCGGAATCCCGCAGCCAGTTCCAGCAAAAGCTGATGGCACGCCTGCAGGATCTCGAGAAGCAGATCAACGACATCCTGCTGTTTGCCCGCAACGGCGACAACCAGGTGGTGACCCCCACCTCGGTACAGGGACTGCTGGCCGAGGTGCAGGCGGGGGCCGAAGCCTTCTGCGCCCAGCAGGGCTGCGAGCTGCACATGGAGGCGCCGGAGCCTGATCTCTGCCTGCTGGCCAACAACAGTGCGCTGGCGGGGGCCGTCAACAACCTCATCGCCAACGCCCAGCAGGCCGGCGCCACGTCGCTTCTGGTGAGCGCAGTGCGCAGCGGCGCCCGGGTGGAGCTGCGCATCCTCGACAACGGCAAGGGGATGCCCGCCCACCTGCTGAGCCAGATCTTCGAACCCTTCTTTACCACCCGCTCCCAGGGCACAGGCCTTGGGCTGGCGGTGGTGCAATCCGTCGTCCGTGCCCATCAGGGGGAGGTCAGCGTGGCCTCGGTCCCTGGCGAGGGCACCTGTTTTACCCTGTCGTTCCCCCTGCATCAGCAGGCGGTGCAGCTAGGAGGTGTCGCATGAGACATGTTGAGCGTCAGCGTCATCCGGCAGGGATCAATATCAATGCGGCCAGGCTGGCTGTGGTGGGAGGTGTAGCATGACTCAGGCCCGGATCCTGGTAGTGGAAGATGACAATGGCCTGCGCGAAGCGCTGATGGATACCCTGTTGCTCGGCGGCTATGAGTGCCGCGAGGTGGACAGCGGCGAGCGGGCCCTGCTGGCCCTGTCGCGCCAGAGCTTCGACATGGTGATCTCGGATATCCAGATGGGGGGGATGGACGGCCTGACCCTGCTGGCCAATATCCGCCAGCAATATCCCCAGGTGCCGGTGCTGTTGATGACCGCCTACGCCAACATCGACGGTGCGGTGCGCGCCATGCGCGAAGGGGCCATCGACTATCTGGCCAAGCCCTTCTCCCCCGAGGTATTGCTCAATCAGGTCAGTCGTTATGTGCCGGCCCAGAAGGTGGAGAAACGGGCCGTGGTCTACGGCGATCCCAAGACTGCCGAGCTGTTCCAGCTGGCGACCCGGGTGGCCAGAAGCGAGGCCACCGTGATGGTGACCGGTCCGAGCGGGACCGGCAAGGAGGTGCTGGCCCGCTACATCCACGACAACTCCAGCCGCGCCGAACAGACATTCGTCGCCATCAACTGCGCCGCCATTCCGGAAAACATGCTGGAGGCGACCCTGTTCGGCTACGAGAAGGGGGCCTTTACCGGCGCGGTGCAGGGCTGCCCCGGCAAGTTCGAACAGGCCCAGGGGGGGACCCTGCTGCTCGACGAGATCACCGAGATGGAGCTGGGGCTGCAGGCCAAGCTGCTGCGGGTGCTGCAGGAGAAAGAGGTGGAGCGGCTCGGCAGCCGCAAGCTGATCCCGCTCGACGTGCGGGTCATCGCCACCAGCAACCGGGATCTGAAAAAAGCGGTGCAGGACGGCCTGTTTCGCGAGGATCTCTACTACCGCCTCAATGTCTTCCCGCTGCGCTGGACGGCGCTGTGGGAGCGTCCCGGTGACATACTGCCGCTGGCGGAGCACCTGCTGGCACTGCATGCCGGTCAACAGGGATTGCCGACGCCGCAGCTCACAGAACCCGCTCGCGAGCGGCTGCTGGCTCACCCCTGGCCCGGCAACGTGCGTGAGCTCGACAACGTGGTGCAGCGCGCCCTTATTCTGAGCCCCGACGGCCTCATCGGCTGCGAGCACCTCATTCTGGAAGAGGTGGAGGAAGAGGAGATCCGCCTGGTCGGCAACGAGCGCAGCAGCGGCAGCGAACACCTGGGCAGCGAGCTCAAGCAGCAGGAGCACCAGATCATTCTCGACACCCTGCAGGATTGCAACGGCAGCCGCAAGGCGGTGGCCGACCGGCTCGGCATCAGCCCGCGCACCCTGCGCTACAAGCTGGCCCAGATGCGCGAGGCGGGGATCGACCTGCCGGCCTGATGCCATTCCGGGCCCGACCATGGGCCGCAGTGCGGGAGGCATCATGGTCTTGCCGGCCCGCCTCGATTATCATGGGGCCTCGGCGTTATGAGCCCGATTCCTGTCTGTATCGCAGCACAGGGGTCGGCGCCTTTATAAGGGACCCCTATGATCTCTCATCGAAAACTGGAAAGCGTACTCAACCATCTGCTCGAACCCCACGCCATCAAGGATTACTGCCCCAATGGCCTGCAGGTGGAGGGGCGTGAGCGCATTCGCAAGGTGGTGACCGGCGTGACCGCCAGCCAGGCTCTGATCGACGCGGCCGTGGCTGCCGATGCTGACGCCATCCTGGTCCATCACGGCTACTTCTGGAGTGGCGAGCCAGCCCAGATCACCGGCATGAAACAGCGCCGCATCAAGACCCTGCTGACCCACGACATCAACCTGTTTGCCTATCACCTGCCGCTGGACGTGCACCCCGAGGTGGGTAACAACGCCCAGCTGGCCCAGTTGCTGGGCATCAAGGTGCGCCGTGGCCTCGAGCCCTGGAACAGCAAGAGTGTCGCCATGGTGGGCAAGCTGGAAGAGCCCATGAGCGGCGCCGATTTTGCCAAGCTGATTGCCGAGCGCCTCGGCCGTGAAGCGCTCCATTGCGGCGACAGCGGCCCCGAGCTCATTCGCTCGGTGGCCTGGTGCACCGGTGGCGGCCAGAGCTACATCAATCTGGCGGCGGAGCAGGGCATCGATGCCTTCATCTCTGGCGAAGCCTCCGAGCAGACCATCCACACCGCCCGCGAGATGGGCATGCACTTCTACGCTGCCGGTCATCACGCCACCGAGCGTTACGGCGTCAAGGCGCTGGGGGAGTGGCTGGCGACGGTGCATGGGCTGGATGTGACCTTTATCGATATCGACAATCCGGTCTAGGTTCGATTAGCCGCGTAGCGGGGTAATCGGACCTGACTGCAGCAAGTGCGCTGGTAGATGGAAATGACAAGGGAGGCCTGGGCCTCCCTTGTTCTATTTTGCATGTTGCGGTTAACCGTTACTCGCTGGCATAACCCGCGGGGCCGAGCAGGGTGCCGTCAAGCAGGGCGGCCCCCTCCAGCATCTGCAGCCTGCCTTCACAGAACCACTGCACCACCAGCGGGTAGATGCTGTGCTCCTGCACCTGCACCCGGGCTGCCACCTCTTCGGCCGTGTCCCCTTCGAAGATGGGGACGCGCGCCTGCAGGATCACCGGGCCGCCGTCGAGCTCTTCGGTGACGAAGTGGACGCTGGCGCCGTGTTCGTCATCACCGGCGTCGATGGCGCGCTGGTGGGTGTGCAGCCCCTGATACTTGGGCAGCAGGGAGGGGTGGATGTTGACCATCCGCCCGGCAAAGTGCCGCACCAGGTCGGCACTCAGGATTCGCATAAAGCCGGCCAGCACCACCAGGTCGGGCTGATAGTCGTTCATTAGCGCCAGCAGGGCGGCGTCATACTCCTCCCGACTGGCAAACTGCTGCTGGGCGAGGATGGCGGTGGCCACCCCCGCCTCTTTGGCGCGCACCAGCCCGTAGGCATCGGCCTTGTTGCTGATGACGCCGACCACCTGCCCGGCAATCTTGCCATCGGCGCAACTGTCGAGAATGGTCTGCAGGTTGCTGCCGTTGCCGGAGATAAGGACCAGGATCCGCATCATTGGATGACGACCTGCTCCTCGCCATCGGCCGCCTTGGCGATATGGCCGATATGCCAGGCGTTCTCGCCTTCGGCCTTGAGCAGGGTCAGCGCTTTTTCCAGCTGATCCGCCGGCAGGGCGATGATCATGCCGACGCCGCAGTTGAAGGTCCGGTACATCTCGTGGCGGGTGACGTTGCCGGCCTCTTGCAGCCAGCTGAACACCGCCGGCCACTGCCAGCTCTGCTCGTCGATCACCGCCTGGGTGTTGGCAGGCAGCACGCGCGGGATGTTCTCCCAGAAACCGCCGCCGGTGATGTGGGAGAGGGCGTGGATCTCGCACTCCTTGATGAGCTTGAGCACGGGTTTCACATAGATGCGGGTCGGCTCCAGCAGGGCGTTGGCCAGGGTGGTGTCACCCAGCGGCTGCTGCACGTCGGCTTTGGAGACTTCCAGGATCTTGCGAATAAGGGAGAAGCCGTTGGAGTGGGGGCCGCTGGCGGCCAGGGCGATCAGGGCATCCCCTTCGCCGACCTTGCTGCCGTCGATGATCTCGCTCTTCTCCACCACGCCGACGCAGAAACCGGCGATGTCGTAGTCTTCCCCTTCATACATGCCCGGCATTTCGGCGGTTTCGCCGCCTACCAGGGCACAGCCGGACTGCTCGCAGCCGGCACCGATGCCGGTGACCACGGCCGCGGCGGTGTCGACGTCCAGTTTGCCAGTGGCATAGTAGTCGAGGAAGAAGAGGGGCTCGGCGCCCTGCACGATGAGGTCATTGACGCACATGGCCACCAGATCGATGCCGACGGTGTCGTGCTTCTTCAGGTCGATGGCGAGGCGCAGCTTGGTGCCCACCCCGTCGGTGCCGGAGACCAGCACCGGCTCCTTGTAGCCCGCAGGGATTTGACACAAGGCCCCAAAGCCGCCAAGACCACCAAGGACTTCAGGACGACGAGTGCGCTTTGACACGCCCTTGATACGTTCAACCAGTGCATTGCCGGCATCGATATCCACGCCAGCATCCTTGTAGCTCAGTGAGGTTTTGTCAGTCACGCGTATTCCCCGTCATATAAAGAAGTGGAGGGTAAAATTCGGGGCGTATTCTAACAGTGGCGGTGAAAAACCAGAAAGGAAATCGTTTGCGCGTTTTTGCGCGGAAATGCTCTACAAGCGGCGGCTTTTGTTGTATGATTCCGCGATTTTTTTGCGGCAGTTAGAGGAGATAATAATGAAAGTCGTTGAAGTCAAACACCCCCTGGTCAAGCACAAGATCGGTCTGATGCGTGAAGGCGATATCAGCACCAAGCGTTTCCGTGAACTGGCCAAGGAAGTGGGCAGTTTGTTGACCTACGAAGCGACCTCTGACTTCGAAACCGAGAAGGTTACCATCGATGGCTGGAACGGGCCAGTGGAAGTTGACCAGATCAAGGGCAAGAAGGTCACCGTCGTGCCCATCCTGCGTGCCGGTCTTGGCATGATGGATGGCGTGCTGGAGCACATGCCGAGCGCCCGCGTCAGCGTGGTCGGTATCTACCGCGACGAAGAGACCCTGCAGCCGGTTCCCTACTTCGAGAAGATTGTCAGCAACATCGAAGAACGTCTGGCGCTGGTCATCGACCCCATGCTGGCCACCGGCGGCTCCATGATCGCCACCATCGACCTGCTCAAGAAGAAGGGCTGCCAGTCCATCAAGGTGCTGGTGCTGGTTGCCGCGCCGGAAGGCATCAAGGCGCTGGAAGCCGCTCACCCGGACGTGGAGCTGTTCTGCGCCTCCATCGACCAGGGCCTGAACGAGAAGGGCTACATTGTCCCGGGTCTGGGCGACGCCGGTGACAAGATCTTCGGCACCAAGTAAGCCGCGATCGCCTCAAGGCGTGCCTGCAGGCGCGCAAACGGAGCCGGCACCTCGCCGGCTCCGCTGTTTCTCCCGCCCCGGCTTGCTGCCATGCGCGCCTTGCCGCTACCATAAGCACCATCTCCCATTTCGAGACTTTTCTCATGCTCAAACGTGTTGTGACCGCCCTCTGCTGCGGCTTGTCATTCATGGTGTCAGCCGCCCAGGTGACCGATCTCTATCAGGGCAAGGCCCCCACCAGCGGCGACATGGCGGCAGCTCAGTCCCAGGCCCTGGGCGAGGTGCTCGTCAAGGTGACCGGCAAGCGCGACATCCTGACCCAGCCGGCGGTGGTCAAGGCGCTGGCGGCACCCGGCTCGTTCGTGCAGCACTACGGTTATCAGGACGTGGGGCGGGTGAAGTTTCTCAAGGCCGATTTCGACGTGACCAAGGTCAATGCCCTGGTGGCCGAGAGCAAGTTCGCCCTGCTGGGTCCGGCCCGGCCGCAAGTGGCCATCTGGCTGGTGATCAATGAAGGGGAGCGGCGCATTCTGCCGGATCAGTCCAGCGATGGCTGGGCCGCCGCCCTGCGTACCCAGGCCCAGGCCATGGGGCTGCCGGTCAGCATTCCGCTGATGGACTTGGATGACAACATGGCGGTCAATGCCACCGACGTCTGGGGCCGTTTCGCCGATCCCATCCTCAAGGCGAGCCAGCGTTACGGTGCCGAGATGGTGGTGCTGGGCAAGCTCACCCCGGAGGGGGAAAAGTGGAGCATCGACTGGGGTCTCTACGGGCCCAAGGCCGGCGGTGAGCTGAGTGAACTGACCAGGGGTGAGGGCGCCGGCAGCCAGGCCGAGGTAGCGCAGACGTTCGCCGATGCCCTGGCAGGCTGGCTGGTGCAGAACTACGGGGCGCGTATCTCCGGTGTCGCCTCCAGCCAGACACTGGTGGTAGAGGGGCTGTCCGGTATCGACGGCATGATCACGGTGCAGAAGATGCTGCAGGGGATGGCCAGCGTCACCAAGGTGGAGATTGGCAAACTGGAGGGGGACAAGGTGACCTTCAACCTGAGCCTGCAGGGGGACAAGGCCGAGCTCATCCGTGGGCTGCAGCTGGAGAGCCGGTTGCGCCAGCTGGCGGATACCCCAGAGGGGCTGAGCTACCAGTGGTCGCAGCCCTGATCCTGGCCGAGGATCCTGACCATTCGGCCGTGAGGCATGGGCGCTCTTCTGCCAGGGCTTGAGCGCGCCGGCCAAGGAGTAGCCGTTCCCGTTAGCAATGGTCGCAGCCTGGATCCTTTATGAGGATCCACACCGCCCGGCATCGTCCGGGCGGTTCTCTATCCGCCTTCGCGATGATACACTTGCCCGCAAATGTCACAGTCAAAGCCCAACGAGTGAAGCAACCGGCCCAACTGTCTTTAGCCGTACAACTACCGGATGATGAAACCTTCGTCAGTTTTTATCCCGGCAACAATGCTCATCTGATCACCGCCCTCAAGAATGCGGCCATTGGTCAGGGATCACCTTTCCTCTATTTCTGGGGGGCCAAGGGATCGGGCCGCTCCCATCTGCTGCACGCCACCTGTGCCGAGGTCAATGCTCGCGACGCTGCAGCCGCTTATCTCTCCCTCGATCAGTTCGAACAGCTCGACCCCAGTATGCTCGATGCCCTAGAAAGCCTGCCGCTGGTCTGCCTCGACAGCCTGGAGGCGATCGCCGGCAATGCCCTGTGGGAGCGGGCCCTGTTCGACTTCTACAACCGTTGGAAGGAGAAGGGCGAGGGGACCCTGGTGGTGACCGGTTGCAGTGCGCCGCGCAAGCTGGGGCTGCAGCTGCCGGATCTCGCCTCCCGCCTCGATTGGGGAGTGAGCTTCCACCTCGACGAGCTGGACGATGAGGGCAAGCTCAGTGCCCTGCAACTGCGTGCCGAGTTGCGGGGCTTCAAACTGCCCATCGACGTGGGCCGCTTCCTGCTCAACCGCCTCTCGCGCGACATGCGCACCCTGCTCACCACCCTCAATCAGCTCGACAATGCCTCATTTCGCGCCAAGCGCAAGCTGACTATCCCCTTTGTTAAAGAGATCCTAGAGCTCTGAGTCCTTCGGGTGTGTTTGAGCGTGAGCGACGCCTAAGCAATGAATCAAAAGAAACCCCGGCCAGTGGCCGGGGTTTTGTTATCTCAAGGACTCTCTCAAAGAGTTCTGCCTATCAGTGGAACTGATCTTCTTCGGTGGAACCCGTTAAAGCGGTCACCGAGGATTGGCCGCCCTGGATGACGGTGGTCACCTTGTCGAAGTAACCGGTGCCCACCTCTTGTTGGTGTGCCACGAAGGTGTAGCCCCGCTCTGCAGCGGCGAACTCGGGCTGCTGCACCATCTCGACGTAGTGCTTCATCCCTTCGCCACGGGCGTACTGGTAGGCCAGTTCGTACATGTGGAACCACATGTTGTGGATGCCCGCCAAGGTGATGAACTGGTACTTGTAGCCCATGTCGGACAGCTCCTGCTGGAAGCGGGCGATGGTGGCATCGTCCAGATTCTTCTTCCAGTTGAAGCTCGGCGAGCAGTTGTAGGCCAGGATGCGATCCGGGAATTGGGCCTTGATCGCTTCGGCAAACTTGCGCGCCTCGTCCAGATCCGGCTTGGCGGTTTCGCACCACACCATGTCGGCGTAGGGGGCGTAGGCCAGACCGCGGGCGATGGCCTGATCGATGCCGGCACGCACCTTGTAGAAACCTTCGGCGGTACGCTCACCGGTCAGGAAGTCGGCATCGTAAGGATCCGCATCCGTGGTCAGCAGGTCTGCTGCGTTGGCGTCGGTACGGGCGATCACCAAGGTGCTGGTGCCGCACACGTCGGCCGCCAGACGAGCCGCGACCAGCTTCTGCACCGCTTCCTGGGTCGGAACCAGCACCTTGCCACCCATATGGCCGCACTTCTTGACGGAAGCGAGCTGATCTTCGAAGTGGACGCCGGCTGCGCCCGCTTCAATCATCCCCTTCATCAGCTCGAAGGCGTTCAGCACGCCGCCGAAGCCAGCTTCCGCATCCGCGACGATGGGCAGGAAGTAGTCGATGAAGCCCTCATCCTGTGGCCCTACCTTGTTGGCCCACTGGATCTGGTCGGCACGGGCGAAGGAGTTGTTGATGCGCTCCACCACCGACGGCACCGAGTTGGCCGGATAGAGGGACTGATCCGGATACATGGTGGAGGAGAGGTTGTTATCTGCCGCTACCTGCCAGCCGGAGAGGTAAATCGCCTCGATCCCCGCCTTGGCCTGTTGCACCGCCTGGCCGCCGGTCAGGGCGCCGAGGCAGTTGACGTAGCCCTTCTTGGCGCCGCCGTGGATCAGCTCCCACAGCTTGTCGGCGCCGCGTTGGGCCAGGGTGTGCTGCGGCTGCAGGCTGCCGCGCAGGTTGACCACGTCCTCGGCGCTGTAGCCGCGCTTGATCCCTTTCCAGCGGGGGTTCTGTGCCCAGTCTTTCTCGATAGCCTGGATCTGTTGCTCACGGGTCAGTGCCATATCAGTTCCCTCTTTCATTGATTTCACGTTTCCATTGACTTGTTATTGGCGAGCCCCTTGCGGAGCCCGTGATTCAGAGCCGCTCGTAACCGGGCAGCGTCAGAAAATCGATCAGGGTATCGGCGCAGGTGATCTCTTCCATCAGGACGCTTGCCTCGGCGAAGCGACCCGACTGCCAGCGGGCTTCGCCCACCTCGCGTTTGACCACCTCCTGCTCCTCGGCCAGCATCTGGCGGAACAGATCCTTGGTCACCACCTGGCCGTTGGAGAGGCTCTTGCCGTGGCGGATCCACTGCCAGATGGAGGTGCGGGAGATCTCGGCGGTAGCCGCATCTTCCATCAGACCGTAGATGGGCACGCAGCCGTTGCCATTGATCCAGGCCTCTAGGTATTGCAGAGCGACCCGGATGTTGGTGCGCATGCCTGCCTCGGTGCGCTCGCCCTCGCAGGGTGCCAGCAGGTCGGCGGCTGTGATGGGGGCATCCTGCTCGCGCAGCACGCCGATCTGGTTCTTGGCGCCGGCCGGGATGGTGGCGTTGAACACGGCCATGGCGGTGTCGGCCAGGCCCGGGTGGGCCACCCAGGTGCCATCGTGACCGTTGTCGGCTTCACGCTGTTTGTCGGCATGTACCTTGGCGAAGACCTGCTCGTTGACGGCGGCATCCTTGGCCGGAATGAAGGCAGCCATGCCCCCCATCGCCAGCGCGCCGCGCTTGTGACAGGTCTTGATCAGCAGTCGCGAGTAGGCGGAGAGGAACGGTTTGTCCATGGTCACCACCTGGCGGTCCGGCAGGACGCGATCCGGGTGGTTCTTCAGGGTCTTGATATAGCTGAAGATGTAGTCCCAGCGGCCGCAGTTGAGGGCCACGATGTGATCCTTCATCTGATAGAGCAGCTCGTCCATCTCGAACACCGCTGGCAGGGTTTCGATCAGCACGGTGGCCTTGATGGTGCCGCGGGGCAGGCCGAACTTGTCTTCGGTCCAGGCGAACACCTCGCTCCACCAGCGCCCTTCCAGGTGGCTCTGCAACTTGGGCACGTAGAAGTAGGGGCCGGATCCCTTGGCCAGCAGCGCCTTGTGGTTGTGCAGGAAATAGAGGGCGAAGTCGAACAGGCCGCCGGGAATGGGGGCACCATCAAAGGTGACGTGTTTTTCCGGCAGGTGCAGACCGCGCACCCGGCAGATGAGCACCGCAGGATCGGCATTGAGGGTATAGGATTTCCCCTCCGGGCTCTGGTAGGCAATGGTGCCATTGACCGCATCGCGCAGGTTGATCTGACCCTCGATCACCTTGTTCCAGGCGGGGGCCAGCGAATCTTCGAAGTCCGCCATGAACACCTTGACGTTGGCGTTGAGGGCGTTGATCACCATCTTGCGCTCGACCGGGCCGGTGATCTCCACACGGCGATCCTGCAGGTCGGCAGGAATGCCGCGTACCGTCCAGTCGCCGGCGCGGATGTGGGCAGTCTCAGGCAGGAAGTCCGGCAGCTCGCCGCCATCGATACGGGCCTGGCGTGCCACACGTTGTTTCAACAATTCGTCCCGTTGGGGAGCAAAGCGTTCCACCAGTTCGGATACCAAGGCCACCGCGTCCGGCGTCAGAATTTGCGCGTAATCGGGGTGCATTTCGCCCTGGATGCGCAGACGGGCGCTACAGTGGGTCTGGGCCGGTGCCGACATAGTGTTCACTCCTTTGATAATTACATTTTGAACTAATTAACTACGACTAAAGTCGATCCCTGTTTTTTCAATCTTCCCGTAACAACGGGATAACACGATTCATAAGGTGCGAAATATTGCTCTATTCGTCAACAGCTTTTTTAAAACACCCGTTTTGGTAATGATGTTAACTATATGTTTTAAATGAGTTTGTTTGATTAGCGCAAAAACTCTATGCAGATGGTTATGCTCTTGTTTTCCACCCCTTCGCGGTGGCCCCATATCGGGGGGAGAACAGTTGACGGGATGTAACTTATTACGTAATAAAATTACAAATGCAAAAACAAATCCCGACCTCACTCCAAGCTTTCAAAAAACGTCCGTATGAAATGCGTTTGAGCAACCCAGCAAGCGCTTGGTGCCTTCTGGCATTGGCTGGAGAACGGTTGTTTAAAACTCAAGTCGCTCAATGGGACCAAATGGGGTCCGGTGGCAGCCGAGTGAGAAAGTGATGGGCAATAACGTAGGTTTGTATCACCTCAGGGGATGGCGTGTGCAGGTGAGGGGAGGAACGCTGGTAGCAGATATGACTGCCGCTGTTTCGTTACGCAGGATATTGTTGTTATTTGTATCAGCGGGCCATCCTGGCCCTCAAAGGAGGTATCAAGGGGAGATGATCCCGAGTGTCGCGACCCTGATCTCCTGTGACAGGAAGGGTTGACGCCAGGGTTGACGGTTCAGTAGTCATCGTCCGGCGCCGCCAGATCGACGATGTCGAGCCGTACGACGGGGCCATGTTCGGCCACATACTGGTTGGCACCGATTTCGGTGGCCGGCTGGGGCAGGGGAGAGTGTTCGGGTTGTGCTTCAACTGCTTGCGTCATGGGTGCTTGCCTCACTGGATTGCAAGCCGGTTGGTGACTCCATCACCCGGGTTTCCACCTCCCTGTACGAAATGCCGGCGGAAAAGTCGCGTATCCTAGCGATACTCTCGAAAGGTTTCAAGCGGTTCTGAATAAAATCCGTACCGCAACTGATTGGTGACTCTTTGAAGGAGAGGGCGTGACACGAGAGGCTAACGGCGAGCGGCGGGTGAAGATCGGGATGACGGATAAAAAAATAGCCCAGTCGCTGGACTGGGCTATTTTCGGGGAATGATGGTCGGCGTGAGAGGATTTGAACCTCCGACCCCTGACACCCCATGACAGTGCGCTACCTGGCTGCGCTACACGCCGACAAGGTCAGTCTGTGCTGACGGGGAGGAAGTCTAATGTTCCGCACCTTTGGACGCAACTCCTTTTTTATCATAGAGATGCTGATTGCTTCTTTATTGCTCAGCACAGATGGAACTTGGGGGCGCCAGCGGGATTTGGCATAATCGCCGCCCCGCCGCGGGCATGGATGGCGGGACCTATGCCACAGAGATCGGCGGCATGGGGCCGTGATACCGTCTTTCGCCGACAGCATGATCTGTCGTCATCAACCAGTCAGAGAGGAGCAGGGCGTGAAACCATCGGACGTTGCAGCACAGGCGAGCCAGCACGAGCAGGATGAACGCTGGATGCGCCATGCCATGGCGCTGGCCGCCAGGGCCGAGGGGATCGGCGAGATCCCGGTGGGCGCCGTGCTGGTGCTGGGGGAGGAAATCGTCGCAGAGGGTTGGAACCGCTCCATCAGCGAACACGACGCCTGCGCCCATGCCGAGGTGATGGCGCTCCGGGCCGCCGGCGAACGGCTGCAAAACTACCGTCTGCTCGACACCACCCTCTATGTGACCCTGGAGCCCTGTTGCATGTGTGCCGGTGCCCTGATCCACAGCCGGGTCAAGCGGGTGGTTTATGGCGCGCGGGACTTGAAGACCGGCGCGGCCGGCTCAGTGTTCGAGATCCTGCAGGACCCGCGTCACAATCACAGGGTCGAGCTGACCGGCGGCGTGCTGGCAGAGGCCTGTTCGGCCCAGCTGTCGGATTTCTTCAGGCGTCGCCGCGCCGAGAAAAAGGCCGCCAGATTGGCACTGCAACAAACCCCGGCCGCCGACGATTGAGGCGCATCGGCGCAAGCGGTGCGCTCCAGCGGCGCTTGCACTACATTTTTAACCTTATAAAACAGTTGTTTGTCATCTTCTTAATGGCATCTTTGATGCCGCTTTCTTGCCTGCAAATAAGCCCGGTTCACGGGACCTTCATGTAACAAAACTGTCATGCAACCGCCATATAATGCCGCCAAGCCTAGCTCACATTGAGGTTTTGCATGTCATCGGAATCGTTGCACCTGGTTATGGCGGGGAGCAGAAAGCGCCGTATCAAGGATAAGTTGGCCAAGTACGGGGTGACCACGGGCGGAGCCCTGGTACTGGTCGCCCTGTTGCTTATTTTCTTCTATCTGCTCTATGTGGTGAAACCCATCTTCAATGGCGCCTCCATGGAGCCGACCGCATCGTTTACCCTGCCCATTCAGGGCAAGACCGCCTGGCTCGGGGTTGAGGAGCAGAACGAGATCGGCTATCGCTTCAGCGACCAGGGCCAGGTCAACTTCTTTGCCGTCCAGAATGATGGCAAGGTCAAGGTGGGCCAGTCGCTCGGTCAGGCACAGGTAAAGGGTGACATCACCGCCGTCGCGCCGCCGTCGCCGGGCCAGAAGCTGATGGCCTACGGTTTTGCCGACGGCAAGGCCCAGGTGGTGCAGCCCGCTTTCAAGGTCTCCTATCCCAACGACGTGCGGGTCATCGAGCCCAGTCTGCAGTACCCCTTCGGCGAAGAGCCGGTCGTGGTGGACCCTGCGGGCAAGGCGCTGTCGCTGATGGTATTTGAAGCCACCAAGGACAAGATGGCCACAGCGGCCGTGACCGCCGATGGTCGCGGCGTCATGATGGTGATGAGCGGCGAGGAGAACTTCCTCTCCGGCGAAGTCGAGTGGAGCGCCCAGAACTACAGCATCCCCTCCCTGCCGCGCCACGTGGATCAGATGTTGCTGACCCCCAACCTGCGCATCCTGTTCGTGCGCGATGGCAACCGCCTCTCGGTCTATGACATCCACAACCTGAACGACATCTCCCTGCGCAACGTGCTGGAGATCAACGCCCCCGATGCCAACGTGACCCGGGTCGAGCTGCTCTCCGGTGCCTCCTCTCTGCTGGTGGGCAACGACAATGGCGTCATCTCCCAGTGGTTCGAAGTGGCCCGGGATGGCAAGCGCCAGTTCACTCAGATCCGCGACTTCAAGGGCGATGGCGCCGTGGCGCAGCTGACCCCGGAACATTTTCGCAAGGGTTTCATCAGTGCCGACAAGAGCGGCACCATCAGCTTCTTCCACGCCACCGGCGAAACCAAGCTGCTGAGCGAGAAGGTGGAGGGCGGCGCCCTGTCGGCGCTGGCCATCTCCCCCCGTCACAACGTGCTGCTGATGCAGCAGGGGGATGCCTTCAAGCTGTTTGCGGTGGAGAACGAGCACCCCGAGGTGACCTGGTCGGCGCTCTGGCAACAGGTGTGGTATGAAGGCTACCCCGAGCCCCAGTACGTCTGGCAGTCCACCTCCGCCAGCAACGACTTCGAAGCCAAGCTGAGCCTGGTCCCGCTGGTGTTCGGTACCCTCAAAGCCTCCTTCTATGCCATGGTGTTTGCGGTGCCGCTCGGCGTCGCCGGCGCCATCTACACCGCCTACTTCATGTCGGCGGGGCTGCGCAAATACGTCAAGCCGACGGTGGAGATCATGGCGGCCCTGCCGACCGTTATCCTCGGCTTCCTGGCCGGTCTGTGGCTCGCTCCCATCATCGAGGGGGCGCTGCCCGGCGTGGTGCTGCTGCTGATCCTGCTGCCGATGGGGATGCTGCTGACCGCCTTGATCTGGAATTACCTGCCGGAGCGCGGCAAGGCCTGGTTGCCGGAGGGGTGGCACGCCATCCTGCTGATCCCGGTACTGCTGCTGATTGGCTGGGGCGCCTTCGCGGTGAGCCCTCTCATCGAGAACGCCTTCATGCACGGTGACTCGCGCATCTGGCTGACCCACGACATGGGCATCAAGTTTGACCAGCGCAACTCCCTGGTGGTCGGCATCGCCATGGGCTTTGCGGTCATTCCCACCATCTTCTCCATCGCCGAAGACGCCGTCTTCTCGGTGCCCAAGCACCTCACCCAGGGCTCCCTGGCCCTCGGTGCCACCCCGTGGCAGACCTTGAGCCGGGTGGTGATCCTCACCGCCAGCCCGGGCATCTTCTCGGCGGTGATGATGGGCCTTGGCCGCGCCGTGGGCGAGACCATGATAGTGCTGATGGCCACCGGCAATACCCCCATCATGGACTTCTCCATGTTCCAGGGGCTGCGCACCCTGGCCGCCAACATCGCGGTGGAGATGCCGGAATCGGAAGTGGGCAGCTCTCACTATCGGGTACTGTTCCTCGCCGCCTTCGTGCTGTTCGTGTTCACCTTCTTGTTCAATACCCTGGCCGAGTTCATCCGTCAGCGGTTGCGTGAAAAATACAGCTCCCTGTGATGGGCTGCTCTGTAAGGATCGAGGAATCGACAATGGGTAAGTGGTTTAAATCGGGGGCCCCCTGGATCTGGATGACCGGCGGCGCCGTCAGCCTGAGTCTGGTAGCGGTACTGGGTCTGCTGCTGCTGATCGGCTGGCGTGGTCTGGTCTACTTCTGGCCCCACCCCATCTATGAGTGGCAACTGGAAGACGCCCAGGGCAACAAGAGTGTGCTGATCGGCGAGATCAACGACCGCGAGCTGGTGCCGGTCGAGCGGCTGCGGGCCGCCGGCCTGCCGCTGGCAGGGGAGGAGCGCGAGCTGCTGACCCGCTATCTGGTCAAGACCGGCAACCGCGAGTTCGTCGACCTGGACTTCCGCTGGGTGCTGGAGACCGACATCAAGTCCCAGAGCCTGCCGGCGGAGCTGGCCATGGTGGAGCGCGCCACCAACGGCAACTTCTACGGCTATATCGTCGCGGTGAAAGAGGATGGCCACGAGCTCACCTCGGATCTGCATCCTGCCCTGCAGCGGGTGTTGGCGCGGGCCAACGGCCTCTCAAGCCAAGCCGACGATCTGCAAAAAGGGGACATCGGCAGCATCAACTATCAACTGGAGCGGCTGCGCCTGAAAGAGCGCAAGGCCGAGCTGGATGACAAGCTGACCGATCAGCTTAAAGCCGAGCTGGCGAGCGAGCGTCAGGCTCTCAACGATCGCTATCAGGTGCTGGAGAAGGAGCTCTTCTCCCTGCGTGCCCAGGCAGACAGAGACAGCATCACGGTCAAGGACATGCGCGGCGAGCTGGTGACCATGCCCATGTCCAAGGTACTGGACGTGGTGTGGCCCAACGACATGAGCCTGCCGGCCAAGGTGGGTTACTGGTTCCACCAGATCGGTAAGTTCGTCTCCGACGATCCGCGCGAGGCCAACACTGAGGGCGGGGTATTCCCGGCCATCTTCGGCACCGTCTTCATGGTGTTCCTGATGGCGATCATCGTGACTCCGTTGGGGGTCATCGCAGCGGTCTACCTGCACGAGTACGCGGGCAAGAACAGCCTGACCAAGATCATCCGCATTGCGGTGATCAACCTGGCGGGCGTGCCCTCCATCGTGTACGGCGTGTTCGGTCTGGGCTTCTTCGTCTACACCCTCGGTGGTTCGCTGGACCAGCTGTTCTATCCGGAAGCGCTGCCGAGCCCGACCTTCGGCTCCCCTGGCGTCATCTGGTCGGCGCTGACCCTGGCCATCCTGACCCTGCCGGTGGTGATCGTCTCCACCGAAGAGGGGCTGGCCCGGATCCCGAGCACCATCCGCCAGGGGTCCCTCGCGCTGGGTGCCACCCAGGCCGAGACCCTGTGGCGCATCGTGCTGCCCATGGCGAGCCCGGCCATCATGACCGGCCTCATTCTGGCCATCGCCCGCGCGGCCGGTGAGGTGGCGCCGCTGATGCTGGTGGGGGTGGTGAAACTGGCGCCGACCCTGCCGATGGACGGCAACTTCCCGTACCTGCACGTGGAGCGCAAGTTCATGCACCTGGGCTTCCACATCTATGACGTCGGCTTCCAGAGCCCCAACGTCGAGGCGGCGCGTCCCCTGGTCTACGCCACCTCCTTCCTGCTGGTGACGGTGATCGTCGGCCTCAACCTGACGGCCATCGGGATCCGCAACCACTTGCGTGAAAAATTCCGGTCGCTGGAACATTGATAGACCAGCACCACAGAGACGGGCAGGGAACGGGGTTCCCTGCCAGCCAAGCGTTCCGGCCGCGGGCCCTGAGAGTGCCCGCCGCCATCGACAGATTTTGAGGTAACAGATGATCAACGTAACGACCGCAGCGACCCAGCACACCGCGACCGACCTGCTCAACCTGAGCCCGGAGCAGACCGCGCTGGAGGTGAAGGATCTCAACCTGTACTACGGCAACAAACAGGCGCTGTTCAACGTCAACATGAAGATCCCCAAGGGCCAGGTCACCGCCTTTATCGGCCCCTCCGGCTGCGGCAAGTCCACCCTGCTGCGCTGCATCAACCGGATGAACGACCTGGTGGAGATCTGCCGCATCGAGGGCGAAATTCAGCTGCACGGCCACAACATCTACGACAAGAGCGTCGATGTCTCCGCTCTGCGCCGTCAGGTGGGCATGGTGTTCCAGCGCCCCAACCCCTTCCCCAAGTCCATCTACGAGAATGTGGTCTATGGCCTGCGCCTGCAGGGCATCAACGACAGACGCACCCTGGACGAGGCGGCCGAGCGCTCCCTGCGCGGCGCGGCCCTGTGGGACGAGGTGAAGGATCGCCTGCACGACAACGCCTTCGGCCTCTCCGGTGGTCAGCAGCAGCGTCTGGTGATTGCCCGTGCCATCGCCATCGAGCCGGAAGTGCTGCTGCTCGATGAACCCACCTCGGCGCTCGACCCCATCTCCACCCTCACCATCGAGGAGCTGATCAACGAGCTCAAGAGCCAGTTCACCGTGGTGATCGTGACCCACAACATGCAGCAGGCGGCGCGGGTGTCGGATCAGACCGCCTTCATGTACATGGGCGAGCTCATCGAGTACTCGGACACCAACACCATCTTCACCACCCCGGCCAAGAAGAAGACCGAAGACTACATCACCGGTCGTTACGGCTAAGGGATGCTGGTGATGGAGATGAGCAAGATGAGCATCAACAAACAGATTACCCGTCAGTTCAACGGCTAAGGCGTGTTGGTGCAACAAGGGTTATGGGGATGAGCAAGATGAGCATCAACAAACAGATTACCCGTCAGTTCAACGACTAAGGCATACTCGGAGCATCAAGGATTATTGGTATGGACAATATGAACCTCAACAAACACATCTCCGGTCAGTTCAATGCCGAGCTCGAGAGCGTGCGCAACCAGGTGCTGGTGATGGGCGGGCTGGTGGAGCAGCAGCTGACCGACGCCATCGCGGCGATCCACGATCAGGATCTGGACGCGGCGCGCAAGATCGTGGCCAACGACCATAACGTCAACGCCATGGAAGTGGCGATCGACGAGGAGTGCACCCGCATCATCGCCAAGCGCCAGCCCACCGCTTCCGACCTGCGGCTGGTGATGGCCATCATCAAGACCATCACCGATCTGGAGCGCATTGGCGATGTGGCGGACAAGATAGCCCGGATGCTGACCGACAACGCCAACAAGCCGCAGCCGCCGCTGGTGTCGCTGGAGAACATGGGCCGCCGCACCATCAAGATGCTGCACGACGTGCTGGACGCCTTCGCCCGCATGGATCTGGACGCGGCCCTGGCGGTCTACAAGGAAGATGACAAGGTGGACCGCGAATACGAGTCCATCATCCGCGAGCTGATGACCTACATGATGGAAGATCCGCGCACCATACCGCAGGTACTCAACGTGCTGTGGGCGGCGCGGGCCATCGAGCGGGTGGGGGATCGCTGCCAGCACATCTGCGAGTACATCGTCTATTACGTCAAGGGCAAGGACGTGCGCCACACCAAGGCGGACGATCTGGGCACCCTGCTGGGGAAAGGGTGAGTCTGAAATGAATAAAAAGGCGCTTTGAGCGCCTTTTTTGTTGCCTTTTCAGTCAGTGCAAGATATCGCCACCCGACTGGCGCTTTTCTGCTAGAATATGCCCCCTGTGTGAGTCCCGGATCGACTCACGGTCCGGTCTCCCGGACCCAGTTTGCCGTCTTGTGCTAAGGCGGGTGTAGCAATAGGTTAATCATGAGTTTTGCCGATAGTTTATTTTTCCTGATGCTGCTGGTTGCCGGCAGCGTGTTCTTCTCTCTCTCCGAGATATCCCTCGCCGCCTCCCGCAAGATCAAGTTGCAGGTGATGGCCGATGAGGGCAACCGCCATGCCGAAAAGGTACTGGCATTGCAGGCCCAGCCGGGCAACTTCTTTACCGTGGTGCAGATCGGGCTCAATACCGTCGCCATCCTGGGCGGTATCCTGGGCGAATCCGCCCTGAACCCGGCCATCAAGGAGCTGGTCTCCGAGTTCTATCAGGGGCCCTGGCTGAGTGAAATCAGCTCGGCGACCTCTTTCGTGTTCGTCACCGGCATGTTCATTCTCATCGCCGATCTGATGCCCAAGCGCCTCGCCATGACCATGCCGGAGCGGATCGCCGTGGTGGTGGTGCGCCCCATGCTGCTGTGCGTCACCCTGCTGATGCCGCTGGTGTGGCTGTTCAATGGCATGGCCAACGGCCTGTTCCGGCTGCTGCGCATCTCCATGGTGCGCAACGACGAGATCACCTCCGACGACATCTATGCGGTGATGGATGCGGGGGCCGAAGCGGGCGTCATCCAGCGCGAGGAGCATCAGCTCATCGAGAACGTGTTCGAGCTGCAGTCCCTCGGCGTCACCTCCGCCATGACGGCACGCGAGAGCCTCATCTACTTCACCCTGCAAGAGGGGGAGGAGAGCATCAAGGCCAAGATCGCCGAGCACCCCCACAACAAGTTCCTGGTGTGCGACCACAACCTCGACAGCATCAAGGGCTTCGTCGACTCCAAGGAGCTGCTGATCCGGGTCATCAGCGGCCAGAGCATCGATCTCAACAGCGGCTCCCTGGTGCAGAATGTCATCATCATCCCCGACACCCTCAACCTCTATGAGGCGATGGAGTACTTCAAGAACCATCGCGGCGACTTTGCGGTGGTGATGAACGAGTACGCGCTGGTGGTGGGTATCGTCACCATGAACGACCTGATGAGTACCGTCATGGGCGAGTGGGCCACCCACGTGGTGGAAGAGCAAATCGTGCAGCGGGACGAGAACTCCTGGCTGGTGGACGGGGTCACCCCCATCTCCGACGTGATGCGTGCCTTCGACATCGAGGAGTTCCCGGAAAACCAGAATTATGAAACCATCGCCGGCTTCATCATGTACATGCTGCGCAAGATCCCCAAGCGAACCGACTCGGTCAAATACGCCGGTTACAAGTTTGAAGTGGTGGACATCGACAGCTACAAGATTGACCAGCTGCTGGTCACCCGGGTAGAGGCCACGCCGGCCGACAAGCCCGCTCAGGAATCGTAAAAGGAGCTCGTTAGCAATCATGAAGATGCAGTCTCATTCCCGTGCGCTGGCCTGTGTGGCGCTCGCCCTGGCACTCGGTGCCTGCAGCCAGAGCGCACCGCGCAAGGCCACTCCCGTCGCCAAGCCGGCCGCTCCCAAGGCTGCCGTGGTCATGCCGCAACCGGATCCCGATGCGGTGGTGCAAAGCGCCGTGGCGGAGCCGAGCCCGGTGTTCGACGAGGAGTATCATGGCCCGGATCAAGGTTCGCTCGAGTCGGTGACCGCCCTGTTTGCCCGCGGCTACATCGAGTCGGCCATGCGCGAGACTATGCTGGCGGCGGTGCACAGCGACTACCCGCTGCTCGGCATGCGAGACGTGCGCCTGACCGACCCGGTGGCCAAGTTCCTCACCTCGGCCCAGGCCCGTACCACGGCCCACGACTACCTCTATGCCGGGGTGCAGCGCCGGTTGGGCCGCCCGCTCAGCCCCGCCCAGTGGGAGCAGATCTGGCAGGGGTATCCCCAGCAGGGTCGGGTCTCCGACTGGGTCAAACAGACCAAGCGGGTTCTGGTCGGGCGTTGAGCCGCCAGTTCATCTGTTGCCACAAGAGGCCACCTTAGGGTGGCCTCTTGTTTTTCTACCTTCTGCATTTTGTGGTTTTGCGGTGATGCCGGTTGCCGTCGGGCGGGCTTTACTTTATCTTGTTTTGGCCATCTAAACATCCACATGTTTTTATGGCTAATTTATTCAGGATGACGATGGCGACGGGTTGCCGCGCCGCCGGGGCAGGCGCAACGGATAAAGCGCACAGACCCGCACAGCAAGACAACAACACAACAAGAGACGAGACAGATGGATACGCAGGCATTGTGGATACTGGATGGCGGCATGGGGCGTGAGCTGGCACGGCGGGGCGCGCCGTTTCGCCAGCCGGAGTGGTCGGCGCTGGCCCTGATGGAGGCCCCCGAGACGGTGCGCGAGGTGCATCGGGCCTATGTGGCGAGCGGGGCACGGGTCATCACCATCAACAGCTATGCCCTGGTGCCGTTTCATATCGGTGAGGCGCGCTTTGCGGCAGAGGGGGAGCGGCTGGCGGCCCTGGCCGGTCAGCTGGCCCGCGAGGTAGCCGATGAACAGGCAGGCAGCGTGCAGGTGGCCGGCTCCTTGCCGCCGCTCTTTGGATCCTACCGCGCCGACCTGTTCGACGCGGGCCGGGTGAGCGAGCTGGCGACCCCGCTGATCCGGGCGCTCTCCCCCCACGTGGATCTCTGGCTGGCGGAGACCATGAGCCTCATCGCCGAGCCGCTGGCCATCCAGGCCCTGCTGCCCGAGGATGGCAAGCCGTTCTGGGTCTCTTTCACCCTGGAGGACGAGGCACCGGGCAGCGAGCCGACCCTGCGTTCCGGCGAGCGGGTGGCGGACGCCGTCGCCGCCTTGGCCGATGCCGGGGTGGACGCCATTCTGTTCAACTGCTGCCAGCCCGAGGTGATCGACGCCGCGCTCAAGGTGGCCAGGGCCGGCCTGCAGGCCCTGGGTCGCACCGACATCCGGCTCGGCGCCTATGCCAACGCCTTCCCGCCCCAACCCAAGGAGGCGACCGCCAACGACGGGCTGGACGAGATCCGCACCGATCTGGGACCGCTGGATTACCTCGGCTGGGCCGAGCGCTGGCGCGCTGCCGGGGCAAGCCTCATCGGCGGTTGCTGCGGCATCGGCCCGGAACACATTGAGGCGCTGGCCAGCCGGCTGCGTTAAGGAGCGCCCATGAAAGAGAGCAAGATAGGCCTCTGGTCCCTCACCGCGCTGGTGTTCAGCTCCATGGTGGGGGCGGGTGTCTTCAGCCTGCCCCAGAACATGGCCGAGGTGGCTGGCGCGCGCGCCGTACTGATCGGCTGGGGCGTCACCGGGGTGGGCATCCTGGCGCTCGCCATGAGTTTTCTCTATCTGTCGCGCTTAAGGCCGGAGCTCGATGGCGGCATCTACAGCTATGCCCGGGCCGGCTTTGGCGAGCTGGTGGGGTTCTTCTCCGCCTGGGGTTATTGGCTGTGCGCCACCATCGGCGTGGTGGGCTATCTGGTGATCGCCTTCGCGGCGCTGGGCAGCTTCGTCGACACCCCGGAGCGGGTCTGGTTTGGCGAGGGCAACACCTTGGCGGCTTTTGTCGGCGAGTCCTGCATCCTCTGGGCGGTGCACCTGCTGGTGGCCCGCGGCGTGCAGCAGGCGGCGCTGTTCAATTTGGTGGCGACCCTGGCCAAGAGCCTGCCGCTGCTGCTGTTCATCCTGTTCGCCTGCTACTGGTTTGACCCGGTCACCTTCGCGGCAGATCAGCAGGGCAGCACTCTGGCGACGCCGGTCTCCGAGCAGGTGCGCAACACCATGCTGATCACCCTCTGGGTCTTCACCGGCATCGAGGGGGCGGCTGTGCTCTCGGCCCGGGCCAGAAACAGGCGGGACGTGGGCACGGCCACCGTGCTCGGGGTGGTGCTGGCGTTGCTGCTCTATGTGCTCATCTCGGTGCTGGCGCTCGGGATATTGAGCCGCCCCGAGCTCGCGGCCCTGCCCAACCCCTCCATGGCGGGGCTGATGGCTCAGATGACCGGCTCCTGGGGCAAGCTGCTTATCAGCGCCGGCCTTATCGTGTCGGTGCTCGCCTCCTACGTGAGCTGGACCCTCTTCTCGGCCGAGGTGCCGTTCAGCGCGGCGGGCCACGGCGCCTTCCCGGCCATCTTCCGGCGCCAGAACCGCAACGGCACCCCCATCGCATCGCTCTGGCTCACGAGTCTGACGGTGCAGGGCTGTCTGCTGCTGGTGTGGCTGCTCGGCAAGGGCTACACCAACCTGCTGCTTATCTCCACCTCCATGATCCTGGTGCCCTACCTGCTGATCGGCCTGTTCCTGCTCAAGCTCTCCTTGCGTAGGGAGGGTAATGGTCTGATGCGGGTAGTGGCGCTGGTGTCGAGCGGTTACGGTCTCTGGTTGCTCTACGCCGCCGGGGTGGAGTACCTGCTGCTGTCGCTTCTGCTCTACGGGCCGGGTCTGCTGCTGTTCCTCTACAGCCGGCGCCAGCTGGGGGCCGAGCAGCCCCTGAGCGGACGCGAGCGGCTGCTGGCCGGGGTGACGCTGCTGAGCCTCATTCCCGCCGTCTGGTCCTTTGCCCACGTCTGACCGGGTGGTGACCCAATGCAAGAGAGCGCCCAAGGGGGCGCTCTCTTTTTGTCTGCGACGTTGTGCCTAGCGGCTGGCGGGGCCGGCCGGCTTGCCGAACAGCACCGCGAGCTTCTGTCGCCAGGGCAGGCCCCGGGCCTCTTGCAGCATGTCACGCCACTCGTGGAAGGTGAGGGTGAGCGGGTTGAAGCTGTGGATGGGTTTGGTGATGCCAAAGCGACACGGCTCGCCTAAGTCTTCTTCCACGAAGGTACCGAACAGCCGGTCCCAGATGATGAGCACCCCGGCGAAGTTGCGATCGATATATTTGGCGTTGCTGGCGTGGTGCACCCTGTGGTGGGAGGGGGTGTTGAAGAGCCACTCCAGCCAGCCAAGCTTGCCCACCACCTGGGTGTGGACGAAGAACTGAAAACCCAGGCTCAAGAGCACGGTGGCCACCACGGCCTCGGGCGGGAAACCGATGAGGATCATGGGGGTCCAGAACAGCCACATGCCGGAGACCGGGTACATCAGGCTCTGGCGAAAGGCGGTGGAGAGGTTGAGCCGCTCCGAGCTGTGGTGCACCACGTGGGAGGCCCACAGCCAGCGCACATGGTGGCTCGCGAAGTGGAACAGCCAGTAGCAGAGATCCTGCAGCAGGAAGAGCAGCAACAGGCTCCAGACGTTCAGTTCTATGTCCAGCAACCGCCAGCCCCAGAGGGCATCGTAGAGGTAGGCGATGGCGATGGCCGCCAGCGCGTCGACCCCCTGATGCATCAGCGCCAGGGTGGCGTTGGCAAAGAGATCCCGCCACTGGTAGCCGGCGCTGGGAAAGGCGGCGCCATGCTTGCGCAGGTAGAGCATCTCCCAGCCGATAAAGGCCACAAAGATTGGCGAGAGGTAGAGCAGGAGCAGTTGCACATCCATGTCGGGCATCCAGTCAGAGCAATTGCTCTCCAGCATAAAGGATGAATGCAGACTTTCATTAACATTTTGCTGCGGTGGGTGTGTTCAGCTGGAGCTTGATGTGGCATGTGGCCAGCGGCGGCCCATCAATTGGTATGACGACTCCCTGAGCGGCGGGCGCAGTGACTATGCTTGATGAGGCTTTCTACCTCTGGAGTGGCAGATGATGCGGCTGTGGTGTTGTTTGTTGATGGGGGTCTGCCTGCTGGCGCAGGCCAAGACCCGGGTCGAGATCCTGGCCGATGCCAACTATCCCCCCTATTCCTGGCAGGAGGGAGAGGAGGTCAAGGGGATCTATGCCGACATAGTGCGCAGCGTGACGGCGTCCATGGATGGCTACGAGGTGGTGATCAAGGCCATGCCCTGGCGACGGGGTCTGAGCATGGTGGAGCAGGGCAGCGCCTTCGCCATCTTCCCGCCCTACTACCAGCCAGACGGTCGCCCCTGGATGTGGCCCTACTCCCAGCCCCTGCTCGACGAAGAGTTGGTGGTGATGTGTGGCGCCGGGGTGGCCGTCAACACCCCGCAGGCGCAGTTCCCGACCGACTACTACGGCCTGCGCTTTGGCATGAATGCCGGTTTCACCATCGGCGGCGCCCCCTTCTGGCAGGCCATCAAAGAGCAGAAGATCGGGTTGGAGGAGGTGAAGAGCAACCGGGAGAACCTGCTCAAGATCGTGCGTGGCCGGGTGGACTGCACCGTCAACGACCGGCTCTCGCTGCTCTATGAGCTGCTCAGCATGATCAAGGGCAACCAGCTGGCGGTGGCCGACATGTCCCAGCTCAAGCAGGGGCCTGTGCTCAGCCGGGAGCAGGGGTTTCTCGGCTACAGTCGCAAGGGGGAGTTCGACTTCAAGGAGGACTTTGTCGAGCAGTTCGACAAGCATCTCTACGAACTCAAGAAGCGGGACGGGATCCGGACCATAGTGGAGCATTATCTGGGAAAGTCCCCGCGCTGAACTGATGATGGAGCCGGTCAGATTCAGCCTTCTCGTCGTGTCGGCCAAGCAACAGAGGGACTATGAGTCCCTCTGTTGCTTTTATGATCAGCTTGATCTTGCCCATATGACAACCGCATTTCCTCATGCCTCACCACCATCTGGCGACTGGTCTGTTTGATAATTCAATGTAACCTGTTGTTTTCAAATGATTGATGAGGCAGTTATGCAGTGGGTGAAGAGAGGGGCTGTGATCGCCCTGTTGTGGAGTGGCGGTGTGTGGGCCGATCCCGCTCAGGAGCTGGTCAGTCTGCTCAACAGCGAGCAGCAGGCGGAGCAGCTGCAGGCCCAGATGCAGGCACAGATGATCCCGCTGATCATTCGGGGCGCCGGTGAACATGCACAGGAGCTGGCCCAGCACCGCGATGTACTGGAAGCCTGGTTTGCCCGTTATCTCTCCTGGCCGGCCATGAGTGCCGAGGTGGCCACCATCTACCGCAAACATTTCACCGAGGCCGAGCTCAATGAGCTGATCGCCTTCTATCAGAGTCCGGTCGGGAAAAAATCCCTGGATACCATGCCGGCCATCTTTCAGGAGAGCTCGCTGGTGGGTAAATCCCTGGCCGAGCGCAACATGCCGGCACTGCAAACCATGCTGGATGAAGCAAAGCGCAAAGCGACAAAATAGACGCAGTCGGCAGGGTACCAACGCAAAGAGGGAGCCATGGGCTCCCTCTTTCTTTTTGTGCGTTATCCCTTAGAGCACCTGGCTCAGGAACTGGCGCAGGCGCGGGGAGGGGGGATTGTCGAAGAAATCCGCCGGCTTCTCGTCCACCAGCAGCTCGCCGCTCTCCATGAACAGCACCCGATCCGCCACTTCCCGGGCAAAGCCCATCTCGTGGGTGACCACCACCATGGTCATCCCCTCGCGGGCCAGCCCCTTCATCACGTCCAGCACCTCGCCCACCATCTCGGGGTCGAGTGCGCTGGTGGGCTCGTCAAACAACATGATGCGCGGCTGCATGGCGAGCGCCCGGGCGATGGCCACCCGCTGTTGCTGGCCGCCGGAGAGCTGGGAGGGGTAGCTCTGGACCTTGTTGGAGAGCCCAACCTTGAGCAGCAGGGCCTTGGCTCTGTCCTCGGCGTCCTTGCGCGACAGCCCACGCACCTTTTGCGGTGCGAGGCAGATGTTGTCCAGCACGCTCAGATGGGGGAAGAGGTTGAAAGACTGGAACACCATGCCCACCTCTTCTCGCAGCTTGTTGACGTCGCCAGGTTCGGTCAGGCTGATGCCATCCACCACGATCTGGCCGTCGTTGATGGTCTCCAGCTGGTTGAGGGTGCGCAGGAAGGTGGATTTGCCAGAGCCGCTTGGGCCGACGATGACCACCACTTCCCCTTCGGCCACCTGAGTGCTGACGTTCTTGAGGGCGTGCACCTCGCTGCCGTAGAACTTCTCCACTGAGCTTGCCTTGATAATCGGATCAGTTGCTGCGCGCATATTTCACCTCCAGACGGCGTACAAGGAAGGAGAGAGTGCCAGTCAGCACCAGATAGAGCAGGGCCACGGTGAACCACACCTCGAACGGGCTGAAGGTGGAGCTCACCACCTCCCGTCCCGCCTTGGTCAGGTCGGTGATGGAGATGACAGACACCAGCGAGGAGTCCTTGATCAGGTTGATGAACTGGCCCGCCAGTGGTGGCAGTACCCGCTTGAAGGCTTGCGGCAGGATCACGTAGCGCATGGTCTGGGCCGAGGTCATGCCAAGGCTGCGACCCGCTTCCATCTGCCCCTTGTGGATGGAGCTGATGCCGGCCCGCACGATTTCCGCCACGTAGGCGCCGGTGAAGACCGCCAGTGCCGCCACCCCGGCGGTGAACCGGTCCAGGTTCAGCACGGTGCCGATAAAGAAGTAGACGATGAAGATCTGCACCAGCAGCGGGGTGCCGCGGATGAGCTCCACATAGGTGACCGCCAGGTTGCGCAGGGCCGGATTGGGGGAGAGCCGCGCCAGCCCCGCCAGGGTGCCGAGCAGGATGGCAAAGATGCCCGCCACCAGCGAGAGCTTGATGGTCATCCAGACGCCCCAGGCGATGGGGCCGGCGGTCCAGCTCAGCTGGGTGTCGAGGGTGTCGCCGCGAAAGACGGTATCCCCTTGCGCCACCTGACCACCGCTGACGGCGATGGGCTGGCGCTGGTTGGGATCGAGATCGTTTTGCAGGAACAGCTTGCCCTTGTCGGCCTCGGTGGTGCCGGCGACCACGGTGCCGTCGAACTCGGCGTAATTTTTCTGCTCCGCCTGATAGGCGATGTATTGGGGGATCCGCTCCCAGCGCCAGGTGTAATCCACCGATTGCACGGCCTTGTAGATGCCGAACAGGGCGGCCAGCACGATCAGCAGAAAGACGCCGTGCCAGAGCAGTTGATTGGGTTGTTTTTCCATCTGTCTTGTTGGGTTGTGCACTGTCGCAACCTCGTTGTAGTTATTGTTTGGGGATCTGCGTGAAGGGGCGGCGGGCCGCCCCTTGCGAGGTTACTTGAGCTGATCAAGCCAGGCGGTGGATTCGAACCACTTCTTGTAGAGGCGGTCGTAGCTGCCGTCGCCCTTGATCTGGCGCAGGTAGTTGTTGAACCAGTTGAGGGTGTCCTGATCTCCCTTGCGGATGGCCCAGGCCAGCGGCTCGAAGGTGAACGGCTTGTCCAGATGCACCACGGCGCCCTTGTTCTGGGTGGCGAAGATGGCGTTGTAGGGCAGGTCGTAGACGAAGGCGTCGACCTTGCCGTTGATCACTTCCAGCTTGGCGTCATCCTGGGTTTCAAACTGCAGCAGGGTGGCTTTGGGGATCAGGCGCTTGACCGCCTGCTCGCCGGTGGTGCCGAGCTTGACCGCGATCTTGTATTTGGGGTCGTTGAGGTCGGTGAAGGACTTGATCTCGCCAGCTTTGTCCTTGCGCAGGACGATGGTCTGCCCGACCACGATATAGGGGTCGGCGAAGTTGACGCGCAGGTTGCGCTGGGGAGTGACGGTCATGCCGCCCATGATGACGTCGAACTTGTCGGTCAAGAGCGCGGGGATGATGCCATCCCAGGCGGTGTTGACGAACTCCACCTTGACGCCCATCTCCTTGGCGACCATCTTGGCCAGATCCACGTCAAAGCCGATGTACTGGCCCTGCTTGTTGGTCATCTCGAAGGGTTGATAGCCGGCGTCGAAACCGACCCGCAGCACGCCGCGCTCCAGCACGGCATCCAGGGTGGAACTGGGGGCCGCGTTGGCCAGCCCGCACAGCAGCAGGGTAGAGAGAATGAGTTTTTTGATCATAAGTGACGTCTCTGTCAAAAGTGTGTTCAGCCTTGAACCTGATCCCGTGCGACTCCGTGGCACAAGAGACTGCTGCATCCGGCAACAGGGCAAGACAGGATTATTGTCTTGATTGAGGCGAAAGCCCCATATGGGATTCTATTTGCCACCAGCTGAGTGAAAAATGTACCAAATGCCGATTGTGCCAGATGACTCAATAGGTTAGTGGCGCATTTTTCCCGTGGCGACACTCATAAAATCACACGAAAACAACATATCTATCTAATGGGGCGGGTTCAAGCCCAAAATGTATTCAGCACATTTTGTTACAAGGGGACCCGCCGTCAGCAGTGCCAATTGCTGCTCAGCTGGTTGGCGTGCGCCAACAATCAGCTTCACACGAGTGGTAAAGGGGATTGGCAAAGAGGTGTGGGTGGCGGGCGCAGACCGACGGCACCCGCGATCAAATCAAGAGACGGGTCTGCTGGCCGGGGTGAGTCAGGCCGCCTCGCGAGGGCGGGGGGCCTGCGCCTTGAGGAAGGGGAGCAGCAACAGGGCGGAGACGCCGGCCGCCACCGAGATCACCACGAAGAAGCCCTGCCAGTGCCAGATCTCCAGCACCTTGGCCAGCGGATAGCCCGACAGCGCCGCCCCCATGTAGGCGAACAGGCCGACGAAGCCGGTGGCGGCCCCGGCCGAGTTCTTGTGGGAGCACTCCGCCGCCGCCATGCCGATCAGCATCTGGGGGCCGAACACGAAGAAGCCGATGGTGAAGAAACAGGCCGCCTGCATCACGTAACTGAAGAAGGGCATCAGCCACAGCGACCCCACCGAGAGCAATATCCCCACCGCGAAGATGAGGTTCATGGGCCCACGGTTGCCGTTGAACAGCTTGTCCGATCCCCAGCCCGCCACCAGGGCACCGATAAAGCCCCCTACCTCGAACATGGAGATGGCCGAGTTGGCACTCATCAGATTGAAGCCGCGCTGCTCGGTCATGTAGAGGTTGCCCCAGTCGTTGATGGCGGTGCGCACCACGTAGACCAGCACGTAGCAGCAGGCCAGCAGCCAGATATAGGGGTTGCCGAGCACGTACTTGCGCAGGATCTGGCGATGGGAGAGCCCCGCATCCTGAGTCTGCTGGGCCAGCTCCAGCGCATCGCTGCGCCACTCGCCCACCGTGGGCAACCCCATGGCGCTCGGGGTATCGCGCAGCCGCCAGCAGAGAAACAGCCCGGCAAGGATGGCGATGAGGCCGGGCACTATCATGCCGTAGCGCCAGCCGTGCTGCAGGGCGAGGGTGCTGACGATGAGGGGGATGAGTGCGCCGCCCACGTTGTGGGCCGTGTTCCAGGCCGACCACCAGAAGCCGCGTTCGCTGCGCGAATACCAGCTGGTGAGCAGTTTGGAGCAGGGGGGCCAGCCCCAGCCCTGGAAGAAGGCGTTGGCCACCCAGAGGGCGGCAAACAGCCACAGCGACGACGAGAGCCCGAACAGGATATTGATGACCCCGGTCGCCATCAGGCCGAGGCCCATGAAGTAGCGAGGGTTGGCGCGGTCGCTGATGATGCCGGAGAAGAACTTGGAGCAGCCGTAGGTGATATAGAACAGGGTCCACAGCATGCCGATGTCGGCCTTGGCCAGCATGCCGCTGGCCAGCATGTCCGGCATGGCGAAGTTGAAGCTCTTGCGGGTGAAGTAGAAGACCGCATAGCCCAGGTACATGGTCAGCAGTATGTGCAGCCGCCAGTGGCGATAACAGGCGTCGATCTCGGCCTGATCGCGGATGAGGGGCTGGGGCGGCGCACTGCGCATAAAGCTCAGCATGACAGGTCTCCCGGCTTGGGGGCTAACTTACTCATGGCTCTCCTCCCGCTTGCGATCGGGCAGGGTCACGGTCAGCTGGGTGCCGTGTACGCAGGAGAGTTGCAGCGAGCCCCCCAGCGCCTGCACCCGCTCGCGAATGCCGAGCAGGCCGTAGCCCTGGGGCGTGCGGTGCTCGGGCAGGCCGCAGCCATCGTCTTCCAGCAGCAGGGTCAGTCGCTCCCCCTGACGCTGGGCCCGGATGGTGACCGAGCTGGCGTTGGCGTGTTTGACCACGTTGTTGAGCCCCTCCTGACAGACCCGAAACAGGGTGACCCGCTGGGCATCGGAGAGGCCGGCGTCCGCCAGTTGCCACTCGAGCCGGGTGACGATGCCGCGGCGCTCCAGCTCAAGCTCGCGCAGCAGGCCACGCACCGCCTGCTCCAGGCTCATGTCGTCGAGTTGGCGGGGGCGCAGCCGGCCGAGCAGGCCGCGCACCGCGTCGTAGATGCCAAGCGACAGGGTCTCGATAAGGGCGCTGCTCTGGCCGACCCCGGTGTTGTCAGGCGCCAACCGGCGCGCTATGCCGGCCTGGGTGCGGATGGCGGTGATGGTCTGGCCGATGTCGTCGTGCAGCTCGCGCGCCACCTCCTTGCGGATGCTCTCTTCGGTCTCCAGCAGCCGTTCGGTGAGCTGGCGGTTGTGGGCGAGCTGGCGGGTCAGCGCCTGGTTGAGCTCGCGCTGGCGCTGGATGCCGGCGCCGAGCAGCAGGCCGGTGAGGCTCTGGGCCAGCAGGGAGAGCAGCAGATCGAGCGGGTGATCGTGCCAGGCCTGACCGGCCATCAGCGCCACCGTGTTCATCAGGGTGGCGAGCAGGGCCCCCTGCCAGCCGTAGCGCCAGGCCATGGCGATGATGGGAATGGCCAGACAAAACGGGGTGAAGCGCACCAGCGAGTCCGGCAGGCCGAGCTGCAGCCAGAGGCTCAGCACAAACAGCAGCAGATACCAGACCAGGTGGCGAAAGCGCCAGTCTACCGGTTGATCCACCAGCGCAGGGCCGAGCGGCACCCAGGTAGCGCGGGTGAGGTAGTGCCAGATCAGCATGCAGGTGGAGGTGAGGGTCAGCCCGCCGGTGAGGGTGAGCAGCAGGGCGGTGAGGCCATCCTCGCCGGCCAGGTGCCAGAGCAGGGATTGCAGCCCGGCCGCCACCGTGACGGTGGCCAGCAGCACCAGCAGCTGCTGCCAGTCGTTGCGCACCGGCTGGCGGCGGGCGATGAGCAGCGGCAGCAGGGTAAGCAGGCTGCCCGCCTGAATGAGCGGCCACAGCGGCAGCCCCACCTCCTGGTTGAGCCAGTAGAGCAGCAGGGATTCGCACAGCAGCAGCGGTGGCCAGTAGGCGAGCGGGCTTTGCAAGAGCAGCCCCAGCCGCAGGCCGAAGGGGAACAGCAGGGCCGCCAGCATGGGGGAGCCCGCCAGGTGTAGGCCAATGCTCCAGAGGCAAAACCAGCCGGCGGCAAAGATGAAGCAGGCCGCCAGCGAGATGGCGACATAGCTGGCCAGACGAGCGATCACCAGCTGTCCAGCATGCGGTGGGCCAGCTCCACGTTGTTGCTGACCTTGAGCTTGTCCATCAGGTTGGCGCGGTGCACGTGCACCGTCTTGGGGGAGAGGCCGAGCTGTTCGGCGATGGCCTTCACCTCCAGCCCCCGCGCCAGCAGCTGCGCCACCTCCCGCTCCCGATTGGTGAGGGGATCCTGGCTGTTGCAGGCGAGCTTTTGGGCGATGTCCGGGGTGAGGTAACAGCCGCCATGGGCGGCGGTGCGTACCGCGGCGATCAGCTCGTCCGGGCTGCAGCGCTTGGAGAGGAACCCCTTGGCGCCGGCCTGCAGGGCCTGCTCGATGAGGGCCGGGCTGTCGTGCACCGACAGCATCACCACGGCCAGCCCCGAGGGGAGGCGCTTGAGCAGATCCAGCCCGGATTGATCCGGCATGGAGATGTCGCACACGCACAGCTGTACCCCGCTGCCGGGCAGACCCGCCAGCGCCTCGGCGGCGGAGCCGAATTCGGCCACCACCCGCAGGTCGGGTTCGAGATTGAGCAGTTGGGCAAAACCAGAGCGGACGATCTGGTGATCGTCGATGAGGGCAATCTTAATCATGATGTCAGCCTGAAATCTGCGGCCAGGGTGCTGGCGCGGCCAACAAGATACCTGCCCCCTCGTCCCGGCTCAAGTGAAAGCGGGGCTGGAGGGCAGGATTGGCGCCACTTCTGCGGCAAAGCTTGATCGGGATCAGCTGCAGGGGCACGCCCGGCGCCGTCATGCAGGCCGGCGCGTGCCCGGGAGGGCTAGCGGTGCAGCTCGCCGGCACGCTCCGGCTGGTAGACCACCTCGAGGATCTCCACCTGGATGGTGCGACCGGCCGGGCCCGGCCAGGCGATGCTGTCACCCACCTTGAGCCCAAGCAGAGCACTGCCGACCGGGGCCAGCACGGAGATCTTCGACTCGTCTCCCTGTACGTCCCGCGGGTAGACCAGGGTCAGGCAGAATTCGTTGCCGCTGCTCTGCATCTTGAAGCGCACCGTGCTGTTCATGGTCACCACGTCCGGCGGCATGTCGGCCGGTTCGCGGATCTCGGCGCGATCCAGCTCCTCCTGCAGGGCCAGGTGCTGGGGATGGTTGCCGAGCAGCTGCTCGATGCGATCGAGATCCAGGCTGGAAATCACGAGATGTGGCTGTTTCATAAGATATTCCTTATCAATGGGTCTGATGGCCAGGATGACGGGCAAGCTGGCCGAAAAAAGAGTGTGCGATACGAAAAAACAGATCGGGAATGCGATGCCCCCAACGACTCGCTGTCAGGGGCGAGGGCGGGGGCTCAACGGGGTGTGAGCAGACTTGACAAAATCATGAGCGCTTTCATGGGGATACCATAACCATTCTGAACTGCTTTGGCAATTCTCCTGACAAGCTTGTCAGGGCGCCTGGTAATCGTACTGCTTGATGATGCGCGCCAGGCTGCCGTCGTCGCGCATGGCGGTGATGGTCTGATACCAGCGGGTCGCCTCGGCGGTTGGAAAATGGGGGCTGGCAGCCAGGTACAGGGGAGACTGTTGCAGGGTTTCGCCGCGCACCAGATCCGCCAGCGGCAGGCCGGCCTGCTGCTGGTTGTAGCGGGCGCTGTTCCAGGCCACCGCCCAGCCCTGGATGCGGCCGAGTGCCAGCTTGTCGGCGTTGTGGATCTCCTCGGCCACCAGCGCCTGTTTCACCTGCGGATAGGGTCGCAGCAGGCTCTGGCCAAAGGAGCCGCGCATCACGCCGACGGTGAGGCCGGGCAGGGCGTTGATGGTGAGAGGGGTCGGGTGGTATTGGTGATGGCTGACCAGCACGAAGGCCTCGTCCATCAGGGGGACAATCCAGAGAAACTGAGGGTCGCGCTGGGGGCTGCGCACCGGCGGCACCAGCAAGACATTCCGGCGATAGCGGGCCTGGCTGAGGGCGCGGGCCAGCGGCATCAGCTCGATGGTCAGCGGCTCCTTGAGCCGGCGGGCGGCCTCTTCCAGCACTTCGATGACCATGCCGCTCGGGGCCCCCTGATTGGAGCGGATCACATAAGGGGGGATCTCGGCGGCGATGACCACCACGGCCCGGGCCGGCAGGGCGGGAAAAAGCAGGGAGCAAAACAGCAGCAGGAGAGCAGAAATTCGCATGGCAGACCTGATCCGGGATGAGTACCCAGAGTGTACCACCCCGTCGGCACAAGTCAGCCCACCCTGTTCGGGGCGTCCCGTCAGTCGAAGAAATCTCGCAGATCCAGAGTCTGGTAGCCCTCCAGCTGCTGCCAGGGCAGGGCTTTGGGCAGGGATTTGAGGGTCACCTCCATCCGGTAGCTGCGATAGCCGTCGAGGCTGGCCGACTCCACCACCAGCGGCAGCTGCCAGCGGCTCGACCAGAGGATGCGGGTGCGCTGCTTGCCCTCGCGCTTCTCATACCAGCGGGCCTGCTCGGGGGCCGCCTTGTCGAGGGGGGTCATCTCCTGCAGCAGGGCCGGGTTGATGAGGTGGCGGATCCTGGGCCAGTCGGGCTTGAAGGCCACCTGGCCATACTCCTCCTCCGGTACCTCCACCAGCTGGTTGTGCCAGTTGTCGGCGTAGCGCAGCTGCAGCTCATCCTGCTGGTTGCGGGTCACCCAGCGCGCCGCCATCTGGTGGGTAAAGTGCTTGTGGCCCGGGGTGGCATCGTGGGCGGCGTGGTAGGCACGGGCCAGGGGGAGGGGAATGAGCCGCTGGCTCCATACCTGATCGCCGACCCGCAGCCACTTCTCCTGCCACTGGCTCTCCTTGCTGATGCCGTCGCTGCTGGTCACTCTGTCCTGATAGCGGATGCGGGCGGCCAGATCGGGGACTTCCTCGGCAAGGAGGGAAAAAGAGAGGCTGCTGGTGAGCAGCCACAAGGGTAATAAATATCGCATCATGCCGTCTCGCTCGAGCGAGCAGGACCCGGCACTTGGCCGGGCCCTGCCGTTTACAGACCGAGCGCCTCCTTGAGCTTGCCGAACACCTTGGTGTTATCCAGCGTCCCCTTGAAGCGGCTGCTGCCGGCGCCGTCGGCAAACAGCATCACATCGCCGCCGCCGTGGGTCTCGGAGCCCAGCTTGACCCCGGTCTCTTGCAGGTAGTCGTCCGCCATCACCTGATCGCTGGTGAGGGTGGGGCGCACGTCGGCGCGGTTGGGGCCGTTGCCGAACACCAGGGTAGTGAACGGCTTGCCATCCACGTCGTTCTGGGTCGAGCCGTCGCCGTTTTTCACCAGATCCAGCACCTTGTTGCCCTTGGCGGAGTAGCCGTTGATGGTCATGGTGTGGTCATGGTCGGCGGTGACCACGATCAGGGTATCTTTCAGATCCACCTTGCCGAGCGCCGTCTTGACCGCCTCGTCGAGCGCCACCGCGTCGGTGAGCGAGCGCTTGGCATTGGTGCCGTGCAGGGCGTGATCGATGCGACCCCCTTCCACCATCAGGAAGTAACCCTGACTGTTCTGGCTGAGCAGATCGATCGCCTTGGCGGTCATCTCAGAGAGGGAGGGCTGGGTGCTCGCCGCCCCCTTGGCGACCCGGTCCAGCTCGTAGTCGAGGTGGGACTTGGCGCTGAACAGCCCAAGCACCTTGCCCGAGTTGACGCCAGCCAGATCATCTTTGGTGGTGACGTAGTGGTAGCCCTGGGCAGTCAGCTCGGCGGTGAGATCCCGCCCGTCGGCGCGGCCACCCTTGTTGCTGGTGCTGTTGTAGGGCGTCCAGTGGTTGGCGCCGCCCCCCATCAGCACGTCAACTCCATCCCCCAGCGCGGTGTTGAAGCCGGCGCCGCCCGGTACCGCCTGCTCGGCGATGGCGTAGGCGGCATCCCGGTGGCAGATGTGGGAGTAAGTGGCGGCCGGGGTGGCATGGGTCAGCTCGGTGGTGGTGACGGCTCCCACCGACTTGCCGGCCGCCTTGGCCAGCTCGAGAATGGTGGGCACCGGCTTGCCGTTGTCGCTGGTGCAGTTGTTGATGCCCTTGTTGCCGTTGACGTCCTTGCCGGGCGCGACGGCCTTGGTGTCGCTGCTCATGGCGATCACCTCGTTGTTCATCTTGACCCCGGTGGTGTAGGCCGCCATGGAGGGGGCCGAATCGGTGGTCTGGGCGTCGTTGGAGAAGGTCTTGATGCGGGCGCTGCGGGCCAGCTTCATGATTTCCAGATTGCCCTCTTCCCCCACCTTGTAGAGGCGGGTGGCGGTGAGCACGGTGGGGCCCATGCCGTCACCGATAAACAGGATGACGTTCTTGGCGTCGCTGGCCTGTGCCTGGGCCGCGCCGCCGAGGGCGGCCAGCAGGGCCGTGCTGACGAGGGTTTTATGCAGTTTTTGTTTCATGACGCTTTTCATGGGAATGCTCCTTACAGCCCGGCCGCAGCCTTGACCTTGCCAAACACGGCGGTGTTGTCGAGTGAGCCGTGGAAGCTCTCCGCTCCCTGGCCGATGGCGCCGAGGAAGACGTCGGTGCCGCCGTGGGTCTCGTTGCCTATCTCGCCTACCTTGACCACCACCTCCTGGTGATAGTCGTTGGCAGAGACGGTGGCGTCGTCCAGCGGTGCCACGCTGCTGCGCGGACCATCCACCCGGTTGTAGCCGTTGCCAAAGCCGATGATGGTGTAGGGCATGCCGTCGGCATCCTTGCTCGGCTCACCGGTTTCATAGTTCTTCACCAGTCCGAGTACGCCTGGGTTGTCGGCGGTGGTCTTGCCGGTTCGCTTGGCGTAGCCGTTCAGCACCAGCGTGTGGTCATGGTCGGCGGTGACCACGATCAGGGTGTTTTTCAGCTCGGGATCGGTTTTCTTCACCTCGTCGATGGTCGCCTTGATGGCGTTGTCGAAGGCGAGGGTGTCCTGCAGGGCACGCTTGGCGTTGGTGTCGTGCAGGGCATGGTCGATGCGACCCCCTTCCACCATCAGGAAGTAGCCCTGTTTCTTGTCCTTGAGCTGCTTGATGGCGGCCAGGGTCATCTGGGTCAGGGAGGGCTCGCTGGCGGGTCGGTCCAGGTCATATTTCATGTGGCTTGAGCCAAACAGCCCCAGCAGCGGCTTGCTCGCATCGGCCTGGTTCAGCTCGTCCAGGGTTGCGGCAAACTGATAGCCCTTGGCCTTCATCTCGTCGATGAGGTTGCGGCCATCCTCACGCTTGCCCTTGTCGGCCTTGGGCAAGAAGAAACTGCTGCCGCCGCCGAGTACCACGTCCACCCCCTCTTTAAGGGCGCTGTTGTAACCGGCGCCGCCGGGTACCAGCTGGGCGGCGATGTCCGCCTCCAGATCCCGGTTGCAGAGGTGGGCATAGGTGGCGGCCGGGGTGGCGTGGGTCACCCGGGTGGTGGTGACCACGCCGGTGCCGCGGCCGGCGGCCTTGGCCAGCTCCAGCAAGGTGGTGACCGGCTTGCCGGCGCTCTTGCTGCAGTCGTTCTCCTGGGTGGCATCGCCGTCCATGCTGATGACACCGTTGTTGCTCTTGACCCCGGTCATGTAGGCGGACATGGAGGGGGCCGAGTCGGTCACCTGGGCGTCGTGGGAGAAGGTCTTGATGAAGGCCGTCTCTGGCAGGGTATCGATGGTGAGGCTGCCCTCTTCACCGACGCCGTAGATGCGGGCGGCGGTCAGGGTGTTGAAACCCATGCCGTCGCCGAGGAAGAAGATCACGTTCTTGGCACCGGGCTCGGGCGCACTGCTGTCGTTGTTGGAATTGCAGCCGGCGGCCAGGGCGGCGCCGATCATCAATGCAAGTCCTGCCATCTTTCTCATTGGGGTTCGCTCCTTGTAAAACCTGAGCGCAGCCTAGAGGTCGCAGATGACACTTTTAGTGAAACTGGATGACAATCCGATGAAGGTGTTGCGTGAATGTTATGTTGTATCAATCACTTATCTATCAATAGCAGAGACTGGCCACACCGGCTGACGAGGGGAGGGGGCGGGCGAAAATCTGGCCGGTTTGCCGGCTGGCGGCTAGAATGGCCTGTCAAATCGGGGCGGGTGCAGGTAAAATGCGCCCCCTTGCGACGCCCTGCGTCCGCCATCGCCCGCCGCTCGCGCCACCGCAAGCCCGCGCCCGCAGTCCCTAGATGAGAGTAACGGATATGTCCATCAACTGGTTCCCCGGCCACATGCACAAGGCCCGCAAAGAGATTGCCGAGGTCATGCCCCAGGTCGATGTCATCATAGAGATGCTCGACGCCCGCATCCCCTTCTCCAGCGAAAACCCGCTGGTGCCCGAGCTGCGCGGCGATACTCCGGTGATCAAGGTGCTCAACAAGGCGGATCTCGCTGACCCCGAGATCACCGCGCTGTGGGTGGCCCACATGGAACAGGAAAAGGGGATCAAGGCGCTGCCCCTGACCCAGCAGGAGCCGGAGAAGATCAAGCAGCTGCTGACCCTCTGCCACGAGATGCTGCCGGAGCGCAATCTGGAGCTGCGCGGCGTGCGCGCCATGATCATGGGCATTCCCAACGTGGGAAAATCCACCCTGATCAACACCCTGGCCGGGCGCATCATCGCCCGCACCGGCAACGAGGCGGGGGTGACCAAGTCCCAGCAGCGGATCAAGCTCGACAACAACGTCATCCTGACCGACACCCCGGGCTTCTTGTGGCCCAAACTCAACCCGCCCTCCTGCGGCTATCGGCTGGCCATCACGGCCGCCATCAAGGACACCGTCTATGACTATGCGGACATCGCCATGTTCGCCGCGGACTACTTCCTCAAGGCCTATCCGGGGCGGATCCAGGCGCGCTATCAGATTGACGCGCTGCCCGAGACCGAGATCGAGCTGCTGGATCTGATTGCCCGTCAGCGCGGTTTCATGCGCAAGGGGGGGCTGTCGGATCTGCACAAGGCGTCCGAGATCCTGGTCAACGAGTTCCGCTCTGGCCTGCTGGGCCGCATCTCGCTGGAGACCCCGCAGATGGTGAGCAGCGAGATCGTGGAGGCCGATGCCGAGGCCGAACAGAAGGCCAAGGAGAAGGCGGAGCGGGAAGAGGAGCGTCAGGCGCGGGCCCGCCGCAAGTACGCCAAGAAGCGTCAGCGCTGACCGGCCTTGTGCCAGGTATAAAGAAGAGGCGACCCGGGGTCGCCTCTTCTCGTTATGGCGTCCTGGATTGAGGGGGAGGCCAAGAGGCCGACAGGCAACCGGCATCTGCCCGTCATCATGGCCAAAGAGTCCGTGAATCAAGGGGATAAGCTAGGCGCCGAACGGTGCCGTGCTGCACCGCACCAGCAGCATTCGCTAAAACCTTGCGATCCTGCTTTCAGTGCCGATTGACAATGGCATTGGCGGTGGCATGATGCGCTCGCATTTTTGACTCTCCTCACGGTTTTACCCATGACCATATACACCCGGCCAGTGCTGTTATTGCTCTGTGGCCTGTTGCTGCTGACCCTCTCCATCGCGGTGCTCAATACCCTGGTACCGCTCTGGCTTGCCCATGAACAGCTGCCGACCTGGCAGGTGGGCATGGTCGGCTCCTCCTATTTCAGCGGCAACCTGCTGGGCACCCTGCTGGCGGGCACCTTGATCAGGCGTTGCGGCTTCAACCGCAGCTATTACCTGGCCTCCGCCCTCTTTGCCGCCGGTTGTGTCGGGCTCGGCATTACCCTTGATTTCTGGAGCTGGCTCGGCTGGCGATTTATCGCCGGTATAGGCTGCGCCATGATCTGGGTGGTGGTGGAGAGCGCGCTGATGTGCAGCGGCAACGCGCACAATCGGGGCCGTCTGCTGGCCGCCTACATGATGGTCTACTACCTGGGCACAGTGCTCGGCCAGCTCTTGGTCAGCAAGTTGCCGACCGGCCTGATGGAGGTACTGCCCTGGGCGAGTGGGCTGATCCTGGCGGCTATCCTGCCGCTGTTGTTCACCCGCATCGTCAGTGAGCGCAGCGAAGCGCAGGGCTCAACCCGGGTCTGGTCCATGTTGCGGCTGCGTCAGGCACGGCTCGGGGTCGATGGCTGCATCATCTCCGGCATCGTGCTGGGCTCCCTCTACGGCCTGATGCCGCTCTACCTGAATCATCAGGGGGTGAGCGATGCCGGCATTGGTTACTGGATGGCGGTGATGGTGAGTGCCGGCATCCTGGGGCAGTGGCCGGTGGGTCGGCTGGCGGACAGGTTCGGTCGCCTGCCGGTGCTGCGGGTGCAGGTGCTGGTGGTGATCCTGGGGTGCGGGGCCATGCTCGGCGGCGTGGCGATGGGGCCGGCGCTGTTCATCCTGGGCGCCGCCGGGTTTACCCTCTATCCGGTGGCCATGGCGTGGGCCTGCGAGAAGGTCGAGCACCATCAGCTGGTGGCCATGAACCAGGCGCTGCTGCTGAGCTACACCATTGGCAGCCTGCTCGGCCCGGCCTATACCGCGCTCCTGATGCAGCACCTTTCGGACAATCTGCTGTTCATCATGATCGCCGGCGTGGCCTTGCTCTATCTGCTGATGTTGCTGCGCCCCATGGGGAAACACTCGACACCGGTGGCCCACGCCTGAACGGGGTGGCAGGGCACCATCCTCGCTTTCCGATAGGGGGCTGGATGGCTCGCATATAAAGCAGAGGCGGCCCAGGGGCCGCCTTCTTGTTGTCTGCAACGGTGGCCAGGCAGAGCTCAATGGCTAGCCGTAGCGTTTGTTCGCCTCTTCAAACAAGGACATATGCAGCGGGATCAGCTGTTGCCAGTCACGCCGGTAGCCGCCGCCCGGTACGGCGGCAATGGGCAGCCCGTGCCGTTGTGCGCAGTCAAAGACCATGGCATCGCGCTGGCGTACCCCCTCATCACTCAAGGAGAGATAGCCGAGTTCGTCGGCATGATGCACGTCCACCCCGGCCTGATAGAGGATGAGATCGGGGGCGTAGAGCCGCAGCGCCAGATTGAGCGCCTCTGCCAGCGTGGTGAGGTAGGCATCGTCCTCCATGCCGCTTGGCAGGGGGAAATCCATGTGGGAGGCGGGTTTGTGGCGGGGAAAGTTGTGCTCCCCGTGCAGAGAGAGGGTGATGATGTCGCGCCGACCCTGGCACAGGGCGGCGCTGCCATCCCCCTGATGGACATCGAGATCGACGATCAATACCTGCTCGCAGCGCCCTTCGTCCAGACAGGTCTGGGCGGCGATCACCAGATCGTTGAACAGGCAAAAGCCGCTGCCAACGTCCCGGTGGGCGTGGTGATAGCCACCGGAGATCTGCAGGCCGCAGCCTTGCGCGAGGGCGTGGCGGCTGGCGGCAAGGGTGGCCCCTACCGAGCGCAGGGTGCGTTCAATCAGCACGGAGGACCAGGGAAACCCCAGCTGGCGAATGGCGCCCGCATCCAGGGTGCCGGTGAGGGCCGCGTCCACATAGTCCGCATCGTGCACTCTCTCTATCTGGGCGCGACTGGCGGGCGCGGCCTCTGTCAGCGGATAACCCAGGTTTCCCAGCTGTTCGAACAGCGCCTGGTATTTGGCCAGCGGAAAGCGATGGCGCGCTGGCAGGGCCAGGGCGGAGTAGAGGGGATGATGGAAGATGCGCAGTGACATGAAGGCTGGGCCTTGGCAAATAGGCAGATATGAAAAAGGGGAGCCAGGCTCCCCTTGTCATGCCCGATAATTCGGGACGAACAGATGCAATTACTGCTGCTGGATCACCCAGATCTGGAAGGCTTTGCGGGTCTCCGCATCGGCCTTGTTGTACCAGTTTTGCAGCTGGGTCAGGGCTTCCGGGTTGCTCTGGGCCTTGCTCGGGGCGACCTGAACCGGGGCGCTGTTGGCGGCCATGACGGCAGCGGTAGAGACGGCGACAGTCTTGGGCTGGTTGAACGCCTTGCCCATGTTGATCAGCTCCTGCTGATAGTCACGGGTCAGCTGGAAGCCTTCCACCTTCGGCAGCACGAATTGCTCGGTGGTGACGACCTGGCCGCTGCTCTTGTCTTTGAGCGTGACTTTCTGTTCCTTGACGAACTGGTTGGCTTCGGATTCGTTGCGCGGCTTCTTGTAGTCCAGCACCAGTTTCTGGTTGTCGGCGGCGGTGAAGTTGATCACCAGCGGTTCGGCGGTGACCAGCTTGGTGTCGCTGCGGCTGGAGTAGTTGCCTTCGAAGGCGACGACCAGTTGGTGCTTGCCGGCTTTGATAGGATAGGTACTCGTCTTGTCGAGCAGTTTGGGATTGATGGATTGGCCATCGATCAGCTGCACCACATAGGGGTTGTTCACTTCCAGTTGGGCATCGGCCAGGGCACTACCTGCCCACAACAGACCAGCCAGGGCTGGCACCAGAACAGTCAGTTTCATTTCATCTCCTTGAACAGTCAGGCGAGTGCCCACTGAAAAACAGGGGCTCATTTTTGCAGGTTTGCCAGAGGGCGGCAATAGGCGTTTATGGCGCCCCTGTCGCGTCTGGGCTCGCGCTTTCCCGATGCAAACTCATCGGGCCAGTGGTGTTGGCTACCTTGGTCAACCTCGGCCCTACTCAATCCGGCGTCGAAATGGCGGCAGGGCATCGAGCAGCCCCTTGCCGTAGCGTTTGGTCAGCAGACGGCGATCGAGAATGGTGACCCGGCCCCTGTCCGCCTCTTTGCGAATGAGGCGACCACAGGCCTGGATTAGCTTGCGCGACGCCTCCGGCACCGTCAGCTGCAAGAAGGGATTGCCGCCCCGTTTCTCGACCCACTCGGCGGTGGCCTCTTCCACCGGCGAGTTGGGGACCGCGAACGGCAACTTGGTGATCACCAGGTTGGTGAGGTAGTGACCGGGCAGATCCAGCCCTTCCGAGAAGCTGCCTGTGCCAAACAGTATGCTGGCCTGGCCGCCATCGCATTTTTGTTTGTGCAGGGTGAGCAGGGCGTTGCGGGAGGCTTCCCCTTGCACCAGCAGGGAGAGTCCCTTGGCCCGCAGACCCACCGCCACCTCGTTCATCTGCCGGTAGGAGGAGAACAGCACCAGGCTCGCCTCCTTGCCGGCCAGCAGACGGGGCAGGATGCTGACGAGCTCCTGGGTGAAGGCGGGTGCACTGGGCTCGTGCTCCATCTTGGGCAGATAGAGTTCGGCCTTCTGGTAATCGAAGGGGGAGCGCAGGCGCAGATAGCGGGTACCGTCGTGCTCTTTGAGCCCCACCTGGTGGCGGAAATAGCTGAAGGAGGAGAGGGCTGTCAGGGTCGCCGATACCAGCACGGCGCCAAGACACCTGGACCAGAGCCACTCCTCCAGCAGGTAGCCCACCTCGATGGGGGAGGCGTGCAGCCAGATGTCGCCGTCATCGCTCTTGACCATCCAGCGGGCCAGCGGCGTCTTGCCCTCTGCCACGTGCCGCCCCAGCATCTCCCACAGGGCGCAGAAACCCTCCAGCCGCTGCAGATAGAAACCGCTCTCCGCCAGCAGGGGCTCGGCATCCTTGCGACGGATCTCGCCATCCTTCAGCGCCTCGCCGATGGCGCCCTGCATTCTGTCCAGCGCCCGCAGTGCCTTCTTGCTCGCCTCCTTGAGGTTCTCCGCCAGCATGGGCAGGGGGTCGGGCAAGACACCATCGGCGAAGCGGCACTGTTTTTCTTCATTGAACAAGCGGTCGTTGGCGGCGAGCCACTGCTCCAGCGCCTTCAGATCCGGCTGCAGGGAGGCCAGCGCGTCCTGCAGCTTGAGCTGGGGATCGAGCAGGCTCTCCTTGTTGAGGGTTCTGGCCAGCTTGCCCGCCCCCTGTGCCAGTTTTTCCAGCCAGCGGCGTGAACCCTTGACGCTGGCCGAGGCGGCGCCGTGATCCCGGGCTATGGTGGGCAGATGATGGGCCTCGTCCAGCACATAGAGACACTCGTCCGGTGGCGGCAGTATGATGCCGCCACCCATGGTGAGGTCGGAGAGCAGCAGGGCGTGGTTGACCACCAGCACGTCGGCCGCATCCATGTCGTTGCGGGCGCGGTGGAAGGGGCAGTGCTGATGATGAGTCAGCGCCTTGTTGCAGGTGTGGCGGTCGGCGGCGATGCGATCCCAGCAGTTATCGTTGATGGGTTTGGGCCAGTTGTCCCGATCACCGTCCCACTTGCCTTCCGTGTAGGCCTGCCACAACGCCTGATAGCAATCCTTGTCGGCGTCTGACGGCTTGTGTTTGCTGAGGGCTCCGAAGTCAAACTCGAAGTTGGCCATCTCGCTGCCGCTGGCAGCCTGCTCCAACAGGTGTTCGCAGCAGTAGCGCTGGCGCCCCTTGACCAGCATGAAACGAAACGGCAGCTCGCTATGGCGATGATAGAAGGGGAGGTCTTTGTGGATCAGCTGCTCCTGCAGCGCCACGGTGGCGGTGGAGATCACCAGCTTCTTTTGAGTAAGGCGAGCCACCGGGATGGCCCCCTGAGCATAGGAGAGGGACTTGCCGATACCGGTGCCGGCTTCGGCCACCAGGATGCGACGCTGTTTGTCATACTCCCCGGTCAGCGTCTTGGCTATCTCGGCCACCAGAAAATTCTGCTCCTTGCGCGGCACAAAACCGGGTAAACCATCGGCTATTTGCCGATAGGTATTGCGAATGGTGGTTTTGAGACGGGTAGACAGCATGAAGAAAATGACCGTTGCACAGGGTGAAGGAAGACAGGATACCTGCAACCGGCAACCTGGGTCGAGGTGTGTGGCAACGCACAGATCCGACCTCTTCTTCTATTTATAAGGCGAGTCGTCGTTATTGTGTGATAAATCACCAATTCGGACGAATTTTGCCAGCGGTTATCGCTGTAAACGTTTTCCCATGGCGTGCAAACAATGTGGGATTCAGGTCACAATTTTTCCGCTGTGACTATGCTTTTCGTAAAAAGTTCCAAGTTTTTTCATTGCGGATTGGAAAACCCGGTGCTAGTCTCGGCGCCATAGTGATGCAAAGTACATCGCTAACACAGGGAATAACAACGACTTAGTGTTTAATTACAGTAGGCATTGGAAACTATGAAAAAGACAATTCTGGCTATTGCTATCCCGGCTCTGTTTGCATCCGCCGCTAACGCTGCAGTGGTTTACGACAAAGACGGTACCACTTTTGACGTATACGGCCGTGTACAGGCTAACTACTACGGTGACACCAACAAATGGGACGACACTGCTGCTGCATACAAAGATGTTGATGCAGAGCTGATTGGCGCTTCTCGTCTGGGTTGGTCCGGCAAGATTGCCCTGAACAACACCTGGTCCGGTATCGCCAAGACTGAGTGGCAAGTTTCTGCTGAAAACTCCGACAACAAGTTCGACTCTCGTCATATCTACGTTGGTTTCGACGGCACCCAGTACGGTAAGATCATCTTCGGTCAGACCGATACCGCGTTCTACGACGTGCTGGAACCGACCGATATCTTCAACGAGTGGGGCAGCGAAGGTAACTTCTATGACGGTCGTCAAGAAGGCCAGATCATCTACTCCAACGCTATCGGTGGTTTCAAGGGCAAAGTGTCCTACCAGACCAACGATGATACCGTTGAGAAAATTACTGACGTAGCTGGTGGTATCAAGAAAACCGTATTCACCGACGTGAAGCGTAACTATGGTTATGCTGTTGCTGCCGGTTATGACTTCGACTTTGGTCTGGGCTTCAACGGTGGTTATGCTTACTCCGACCTGGAAAGCAAAACCAGCAGTGCTGAAGGTGAGAAGTCCGAGTGGGCTCTGGGCGCACACTACGCCATCAACGGTTTCAACTTTGCCGGTGTCTACACCCAGGCTGAAGTTAAGAACGACACCACTGGTTACAAAGACAAAGGCCGTGGTTACGAGCTGGCTGCTACCTACAACGTTGATGCTTGGACCTTCCTGGCTGGCTACAACTTCAAAGAAGGTAAAAAGAATGCCAACCTGAGTGGTTCTTCTTACGAAGACCTGATGGATGCCACTCTGCTGGGCGTGCAGTACTCCTTCACCTCCAAGCTGAAAGCCTACACCGAATACAAGATCAACGGTGTTAGCGGTAAGGACGATGACTGGACCGTTGCCCTGCAATACAACTTCTAATCTAGCCTCTGCGCTGATTTAGTTGATGAACGGCCAAGCTTGCTTGGCCGTTTTGTTTTATCTGCTTCCCACCTGATTTTTCTGTTCTCCTCTGTTGATTATCTTCTCCTTGCCCTCTTTGACTTGCGTCAGTTCACGTTGTCTCTTTTCTGTACTTGGCTCCCGGCCAGCGAATCGCTAGATTATTCAGCTCGTTGCAGGATGTTCGGCAGACAGGGAAGGATGACGCTTGATTGACTTTAGTCACCCGCAGTGGCGGGAGCTGGCCCGCCAGCTGCTGGACAACCCCACCTCGGTGGTCCGCGCCCGTCAGTGGCAACCCCTGCTGGGCCTGCTCAAGGACAATCAGCTGCTGCTGGCACTGGGCAACCACCACTATGAGCTCACCCCCGCTGGTCGCCGCTACCTGACCCGTGAACTGACGCTGGCCGAGATCGCCACGGCGCCGCCCACCCCGGAGGAGTGGCTCCATGGGCAGGGCTGGCAGCTGGCGGAGCAGGTCAACGAGCGGGTGCTGGCCGCGCTCTATCGCAAGAGCGAGGTGAGCTTTACCCCCAACGAGCAGATCGACTTCGAAGACAAGGGGATCCGGCTCTGTTCGGATCAACAGGTGCGCCTGCGCGCCCCCGAGCCGTTCAGCCTCTTTTTCAGCGGCGGCACCCTGCTCGATGCGTCCCCCTGGTTGCAGGCGCTTGGCGAGGTGGCGTTGCCGGAGCGCACCCTGGCCAGTCTCGGCAAGATCCTGTGGGGGGAGGGGGAGCTGCTGCGGGTGATCACCACCGACAGCGTCGGTGCCTTTGCCGAGCTGGTGCTGCCGGCAGGGAGCTTGCTGATCTGGGCTCCCGCCTCGGCGCAGCAGGCGCTGCAGCAAGTGATCGCCGCGCTGCCGCCTCAGGTGCAGTGGAGTCATCTCACCTCCCTCGACCCGAGCGGGGTGGATCGGGTGCTGACTCTGGCCCAGCGTTTGGGTCGGCCGGCCAGCTGGTGGCTGCCCACCGTGCTGGCTCCCATCATGACGGCCTATGCCCTGCCGCTGACTGACTCCCGCCCCTGGGAGCCGAGCCGGATACCCAAGTCATTGTTAGCAGTTTGTAGCGGTTTGGTTGAGTCCAATGGTGGCTTGTCTGCCGAGGTGTGCGCGTTGGCACCACAGTGGCATGCCATCGGTTAAGATTGCCGCAGATCCGGCCGAAAAAGCGGTTTTCCCCCATCCTGCACGGTGATATAAAGAGTTGACGAAGCGCTCGCCAGTGGGCGCTTTTGTTTGCCACGTGTTTTGCGTGTCACGGACGGTGTGCCAACACGCTTTGCCAGCCAACGAACTCAACGGAATACAGGGAATACCATGTTTGAAAAGGTTGTTGCCGCCCCAGCGGATCCGATCCTGGGCCTGACCGAAGCCTTCCGCGCCGACTCTCGCAGCCACAAGATCAACCTGGGGGTCGGGATCTACAAGGATGAGACCGGCGCCACCCCCATTCTTCACTGCGTCAAGAAAGCCGAACAGAAGCTCTTGACCGACGAGAAGACCAAGAACTATCTCGGCATCGAAGGCAATATCGAGTACGGTCGCATCGTGCAGCAACTGCTGTTCGGACAGGATTCCGCGCTGGTCAACAGCGGCCGCGCCAAGACGGCGCAAGCTCCGGGTGGTACCGGTGCCCTGCGCATCGCCGCCGAGTTCGTGGTGCGCAACAACCTCGCCAAGACCATCTGGATCTCCGATCCCACCTGGGCCAACCACGTCAGCGTGTTCCAGGCCGCGGGTCTGACCGTCAAGTGGTACAAGTACTATGACGCGGCCACCAAGGGGCTCGACTTTGCCGCCATGCAGGCGTCTCTGGCCGAGGCGCAGGCTGGTGATCTGGTGCTGCTGCACGGTTGCTGTCACAACCCGACCGGTATCGACCCGACCGCTGATCAGTGGCGTGCCCTGGCCAGGCAGAGTGCCGCCGCCGGCTGGCTGCCGCTGTTTGACTTCGCCTATCAGGGCTTTGCCCGCGGTATCCAAGAGGATGCCGAAGGTCTGCGCATCTTCGCCGAGTGCCACGACGAGCTGCTGGTGGCGAGCTCCTTCTCCAAGAACTTCGGTCTTTACAACGAGCGGGTCGGTGCCTTCACCCTGGTCAGCGCGACCAAGGCGATCGCTGATGTGGCCTTCACCCAGGTCAAGACCGTCATTCGTGCCAACTACTCCAACCCGCCGTCACATGGCGCTGCCGTCGTCACCGCCGTGGTGAGCGATCCGGCCCTCTATGCCGAGTGGGTGGAAGAGGTGGCGGCCATGCGGGTGCGCATTCGCGAGATGCGCGAGCTGCTGGTGGAAAAACTGGCCGCGCGCGGCGTGAACCAGGACTTCAGCTTTATCCGCGAGCAGAACGGCATGTTTTCCTTCTCCGGTCTTTCCAAGGATCAGGTGGAGCGCCTCAAGAGCGAGTTCGCCATCTACATCGTCGGCTCCGGCCGGATCAGCGTGGCCGGTATCACCCGTGCCAACATAGATCCGCTGTGCGACGCCATCGCCAAGGTGTTGTAAGCGAGTCATCGCCATCCGCTCAGTAACAAGTCCGCCGGGTCTCCCCGGCGGGCTTTTTCATTTTTCGGCTTAGGCCTTAACGGCGGCGCTTGCCACCCCCCAACAGGGAGCCGAGCACGCCGCGTACCAGCTGGCGACCCACCTCGCTGCCGATGGTGCGGGCCACGCTCTTGGCGGCGGTTTGCACCACGCCGTCGTGCTGGCCGCCACGGGGGCCGGTGCGGCCAAACAGGATGCCATTGAGGGCATCGAGCAGGCCGCCTTCCCCGTTGGATGACGGCTCGCTGCCTTGCTCGCCAGTGGTTGTCAGCTTGCCGCCGTTGAGCCGCTCGAAAGCAGACTCGCGATCCTCCGGCGTCTCGTAGCGGCCGTGCAGCAGGGAGCCCTGAATGAGCGCCTGCCGCTCGGCGTCGCTCAAGGGGCCGATGCGGCTGGCCGGCGGGGCGATGAAGGCGCGCTCCACCATGCTGGGTCGTCCCTTCTCGTCGAGCAGAGAGACTAGCGCCTCGCCGACCCCGAGTTCGGTGATGACGCCGGCGGCATCGAAGGCGGGGTTGGCCCGCAGGGTGTTGGCGGCGATCCGCACCGCCTTCTGATCGCTCGGGGTAAAGGCGCGCAGGGCGTGTTGCACCCGGTTGCCAAGCTGCCCCAGCACGCTGTCGGGGATGTCGGCCGGGCTCTGGGTCACGAAGTAGACACCCACCCCTTTCGAGCGGATGAGGCGCACCACCAGTTCAATCTTCTCCAGCAGCGCCTTGGGAGCGTCGTTGAACAGCAGGTGCGCCTCGTCGAAGAAGAACACCAGCACAGGTTTGTCGGGATCCCCCACCTCCGGCAACTGCTCGAACAGCTCGGAGAGCAGCCAGAGCAGGAAGCAGGCATAGAGCCGGCTGGATTGGGTCAGCTTGCTGGCGGCCAGCACATTGATATGGCCGTGGCCGGCCTCATCGGTCTGCAGCAGATCCTGGATGTCCAGCATGGGCTCGCCAAAGAAGTGATCGCCGCCCGCGCTCTCCAGGGTGAGCAGGTTGCGCAGGATGGCGCCGATGGAGGCGGTGGAGACGTTGCCGTAACGGGTGGTGAGCGATTTGGCGTTGTCGCCGGCAAACTGCACCATGGCGCGCAGGTCTTTGAGGTCGAGCAGCAGCAGCCCCTCGTCGTCCGCCACCTTGAACACCAGCTCCAACACCCCGCTCTGGGTATCGTTGAGACCGAGCAGGCGGGTGAGCAGCAGGGGCCCCATGTCGGAGATGGTGGCCCGCACCGGGTGGCCCTGTTCGGCAAACAGATCCCAGAACAGGGTGGGGCTGGCGGCAAAGGCGGGGGCCGGGATGCCGAGCTGGGCCAGTCTGGCATCCAGCTTGGCAGAGCCTGCCCCGGCGGCGCCAAGGCCGCTCAGGTCCCCCTTTACATCCGCCAGAAAGACCGGCACGCCGAGGCGGGAGAATCCCTCCGCCAGCACCTGCAGGGTGACTGTCTTGCCGGTGCCGGTGGCGCCGGTGATGAGGCCGTGGCGATTGGCCATGGCTGGCAGCAGGGCGAGGGGATGACCACTGGCATAGGCCAGCGTGAGCGGTTCGGCCATGGTGGGCTCCTTGTGGCAAATGGGGGACTAAAAACAACGGGTTACAAGGAGTGTGGTGGCAGGTGCCGGGGATGGCAAGGCAGTGCCTCGTCAGCGCGCCAGAGGCTGACGAGGCGGGTGAGATCAGCGGGGGCGGACCAGCTTGCCGAGGCGCAGCAACAGCAGGGTGAGGAGGCCGCCGGTGGCGGCGGTCAGTACCGCCAGCAGCAGGCTGCCGAGCAGGAAGGGGGGCACCAGGGTGGCCGCTTCGTGCTCCAGCCAATGCAGGGTCCAGGTAAGGTGAAATGGCTCCGGCGTCTTGTGCAGCACCAGACAACCGGTGCGATAGGCGTAGAGGTACATGAAGGGCAGGGTCAGCGGGTTGTTGAACCAGACCGCCAGCAGCGCCAGCGGTAGGTTGAGGCTGAACGCCAGCGCCAGCCCGACCGCGATGAGTGAATGCATGGGGATGGGAAACCAGCAGGCGAAGATGCCCGCCGCCACCGCCCCGCTCAGGGCGCGCGGCCCCCCTTGCCAGAGGGCGGGGGCGAGCAGGCGCTCGCCAAACAGGGCGAACCACTTCTGCTGGCGCAGGGTATCGGGGTCAATCTTGAAGCGGGCAAACCAGCGATTCAGCATGCGCGGGCCACCTTGCGTTTCTGCCACTGACGAACGGTGCTGATGCGCCAGCAGGTACGAATGAGGGCGTAGCCGATGAGGGAGCTGAGCAGGGCGAGCACCAGCGAACCCAGCAGCAGCGGCGGGGCCACGGTCTCGAACACCGACACCAGCCAGGCCCAGGTGAACTCGATCTCGATGTGCTGGGAGGACTGCCCCAGCAGCTGACAGCCGGTCAGGTAGGCGCCGTAGAACAGCGGCGGCATGGTGAAGGGGTTGGAGAGCCAGACAAGGGCTACCGAGAGCGGCAGGTTGACCCGGCAGGCGATGGCGCCGCCGGCCGCCAGCAACATCTGGCAGGGGAGCGGCACCCAGGCCATGAACAGCCCCACCGCGAAGGCACCGGCCGCCGAGCGGCGATTGAGGTGCCACAGGTTGGCGTCCAGCAGCAACTTGCCAAACAGCCGCAAGTGCTTGTGTTCCTTGAGGGTCGCCGGATCAGGCAGCCAGCGTTGTATGAGTCGTTTGGGCATATTGAAACCTTGCTAAATACTTGCACCATGGATCTGCGCCTGCTGTCGTTTGCCCTCGGGGCAAGCTCCTCACTGCTTTGGCCATGGTTGCCTTCATGGGAATGGGGTGGCCTGATGCTGCTGCTCGCGTTCCCCCTCGCCGGTTGCCGCTGCTGGCGGCTGCTGTTCTTGCTGGGCGGCATCCTCTGGATGCAGGGGAATTTGCACTACCGGCTTGCCTGGCTGGATCAGCTTGGCAAAAAAACGAGCCACATCATAACCGCACAACTGCAAAGTGCAGAACCCGAGGGCGATAAATTTGTCCGGCTGGTGCTGCGGGTGAACAGGCTCGATGAGCAGGTGCTCACTCCGGCGCCCCTGGTGCGCATCAATGCCTACCAGGCGCTGCCCGCCATGACGGCAGGCAGTCGCCTGACCCTGGAGGTCTCCCTCAAGCCGGCCCACGGCCTGGCCAACGAGGCCGGGATGGACGGGCGGCGCCTGCTGCTCGGCAAGGGGATCACCGCCACCGGCAACTTGCGCCGGGTGATCCAGATTGAAGCTGTGCCGGCGGGGCTGCGCGAGCGCTGGCTGGCCCGGGCCGCCGCCAGCTGGCAGGATCTGAGCCAGGGCCCGCTGCTGGCAGCGCTGACCTTCGGCGAGCAAGCGGGCATCACGACTGAGCAGTGGAGCCTGTTTCGCGGCAGCGGGCTGACCCACATCATCGCCATCTCGGGGCAGCACATCGCGCTGGTGGCGGTGCTCGGCTGGTGGCTGGGGCGGCTGTTCGGACTGCGGGGGGCGATTCTGCTCGCCCTGCTGTTTGCCGCCCTCTACAGCTGGCTGGCCGGGTTTGCGGTGGCCACCGAGCGGGCCCTCATCATGGTGCTGGTGTGGAGTCTGCTGCGCTGGCGACGGCGGGAGTGGCCGGCCCATCGCGTCTGGTTGTGGGCCTTCGTGGTGCTCACGCTCTGGGATCCCTTCGCCCTCTATTCGGCGGGATTCTGGCTCTCCTTCCTGGCGGTGGCTCTGCTGCTGGTGGCGAGCCTGCTGGAGGCCAAGCCCGGGCTCGTCCGCCTGCAGGGCTTGTTGCTGCTGGGGCTGCTGCCGCTGCAACTGGCGCTGTTCGAAGGGATAGCGCCGCTGTCGCTGCTGCTCAATCTGCTGGCATTGCCGCTCTTTTGCATCGGCATCATACCGCTGGCGCTGGTCGGGGTGTTGCTGGTGCCGCTTTCGGGGGAGCTGGCCCACTTGCTGTTCTGGCTGGCCGATGTCGGCCTGCAGTGGGTGTTGTGGGCATTGGCCCGGCTGGCCAGCCAGTGGCAGCTCTGGTGGCCGGTGTCGGGCTGGGTGCTGCCGCTCACTGCCCTGCTGACCCTGCTCTGGTGTGCCTGGCATGTGCCGGGCGGTCGTCCCTTGCTGTTGCCGGGGGGCGTAGCCCTGCTGCTGGCGGCCTGGCCGGTGCCGACTCACTGGCAACTGAGGGTATTGGACGTGGGGCAGGGGCTGGCGGTGCTGATCACCCGGGGCGAGCGCGGCATCCTGTTTGACACCGGCGATCGCTACCCGGGCGGCTACAACATGGCGGATGCCGTGATCCTGCCGCTGCTCAACCGGCTCGATGTGCGGGTGCTGGATTATCTGGTCATCAGCCACAAGGACCGGGATCACGCCGGCAACCGGCGCGCCATCCTGCAGGCTCTGCCGGTGCGCCACGAGCTCTCCTCCTTCGATTTCGGCCGCTTCACGACCCTGTGTCGGCGTGGCCAGCAGTGGCGCTGGCAGGGGCTCGAGATGGCGGTGCTTTGGCCACAGCAGCCGGGAGGCGGTCACAACAACGACGGCTGTGTGCTGCAGATCCGCGACGGGGATCGACGTATCCTGCTCAGCGCCGACATCGAGCGGCAGGCGGAGCAGCGCTTGCTGGCGCTGGAAGGGGCCGGGCTTGCCAGCACCCTGCTGGTAAGCCCCCATCACGGCAGCCGCACCTCCTCCACGCCCCCCTTCGTGGCGGCGGTGGCTCCCCGCTATGTGGTGCACAGCGCCGGCTTCATGAACCAGTGGGACTTTCCCCGCCCCGAGGTGGTGGCTCGCTACCGGGAGGCGCAGCAATGGGTCACCGGGCTGGACGGGGAGATCCTGGTCGAGCCTGCGGCGGACGGGCTGCGGATCAGTGCCGAGCGGAAGCAGGGCCCCTGGTTTCGTCGCAATGGCGACTGGTGGCGCCCTGCATTCTGGCCTGCTCGCTGAGCGTGAACCCGGTTTTGGCGGGTCTAACGGCCGTCATTTCCCGTCTTGGCGATGGGCATGCGCTGGCGATGCTTGGTGTAATCCTGCGCTTTGGCTAGAATAGCCCGTCATTTCCCTTATTAACGGCTATTCATGCAACAAGAAACCTCACAAGACAGCTGGCCTGTCTTCAAGCGTCTGCTCGGCTATGTCCGTGACCGCAAGCTTGGCCTGATTGGCGGCATCATCGGCATGCTGGGCTACGCCGCCGTGGATACCACCTTCGTCTATTCCATTAAGCCGCTGATCGACAAGGGGATCAACGGCAATGATCCGACCGTGCTCAAGTGGATGCCCTTCTTCGTGCTGGGTATCGTGGCCCTGCGCGGCGTCGCCAACTTCCTCTCCAACTACTGCATGGCCTGGGTCGGCAACCATGTGGTGATGCGCCTGCAGCAGCAGGTATTCAACCACATGGTGGCGATGCCGATGAGCTTCTTCGACCGCCAGAATACCGGCCACCTGCTCTCCAAGGTGACCTATGACGCGAGTCAAGTCTCCTCGGCCGCCAGTACCACCTTGGTCACCCTGGTGCGGGAAGGGGCGACGGTCATCGGTCTGCTCGGCCTGATGTTCTGGCACTCCTGGCAGCTGTCGGTGATCTTCCTGGTGGTGGGGCCCGTGGTGGGCATCATCATCGGCCTCATCAGCCGCCGTTTCCGTCAGATCAGCCGCCACATCCAGCAGGCGGTGGGGGACATCACCACCTCCACCGAGCAGATGCTCAAGGGGCACAAAGAGGTGCTGATGTTCGGTGGCCAGAAGGTGGAGGAGAAGCGCTTCTTCAAGGTCAGCAACAACATGCGCCAGCAGACCATGAAGATGGTCGCCGCCGATGCCATCGGCAGCCCGGTGGTGCAGATGGTTGCCTCCATCGCGCTGGCGGCCTTCCTCTATGTGGCCACCATCGACAGCGTGCGCAGCGAGCTGACTGCCGGTACCTTCACCGTCATGATCACCTCCATGATGATGCTGCTCAAGCCGCTGAAAAGCCTGACCGACGTCAACAACCAGTTCCAGCGCGCCATCACCGCCTGCCACAGCCTGTTCGGTCTGCTCGATACCGAGCCGGAGCAGGATACCGGTACCCGTACCCTGGAGCGCGCCCGCGGCGAGATCGAGTTTCGCAACGTCACCTTCACCTACCCGACCAAGGACACCCCGGCGCTGCACAACGTCAGCTTCAAGGTGGAGGCGGGCAAATCGGTGGCCCTGGTGGGGCGCTCAGGCTCTGGCAAGAGCACCATCGCCAGCCTGCTGACCCGCTTCTACGACATCGAGCAGGGGGAGATCCTGCTGGATGGCGTCAATATCCGTGATTACCGCCTGAGCGAGCTGCGCAAGCAGTACGCCCTGGTCTCCCAGCACGTGCACCTGTTCAACGACACGGTGGCGAGCAACATCGCCTACGCCGCGGAAGAGCAATACAGCCTCGACGAGATCAAGCAGGCGGCCCGCATCGCCCACGCCGACGAGTTCGTCAGCAAGATGAGCAACGGTTATGACACCGTGGTCGGCGAGAACGGCGCGTCGCTCTCCGGCGGTCAGCGTCAGCGTATCGCCATCGCCCGCGCCCTGCTGCGCGATGCCCCCGTGCTGCTGCTGGATGAGGCTACCTCGGCGCTGGATACCGAGTCCGAGCGCCACATCCAGGCGGCCATCGACGAGCTGTGCAAGGCGCGCACCTCGCTGGTGATCGCTCACCGCCTCTCCACCATCGAGAAGGCGGACGAGATCCTGGTGATCGATGAAGGCCATATCGTCGAGCGCGGCAACCACGCGGCGTTGATGGCCCAGCAGGGCACCTATGCCCAGCTGCGCGCCATCCAGTTCGGTCATGCCACCGCAGGTGGCAACGCCTGATGCTGGAGCGGCTCTGGTATGCAAAGAGTGGCTGGCGCTGGTTGCTGGCCCCCTTTGCCCTGCTGTTTGCCGTTGTCAGCGGTACCCGCCGCTACGCCTATCGGCACGGCTGGCGCAAGGGCTATCGTGCCTCCTTGCCGGTCATCGTAGTGGGCAATATCTCGGTGGGTGGCAACGGCAAGACCCCGGTAGTGGTCTGGCTGGTGGAGCAGTTGCAGGCCCGCGGCTATCGCCCCGGGGTGGTGAGCCGCGGTTATGGCGGCAAGGCGCCCCATTATCCGTACCGGCTCGATGCCGCCAGCACCACGGCGCAGGCGGGGGATGAACCGGTACTGATTGCCCGGCGCTGTGGCTGCCCTGTGGTGGTGGCGCCCAGGCGGGCCGAGGCGGTGCGTCTGCTGGAGCAGAGCGGCGAGGTGGACATCATCATCACCGACGACGGCCTGCAGCACTATGCGCTGGCCCGTGACATCGAGCTGGTGGTGGTGGACGGGGCGCGCCGTTTCGGCAACGCCTGCCTGCTGCCCATGGGGCCGCTGCGCGAGCCGGTCACCCGGCTCAAGCGGGTGGATGCCATCATCTGCAACGGCGGCGAGCCGGGGCGGGGAGAGTATCCCATGAGGTTGGTGGCCGATTCCCCCCGTCGGGTACGCGACGAGGCCCCGTTGGCCACACCGCTGGCCGGTCCGGTAGACGCGCTGGCGGGCATTGGTCATCCGCCCCGTTTCTTCGCCACTCTCGAGGGGCTCGGTTACCAGCTGGATCAGCGGGTGGCCTACGGGGATCACCACCCCTTCGATCGGGACGAGCTGGTGGGTCGCTTTGCCGGCAAGCCGCTGCTGATGACCGAGAAGGATGCGGTCAAGTGCCGCGCCTTTGCCCTCGACAACTGGTGGTATCTGCCGGTCAGCGCCGAGTTGCCCGCCTCCCTGCTCGATACCCTGCTGCACAAGCTGGGCGCGAGCGGGAAGGGGCAAGGCGCAACCAAGGCACAAGGTTGATCTCGCTCGCCAGCGCGGGAGAGAAGGGGTTTGTCATGCCCCGCATGAAACATCTGGTTGGTTCGACACCCATCGCCGGCGTGATTAAGCCGCTGGCGCGACATCGTTGAAGGAGTATCGTTTTGGCTTTGGACATCAAGTTGCTCGACATCATTGCCTGCCCGGTCTGCAAGGGCAAGCTGCACTATAACAAGTCCGTGCATGAGCTGGTCTGCCGTTTCGACAAGCTGGCTTATCCGCTGGAGGAGGGGATCCCGGTGCTGCTGGAGAACCGCGCCCGTCCGCTCAATAGCGACGAGCTGTCGTCATGAGCTTCGTCGTCGTCATCCCGGCCCGCTACGCCTCCACCCGGCTGCCGGGCAAGCCGCTGGCCGACATCCACGGCAAGCCCATGGTGCAGCACGTGGTGGAGAAGGCCCTGCAGTCGGGCGCCGATCGGGTGATCGTCGCCACCGACGATGAGCGGGTGCAGCAGGCGCTGGCCGGCCAGACCGGATTCGAGGTGTGCATGACCTCGAAGGATCACCAGTCAGGTACCGAGCGCCTGGCCGAGGTGTGCCGTCACTACGGTTTTGCCGCCGACACCATAGTGGTCAACGTGCAGGGGGATGAGCCGCTCATTCCGCCGGTCATCATCCGTCAGGTAGCGGACAACCTGGCCGCCGCCAGCGCGCCCATGGCGACTCTGTCTGTGCCAATTCAGGACGCCGAAGAGGCGTTCAACCCGAACGCCGTCAAGGTGGTGACCGACCAGGATGGCTACGCCCTCTACTTCAGCCGTGCCTCCATTCCGTGGGATCGTGATCGTTTTGCCGCAAGCCGCGAGCAGATTGGCGATCACTACCAGCGTCACATCGGCATCTACGCCTATCGCGCCGGTTTCATCCAGCGTTATGTGGACTGGGCGCCGAGCGCGCTCGAGCAAGTAGAGGCGCTGGAGCAGCTGCGGGTGCTCTGGTACGGGGAGAAGATCCACGTGGCCCAGGCCCTCGAGGCGCCGCCGGTCGGGGTGGACACCCAGGCCGATCTGGACAAGGTGCGCGCACTGCTGGCGAACTGATGCCGACAACAGCAAAAATGACTCTGAACGGTGCCTGCGGGCGCCGTTTTTTGTGTTTAATCTTTACATAATTATTTGATTACAAACGTCATTTATGAGCACTTTCAAACTTTTCCCGGCCATGGTTTGCCAAATCGACGAGTTTGGTTATGATGCAAGACGCCGTGTTAACCCTAACTGGCATATAACGAGATAAAAAACGGGGTGTTTGGGTGATTAATGTATTCCTGGTCGATGATCATGAGTTGGTGCGTACAGGGATAAGACGCATTCTGGAAGATGTCCGCGGGATCAAGGTGGTGGGCGAGGCGCAGAGCGGGGAAACCGCAGTCACTTTCTGTCGTCAGAACCATCCCGACGTGATCCTGATGGACATGAACATGCCGGGCATCGGCGGCCTGGAGGCAACCCGCAAGATCCTGCGGATCCGGCCCGATGTGCGCATCATAGTGCTGACCATTCATTCAGAAAATCCGTTCCCGACCAAGGTGATGCAGGCGGGTGCTGCCGGCTATCTCACCAAGGGGGCCGCACCGGACGAGATGATCCACGCTATTCGCCTGGTCCACTCCGGTCAGCGTTACATCTCCCCGGAGATCGCCCAGCAGATGGCCCTGAGCCAGTTTGCCTCGGCCGACGAGAATCCCTTCAAGTCCCTTTCCGAGCGCGAGCTGCAGATCATGATGATGATCACCAAGGGGCAGAAGGTGACTGATATTTCCGAGCAGCTCAACCTGAGCCCGAAGACGGTCAACAGCTATCGCTACCGGCTGTTCAGCAAGCTCAACATCAATGGCGATGTGGAGCTGACCCATCTGGCCATTCGCTATGGCATGCTGGATGCCGACACCCTGTAACGGGCGGCGTGTAGCCATCAAAGGCGGCCTGTGCCGCCTTTTTGCTTTTTGCCGGTCTGGCGCAGTATGCTCTGTGCCGTCTTCTGCTTTCATCCGTTGAGCCGAGTTGCCGATGAGCCTCTCTTTCGATCTTCCGCTTGCCGCGATATCCCAGACCCAACACCTCGATCCCCGTTGCCGGAGCCAGCATGACCTCCTCTGAACCTCTCTTCGACAGCAAGGCGTTTCTCAGTGCCGTCACCCATCAGAGCGGTGTCTATCGCATGTACGACAGCGGCGGCACCGTCATCTACGTGGGCAAGGCCAAGGATCTGAAGAAACGGCTAGCTTCCTACTTTCGGGCCAACGTCGACAGCATCAAGACCCGCACCCTGGTGCGCCAGATCGCCGATGTGCAGGTGACAGTCACCCACACCGAGACCGAGGCGCTGATCCTCGAGCACAACCTCATCAAGCAGTACCAGCCCCGCTACAACGTGCTGCTGCGGGATGACAAGTCCTACCCCTGGATCATCATCACCGCCCATCAGCACCCGCGTATCGGCGTCCATCGCGGTGCCCGCAAGGTGAAGGGGGAGTACTTCGGCCCGTACCCCTCCGGCGGCGCGGTGCGCGAGAGCCTGCACCTGATGCAGAAGATCTTCCCGGTGCGCCAGTGCGAAGATGCAGTCTATGCCAACCGCACCCGCCCCTGTCTGCTCTACCAGCTCAAACGCTGCGCCGGCCCCTGCGTGGCCGGGCTGGTGAGCGAGGCCGAGTATGCCCAGCAGGTGGAGCTGGCCAAGCTGTTCCTCGCGGGCAAGAACCAGCAGGTGATAGGCGAGCTGGTGGGCAAGATGGAGTCCGCCAGTGGCGATCTGCGCTTCGAGGAGGCCGCCCGTTACCGGGATCAGATCCAGGCGCTGCGCCGGGTCACCGAGCAGCAGTCGGTGAGCGGCAACGTGCTGGACGAGCTCGACGTGGTGGGGGTGGCCTTCGAGCAGGGGACCGCCTGCATCCATGTGCTTTTCATCCGCCAGGGCAAGGTGCTGGGCTCGCGCAGCTACTTCCCGAAAGTGCCGGCCGATACCCAGCTCGACGAGGTGGTGCAATCCTTCCTGCTGCAGTTCTATCTGTCGGGGCAGGGGGGGCGGCAGATCCCGAGCGAGGTGCTGCTAGACGTGGCGCTCGAAGACGAGAGCGTCATCGCCGAGACCCTGAGCCAGACCGCGGGCTACAAGGTGCGGGTGGTGAGCCGTACCCGCGCCGAGCGGGCCCGCTTCATCAAGCTCGCCTCCATCAACGCCCAGACCGCACTGCGCTCGCGCCTTGCCCACAAGAGCACCATCACCGCCCGCTACGATCAGCTGGAGGAGTTGCTGGAGCTCGAGCGCCCTATCGCCCGCATGGAGTGCTTCGATATCTCCCACACCATGGGGGAGCGCACCGTGGCCTCCTGCGTGGTGTTCAACCGGGAGGGGCCGCTCTCATCGGAATATCGCCGCTTCAACATCGACGGCATCACCGGCGGCGATGACTACGCGGCCATGGAGCAGGCGCTGGAGCGGCGTTTTGGCAAGCAGCAGGAGCCGGACAAGGTGCCGGACGTGCTGTTTATCGACGGCGGCCTCGGCCAGCTGCGCCGCGCCGAGGAGATCCTGGCCCGTCAGCTGGAGTTTCTGGGGGGAAAATATCCGCTGCTGGTAGGCATCGCCAAGGGGGTGACCCGCAAGGCGGGGCTGGAGACCCTGATCCTGGGAGAGAGTCACGAAGAGCTGCATTTGCCGGCGGACATGCCCGCCCTGCACCTCATCCAGCACATCCGCGACGAATCCCACCGTTTTGCCATCACGGGCCACCGCGCCAGACGGGAGAAGGCCCGCACCACCAGTACCCTGGAGGATATTCCGGGGGTGGGGCCGAAACGGCGGCAGGCGCTGCTCAAGTACCTGGGCGGTCTGCAGGAGGTGAAAAAAGCCGGGGTGGAGGAGCTTGCCAAGGTGCCCGGTATCAGCCAGGAGCTGGCCCAAGCCATCCACGATGCCCTGCATTCCCTCTAGCCATTGGTAGCCGAGAAGGGGGAATACCCCTCCGTGTTGCCCCTGTTTGCCCAGACGGCGAGCAGGGGCTGTCGCCCCGGGTATCGACAAGGGGCGAGGTGAGTCACACCATTCACTCTGGGTTCATCCCCTTCAGGGATCCCGGCACACAAGAGCCGTGACGCCGGGGGGCCGCAAATGCCATAATGGCCCGCATCCTGAGGTTGTTGATGGATTAATAGACCAAGGCGGGCGCCTGTCCGGTTGCATCCGTGATCGGCTTGGGGCTACCATGTAGCGGCATACAAGAAGTGGCTGAAAATAATGACAAATATTCCTAATCTGCTGACGTTTTTTCGGATCTTGCTCATCCCCGTCTTCGTCATCCTGTTCTACCTTCCCTACCAGTGGTCCTATCTGGCGGCGGCCATCGTCTTCATCCTGGCGGCGGCGACCGACTGGTTTGACGGCTACCTGGCCCGCAAGCTGAATCAATCCACCGCCTTCGGTGCCTTCCTCGATCCGGTCGCCGACAAGATCATGGTGGCGGCGGCGCTGGTGGTGATCGTCGAGCACTACAACACCATCTGGGTCACCATTCCTGCCATGACCATGATTGGCCGCGAGATCATCATCTCCGCCCTGCGCGAATGGATGGCCGAGCTTGGCAAGCGCTCCTCGGTGGCGGTCAGCTGGATCGGCAAGTGGAAGACCATGATCCAGATGGTCTCGCTCACCGGCCTCATCTGGCAGTACGACATCTGGATGGTGTGGCTCGCCTATGTGCTGCTCTACGTGGCCACCGTGCTTACCTTCTGGTCCATGTTCCAGTACATGAAGGCCGCCTGGGGCGATCTGACCTACCACTCCCGGTTCTGACCTGCCGACACAAAGGACCGTTTCCCCGTTCTTGGGGCTGGGAAACGGTCGTGAGTGCTGAAAAAGCAGGAAAAGGGCAAAAAACACTCGAACGATCAGGGTATTAAACATTTTTGGTTGACTGGGCGAGGAACATCGCTAGAATGCGTCCTCGTAGTCAGGCAGTCAGCCAGACCGATGCGGGAATAGCTCAGTTGGTAGAGCACGACCTTGCCAAGGTCGGGGTCGCGAGTTCGAGTCTCGTTTCCCGCTCCAAATTCAGACAATAGAGAGTTTCTCTCTTTTGCATGGCGCGTTAGCAAAGCGGTTATGCAGCGGATTGCAAATCCGTTTAGTCCGGTTCGACTCCGGAACGTGCCTCCATATTGACAAGCCCGCCACGCGAGCTTGATACCGATTGCGGTGCCCGAGTGGTGAAATCGGTAGACACAAGGGATTTAAAATCCCTCGACGTTCGCGTCGTGCCGGTTCGATTCCGGCCTCGGGCACCATTAAAATCAAAGACTTACAAAGGCCGCTAGCAATAGCGGCCTTTTTGTTTCCCCCCAGTGTCCACATTTGATCCACACAGATTTATTCCGGTAGCTCGTCGAGTTTCACCTCGAGCTGCAGGCGGTTGGTGTAGCCCTGATTGGTGAGGTCGTGCACCACCTGGGTGAGCAGCCAGTCGGCCTCGTCTATCTGTGGCTTGAACCCCCTGACGGTAGTTGGTTGTTCCGGGTAGAGCTCTGGCCTGCCCCTGGCCAGGGTGATGTCGAACTCGGCCACCCCGCGCTGGATCCGCTCCCACTCTGCCCTGGCCGCCCGCATGGCGTTGGCCTGGTTGGCATAGACGTGGCGCAGCTCCTTGACGTTCTCGCTGCTGCCGACCAGCAGCTCGTTCTCTTTCTTATTGACCACAACGCCCGGCGGCAATGGCCGCTCTGGCTTCGGCTTGGTCTTTCTTTTGCGCTTCACCTCGACTTTCTTTTTCTCTGCGGCCTTGTTGTCTTGCCAGTAGGCCGTCACGCCGGTGTAGGCGTCTCGGTCTGCCACTGAGAAGCGGTGCTGATCGCCATCTTGGCGGGTAATGGTGATAGCTGGCAGCGGCTGGCCCTTTGCGGTGGTGCCCTGACCAGCTTTGATGAACATCAGGCGGCCAGATTTGACGGTAGAGATGGCATCGCACTGGCCGGCCAGGCGGGTGAGGAAGGCCAGATCGCTTTCGTTGGCCTGGTCGATGTGGTCGATCAGCTGCCCCTTGAGCGAGTCACCCACGCAGGGTGTGAGCTGGTAGGTGGCGGCCACCTGTTCGACGATGCCACCGACGGTGGATTGGTGCCAGCTGCGCTCGCGCAGCTTGTTCATGCTGCCGCGCAGGTCAGCCGATTTGCCCCGAATGGTGAGCACATCTGGGGCCCCGCCGTGCTCCACTTCGTCAATCTTGTAGGTGCCCTTGTCGACCAGGGAACTGCCTTGCCAGCCGATGAGGCAGCGCAGGGTGGCCCCCCGGCGCGGCATGTCGAGCTGACCGTCGCTGTCATCGAGGGTGATCTCGATGGTGTCGGCAGTGAAACCCCGGTTGTCGGTTATGGTCATCGACATCAGGCGCGGGCGGATGGCGGCCGAAATGTCTTTGCCATCGACCAGCACCTGGTAGGCCGGCACCGGATGGCCTTGGCGCAGGGCATCGAGCGAGTTGGTGATGCCAAGATTATCGGCCAGGCGGCTGCCGAACTGGTCTAGCGCCCTCATCAGAGGATTCCCCCCAGCTTGCCGCCGATGCTACCCATGAGTTTGCCCACCCCCAAGCGGCCTAGCAGGTTGCCCGCGGTGCGCCCCAGCAGGGTGTTGCCCAGCGTGCTGTCGTTGTCGTCGACCCGCTTGAGCTTGATGCTGAACTCTATCTTGCGGGCTGCGCCATCGCTGAAAAACTCGGTGCGGGTGGTGCTGATGCCCTCTATCACGAACGAGCCACGCATCACGCCATCGCCCTGGATCAGGGGGAAGGCTTCGCCGCTGTCGCCCATCTGGCGCAGCATGTCGAGTGACACCGGCCCGCCGGTCAACTCTGGGTAGAGCACCCCGCTCAGGGTGCTGGTTTCATCGTCAGGGCCGAGGAATTGGTAAGCCGGGCGGGCACCGACCCGGTTGTTGCCCGGGTGGCGCCATGCCCATTCGTCTTGCTGTGATTGTGGGGCAACGGTCGAGCGCATAAACACGAACCAGCCCAGAGTCATCATCATGGTGGTTGCTCCTTAGTTGCGATCGCCCAGCGTGGCGCGGCCATTGGCAGCAGCTTGCCGTGCGCGTTTGTCCAACTCGCGGCGTACCTCTTGTGCTACATCCGCTGCTGATTGCCCCGGTTGCTGCACGATATGGATAGGTGCGGTGATTTGCGTTGTGGTGTTGCCTCTGGCGACCGGGCGTGGCGGCGTCACGATGCGCGGGCCATAACCTGAACCTCCAGCCATGGCTGGCGTATTGTAGTTGCCGGTGAGGTAGCCTGACGGATTGACGTTGGCGGTGACTGTGCCGCCCCCCTTCATCCAGTCCGGCAGCAGGTCGGTGAGGGCTTTTATCTTGTTCTTCAAGCTCTCCCACTTTGCATTGATGCCGCCAATCAGGCCGTCGATGATGGCTTTACCCTTGTTGGCGGCCCCTGCTGGCAGGGTATCGAAGAATGCCCAGATCTCGTTCCAGTGCATGATCAGCATGCCGATAGGGGTCCATGAGAAGAGCTCTTTCAGGAGTTCCCAGAAGGCGAGAGCAGGGGTCTTGCACTGGGCCCATAGGTCGCTGAACCACTTGGTTACCCCATCCCAATTTTTGTAGAGCAGGAAGGCTCCGGCAGCGATTGCCGCAATGCCCATGATGAACCAGCCGATCGGGGTGGTGAGCATAGCTATCCCGAGCCTGACCATGCCCATGGTCAGTGCCTTGATGAAGGTCAGCAGCGGGCTCCCATATACCAGCAGCATCGACATCCCCATTTTGATTGTTGCCAGCGGCCCGAGCAGACCAGCCACGACCAGCAGCAACGATCCCCCAGCGGCAGCTGCTACGGCGGTGACCGCCGCGATACGGGTCAGGGTAGAGGTCAGTTCTGGGTTGGCCCGCATCCAGTCTCCAGTGACCTGGATCATCTCGGTGACGCGCTGGATGATGCCTCTCAGTGGGCCGTTTTCGGTTTCCATCATCTGGATCCCTACGTCATCCCAAGCCGAGGTGAGGTTGTCCAGATCGCCGATGGCATTATCTGCCATCACCTTGGCGACTTTGCCCGCTTCCCCCTGAGTTTGCTTCAACGTGGCGATCAGCTCCTGCAGCTTGCCGGAACCGGCCTGCTCGGTCAGCACGGCCAGGGCGGCGAAGGCTTCTTCACCGGCGATGGCTTTGAAGTAACCCGAGCGGGTGGTGTCCCCCATCTTGCTGGTTTTCTTGTAGAGCTCGTCCAGGATATCTGGCAAGGCGCGCAGGTTCCCCGCTGCATCAGCTGTCTTGACGTTCAGGGCTGCCAGCGCATCGTGCGCCGCCTTGGGCGGGGAGGCCAAGCGGCCGAGAATGGCCCGCATGGCTGTGCCACCCATACTGCCCTGAATGCCTGCATCCCCCAGCTTGCCTGCCATGGCTGAGGCTGTTTCAAGGTCAACACCAAGCCCTGCCGCCACCGGCCCCACGTATTTCATGGTTTCACCCAGCATCTGCAGGTCGACGTTGGCACGGGTGAAGGTGCCGACCATCACATCCCCTAAGCGGTTCATCTGGTTGGCCGGCAGCTTGAAGCCGGTCAGGATGTTAGATCCGATATCGGCAGCAGCGGCAATCTCGACGCCGCCTGCCTTGGCGATATCGAGCACCCCTGGCATGGCATCCCGGATCGCCTTGGGGGTGAAACCGGCCATGGCCAGAAAGCCCTGCCCCTGTGCCGCTTCGCCCGCCGTGAATGCAGTATTAGCGCCTAGCTCTCGCGCCTGAGCCCGCAAGGCGGCCAGTTCGCTGCTGCCTTTGTCCAGCCTGGTGATCGCCTGCACCTTTGACATATCGACATCAAAGCCCATGGCCTTGCTGGCGATGTTGGTGCCCTTGTAGATGGCGGCGGCCCCGGTGGCCATGCCCGCAGCGCCATAGCCCGCCAAGGTACCGCGCATCGACATGGTTTTGTCGTAGTTGGCCTTGACCTGGTTGAGGCGTTTTTGCTGGTCAGCCAGTTGGCCCAGTTTTGCCCGCTGCTGGTCGAGCTGGGTATTGGCAGCAGCCAGATCGCTCTTGAGCTGGCGCTGGTGCTGGCCCAGTTGTTTGGTGTTGATGCCAGCCTCGCCCATGGCCCGTTTCAGGCTACCGTGACGGGCGACCATTTCTCGCTCTTGTTGGGAGAGATCGCGCACCTTCTGCTTGGCTTGTTCCATGGCGCGGGTCATGGCCTTGGTCGGTTGCTCTACCTTGGCAAGCTGTTGGGCCATTTGCTGGGCATCGCGTTGGGCTGCTGTGAGCTGGGCGCGGGTGGCACCAATCTGCTGGCCGAGGGTGCGATAGCCATCAATCTGGCCGCTTTGTATTTCGAGCTCCTTGATGCGCTTTTTTGTTTCGACCAGGTCTTTGGCTGTGATACGGCTTTGTCCGCTGGCAGCCTTGAGTGGGGCGGTGAGCTTGTCGACTGCCCCGAGCAGGATTTGAAGTTTGAGAGGGTTCATTGCTCTGTTGCCCCGTTGATGCGGTTGTGAGTCTCAACGAGGTTTTGGTGCCAGCCCATCAGCTCGCTGATTTCCATGGCCGCCATCTCGGACGGCGGCCAGTGGGCGATGATGGCCAGATCGGCCATCACCTCGTCTATGCAATGAGGTAGGCCATTTTCTTCGGTACCAAAAAAGCGCTTACCTCACTGCCCAGCTGCATCAGGTCAGCCGGGTCCATGTCGCCGATCTCGGCTTCGGTCAAGATGGGGGTGGTGATACGGGGCAGCAGTTTGGTGAGGGCGTTGACGTCCATCTGCACCACATCGGTCATATTGAGGCCGCGCATTTCGCCCGCCTTGGGCTTGCGTAGCTGGATCTCGGTGATGGTGGTGTCGCCGCGCTGGATGGCTTGGTCGAGGGTAACGGTTTTGTTTTCCATGGTGTCGGTTCCTGGTGATGTGGTGAGGGCGGCTGTGGGCCGCCCGTTTGGTTGTTGGGTAGGTTAGAGGCCGATGGCTTTGCGGTGTTCGGCCATCAGGTCGACGCCGTCGACAATCCAGATCATGTTGATCAGGTCGATTTCGACCAGGTCGACGCCGTTCATGGTCTCTTTGTAGTAGGTGTTGACCATGCTGACTTTGCTCTGGGAGTTGTCGCCACTCTTGAGGGTGCCCCGGTCGAGCTCTTTGAAGCGGCCGCGCTGGACGATTTCGACAGCAACCACCTCATTGGTGTCGTCGCGCTGAACTGAGCCTGCAAAGCGGATGGTGACGCCGTCAATCTTCGGTGTGCCCATGCGCTTGACCAGATCGGCTTCAAGGCCGCCAAAGGTGAAGGACGTGTCGATGGCGCCATCTTCCAGCCCCATGTGGATATTGGCGGCGCCCATCATGCCGCCGCCCCGGTAGGCTTCGAACTTCTGGCTCAGCTTGGCCGGGGTGAAGTCTTCGGCGACGCCGATCCAGTTGCCGCCATCGAGAAACATGTTGAGGTGCTTGAGTTTGCGTGGCAGTGCCATGGTGGCTCCTTATGCTGCGGCCGCGACGCGGGCGCCGAAGTCGATGAGGTAGTGGTCGGTGATGCGCTGGATGAAGCCGAGGTCTTCGAGGGGCGGCACCGGGGTGTAGTTGTAATCGATGCGCAGCTTGCCGGCCTTGAGGGTGTCTTTGTCGTTGAGCTCCTCGTTGTACCAGCAGTCAAACCCGAGCAGGTAACCGCCGGCCACCAGTTCGCGGCCCTTGGCCTTGATGCCCTCGATGATGTCTTTCACCAGGGTTGGGGTGAGCGGCTTGTCGTTGGCCCACATGTGCGCTTCGGCCATGGTGTCGGCCAGGATCTGGGCGGAGCGGGTGTAGTTCTCGAAGGCGAACAGCGGGTCATCGGAACAGGTGCGGTTGCCCCAGTAGCGGAAGCCATCGGCCCGGATGGGGGCGGTGATCTCGTTGGCGTTGAGCAGGCCGACCTCGGTGTCGGGGTCTTGCAGATCCCAGAACAGGGCCTTGGTCATGCCGTCGACCCCGGTCACGCCGACGTTGGACAGGGTCTTGTGCCAGCCGATCTCTTTGTCGATGAGGGCGCGCATGGCGGCGGCCTTGAGGCAGGCATCGAGCTTGACGCTGGCATTGGCTGCCACATCCCACGCAGTCCAGTCGCCATGGATCGGCATCAGTTCGCGGCTGGAGAAGTTTTCGCGGTAGGCCAGGGCAGCCTCGACGGTCTCGGCGATGGTCGGCACGTAGGCGAAGGCGCGCAGCTTTTTGGTCGCGCTACCCAGCGCGGTGGCCACCGGCAAGGTGCAGTTGTCCGGCACGCAGAGGATGCGCGGCTTGACGCCTGTCATCGGGGCGGCCCGTTCCAGCGCCTTGAGGCCGGTGTAGCTGCCATCCGGCTTGATGGTGCCGATGATGTTGCTGGTCAGGGCGGCGGCGTCGGCGCCATCTGCTACGCGCACGGCGATGACGATGGTGTTGACGGTGTCATAGATGGTTTGCAGCGAGCGCTTGAGGTTGCCCTGGGTGCCAGCCTTGGCGATGGCCGCCGGCAGGTTGGCGATCAGCACCGGTTTATCGAGCGGGAAGTAGGCGGCATCCGCATCGGCGCTGGTGCAGACCATGCCGATCACCGCCGTGGCGACGGTGCGGATGGTGCGAGTGCCCTCGTTGACTTCCACGACGCGCACGCCGTGGTGAAATTGGTCCAGTGCCATAGGTTCTCCTGTTGTCCGGACGGAGCTTTTGCAAGGAAATGCGAGCATGGTCAGGATGCAGGTGCAGGGGATGGCGGGCGAGCTGTTGCCATTGTGTGACGGCGCTACACAATGGTCAGGCGGTGACAAGGTGGCGTTTGGCGGCAGTTACGAAACACCCCGCGCTGGGCGGGGTGTTGGTGTTGATGGTCGCGTGATTGTTAACTAGTCAATCGGAAGTGGGTGGATCGGCTGGTTCAATTACAACGGGAGGGGGATTTATCCACTCACCGCCGTTCAGGGTGGCACCAGGTAACACATGGGGAGGGCAGGACACAAACTGCGCTGCTAGGGCTGGCACATGCACGTCCACCGGTTTGAGGTTCAGGCCGCCATCGTTCCACGCTTCGACGGCGATGCCGTCCACCACTCTCGCATAATGGTTCATTATCCAATCCTCTCCACAATTACCGCACCGACGCCACCACGGCCCTGACCGCCAGCACCGCCGCCGACATAGGCATCTACGCTAGGGCTTTGGCCAGCCCCACAGCCACCGCCGCCCATGCTGGCTGGAACGACGTGCTCACCACTGGCTCGCTGGGAACCAAACCCGTAGTCACCGGGGAGCAGACCGATATCCCAGCCATCGACATAGCTGCGCCCGGCAATACCTGCCTGGGCCGCAGTGCTGAAACCGCCACCCGAAGCAGAGCCGCCAGCATAGCCCGGCAGGCCATCACCGAACCGGTGGGCGGCACTGCCACCGGCACGGTCGAGCCCAACGCCCCCTTTGTGGCGCACGCTGCCTGCCAGCCCCATGCCGCCTTGGGCGGTGCCGGTGGCGCCACCCGCCCCGCCAGTAGCCGATACGATAGCACCAAATGACGAGGTGCCGCCGGGCAGCCCGGCATCCGCTCCCACTTCTCCGGCCTGGCCAACCGTGTAGGAGTAAACCGTCTCTTCGGTGACGGTCAGGGTGACTTCGTCATACCCGCCGCCGCCCCCACCGTAGTAATAGGTATTGACGGCGCTGTTTCGGCCACCGCCGCCGCCGCCGACCACGGCGACACGGTACACCCCCGGCTCTAGCGTGAGCTGGCGGGTGCCAGGGTTGATGTCAAACAACACTATGCTTTGTTTTAGCCTTGGGTATTTGTGCTCCGTCATGGTTGCACCAAGATCGATCATGACACTCTCCATTGACCGTTAATTTTTGAGTAGACGAATTGTTTGCCCGTGATGCGGAGCCGCGTTTTTTGATCTGCGCCATGGGGGGTAATGATGGTTTCCCCTGGCTTGGCTTTGACGATGCAATCGGTGTTTTTGATGTTGACCGAGTGATCCACGATCACGATGACGTCGCCATTATCGGGCAATGTAAGTTCACCTTCGCCCATAAAGCGATATGACCTGTTCATGGCAGCGCCTTGGCCGGTGAAGGGTATCCATGCAAAACGCTGGTCGACGTAAGTCCGTGATGCCAGCACTTTTGACGGGTCGACCAATATCTGGATTTGTCCGCCATCCACCTGATGGATCGATACGTAGGTCCCGAGCGGCAGATCGACTTGCGCCCCTTGTGCCGGAATGGTTTTTTCTACCGGTGGATAGCGGGTGGCAAAGATCATGTCGCCGTCAGCATCGAACCAACCGGCCTCGCGCACGATGAACGGGCCCACATCAATGGGGACGTAACCCTCCATGTAGTATTGGGATGGCAGGTTGGCATCCTGTTCCAGTACCGCAATCGGGCCACGAAAGGTTTCGTCGATCAGCCTGGTGGCTTGTCGCAGTTGTTCAGCCGTGGGGGCGTAGCTGTCGCCACCGCCGGTTCCCACGGCGAACTTGGTCAGTTTCAGGGGGCGGCTGGTCGCGGCCAGATTGGCCAACTTGGCGGCCCCGATGGCAGTCAAGACGGTGAAGTAGGTTTGTGTTGTCATATGGCATTCACTCGGTAGGTTGCCGCGATGCGCGGCATGCCGCCCAGGGGGGCAGCAATGCTGGTTGTTGGCAGGCAGGCCTGATATGGGCGGCAGATGTAGCGCGGGGTGATGGACGGCACGGCCGCCACCCCCAGCCCTATGTCTGTGCTCATGACCAGACTGAGGGTGTAGTGACTGCGCAGGTTTTTGGCTTCGTCGACTCGGCGCGTGATGGCGGCGGTGTTGCCTGCCGCGACCCCTTCAGGCGGAACGTTGACGCGCACTTTGAAGGTGTACGGCTGACCGCCAAACTCGAACCATTGCTGGAGGGTGGCGCGATAGCCGATGGCAGCCAGTGCGCGACGCACCGCGCCTGGGGTGCCTTTGGTAGCGTGAATGCTGAAACTGGCTGCCATGGCGCCGCGCTTTTGCGAGTCTGACCAGTCATCATCCCAGTCATCGACGCTGAATGCCCAGGCCTGATACGGCAGGACGTTGGCCGGGCATCTGGCTGGCGACCATAAATCTCGGCATGGAATGGGGAGTGCCATCGCGGCGGCGGCCACGGTGCTCAGGTTGCGCTCTGCTTTGGTGGCATTGGGTGGCAGCAGGTTCATTGGATCACCTGCTCGATGGTGTATCCGCTGCACCATGCAGCCTGATGTTTTGCCGGGGTGATGTCTGCCCAGTCAACCAACTCGACCTTTGTGACCCCCTGCACATGCAGGGCCGAGTCAAGGAGGGACCGTGGCACCTCTACCCCGATGCGGCGACGCGGATTGATCACTTCAAGCAATCGCCGCTCAGCTTCGGCGGTGATGGTGGCCGCAGATGGCCCAGCCGCCGGAATAAACAGGCGAATGGCCAGGGTGTATGGCAACACTTGGGCGGCTTTGACATGCACGTTATCGGTTAGCGGCACCCGATCTTCATCGGTGAGATAGGTGGCTACTTTGGTCAGCAGTTCCGCAGACGGGGTGCCGTCGCCGGTGGCGGCCAGAATGTAGACATCCACCACACCTGGGCTCGGCGAGGTGGGTTCGGCATCCATCACAGCGCCATCAGCGGTGCGGGCGTGATAGCGATAGGCCTCGCGGGGGCCTGCGACGCTGAGGGCATCCCATGCCAGTAAGGCACGTTCGCGCAGGGCGGCATCACGTTCCATGATGGTGGGAATCGGCGGGGTGGCAGTGTCGTCCCCCCGCTGCACGACAAGCCGCTCGACATTCCAGTTGGCCACCAGATTATCGAGGTCGGCCTTCTCTGCCCAAGCCAGCATGTTGGCGACTGATGCGCTGTTGATGCGGGCCCGCAGGATCAGCTCTCGATAGGCGTTCTCTTGCAGCATCTTGGTGAGGGGCTCAGATTCAAGCGCCAGCGTGGCAGCAATGGCCGCTTGCTGGTCTGCCGGATAGTGGGCGATCAAGGATGCTTTGCGCTCGACAAGGATGGCCTCGAAGTCGAGCAATTCGACCACATCAGGCGGTGGCAGCTTTGATAGATCGATGGCGCTCAACGGGTGGCTCCTGTGGGGATGGTGATAGAGGCACTTTCTGTTTTTGAATCTGGCGCGCCGCCATCTTTGCGTTGCCAAGTGATCTCGATGGTGAGGGCACCATCCATGCCGCCGCCCAGCACATCGACGCGGGTGATGGTGATGCGCGGTTCCCAGTTGATGAGGGCCTGCACGGTGGCGGCCATCAGGCGCAGGCGGGTGACTTGGTGCAGGGGCTGGTCGATGAGGTAAAACAGCTCGCTGCCGTAGTCGCGGCGCATGACCCGCGAGCCCACCGGGGTGGTGAGGATGTCGCGCACCGACTGGATGATGTGGTCGGTGGCGCTGATGGTGCGGCCGGTGGCAGCATTCATGCCGAGCCAGTTCATGCCGGGCCCCCAGTTTGTCCGCCACCAGTGCTGACGCCGCTGTGCTTGTGGGTGGTGACTTCGACGTTGCCTATTTTTGCGGTGGGGGCGGTGATCTTGCCGCCCGCTTCAATGGTCGAACCGACCTTGAGCGCCTGGGTGCACTCCACCAGAGGGGTGATCAGCTTGACGGTCACGGATGCTGCGATGTTGGCTGACTTGATGCCGCTGGCATTGAGCTCGCCGGTTTTCGGGTTGTATTCGATGATGGCGCCGTCGCTGTATTCGGTGCGGTCGAGGTCTGGATTGTCATCGTCAGCCAGTGGCTCGTCTGCGGCGGTGGCGTTGAGTGAGCCCACGATGTACGCATTGCGCAGATCGCCACTGACTGACAACAACATGACCTGTTCGCCGATGGAGAGGCGATGACGGGTGCGGTTATTCCCGGCCCGTTCGGTGAGGTAGGGCCGCCAGTCAGTCTTGTTGTTGCCGCTCTTGACGCGACATTCCCCGGAGCGCACGGCTATTACGGTGCCGATGCGGATCAGGTTGTCGAGCTGGCGTTGGAGTTCGATCAGGGTCAGTTGCATGGGGCCATTGTTTTGGGCAATGGCGGGGAAGGCGAGGGACGGCCATTGTGTAGCGCGCTTACACAATGGCGGCGGTTATAACCCTTTAGTGAGTTGGGCCAGCAGTTGGTCTTCCACCACTCATGGCGGACCTGCTGACTAGTAGAATTCCTTGGTGATACGGTCGATAAAGAAATCCCAGATCTCTTTGGTGTCCGCATCGGTGACACCCAGCAGTTGCCGTTCTGGATAGCGGATCTCTTTCGCCTTCGGGTTGGGCCGATCTTTCTCACCGTAATGGTGAATAGCGGCCACTGTGCCCGCTACGCCAGCAAACTCAATGGTGGCACTACGCTCCCTGGCTTTGAGCTTGAACCACTTGGCTTTGATGATGTTCTTGAACATCTTCTGGGGGGCGTTGCGCACCACCACTTTGCTTTTGTCGATGCTGATGTACTTCACGATGCGTGACCGCCTGAATGAGCGCATGGCACCGCGCATCCGGTCAAATCCTTTGATGTAGTCCCCATTGTCGCGCCAGTTTTTCAGGTTGCGCACCAAGCACATTCCCGTCACCGGATTCTTGTAGATAAAGGCGATATGGGCGTTACCTTTCTGCGGATCTTTTCTGCGCCGCATCTTTGTTCCGTCAGGCTGGATGTTGGCCCTGATGCGGTCTGTGTTCTTCTTTTTGACGAGCGTGCCCGCGTACTGGATCAGCTCCTTCAATACTTTCTCGTTACCGGCTCTTGCGGCAGCGTCAGCGAATAATTCAAGGTCTCTCAGGTTGTCGGTGGCCATGGCTGATGCTCCCCGTTGATAAAGAGTTCCCAGGTGATGCCGTCATAGGGGTCTTCTGGCGGTTCTGGCAGATGTTCCCAGCCAATCCCCTGTTCGTTTTGCCACACCCTGACCCGCTCGGTCAGCTTTACTGTGATAACGAGGTCCATCAGGTCATCTGCGAGGTATTCGGCCTCGAACTTCACGCCATCTCTGCGCTTTTCGTCATTGGTCATCAGCTCTGACTGGTGTTGGCGCAGCCAGGCCAGTAACGGCACCATGACCTGATCCGGGTGGCCGGCAAAGTCTTCGACCCCGATAGTCAGCGGGTATTGCCACTCATAGGAGAGTGAGCGGGCACCGGTGCTTTCAACCCCACCGGTGGGGATGTAGAGATGCAGTTTGTCCGGGTTGGTAGCCAAATAGGGTACGCAACGAGTCAACACTTCACGGATCTGTTTTGGCTTTTCCATTTTCCCTCCCATTTTGGTGCCGTTGCCGGCAGGCGATGATGCTGTCGACCTGGGCGGCGCAGGTGGCCCAGGCGGCCTCGGTCTGGGTCAGCTGGTCGAGCAGATCGCCGTTATTGGCCGGGCTGGCCGGCGGCAGCTGGCAGGGGGTCAGCCCCTGACAGGTGAGCCTGATAATCTGCGGCGCCGGTGATGGTGGGGCGCTGGAGCAGCCTGACAACAGGATCAGGCAGAGGGCGATCAGCCCACTCCTTGAGTTCGGCATTTTCACGTTTGAGCCTCTTGATGGTGTCGGCCCGGGTGGCGGCCGTGATGGTCAGATCGTCAAGCTGGCGCTGCAGCGTGGCGGCGGCGGTTGCCTGGGCGGTCAGTTCGCTGGTGAGTGTGTCGATGGCCCCGTCTTTGAGCTTTTCCCGCTGTTCTGCCTCTTTGGCCTTGTCGTTGGCGGCCTTGAGGTCGGTTTGCAGGGTATCGACCTTGCCCCTGGCGGTCGCTGCCGAGGTGGCAGACCAGCCCCAGCCGGCCAAGGCGATGGCCAGCGCCAGCAGCAACCAGGTGAGGGGGGAGCGCAGCAGGTTAAGCCACATAATCGATCCCCCAAAAGTCCATCCCATCAGCGCGCAGGACGCTGTTGCACGGCATCACCACCACCGTATCAACAAAGGTTTCTGCCTTGGCGATCAGCTTGTTGATCACTCTGTCGCCCGGGGTGTTCATCAGGTCAAAACCCTGGCGTGGGGTGGTCGTGTAGTAGCCGTTCGGCATGATGGGTATATCAAGCTGGTTTTCATACCAGTCGAACTCGTCAAAGAACCAGCAGGCGTCGCGGTCTTTGATAAGCGCTTCCAGAGCTTCCCGTTCGGCTTGGCAAAGCTCTTTCCTACGGTTCATGTTGAGCATGTCGCAGCTGGCGACGTATGCCCCTTTGACCTTGCTGGCAATGTCCATAAATACCCAGAGGTGCTGTTTATCCAACGGTGTAGACAGCACGATGACAATCTTTTTTCCTTCCTGCCGCTTCTTGTTCGCGGCGGCTATCAGGCTGGTAGTTTTACCCGTCATCCTTCCAGTGATTTCAATGTGCATCCGCCACCCCTTTCACCGGATAGACCTTGGCAAAGTGGTCGTATGCCTTGGCCAGCTTGGTGTCGTAGTCGTTGTCCTTGTAGGCCGGCCCGTTGTAGCGGCGGGCGAAGTCGGCCCATTTACGGCCCTGCAGTGCCTTGTGCATGGCTTGGTCTTGCTTGATGAAGCGGCACAGGGCGGTGAGCTGGTCGACCTCGCTGCGCTGCATTGCGGTCTGCCAGTCGCTGGCAGAGGTAAAGCCCAGCGCCTGCCAGTGGTAGCCCATGATCTGGAACATGCCCCAGCTGGCCGACTCGATTGCGGCATCCCGGTGCAGGCTGATGGCGAGCTGCAGCCGTTCCCACTCTGCCGAGCCGCCGGCATAGCCGCCGCGCTTGGGGTTGACCAGGTTGGGGTAACTGGCGGCCATCTGGTCGGCGGTGGCTTTTCCCAGGTGCTTGTTGAGCTGCTTGTAGAACACATGTCGCTCGAACAGCACCACCGGGCGCTGGTCTTGAGTGAAGCCTTCGCCGATGCTCTCGACCTGGGCAACGGTGGCCATGGTGGCAAGCGGCAGGCCCAGCAAGTCTGCGCCAGCCTGCATGTCATCGATGCTCAACTGGTTGCCGCGCTCGCTGCCGAGCAGGGCTGCCATAGTGCGGGGGCCTGCTTGGCCGATGGCGGCGATCATGTAGTCACGCTGGAAGGCGAGCAGGGCGAGCTCGGTGGCACCACCAAACCAGCCATCCGGCTCGACCGGATAGCCGGCCTTAGTCAGGCGGCGCTGCAGATCGGCGACGGCGGTGCCGGTATCCCCTTTTTTCAGGCTCATGGTTGAAACCTCCCGTTCAGGTGGCTGGCGGTGGTCGGTTGTTGGCGACGGCGTGGCAGCAGGCGCATGACGGATCCGCGAGAGCCGATCAGGGCGGTGAGCAGGACGGCTGCCAGCAGCACCGCGGCCGGGTCTGGCGCTGGCATGACCCCGAGCAGGACGCGCAGCGGCACGGACCCGGCGGCGACGGTGATGACCCATGCCAGCAGTGCCGGCAGGGGGCGATAGTCGCCCCCGTTGCGGTTGAAGGTGGCGATGCGCATGGCGATCGCGGTGCAGATCATGGCGTAGAGGATGGTCAGCATGTCAGCCCCCTTTGCGGAGTTTGAACAGGTCTTCCGGCGTTTTGCGCAGGATCCACTGCAGCAGGTGGACGGCCAGCGCCGAGGCCAGCATTGCGCCGACGGCCCTGGGGACTTCGACACTGAGCGGCAGCACGCTGGCCAGCATGGCGGCAACCAGCGGGGCCGCCAGCGCTCCCGCCACGAAGGCGGCAACGAACAGGCCCGCCTTGCGCAGGTTGCCAAGCTCGGCGGTGGTGGCGATGAACACCAGCGCCCCGGCGAATGCACCGAGCAGGACGCCGGGGTCTACGCCCGGGAAGAGGGACAGCAGCGCCAGACCGGTGAGGGTGCTGGTTGCTGCACTGGATGAGATCGGTTCTGGCATCGTGCTCTCCTGTTTTTATCGTTTGCCGCCGTAGTGGCGAGCGGTTTGGAATTCGTGGATGGTCTGGCACTCGGCGCAGCGTTCGCAGCCCCGGATCGCTTCACGGCGCGCCTGCGGGATGGGGTCTTCGCAGTCGGTGCAGTAGTGCGGTCCGGTGCCACTGATGCGGGCGGCGTGGATGCGGGCAGCGAGTTGCTGCTCGCTGATGTCGGCCAGTCGTTCGAGTTCGTCGTCGAGGCGGCTCATGGTCAGTCCCATAGCTGGATCAGCGGCTGCTCGGCCTGGGTGGGGGCCGCTGGCATTGTGATGAGTGTTCCGGTCGGGAGGATGGGGCCGAGCTCGGCCAAACCGGGGTTGAGTTCGAGCACCTGCTCGGTGATGCCTGCGGTGTAGCCGTAATGCCGGAACAGGATGAGATCGAGGGTGTCACCCTGCTGGCTGCGCAGTTGCATCAGATGAGCTCCACTGTGATGTGGGTGGTGCCGATGATGTCGCGAATGGCAAAGCGGGCGTCGCGGTAAAGGTCATCGGAGCTCACCACTTTGGCGTCTGCCCCTTTGACGCCGTCACCGGTGGCGCTGTAGTCGGTGTAGCGTTCCAGCAGGTTGGCGCGGGTCATGGCGTAGACGGCGCGCCGGTAGCTGTGCAGGTGCGCTGATTCGTTGTTGATGAGTTCGCCCGGCACGGCGGCCAGGGTGGCGTGGCCTTCGGCCTGGCGAGCGGTGCGCCACTGGGCCAGATCTCGGTTGACGCTGGTGACGGCGTCGATCACGGCGTGGGTGAGGCGCTTGGTGGTGACGGTGCCATCGAGCCTGACGGTGTCGCGCAGGTCGGCCAGTGAGATGTCCGGCCAGAACGGATCGCTGGTGACTTTCCCTTCATCCGGTGCGGTCTGTGCGTTGGCGATGAATCCGGTGCTCATGGTGCTCCTGGTTCTGGTGGTAGCCCGTTTGTTGGGCGGTGGTCGGGCCGTCTGGTATGCGAAACGCATTCGTCAGGTCCGAGCCGCCCAGGGTGCGGGGTTCGCTCGGTTAGCTGCCGCCGCCGGTGGCGTCGGGCTGCTGTTCTTTTTTCAGTTCGCGCTCGAGCACTTCGAGCTCTTTTTTGATGCCGACCTTGTCATGCAGCTCGATGGCGCGCCGGTAGTGCTCGGCGGCCTGCAGTTTGAGCCCATCGGCGAGGCAGGCACGGCCCACCGCCTTGTGCAGCTTGGCGCGCACCTGGTCGAAGATGTCGCAGTCGGCCAACAGGGCCAGATAGCGATTGAGCAGGGGCAGGGAGGGTCCCGCGCCGGCTTCTTGCTGCTTGATGGCGGTGTCGGCGACTTCTTCGGCGATCATGGTGGCGGCGGTGCGCTCGTAGCGATCGGGGGTGCTCAGACCATGGCGGATCACGTAGGAGGCCATGGGTAGGGCTCCTTCCAGATCGCCGGTGTCGAGGTGCCAGAGCATGACGGTGACCAGGACGTCATCTTGTCCACCCCGGTCGGCGGCCAGCACGCCATCAATCCACGGCTGATAGACGGCCAGCATGGGGCGCTTTGCGTCGATCTTGCGTTCGATGCTCTGGATGCCTTTGAGGGTGCGGCGGTGTTCGGCCAGCTGCATCAGCTGCAGCTCGTAGGCGTTGGCGCGCATCTGGTCGAACTGGGGATTGGCCGCCCCTTGCAGGGCGGCCAATTTGAGTTCGCGGTTGCGACGGGCAGGTGAAGTCATGCTGCCCCCTTAACCGCCGGCGGCCGGTTTCGGCCCGATGACGATGTTTTCGACCAGGGCCGCGCAGTCGTAGTCTTCCACCACGTAGGCGTCGTTGGAGCTTTCGTAGTTGACGATGCGGTTGCGCTTGGGCTCGTCTTCGATGTAACGACGGCGGGCACCGGTCTGCGGGTAGATGGAGAGGTTGCTGATCTTGGTGATGAGCAGCTTGTCTTCTGGGAAGAAGGGGACGCGCACGGCTTTGAGACCGCCGATCTGCTTCTGGCTCACCAGCACCTGGCCGGCCAGCTTGTTCTGGTTGTCATCGGCGTTGTTGATGATGGGGAAGTATTTATCGGAGAGCAGCTTGCGGCCGCAGATGACCACCAGGTCGGTATCGTCCTGATACCAGGGGGCGATCATCTCGTTGACGGCGTCGTACACCAGGGCGTCGAGATTGTGGTAGTCGCCTTCCTTGGTGTCGGCTTCCCCTTTCGGCTGGTAGATGTAGATCTTGCCGCTGCCCTCGGTGGCCTCGCTCATGACCTGGGCCGGGGCGTCGGTGCGGATGTGTTGCAGCCAGCCCTTGTTCACATCTTGCAACAGCGGGTTGGCAGTGCGATCGGTGTCGGGGGCGGTGCTGGTGCCATGCCAGCCGATCATGATGCGGTCGAGCCCCTGACGGATGAGAATGGCGTCGCGGACACGGGTCTGGAAGTCGGGGAATTTGGCCCAGGCATCGATCTGGCCGTAGCCGATCTGGGTGTCGAAGTTGGTCTGGGCGCATTCGTAGCTCTGGGCGTAGAGACCGTGCGGGCTGTTGGGCTGACGGTCTTTGCTGGAGGTGTCGGTGCGACCGGCGATGGTGCTGGTGATGCCGATGCCGACCTTTTGGCCTTTCATCTCATCGACCGGGATGATGTTGATCATGCCGAGGAAGGCGACCGACTCCTGCATTTTGGTTTCCAGGGTCTGCTGGACGCTGGGCTGCACGTTGAACTGCACCGTGGCGCTGGAGACGGCGTTGAGTTTGGCCACTTGGCCGGTGAACTCGTTGAACTTCTGGCGGGTTTCGTTACGCATTGGGCATAGTCCTTAGCAGTCGGTTTGAATGGTGGCGCCATCGCTACCGGTGGCCGGCGGGCGCTTGTGGCTGAAATCTTCCTGGCCTTCCAGGTTGGCGGTGAGGTCGGCCAGCGCCTTGGCGGTGGCGTCCAGCTTGCCGGTCAGCTCGGCCATGGCCTGGGCCTGCTCGGTGAACTTCTTCTGCATGCCGGCATCGAGGCTGGTGACCTCTTTTGCCACCGTTTCGACGGCCTGGTGCACGTCGCTGAAATCGGCGGTGGATTGCTTCTTGTGGGTGGAGAACAGCGCGGTAACCCGCTCCAGCAGGCCGGGGCCTTTGTCGCTGTCGTCTTCAAACTCGATGACGGTTTCCAGCGCTTCGGTGAACAGGCACTCCTTATGCTGCTTGCGCTCGGCCAGCGGGTTGACCTTCGCTTTGCTGCAGAACTCCAGCATTTCAGTGCCCAGGCTGGCCGGGCTGTCGGTGACGGCCAGCCCCATCAGGTAGGCGCCCTTTTCGTTCAGGTTGGGGTGGATTTCGACGGAGGTGTAAACCTTCTGGCGCTTCTTGTTCAGCTCGACCAGCTCGGGGGTGGGGTCGATCTGCACGTACAGGGCCAGGCGCTTTTCACCTTCCATGTCGACCTCTTCGGTCTTGGCTGCGGTGATGTCGCCGTACATCTTGAACTGACCGTTCGGGTCATATCCCCGGATGTGTTCCATATTGACCCGCGCGCCGTAGGTGGACTGGTTGTAGCGCTTGGCCATCTGTTCAATCCATTCGCGGGTGATGGTGCGCCCGTCGGTCGTGCCCCCCTCGACGGCGACGCGGAAAAATTTGGACTTAGGCATGAGCTGGGATCCCTTTGGTGATTGGGTGGTGATGTCGCGATTATGGTCTGGGTGAGCGGCGGGATCGTGCAATCTGCCGCCATTGTGTAGGGGCGCTACACAATGGCGGTGGGGCGTTGGTGGTTGGTCTGGCTGGGTAGACTGGCGCCATGACTACAGCACCCTTACTTTTCCCCCATATCGAACCCAGACGGCAGGCCATGCACCTGTTCTTCCAGGGCTACCCGCTGCGCGCCATCGCTGAATTGCTGGCTGTGCCAGAGGGGACTGTCTCGACCTGGAAGAAGCGCGACGGCTGGGATGACATCAAACCCATTGATCGGGTCGATTTCGCCATTGAATCGCGGATGTGCCAGCTGATCGCCAAAGAGGTGAAGACCGGCGGCGATTTCAAGGAGATTGACTTGCTGGGCCGCCAGCTGGAGCGGATCGCCCGGGTCAACCGGTATAGCAACGGCGGCAACGAGGCCGACCTCAACCCGAAGGTGGCGAACCGCAACAAGGGGCCGAAGAAGGCGCCCGAGCGCAATGTGGTGGAGCCTGAGCAGCAAGCCCGGCTGATCGAGCGCTTCGAGTCGACCATGTTTGGTTATCAGCGGGTGTGGCATGAGGCCGGGAAGTGGCACCGGATCCGCGACCTGCTCAAATCGCGCCAGATCGGTGCAACGTATTATTTCGGTTTCGAGGCGTTCATCGACGCCCTGGTGACCGGTCGCAATCAGATTTTCTTGTCTGCCAGCAAGGCGCAGGCCCACGTGTTCAAGCAGTACATCATCCAGTTTGCCAAGGACGAAGGGGTAGAGCTGAAAGGTGACCCCATGGTGCTACCGAACGGGGCGCACCTCTACTTTCTCGGTACCAACGCCCGCACCGCCCAGAGCTACCACGGCAACATCTACATGGATGAGTACTTCTGGATCCATGGCTTCCTGGAGTTCCGCAAGGTGGCCTCCGGTATGGCGATGCACAAGAAGTGGCGCCAGACCTACATTTCCACCCCGTCCAGCCTTTCCCATCCCGCCTATGCGTTCTGGTCCGGCGCCAACTTCAACCGCGGCAAGGCGAAGGCTGACCGGGTCGAGATTGACCTGAGCCACGCCAATCTGGCCAGCGGCAAGCTGTGCGCCGATGGTCAGTGGCGGCAGATTGTCACGGTTGAAGACGCGGTGCGCGGTGGTTGTGACCTGTTCGACCTTGACCAACTGCGCGGCGAGTATTCCGAGGATGAATACCGCAACCTGCTGATGTGCGAGTTCATGGATGACACGGCCAGTGTGTTCCCGCTTGCCAGCCTGCAGCGCTGCATGGTCGACAGCTGGGAGCTGTGGGATGACTACAAGCCGTTTGCGCTTCGCCCGTTGGGCAGCCGGCCAGTTTGGATCGGCTATGACCCGGCCAAGGGCGGGCAGGGCGATAGTGCCGGCTGCGTCGTGCTGGCACCGCCGGCAGTACCTGGCGGCAAGTTTCGCGTGCTCGAGCGCCACCGTTGGAGCGGGATGGACTTCGACGCCCAGGCGCGGGCCATCAAGGCCATGTGCGAGCGCTACAACGTCGGTTACATCGGCATCGACACGACCGGGATCGGGGAGGGGGTTTATCAGCTGGTGAAGCAGTTCTACCCGGCAGTTACCCCCATCCAGTACAACCCTAGTGTGAAAATTCAGATGGTGATGAAGGCCCAGGATGTGATGAACAAGGGCCGGTTGGAGTTTGACAGCGGCATGACTGACCTCGCGCAGGCTTTCATGAGCATCCGCCGTTCTGTGACGGCTGGCGGCAAAATGCCGACCTTTGAGGCCAGCCGGTCAGAGGAAACCAGCCACGCCGATATTGCCTGGGCAACGATGCAGGCCCTGTTACATGAACCGCTGGCAGGTGCCACCGGTGCCAATACCAGCATGATGGAGATTTTCTCATGAGAAAGCGCCGCCCACAGCGCCATACCCCGCCGGTGACGGCAACCCAGAAACCCGGCGCGGCCATCGAGGCGTTCAGTTTTGGCGAGCCGGTGCCCGTCTTATCGCAACGGGAAGTGTTCGACTACCTGGAGGCCATGCACAACGGCCGCTGGTACGAGCCGCCCCTCTCCCTCAATGGGCTGTCCCGGGTCTATCGGGCCGGGGTGCATCACGCCTCGGCCATCCAGGTGAAGCGCAACATCCTGCGCTCCTGCTTCATCCCGCACCCGAAATTGAGCCTGGCCGCCTTCACCGGCCTGGTGCTGGACTACCTCATCTTCGGCAACGGCTATCTGCAGGCGGTGCAGAACCGGCTCGGCGGGGTGCTGCGATATGACCACCTGCGCGCCAAGTACACCCGGCGCGCGCTGGATCTGAACCAGTATTGGTGGATTGCCCAACCCGGCCAGGAGCAGGCCCTGCCCACTGGCCGGGTGGGCCATGTGATGGAGGCCGACATCAACCAGGAGATCTACGGCATCCCCGACTATGTCGGCGGGCTCAACTCCACCCTGCTCAACGAGTCGGCCACCCTGTTCCGCCGCCGCTACTACGAGAACGGCAGCCACGCGGGCTTCATCATGCACATCACAGACCCAACGCAGAATGAGCAGGACATCAAGGACCTCAAAGAAGCCCTGCGTCAGAGCAAGGGCCCCGGCAACTTCCGCAACCTCTTGCTCTACACCCCGGGCGGCAGCAAGGACGGGGTCAAGCTGATCCCGGTGGCCGAGGTGGCCGCCAAGGATGACTTCCTCAGCATCAAGAACGTGAGCCGGGATGACCAGCTCGCCAGCCACCGGGTACCGCCCCAGTTGATGGGAGTCATGCCCAACAGCACCGGCGGCTTTGGCGATGTGACCAAGGCCGCCCAGGTGTTCGACATCAACGAGATAGACAGCATCAAGGCCAGCCTGCTGGCGCTCAATGACTGGGCGGGGGAGGAGGTGATCCGGTTCAATCCCTACCGACTGTCAGATCTGACAGGGCAGGCGGCATAGGCGAGGCTACAGTTACAACGAACATCTGGAGTTTGTGTATGTTCAAGGTGTCACGAAAGCCCCCTCACCGAGGGGGCTTTGTTTTGCCTGACGTTCAGCGCCCTGACGCCCCGGGGCGGCTGCCCCTCAGCACCCGGCGCGCGCAGTCAAGACCCCGCCTCGCCTGCGCGCTTTATGTGTCGATTTCCATTCGGGTGAAAGACTGCTGGCGGCCGGTTGTTTCCCGCGCCAGCGCTGGCCGCGCGGGGGATAACGGATCCTTTTTGCGATCCTTCACTTTCCGTCAGATCATTGCTATATAGCAAACCGACTATATAACCCATCTAAACAAGATGTTTTATTCTCTACTTTGTGGACATCTCTTTGTTCAGGATGCAGTTATTATTAGTGATCCACCTCTTGAGGTGAATTTGGTTCATCAACTATTCTCTTAACTCTAAAGAAGTAGTCGTTATATTCTTTTTTACGCCGTAAAAAGCTAACAAACGCTTCTATTGTTAAAAGTCGGTCTCTGGATATTAATAGGCTGTCATTTTCTTGAATAATTAAACCTCTGTTTATTAGTTCGCTTGTTATCTCCTGCTCTATTTCAACGTCAGAACGGCCTAGCTTCTCATCTTTTAAACTATAGTCTATATAAACTTCTTTTTCCGGGTATTTCATCTTGTCGTATGCATACCTTAATGTTGCCTCATTTCCGTTTATATATAGATCGAAGAAGTACTCATCGCTTTCTGTTAGTTTTTCGCCATCAAACTCTTTAAATGTTTTAACTAGCGCCTTTCTCTTTGATTTTTTAATAATATCTTCAATGCTAGATTGTAATGCTAGCATGGCAATAATTATAAATATAAAGAGAGTGCCGTAAACCAATGTTCTAGATATGTTCGTTAGAATTCCCCCACCGAATGTTGAGTTGAAAAAAGATCTTTCATCAACAGGGTTCTCTCCTGACACTATGTTTATTGCGCGAACTCCCGCTATTTTCCCTATGCTTTGTATTTCAGGTGTAGTACCAACAGGATGTAGGACTAAAACTTTTATTTCAAAGTATTCATTGCTTTCAAGTATGACATTTGAGAATAAAATGGAGTTATCGGCCTGAGTTATCAATAGCTTTTCTTCAAGATATTTGTTGCTGGCTGATACTAATGACGGCTTTTCTGCAACATAACCATTTATGATGTTGAATCCAAGAGGATCGGTTGGGTCGTAAAGGCTAGGAATAACTGAGCTATCACCAGTGTTAATTACCTTGAATGTAATAATTCTAAGATCTTTCTTTTCTTTGCTGAGGCTTCCCCCTTGATATAAAACATCGAGGTTTCCAACTTCTTCTTTTATATCAAGAACACTTGAGTTTGTAGTTATTACATAGCTAATATTTGGAGTGTTATTTTTATAAAAGCCTAAGTATATGGATAACAATCCGAACACAACTGCCAGAATAAAACCAAAGAATGACCATGAAAATTTTTGATCCATGTTTTTTAATGTGCTCATTATCGTCATAAAAATAACCTTGAGTTCTAAATTAGTATTTATTTGGTTGTGGTAGATCATATCTTCCTGACGGAATCTGGTCACGCACCATGGTGCGTGACCGGTCACATTACCAACTTTTTATGATTGGTTGACGGTGCAGGTGGGGGAGCAACCTGTTCCAGTCGCGGGTGCCGTGGGTGGCGGGCTGCACATGGCGGGTCTTGTCGACCAGGATGCGCTGGGCGGCGGCCAGGGTCATCGGGTATTCGTGGATGATGGAGTAGTAGGTGCCGGCTTCGCGGTGCTCGGCGACATCGAGCAGGGGATAGATGCGGCGGGCGGCCCCCATCATGTAATCGGCGGCGCGCCAGAGCCACGCCAGCGAATGCAGTTCGTGGTCGGTCAGCACGGTGAGGGGCTGCGGATGGGCGGCGGTTTCGCGGTCCAACACATCAAGCACCCAGCGTCGAAACTCTTTGGCCAGTGCAGTGCGTGAGAACATGGCGATCAGATGAGCGCCGCGCAGGGAGAAGATGCGATTTTCCATCTCTACAGAGCCTGTTTGCCTAACGACCGTCAATTTGACGGTCGTTGTCATATGGGAGGTAAATTCGTCCGCATTGCGGGTGTAGATGCGGCTCACGGCATCTTCACGGGCATAGCCAAGGGCTTGGGCGATCTGGGCGGCGGTCAGCCAGGGTTGGCCGTGGTGGGGGATAACGGTGAACTGGGTGTCATGGAAGCAGATGCTGTTCATGATGGGATCCTCTGAGTCAGATGAATCGTCACCATTGACGCCAATCTCTGGTGACGAACTGGACAGGGTTGGCGTACCGGGACTCAAAGAAACCGGCGCCCCGAAGGGCCCCTGCCCAGCCCGCCATAACTGAGATTGCGGGTACAACTGGGCCGCACAAAAAAACACGCAGGCGCGTGTTGTGCGCTTCAAGTCATCGGGACGCCAATCCCGGCAACGGATTTTGCCGTTGCCCGCGCAGTATCGCGCAACAGCGCGACACCAATCAACCCCAATAGTCCCCGATGCTCCCTTTTTGTCCCTTTCCGGCCCTCTGCGGTCCGCATCAGCGCTTATCAGGAAAATCGGCACCATCACCCCGCCCAGCAGCACAACACCGCCGGCAGGGTACCGGTTCTACACAAGGAAGGGGACGTTAGTTTTGGTAGGAATCATACACAACAGCAGGCAAGCCTATAGGTGTTGAGTGACTTCTATAGGCTTGCTGTCTTCATTCACTCCAATGTTCTTCGACCACTACGTTTCCAGCGAGATCAGTTTGGCGAATGCTCTGCCTGTTGTTGAGGCCGTTCAGAGTGATTTCGTCAGTGTGAACAACCTTGCCGACAACCTGCCCATCAGCACTAACAATCGAGTAAGTGTCGACATCGGTTTGGCCCATAGAACCTCTTGTACGAGAACTTTCGTGTTTCAGTTTTTCACCTGGCTGCAGCTTTACTCGATTTTCCATATATCCTCCTGATTATGGGGTGTGACAAATAAGCTTTGAATCATAGCGTTTGCACCTGGCCTACAGATTGATCCCTTTCACAATGATGGCGGCTTAGGTGAAGCCGGAGTCAAACGCCGAACGGTGATCCGATTTTGGCGCCTTGCTATACTGGTTTTCTATACAGTATTTTTCGAGATTGCCAGCATGTTTGCTCAACCCACCCTAGATGCCCCCTTGTTGGAGCTGCCCCTGTTCCTCTCCCCGGTGGCCTGCGGCTTTCCGTCGCCGGCGCAGGACTACACCGAGCAGACCATCGATCTCAACCAGCTGTGTGTGGCGCACCCGGCGGCAACCTACTTTGTGCGGGCTGCTGGTGACAGCATGGTCGACCACGGGATCCGCGATGGCGACTTGCTGGTCGTCGACCGCAGCCGCAAGGCCAGGCATGGCAGCGTGGTGGTTGCCGCGGTTGATGGCGAGTTCACGGTGAAGGAGCTGCAGCTTGAGCCCACCGTCGCCTTGCTCCCTGGCAACCGAGCCTATCGCCCCATCCATTTCAACGATGGGCAGGAGCTGGAAATCTTCGGGGTAGTGGCCTTTGTCGTGCACCAGGTGGACAGCCCATGAACAAGCGTTGCGCCGTCGCCCTGGTCGACGTGAACAACTTCTACGCCAGTTGCGAGCGGCTGTTTCGCCCCGACTTGAAGGGGCGGCCCATCGTGGTGCTCTCCAACAACGATGGCTGCGTGGTGGCCCGCTCGGCAGAGGCCAAGGCCCTCGGCATCAAGATGGGGGTGCCGTACTTCCAGATCCGCCAGTTCTTCGAGGCCATGGGCGGGGTCTGGTTCTCCAGCAACTATGCCCTCTATGGCGACATGTCGAACCGGGTGATGACCATTCTGGAGGGGATGGCCCCGGCGGTGGAGGTCTACAGCATCGACGAGGCCTTCATCGAACTGAGCGAGTCCTGGGCGGGCGACCTGGTGGCCTATGGCCGCCAGATTCGCGAGCGGGTGCAGCAGTGGACTGGGCTGATCGTGGGGGTCGGCATCGGCCCCACCAAGACGCTCGCCAAGCTCGCCAACTACGCCGCCAAGAAGTGGCCCGCCACCGGTGGTGTGGTGGATCTGCGGGATGAAGCGCGGCGTGCTCGGCTGATGGCGATCACCCCGGTGGACGAGATATGGGGCATTGGCCGGCGGCTGTCGGCCAAGCTGGAAGCCCAGGGCATCAAGACGGTGGCCGAGCTGGTCTTCGCTGACCCCAAGGCGCTGCGGCGCCGCTATGGCGTGGTGGTCGAGCGCACGGTGCAGGAGCTGCGGGGTATACCCTGCGCCGAGCTGGAACAAGAGGCCCAGGCCAAACAGCAGATCATCTGCTCGCGCTCCTTCGGCGAGCGCATCACCCAGATCGGCCCCATGCACCAGGCGCTGGCGGGTTACATGGAGCGGGCCGCCGAGAAGCTGCGGGGGGAGGCGATGTGCTGTCGGCACGTGACCCTGTTCATCCGCACCAGCCCGTTCAGCGACCGGGAGCCCTATTACGGCAACCAGGTGAGCACCAAGCTGGCCATGCCCACCCATGACACCCGGGCGCTGCTGGCCCTGATCCCCGAGTTGCTCCCCCGCATCTGGCGCGACGGGCAGCGATACCAGAAAGGGGGTGTCATGCTGGCCGACTTCACCCCCGCCAGCATGCAGCAGGGCGACCTGTTCGCCGCACAGCAGCCATCCCCGCGCAGCGAGGCGCTGATGCAGGTCATCGACAAGATCAACCAGGGGCGGTTGGGGAAGGTCTACTTCGCGGCCCGCGGCCGCGACACCCGGGAGTGGATGATGAAGCGGGAGCAGTTAAGCCCCCGCTATACCACCGCGCTCGGCGAGCTGCCGGTGGTGAAGGCATAGCAAACCTCACTCAGTGGAGGGTGTAGGACTTGCGCTGGGCATCCAGAGCCTTCATGGCCAGCAGCACCAAGTGGCGTATGCTTGATTCGATTCGCCCAAGGGGTATTGGGCGATGATCGTCAGTGATTTTCCCGGCGATAAAATACAGGTCTTCCAAAATTACTTCGATGGATGGCTCTTGCATGCATGTACTCCCGACAGAGGTTTATTAAAAATCGCTGACCACTGGATAGTGACCATCGAAAGAATTTTCACGTAGATAAAACGATGCCACCCTCAGCGAAGGGAGCGTGGTTTCTTGTTTGCTTGAGTCGAATCTTATGCGCCAAAAATATTATTGGTCAATGGTCTAAGTGAAATAAAATATTAAATAATCTCTTGGTCTGCCTAAACATCATCGCCATAGGCAAACCATAGTCATGCCTCAGTGTCCGAGTTGGACAACATCCTAACAAGCCAGTGGAACTGTGTCTTGCGTGGACATTCACCCCAGATTAGAGGGGGGAGGGTCTTTGGTTTTCATAACCCATTTAATGGTATTGGTGGCAATTTTTAAATGGGGGTATGTAAGCAATCTCCCACCGCCAGAATGATATTGCATTAATATTAAAAGTATATCCGTTGTATATGCGCCATATATACATTGCATATGTTTTTACCAGTTATGTACCTATTGTGTTCCTCTTATGTACACAATAGGTACACAACATCGAATATATTAAAAAGCCCCCTGCATGAGGGGGCTTTTAAACTGGTTGGCAGATGGTGTTATGGTCTGGCACGGTACTTTTCCAAGGCCTTGGTGAAGACCTCAAGCTGATGACCGGTGAAGGCTGAACTGTCCAGCTCTGCTGTGGCCAGCTTGCCGTTGCGCTCCTTCCACACCGCATAGGCAGCCGCTTTGTCGACCTCGATCAGGGCCTTTTCCTCCAGGGGGAGGTCACATAGATTAAAACTCACTTGGCACCTCTCTTCGTTGGACAGTCATGGTAATCGTTGTAACGTGTCCGGTCACGATTTTGGTTTTAAGAGCTGCCCGCCAAGGGTTTTAAGACTGGCCACATTGGTGCCTTTCTTAAAACCCGTTGGCTACAATGCAAGGGTTTTATCTCCCGCAGTCTTCCAGCATGCGCTTTCCCCTTTAAACGCCCCATTGCACCCGACAGGTAAAGGGTGGTTGCAATGCTTACATACCTGCATTTTAAGATTGTCTGTCTGCGACATCCACCGTTCCCAATCCCGCCGGATCAGGGTGCTGATGTACTCGTCTGAGGAATAAGGCTCACCGCTGCCAGCCCGAGCGATGCGCAGGTGGTTGAGTTGTTGGCGCTCCCGTTCTGACATCCTAACCTCCACGCGAGTGATGCCTAACGCTGATTGTCTCGCACGCTGGGCCTGTTTTCGCTCCTTCGCCTCCTTTGGTTTGCTCATATAGCCCCCCTTCTGGCAAACGTCCCCTGTCGTGCCCGGGTGTCCTTCCAGACCTGCTTTGCCGTCTGGCTGGCAGGCAGCACCCGCTTTGCCTTCTTCGGTGGGGTGATGGTGTCTATCTCGCCCTGGTAGAACGGGAACCAGGTATCCCCGAACTGGATGACCCGCTCCATGCGGTCGAGCAGCAGATCGCAGATATGACGGTCTGCGGCCGGCATATTGTCGAGCGTTCTGGTGATGGCGGCACGACCCGCCGATCCCGGCGGGTGCTGCTTGATGGTTGGCCAAAGCTGCTGGCAGAGCGGCAGCAGGCGTTCGACGTTGGCGTGGGTTATCAGATTGGTCATGGTTATTTCCTCAGGCTAGGCCCCGGTTTCTACGGGCCGCTGCGATATCTGCCTCATAGCGCTGGTTGTCTGCTTTTAACCAGTCGACGCGGGCCTGCTCCTGTTCGGTGGGTTGGTAACTGGCCCGGTCCTCTTCGTCATCCAGCAGGCGGGTGAAGATGGCGATCGCCTCTTCGGCCTTGGCCAGCGGCAGGGCGGCCAGCCACTCGGTGATGCTGCCGCCGGAGTGCACCAGCTCGCGGGCCTGCTGTTTCAGCTGGTCACTGCTGGCGGCCCGCTTGCAGGCCTGCTCTGCCTCGACCTCGGCGGTCAGCTGGTCGGCCACCGCATCGCCGGCACCCGGCCAGGTGCGGGTCACAATCAGCCGATCGCCGACCAGTCGCACATATTGGCCGTCGGCGTGGATGATGCTGCCGTGCAGCAGCAGGTCTTCGTTACTCACATCAAGCCCCATTCGGGTCAGCTCTTTAGCCAGAGCGGATCCTTTAACCCCCGATTTGGATCCTTTCGTACAGTTATTGACAGAACTCCGAGGGGGGCGGCTGCCGCCGCCTGACTGCAACTCGCTGCGCTCGCCCACTGCAGGCTCGCGCTGCTCGCCCAAACCCGACCCGGTGACGCCCTTGCGCACTATCTGCCAGCCCTCGGTGCGGGTGACTGCTGTGGTCTGGCCGATGTCGGTGATCACTCCCATCAGCTTGAGGACGTCCTCGCCGTATTTGTTGGCGGCTTCATCGAGGCGCTTGGAGAGGCGGATCAGGTGCTCCTTGCGGGGCAGGTCGATACCACCCATGGCGTCGATGAAGTCGCCCCAGCGGTTGTTGTCGGCGGCGGTGCGGGCGGCTTCGAGGATGCAATCCCACTCGATCACCTCGTCCCCCAGGCGGCGCAGCTCGCGCCACACGCTCACGGCTGGGCCGCCGATCTGCTGAAACTGGCGGATGCGCCAGCAGCTGGCCCAGGCCGCCACGGCGATGGTGGTGTGGTCGACGTGGGCTTCTGCCTCGTAGTCCATCCCGACCTTGTGGCCGTCGATGTTCTTGGCGATGTATTTGGCGATATAGCCGGTGGCGCTGCCCTTGGTCGGGTCGATCACCTTCCAGTTCACCCGTGGGTTGATGGCTTTCACCACGGCAGTGTCTTCGACGTTCAGCAGCCACTTGATGCGTGGGAACTTGTTGCGGATCGGCAACTCAGCCAGGGCATCGAGCTGCGCACCGTTTGGCATCTTGAGCTCGGCCCGATTGGTGGCGGTGAAGTGGTAGGCGAGCAGGGTCAGGAAGTCGCGCTGATGCTCTGGGTTGATGAACAGCAGGCAGTGCCAGTGCGGGGTGCCGTCGTGGTGCGGCTCGACCACCCGAAAGCCGAAGGCCATGATCCCCTCACGGGCCAGCGCCGCCCGAAAGCGCGCCCACTGTTTGCACAGCAAGCGATTGGTGTCGGTCGGGGTGCTGCCGTTGAAATCGTCGTTCTGGTAGGTCTTCGACTTGTCTTTGCTGCCCTGGCGCCAGGCGTGATAGCTGGAGGGGGCGGTCAGGGTCAGGAACAGGCCCAGTTTGCCCTGCTCCTGCGCCATGTCTTCAAACCCCCGCATGCGCACCATCAGCTCATGACGTCGTATCTCCGGGTTGGCCACGGATGCCATGATGGCGTCAGCCAGGTCAATCTCTTGCCCCAGCTCTTCGTTGACGGCGCTCATGCCTGCCATCCACGCCTGCTGGGCGGCCTTGCGCTGGGTGAACTCACGCACCGCGTGGGCGCTGGCGTAGGGGCTGACCCCCTTGCGCACCTGGCCGGTAAGGATGGCGATCAGCTCGCAGTAGATGGCCCAGGCGCGGTTAATCTTGCGCAGCCACCAGGACTCATCAAGCAGGCGCACCAGCAGGCTGGCGGCGGCCCCTTCGAACTTGTCCACCTCGTCAGCCAGATCGTCCCGCTCTTGCTGGCTCAGTGGGCGGCGCAGCAGGCGCTCGACCTTGGTGCGCGGGTGGATCGGCAGGGGCGGGCAGAAGTGCCACGCCTTGGCCTGGGCTCCGATATCGGCCAGCAGCTCGGCGGCGGTGCACTCGTTACCGGCCCGCGCCAGCAGCTGCTGGCAGCGGCGCGCCCACTCGGCGGCGACCAGCTCGCGGCGCACGTCGTTGCGCAGGTCTATCACCGGCACTGGGAAGCGGCTTTGAGCGGCGGCGCAGGCATCCACCATCCGGCGCAGCCAGATGTTGGCGGTCTTGTGGTTGGCCGGGTAGCGGTGCAGGTAGTGCTTGGCCAGCGGCTTGGCAACGTGCCACTCGATGCGGGCCAGCTGTTCCGCTGCCCCGGCCATGTTGACGGCGTGGACGCCGACCAGGTAGCGCTGGGGGAGCTGGATGCCGTGCAGGTTGGTGATGGCGTCGATCATTTGCACACCCCGCATTTACGGTCTGCATATTCGTTGGGCTGCAGGTAGCGGCCGCAGTCGCTGCAGGTCGGTACCAGCTCCATCTCGGCCAGCCGATCAGACCAGCAGGTGGCCTCGCAGAAAGAGAGGCTGGTGAGGCGATGGCCGGCCAGGATGACCGGGCGCACATGGCCGAACTCGCCGCAGCAGCTGCAGCGCATCGAAATGCGGGCGGCTTCCTGTTTCACCACGGTTTCGCTGGCGGCACGGGCCAGTGGCCAGCAGGTTTCGACGCAGTAGGGATAGGCGCGGCGACCGTGGCGGCCGGTGACTGGCAGGCAAACAGCCATCTGGCGGCACTTGGTGCATGGCTCCATGGTGACCATTTGCGACGGTGCTTGGCTGTTTGCAGGGCGCACGACGCCCAAAGCCGGGGCAAGCCCGGCTGGTTTCTGGTGAGTCATTAGTGAGAGCCCCCTGATGTTTTCAGTTGGCGGAGTGATGCTGCGAGTTCGGTAAGGTGAGCAGTGCTGACATAACGACGGCCATCCACCTCGATAGCGCCACTCCCATCTTGCTCCAATGTCGCAACGATGCTTTCGAGCACAATGGCGCGGTGGGTATTGGCGTTGATTCCGTATTGCTCCTGCACTATCGAATCCGGCACCTCAATTTCAAGGTTCTCTGTATGCATCAGTCGGATGCGCATTTCAGGTGTGAGCTTGATGGACAACTTCATACCGCACCCCCAGCATGCAGTGTTCTGACTTTGGCTGATGCCTGACGGGCGGCCTGGCGCGCTTGGCGGCACAAGGTCAGATGGGTTCTGGCCGGCGTGCGCTGGCCATGGGGGCCATCTGCGCGCAGGTCTACCAGGTCAAGCTGCAGGCCGTGCAGGCGCGCTTCGGCGTTCAGCATTTTGTCGACCCACTGGTCGATCAGTTGTTGGTGGCTCATGCTGCATCCTCCGCAATCAGATGACTCAGGCCGTTCGGCAGGTTCACTCGGCCGCCGTTATCCCAGACAAACCAGCTGTATTCGCAGGAGTCAGACCCGCCATTCACAAAGCGCGGGCGCGGCACCAGGATCGGGGTTTTGTTCGGAAAGCCGACTTCTGCCCAGAACGGCACCCGCTTTTTGCTGCCCAAGAAGTTCACCCGCTGCAAATAAATCAGGGTGCCATCAGGCGCGAGCTCCGACAGGCTCTTTCTCAAAAACTCCTCGGTCAGCGAGAATGGTGGATTGGTGATGATGACGTCGAACTTGCGACCAAAATCCCACGCCAAGTAGTCACGGCCATGGCGGATCTCGGCCCACTCTTTCTGTTCTGCTGGGAGCTGCACAGGGTCAAAGATGTTCCCTTCTGCACGGCACGGCTCCATGAAGTGATCGCCAGCGCGAAAACTGATGCAGTTCAGCAGCGCAGCAACGGCGCTTGGCGGGGTAGGGTAGAGCTCGCGCTCGATGACATTGCCGGTGGTGCTGCTCATGATTGACCTCCTTCGCAGCGGCAGACGCCAAACAGCTCATAGGTCAGCGGACCCGGCGCGCCCTGCATGGTGATGCCGGTGCGCGCGACCTGGACCCTTTCACCACCCCGTACCCTGATTGTCACAGTGGCAACACCTTCCTCGACGATGACGCCATCAACCGCTTTGAGCTGAGTGGTTCTGGCGCGCTGGATCACCCGCTTGAAGGTCACCTTGTCACCGCAGCGAAAGGCGGCCGGATCCGGCAGGCGGTAGCGCCCGCACTGTTCACACTTCATGTTGCTCATGCTGCTACTCCTTCCAGAACACGGACACGGCCAGACGGCAGCGGCTCGATGCGGGCGGCTTGGCGCTGGCCACGCAGCCAGCAGTTTTTGACGTTGATGTAGCCGTGGCGCACCAGGTAGGCGACGGCAGCGGCCGGTGATGGGGCGGTGTGCTTGGCGGTGATGGCGATCACTTGGCACCCCCTTGCAGCTCATGGGCAAAGGGCGGCTGGAATATCGCGGTGCTGTCTGGGCCGCAGGCCATGTCCACGCCGATGATGTGTGGCCACTGGCCACCGCGCAGTATCTCGAGGCGCTTGGTCAGCTCGGCGTAGATGTCGAGCAGGCTCAACTCGTCGGCCAGTTCCGCCAGTGCTTCCAGGCTCGCCTCTATGGCGGTGCTATGGCATGCCCCCAGCTGGGGGCGGTGGGTATTTATCAAGGAGTTGGCGACTTTGCGGATCGCCTGTTCTGCTGTATCATTGTTCATGAGTTAACCCTCAGTTTTGTTTGTGAAACCCCGCGGTGTTCCACCACCTTTGCGGGGTTTTTTATTGCCGGCTTTCGGCATCCCTTAACCGCCACTCGTAGCGGCTAAGGGATGGGGCCGATTCCCTTCGGCCCGTTGTCATCAGTCCTTTGCTTTCTTCTGTTTCAGCAGCGGCCATGCGATGGCAATCGCTACCCCTACCAACAGCCCATCCGCAGCCATCGATAGAATGCGGGAGCTGAAATCGACCCCCACCGACAGCAGCAGGAAGGCGCCTACCAGCAGCCAGCGCAGGTTAGGCATAATCGGCCATCCGCAGGCCCAGACGGTCGGCGACGGTGGTCAGCTCTTTCTGCTCCGCCTCTTCAATCTCGCCATCTGCTTCGGCGATGGTCAGCATGGTGACCAGCACGTCTTCCGCTTCCTGGCGGTTGCCCTTCACTTCTTCGATTTCCCGCAAGATCTCGACACGGGCCACGCGGTAACCGGCTTTCAGTCGCTCGGTGAAGCGGTTGACGGTGTCGGTCAGCTCATGGCCGAACCCTTCCAGCGCCTTGTTGGTACGCAGCAGGGATTCGATGGCTTTAAGCTCGGAGTCTTCACACTCGCCATCCGCGAAGGCGACCAGCAGGCAACCACCGACAGTGGCTTCCATCAGGTCGCGGTTTTCGAACTTTTTGATCTCGGCCTTGGCGGCCGATGCTTTCTTGCCAAACAGTTTTCCAAGCATGATCATTCCTCAGTTTTGATAGCCCGTAGGCCTTGGTTATTGGCCGTTTCCGGCCACTCTTCTTGCAACCGCTCTGCGGCTTTCCAATATGCCGGCCTGCTCGTTGAGCTCGGCCCGGCGCTTCTCTTCATGGGCAGCTTGCTCCAGCTCGCTGCGGGTCGGTTCGTTGCAGCGGGTGGCTGTGCGGTGCCATTCGCGGCGGTGCAGCACACCGCCATCAAATTCGTGCAAGGTGGCCAGCAGCTCGCCCAAGGCGAGGCGGATGGCCTCTTGCTGTTCAAAGTCGAACTGGTCCAGCTCTCGCCCGGCTTGGGTGGTCGACACCCCGGCCGCGTAGCAGATGACGGCGCGGGCCTTGGTAGACAGGCGTGACCAGCGGCTGGCCGCCCCATTGCGGCCAAACAGGCCGCGCATCTCTGCCAGCGCCTTGTCTTTGGCGCTGGGCTGTTGAACGAGCTCGAAAACCTTGGCGGTGTTCATGGGGTGGCCCTCCGGTTATGCCTGCAGCAGCCTGACCAGCCAGTGGCGGCGCGGCTGGCAAGCTGGCTTGAAGCGCAGCGCGCCGCGGCGGCCGCGCTGGTCTTCCAGATAGCTGCCATCAGTGCGGGTGGTGTTGCGCATCACCGGCTCGTCGCTATCGGTGACGACGGTGGCGCGGGTGAACAACAAAAACGGCAGCGGGATCAGGTCCGGCTGCTCGGCGCGAAGTTTCATGCTGGCTCCTTGAGCGGGATGCTCTTCGACATGGTTTTGTGGTTTTTGCCCACGCCCTTGCAGGTCGGCAGCACGATGGCCGGATTGGGCATGGCGGATGGGCTGATGGTGCCGATGATTTCAAACGCGGCCTTGAAGGTGTGGCCGCAGTCGACATTGCTACAGGCATAGAAGGCATGGCCTGTCAGCGGGCTCATCTTTGTGGATGAACGAGTGGTGGAATGGCAACCGCAGTGGGGGCAAATCAATCTCATGGTCTTGGTCTCCTATGCGCCGAGGGCTGCGCGGGCCATGTCGGCAGCACACGCAAGACCAGGGACGGCGTGAAAGCGGTCTTCGACTTCGGTTGCCAGCAGCACAAGGTGCTCGATGCCAGCCCAGATGCCGGTGACGACGGTGTTTCGGTTGTTCTTGGTGACGCGGTCACCGGCGAGGATGGTGGTGGCTTGGGCTGTGACGCCGAGGATCTGGGCGCTGGCATTGAGTGCCTGCTGGGCGCGGGCCTCTGGCGCAACCTTGGCAGCCCCCGGCAGGCGAACGGCAGTCAGGTCGCAGTCAAACAGCAGGCCATCAAACAGGGTGTCGTCGCCGGTGGCGTGGTAGAGGGCGATCAAGTCTTGGGCGGTCAGGTTGTGCCGCTCACACGCCGGATTGAATTTGTTGTGAAGCACATGGCTTGACATGCCGATGGCTTCTGCCAGCTGGCTGATGTTGTGCGCCTGTTTAAACAGATCGCAGGCTGCCGCAAAGTGGCTGTGTGAGTGAGTGCGCTGGTTTGACACTTTATCCCCCTGTGCTCAATCGCTACCGTTAGGTCAAGCAGCAGCGCGTTGGCGCGACTTGCTGGTCGAATCCTTGGCCACACGACGACGGGAGTTTTCATGAACGAACTTAAAGTAGTGCTCAGGCTCCTTGGTCATTTCGCGCCAGCGGTGCAGGTTGACCCACACTTTGTCGCCCGCGCGCAGCTTGGGGATGATGGGCAAGCGACCATCGTTGATCATGTCTTGGGCGGTGCGCAGCGGCAGGTTGAACTTGAACTCGTCGCGCAACATGGTCAGGAAGGCATCCAGCGGAATGGCCGGCAGAACGGAGAGCGCAAGGCCCTGTTTGATGGCAGCCAGCTGGCGCAGTACTTCGTCCATCTGGTCAACTGGCTGTTTGTTGTCGTCACCGATAGGTGCGGCATGCGCCCCTAAAGGCTGTTTTTCGGTGTCACGTTGCGTCATACTGCGCCCCTATGCGTTTACTTTTTACCTGTGGACAGAAAAGCACTCATGATCCCGACGATTGGTATGCTTTGCTGATTTTAAGTAAGAGTATCCGCTGATGCGATATCGCGCAACCTAAAAGTCTGAATCTGTGATCAGAGGTGTATTTCTATGGAGATTGTTAACGGCACAGCCTTTGACCTGGAAGCCTTTTCCAAAAGAATGAAACAGCTAGTAGGAAGAGAAACCTACAGTTCATTCGGGCGTAGAGTCGGTGTTAGTGATGCTGTTGTCAGGAAGTATTGCCTTGGCGAAACGATGCCCTCTGTTGCATTGGTTTCTCAGATCGCAGGCCATGACCCTACGATGTTTGTATGGCTCTGTATGGGCATTGGAGAGCTTCCAGAGCAGCTATCAGCATCCCCAATAAGCAAACCCACGCCATCTGACAGCCTTAGTTCACTAAAAGATGCTCAAGCCACATACGCAGCCAACGCCGATGAAATCACATTGGTAGACAGCTACCACGTATTCGCATCTGCTGGGCACGGCTCTGTTATTGCCGATGAGCTGAAGCTCCCTCCTGAGCCGTTCAGAACCGATGAATTGAAAGGTGATGGGCTTAAGCCTGAGCGACTGGCAATCATCCGGGCTAAGGGTGACTCGATGGAGCCGACCATCAGCAACAACGAGAAGATCCTGATCAGTCTTTGCAACGGCGAATCATTGCGGGATGGCATTTATGTTTTGCGCATAGGTGAAAGCCTGCTTGTTAAGCGCCTGCAGTTCGATCCGTTTGGCGGCCTCAAAATTATTTCTGACAACCCTGTTTATGGTGAACAGGTCGTCACTAAAGAACAGCGCCAAGATGTTCATATCGTTGGTCGTGTTGTTCGGGTAGGGAAGAAGTTTTAACCATAAGGAGGTGGAATGAAGAAGGTGCTTGCCTTGTTGATGCTGGCTTCCATGCCAGCCTTATCAGCAAATAACATCAGTGAATTCTGCTCTGGTGAGTGGCCAGACGATGATGAAATGTATCAGCACTGCTATCAGGAACAGCATTCAGCCAAGTCAGACTTCTCTGAGTTAACCGGACCAATCAAGCAACGATGCGCTGACGAATGGTTGCCTGACTATGTGATGGGACTGTATTGCTACAAGGAACAGACTAAAGCACGCCGAAAAGTTGGGAATGAACCCGATGATGAAATCACGAGGTACTGCTCTAGTGAATGGCAAGAGGATCATGAAATGCAAGAGCATTGCATTAAAAGCCAACGGGCGGCCAAGCGTAGTATCGAAATAAATTATTCAGGCAGCGCAGTATCTGAATGTAAAAGAGAGTGGGGCCTTGACTACGAAATGGTAGAGCATTGCCTAAGCGAACAATAACAACATTTATACGGGATGTTTATTATGGGGTTCGATTTTAAAAACGCATCAGTAGCAGAACGTAAGGCTGAGTGCAAACGAATAGCCGCTGAGGTTGGCGATGATTTGTTTTTCACCAAGAAAGAGCTTGCTCATCTCCCCGAGATTCTTCTTGATGGTGAACGTGTTATTTCGTTCACATCAGGGATGATGGATGGTAATACTTGGCTGATAACACTTACCGATAAGCGGATTATTTTTTTAGACAAAGGCATGCTCTATGGGCTAAAGCAAGCCGTTATCGATCTTGATAAGGTCAATGCAGTCTCTGGCGAGACAGGCCTTATACTCGGTAGTATCAGCATTCAAGATGGTGCCGCTACTCGCACTATTAAGAATGTTCAGAAAAAGACAGTCGTCAACTTTACTAACAAAGTCAGAGATGCATTGGAGGCAAGAAAGCGGCCTCAATTTCCTCATCCTGCATCAACTAATCCAGCTGAAACCACTGACGTTATTTCTCAATTAGAGCGGCTCGCCTCTTTGAAAGAGAAGGGAATGCTGTCTCAAGATGAGTTCGAACAGCAAAAGAGCAAACTCATCCAATCCGAATCGCACAGCACAAAACCATCACCTGAACTTGTACCTTCCGACACGCCTGTAGAATCGGCAGTTCGTGTAAATCCGACCCTAAGACCAAAAGCATCAGGCGAAGTCATTCATTCTCGCGAAGTAAGTACGCGCTTGATTGTTGGCATTGTGTTATGTCCGTGGGTGTTCTCATGGTTTACCCTAAAAAAGGGATATAGCACTACAGCAAGAGCAGTATCCCTTGGGTGGTTGTTTATCATCGTTCTTATGAGCTTATCTGGTGGGTCAGGCAGTAAGCCAGCCAGCACCACTCATGAGCCAGCTGTTGCCGCAGTCAAAGGTACTGATGGCTCACCGAATGAAATGCAAGATAAGATTCCTTCTGAGCCCGCGCCTGATAAAGATGCGGCTAACCCAGTCAAGAAGGAAATCATCAACGTCACCTTCAACCTTACGCCAGCGCAGTTCCAAAAGAAGTTCAATACAAAGGCAAAGCAGTTAGAGGATAACCTCGCCATTGCAAACATTAAGGTTGGCGATGGTGATGTTAATAACTCCTTCAAGTACATGTTCAACAAAAACACAGGTTTGGTCGGAACTGTTGATAAAAAAACAGGAAAGATTATGAGTTTCATGTTTCTTTTTGGCGGTTCACAAGATCAGCAAGAGATACTCCATGCTGTATCTATCCCCCTGTTCATATCGCAAATCGTCAATCCAGAGCAGGACAAAGGCAAAACCAGCAAAATTATTGTTGATATGATAACTAAATCTCTTACTGAAATGGATGGCGGCGAAACTATTACGCACAACATAGGCTCCGTGCAATATTCATCTGTTGCGAGTCAATATACTGGCTTGATGTTGGCGATTGAACCAATCAATCCTCGATGATGCAATAAATGACAGTCCGTAAACTTGATGACGGCAAGCCGCTCCCATGGCTTGCCGATATTCGCCCTGGTGGTCGCAATGGCCCGCGTCGGCGCAAGCGGTTCGCTACCAAGGGCGAGGCGAATGCGTGGGAGCTGTGGCAGCTTGAGCAGTTCGCCGAGAAGCCGTGGCTGGGTGACGATGAGCTGGCCGCCGAGCCTGCGGTAGATACCCGGCGTTTGGCCGATCTGGTTGAGCGTTGGTATGGGCTGCACGGTCAGAGCTTGCGTGATGGTGAGCAGCGGCGTTCCAAGCTGCTGCTGATCTGCGAAAGCCTAGGTAATCCGCTGGCAAGCGAATTCACCGGTAATGACTTTGCCAAGTACCGTGAGGCGCGGCTCTCTGGTGCAGTGAGTGATCGGCGGGCGGCAACGCAAGAAGGGAAGGGGGTGAGCGCATCGACGGTTAACCGCGATCACGCTTACCTGCGGGCCGTGTTCAATGAGCTCAAGCGGTTGGGTGAATGGACGGCAGAGAACCCGCTGGCCGGGATGAGGCTTTACCGGGTCACCGAGTCAGAGCTGGCGTTTTTATACCCAGATGAGATCAAGGCTCTGCTCGATGCCTGTGACACCGCCAGCAATCCAGATCTCGGCATTGTGGTTCGGCTCTGCTTGGCGACTGGTGCGCGTTGGGGGGAAATCCAAGACCTGACCCAGTCGCAGGTGGCACAGAACCGGCTGACGTTTACCCATACCAAGGGCGGCAAGCGTCGAACCGTCCCCATCAATCAGGAGCTGATAGACCTGATCCCCAAGCGCAGGGGGCGACTGTTCAGTGAGTGTTATCACCACTTTGAGTCGGCTATCAATCGGGCAGGTATTCAACTACCTGATGGGCAGAGCACACACGTACTGCGGCACACGTTCGCATCACACTTTATGATGAACGGTGGCAACATTTTGGTGTTGCAAAAGATACTCGGGCACTCGACCATCACTATGACGATGCGCTATGCCCACTTCGCTCCAGACCATCTGGAAGACGCGCTGAGGCTCAACCCGCTGACCGTCAACAAACTGCGATAATGTCCACTTTTGATCCACACAGTTCACATAACACCGCATCAAGCCACATCATGCCGCGCTCGTAAGTGGCTGTTTTTATGTAACTTGTTGTTTTTAAAGGTTCGCTAGAGGTTTTTAAAATCCCTCGACGTTCGCGTCGTGCCGGTTCGATTCCGGCCTCGGGCACCAGTTATTGAATAAAGCAATCAAATACTTACGAAAGGCCGCTAGCAATAGCGGCCTTTTTGTTTTTGGCAAAATGTCGCCAAAGTGGCGACAGCGATTGTGTCGAGTCTATAGCGTCATAACAACAAAGCCTGCTGGAGACAGGCTTTTATGGGGCTCTGTATATACCCTAGAAATTTACCATGTGGGGCAGGGGATGGCCGATTACTTCCACCACTCCTTGCTCGGTAAGTTATTCCATTCTCCAACCGGGTATTCCTGGCCATTGAAGCGCAGCGTGGTGCTCAATGTTCTCTGACTGGAGGTTTGAGAGGTACCATCCTGCTCTATGGTCTCTGTTTTCGCTTTGGTTACTACTCTCAGATCGTGCAGCCCGTTAGACACCCTTGGCAGGACTTGGATGTAGGAAATTCCTCGTTCTAAGTCAATTTTTCCTGGTGAGCAAGGCACGCCTTTTCGGATGTAGGTGTGCAGCATAGGGGCGCCGTTCATGACGCGTAGAAGGGTTCCATTATGTAGTCTGAATAGATGTAAGAATCTGGAGCTAAAACCGTCAGCACAGGAGGGGCCATAGCCGATATCCAATCTTACGCCAAAGGCCCGTTCTCCTTTGGCCAGTAGGTAAGGAGCTGTGTCGAGCCATATACTGGCGCTTCCAATTCTTATACTGGCATCTTCTTCAATAGTCTCCTCAAACCGCTGTTGTACTTTCCCTTGGGAAATGAGTTCTACTCGCCAGATACTCGTGGGTAGAGACATTTCATCATGGTGATCTGCACTATCTGGGAAAATGTAGGAAGTCAATGTCACTTCTGGCTGGTTTGGTAACGTCTTGCATGCGCCGGCAGTCAGTTCGGTGCCTGAAGGCAAACTTGCCTTGATAGCTGCTAGTTGTTCTGAAGAGCAAACTTGTTCTCCGTCAGCCCATGTGCCAAAACTAATCCCTTGTAGCAACAGCGTGGATATTGATGCACTCACTTTCCACGCGAGTGATTTTGTTCTCACTATCACTTTCTCCCCGCTAAAGAAGCATATTGGTGGTTGAGGTTTTCATGCAGGCTGGCACTGTAACAATATTTTGGGGGGGGTCGAGTCGGTACCATTTGGGCGAACAGAGCCCACGATCGTAGGAGGGGGAGAGTGTTGAAACTCATTAGGATCTTTTTTGGTTTCAGTTATCAAATCTACCCTCATTACAGCTAATCGTCTGAGACAAAAAATTATGAGCTTTTCCGTTACTGCAACTCGTTTTGGTAACGATGGTTGCTGGTAAACTTATCGACTTTACCAATGAAAACGCCGAGCTTTCAGAAATGATGAAACAAGCTGTTAAGGCAAAGTTTGAATGACGGAGCAGCTCTCTTTGCAGATGCGAGCCAGTGGATTGGTTGTTGCATTACTCGGAATAGGTGGCCTTTGGATGGCCATAGTGTTTGGTTCTGAATTCATGGACCTGCAAGCTCTTACACCAGCAGATCCGTTGCGAGTGAATGACTGGCGAGGATGGTTTGCTATCTTCGTTGGTCTCCTAGCAGCCCCTTTCATGCTATATGCCGGTGGAAAGCTGATGTTTTCCCGGGAGATGCCTGAACCAAATCTTTCCTCAAAAGTGGTTAGGCAACGGGGGATCTTCGTTGTCTCGCTGATTGTTATTGCTGCAGGTTTGGGACTGCTGATACAAAAAGTCAGCATGTTGAATATTGAACGTTTGGGATGGGAGCAGTGCTACGTCAAACAGACGAGCTGGCGATTTGGCAAGGAGATCTATTCTCAAAATTGTGAAGCACATGGTCTTATGAAACTGGACCATGCGCTAGACAAACTCTCTTTGAAGGCACTGAAAGAAAAGTTAAACAAAGAGATGTTTGAGCAAAAATGAGAAATGACCTCCTCTGTTCCTGAACGGCTTCGGTTGGGTGGAGCCGAGTCTGTCTATCTGCAGAGGGAGGGGCGGCACGTTGGCAGATCAAGTGACAGATCAGGATTTGTGCGAGGCCTTGTCAGATATCTTCATTGACAACGAAGTGGACTATGCGCACATCGCCTCCATCGCGAGACATTTTCCGCTGGTACATGTGGAGTGGGTGTTGTTTGAATGGGTTGCCCCAATCTGTTGCACGAATGGGTGTTCACCCATCCCTCCCGTCTGGTCCGGTTTTCAGAGTGAACTCCTGTGGCACGATATTCAGGCACTCCTCGCCAAACAGAAAAATGCCGGCCTGGTCATGAGGTTTCTGTTTCATCTCAGAGGGCGTTATTTAAGAAGGGTATATGCAGATGAATGGCGCACACTGTCGGCACTGCTGGCCCTTGAGTGAGACGGGTAGCGGGTTCTCGTTACGTGCTTGAACCGCTCTGTGTACAGACAACGAGGTTGGCACTCATGTCGTGCAGGTTGGCCTGATATAAAAGAGGGGAGCCAGTGCTCCCCTTGCTGTTGATGTGACCGCTACCGCGTCGGGCTGGCGGCGTTCAGTTCGAGCGGTGACTCCTTTAGAACTTGTAGAGCCAGGAGACGGCGGTGAAGTAGCCGTTGTAGTCCTGGTTCAGGTTGCCGAGGTTGCGCTCTTCGCCGGTGTAGAGGTAATCCACGTCCTGAAAGTATTCGTAGCGCACATCCCAGCGCAGCGAATGCTGCTTGGTTAGCTGATAGAGGGCGTAGCCTTCCAGCCGGTGCTGCTTGCTGGTCAGATCCGGGTAGTCATAGCCCTTGCTGGCGTCGGTCTTGCCGCGGCCATAGGCGAAGCTGTAATCGAGCCCGAGCTCGAGATCCCGGTCAAACGCCTTCTTCTGGGTGAGCCCGAGACCGAGGGTGGTGATCTCGTCGCGCACCGCCGTACTGTAGGGATCCCAGTCCGGTGCGCCTGTGTAGGCGTGGTTCTGGCTGGAGGTGATCCACTGCAGGTTGCTGAACAGATGGCCGCTCAGGTTGTCGTCGAACTGCTGGTTGAGGGTCAGGTCGATGCCATAATCCTTGCTCTCGCTGCGCCCTATGTCCGGCTCCTTGTAGTCATCCCTGGCCCACCACCCTTCGAGGCGGGCATCCATCCCCTCGCTGAACTGATAGCCAAGGTCTCCCCTGAGCTCGACCCTGTCCCTGTCCGCCAGATAGAACTGGCGCAAGGTCGGGCTGCCGGTGCCAGCGGCGCTGTCGTGGCGCCAGTCCGAGCCGTCGCGGGTGCTCCAGGCGAGCTTGCCGCCCAGTTGCAGCGCCCCGGCCGGGCGGTAGCGCCCCTTGAGGAACAAGGTGTGCTCGTCGGTGTCCTGCCGGTCGGCCTGCTCGCGCTGATCGGCTTTGTACTGATAGCCGGTGGTGAGCTTGACCGAGCGGCTGAGCCGGTAGTCGGCCGCCAGATCCGCCTTGCTGCGGGTGCGATCGCTCTTGCCGCGCTGCTTGCCGACCACCGCGTATTCATCGGACTTGTCCTTGCGGTCCCGATACTCGCCGCCGGCGCGCAGGGTGAGATCCCGGCCAAAGCGACCCACCCACTTGGCGTCGGCCTGCAGGGTGCTTACCTCGCCGCGGAAGTCATCCTGGCTGATGGGGGCGTTGCGAAATGCGGTCAGGCTGCCGTTGGAGGTGGCCTGGCTGGTAAGCACGCGACCGGTCAGGCTCTGCCGGTCCCAGTTGTACTGGCCAGAGAGGCTCAGCTGGTGGAAGTTGTTGTCCGGCTCGTAGGCGCGCTCGTTAGCGTAAGGATCGGTGACGCTGCCATAGTAGAGCGCCGTGTCATCGGTACGGTAGAGGGAGCCGTTGTAGGCGAGATCGACCAGCCAGCCTTCTCCCAGGTAGCTGACGCCGCTCTTGACCAGGGTGGTCGAGCTGCCGTCGACGGGCTTGGGCAAAAGGCCTGGCCCGCTGCCGATGCCGGGCACGCTCGACTGGTAGTAGGCGAGGGTGGCCTCTTTTTTCTCATGAGAAAAATCGGCGTAGGGGCGCCACGGGCTCTTCGGGGTATAAGCGAGCCCGGCGGTCAGCTTCTTGCGCACCACCTCCTTGTCGAACTCGGCCAGCGACCCCTGGGTCAGCGGGCTCTCGCCCGGCTGATAGACGCTACGGCCGTGGCTGTTCCAGTAGAAGGGGGATTCCGAGTAGCCCAGCCGGGCGCGCATGCCGTCGTAGTGGCCCTGTTCGGTCGCCAGGCTGAAGCGCTCCATGCCGAGGTTCTTCACCGCCAGGCTGCCGTAGCGGGAGCCTTCCCCCCGGTATTGCAGGTCGGCGTTGAAGATGCCGAGCATGCCGCTGTCCTGCTGGCTGGGAACCCAGTTGCGAAAGCGGGTGGCGCCATCGTCGTTGGCATAGCCGGCACCCAGCCCCACCTCGCCAAACCAGCCCTCATCGCGCTCGCAGGACTTGCAGCTCCAGCGTTCGGTCTTGGCCGGTTTGCTCTGCTGCAGGGCGTAATCCCCGACTGCCAGCGGCTCCTCGGCCGCCTGGGCCGAGCAGACCGCCAGCAGGGAGAGCCAAAGTGTTGAGTATTTCATGACTTCTCTCCTCAGCGCCGCAGTGATTGACCGTTGGGATGGTTGGTCCCGTGGATCTGGTTATGACAGTTCAGGCAACTGCCGCCACGCACCTTGAGATCCCCCTCGGGGATGGAGACGTTGGCATGGGGCACGCTGTGGCACTCCTGGCACAGCTGGGGCACCCGCTTGTTGAGCAGCGCCTGGTTGATGGAGCCGTGCGGGCTGTGACAGAGGGAGCAATCCTCGGTCACCGGCTCGTGTTCCCACAGGAAGGGGCCCCGTTTCTCGGCGTGGCACTCGTAGCAGCTCTCGTTGAGGCTGGGCTGCTTGAGGCTGGCCTCGTTCTGCGACTGGTGCGGGTTGTGACAGCTGGAGCAGGGCAGCTCGCCATTGAGAATGGGGTGGCTGGTGCGCTTGTGCAGATCGGCTTTTTGCTGGGCGTGGCAGCTGGTACAGGTCTCCACCTGCAGCTTGCTGTCCATCACCGGATCCTTGGCCTGGTGCAGGCTGTGGCAGCTGGTGCAGGAGACATCCTCCACCGCGTGAGCACTGGTATGCCAGCCCATCCGCTGGGTATCGGTGTGGCAGGAGAGGCAGACGCTGTTTTGCTTCTCCACCGGTACCGGCGAGTCGGGGCCGAAGGTGATCATGGGTTCCCGCTGCTGCCCCTTGCGGGGATTGCGCGGGTGGTTGCCGGCGGGGCCGTGGCAGGCTTCACACTGTTTGTCGGCCATGGGCCCGTTCTGGTTGCCGAGGTTGCCGTGCACATTGTGGAAGATGCCGATGGCGGGCTTGCGCGAGTCGGCATCGTGGCACTTGAGGCAGGTATCAGCCCCCTTGGGGGAGTATTTGCCCTGGTCGAATTTCTGGTCGAGGGTGGCCTCGACCTGCAGGCGCGGATCGGCATCGGCCGCCGGCTGGACATCGCTCTTGGCCCAGACCGGCAGGCAACCGAGTGCCAGCAAACCCGCCAGGAGCCACTGCGGGGTGATTCTTTTCATATCGTGTCCTTCAACGGCAAAGGGCCGGGGGGAGGCATCCCCCTGGCCTGGTGGTCTCAACGGAAGTCATACACCTTGTGAACCTTGTCGACGCCCTGCTCCTGCCCGACGGCATGGCAGGACGCGCACTGTTCAACTCCGGTGGCGGCCTCTATCGTCTCTGCACCAAAGATGGCGCCGTTGTTCTTCATGTGGGTGGCCCACTCATCCCCGGCGACCGGGCTGTCCGGCTTGACCAGTCCCAGCGGCGACGTGAGGTGGCAGCTGGCGCAGACCACCAGGGTCGGACTGAAGAACCTGGGCTGTTTGTTGTCCGCCGTGGTTGCCACCAGCGAGGGTCGTTCGTTCTGCTGGTTGGGCAGGTTGTACTGACCCTTGGTGTGGCAGGACTCGCAGTTGTTCAGCTTGCCCGGGAAGGTGGCATCGCCGCTGCGATGGGAGCCGAAGGCGTGGAAGGAGTGCACGTGGTACTTCAGATCCCCCGGCACACCCGCATAGAAGGAGGTGCGGGTGGCGTTGTGACAGCTGGTGCACTGGGCAAAGTCCTTGGAGGCGTGGGCCGAGCCCGCATTGCCCTCGGTGTGGACGGCCAGGTCCTTGTGACAGCCGTTGCAGGAGGCCAGATCCGCCCCTGCCTTGAGCACATAGTTGCCGTCCACCCCGCCTTCGGCCCGGAAGTAGGCCTTGACCGGGTTGATGGCCACGTAGGAGAGGGCGCTGGCGGTGCTGCTGCAGGGGAGCAGATCCCCGGCGGCGAAGGCACCGTTGCGATCCGCCTTGCGGGCCACGCACACCTGCAGCTCGGCGACCGTGGCCGCCAGGGTGCCGGTCACCTCGTTACCCACCTCTTTGCGGCACAGGAAGCTGCCGCCGCCCTGGCTGTCGCACTGGGTGAAGTCAATCTTGTTGCCGGCGACGAAGGTTTGCGGGTTGGTGTAGCCCAGCTCGAAGCCGTTGCCCTGATCCCAGTTGACCAGGATGTAGGGGGCCTTGGCCAGATCGCCGTACTTGATGTACTTGAGCACCCCGTCCATGGTCTCGACCGGCGTGCCGTTGGCGGTCACGGTCAGCTCGACCTCGATGTTGGGGGCGGCGTAGCGCACGTCGTCAAACTTGAACACCAGCTTGTCGCGACCGGCGGCCTCGTTGGCGAGGTAGCCCATGTGCACGCTGCTGGGGGACTTGGTGTTGCCGGGGGTCTCGGCGTGGCACTGGGTACAAAGGGTGCCGCTGCTGATCTTGCCGTTGATGTGGCTGATGTAGCCGGTCGTGGTGGTGGAGTCCGCGTGGCAGGCGCCGCAGGGTTTCTCCTGGGCGTGCTGCCAGTTGTTGGCATCCGGGGTGGTGGGGGTGACGCCCTTGTGGCAGGTGTCGCAGTTGCGCGGATCCTGCGGGAAGTGGCTTACCAGCTTGGTGGCGGTGGCGTCCAGGTTGCCGTGCAGCTTGTGCACCAGGGTGGTCAGATCGCCCCGTCCGCTGCCGGGCACGCTCTCGTTGTGGCAGGTGACGCAGAGCTTGGGATCGGCCCGGTTGCTGTGGTGGATCGGCTGCTTCATGTGGCAGCTGTCGCAGCTCTGCTGCTCCAGGATGTCGCGGGTCAGCAGCGGGGGCGTGCCGGCCGGCACCCAGTCCAGCACATAGTCGGTGACCGGAATGTCGTTGCTGCCGCCAAAGTAGATGCCGAGGCGGTGAGTCGCTGCCTCATCCCAGCGGATCAAACCGTTGTTGTCCTGCGAATCGCTCGGATAAGGGTCGCGCACCGTGGTGGCATTGAAGGAGAAGGTGTAGCGGTACTGGCCATTGCCGAGGGCTTCGAGCTTGCCGCTGTTCTCGCCGGTGGGGCGGTTGTTGCGGGTGCTGTAGATGAAGCTCTTCCAGATCACGGGGTCTTCCCGCGTGGCGTCACGGCCGGGGATCACCTTGGCCAGGGTGAATGAGGGGAGGGTGGTACCCAGGTCATAGCCCTTGCCTTGCTTGTCGGTGACCTTGAACTGCACCGAGAGCTGACCGCTCTCGCCAAGTTGCGGGGTGGAGGCCGAGATCACCAGCGAATCCGGGGTGCCCGGCGGAGGGGGTGGTGGGTCCGTCTTGTCGTTGCCATCACCGCCGCCCCCGCAGGAGGAGAGGGTGAACACCATTGCTGCAGCCACCAATACTTTCCAGTATTTCATTCTTTTATCCTTTTTTATCGGACTTATTGTTCCATATATGAGCCAGCTCAAAAAACTCCCAAAAAGATACTACTTAAGGGTCAAAAGAGGACTGAATACGGTATAAATCATTTCCATCTTAATTGTAAGGTTTATATATTAGAGGGCGTTGATCTAAGTCTCAAAAACGGATCGAAAATCAACCTGGATTATAAAAATGTCTTTTTTAACTGGGGTTTATAGACCTTTTCTGGAAGAGGGATGAGAAATGAAACGCAGTATGAAGCTGGAAATAGTGGGACTGTCGCTGCTTTTGGGCTCTATTGGCACTGCACATGCCAGCCTGGACTCATTAGTGGATACATGTAACTCATGTCATGGAAATCAGGGGATCAGCACCCAGAGCGATATTCCAACCATCGCAGGATTGGCAGAATCAAATCTTGCCGAGCAGTTGCGCACCTACCTCGACGGCCGGCCAGCCAAGACCGTTAATCATGTCACCGGTGATACCAGCAAGAAGGGGAACATGACCGACATTGTTAAGGGCCTTAGCGACGAGCAGATCGACGAGTTGGCGGCGCACTATGCCGAGCTGCCCTACCAGCCGATGAAGCAGCCGTTCGATGCGGCGCTGGCCAAGGCGGGGCAGAAACTGCACGACGACTCCGGCTGCAAGAAGTGCCACTCCGAAGGGGGCTCGGTGGCCGAAGACGAGGCCTCCATCCTCGCCGGCCAGCCCAAGGGTTATCTGCTGACCTCCCTGCAGGAGTTCAAGGCCGGCAAGCGCAGCAACGACGAGAAGATGAACAAGGCCATCATCGCCATGAGTGATGCCGACCTCAAGGCGCTGGCCGAGTACTACGCAAGCCAGCAGTAACGTCGCTGCCCCTCCCGTTGACGCAGCCACCCCGCTTCTGGCGGGGTGTGGTCTCGTGTTCATGACCGTCAAAGGAGCTCTCATCGGCTCCTTTTTGTTGCGCGGCGGGCAGATAGCACCCCGGGTGCCACCGTTTCGGAGTTTCCTATGAAAAAGATCATCAAGTGGCTGCTGCTCGCCTCCCTCGCCCTGGGGGCGGGTCAGCTGGCGTTGGCCAGCGCGCAGGCAGCCGATGCCACGCCAGCTGCGCCGAGTACCACATCCAGTGCCGAGCAGACAGAGCAACCCACCTTGGCCGAAAAGCAGGCCAAGGCGGAAAAGAAGAAGGCGGCCGCCAAAAAGGCCGCGGCCCGTTTTGCCAAGTGCGAGAAGTGCCACGATGGGGCTGAGGGGATGCACGGCAAGCATGGCCAGGTCACCAACCCCAATACGGGGGAGCAGGTAACCTGCACCAACTGCCACGGCAATGCGTCGGCCAATCACCGTAAACAGCGCGGCGGCATCGTCGATGTGATGCGCTTTGGCGACGACGCCTTCCCGCTGAGCCAGCAGAACGGCGTCTGCATGAGCTGCCATGAGCCGGACGATTTGCGCAAGGCCCTCTGGGCCCACGACGTGCACGCCACCCGGATCAGCTGCACCAGCTGTCACCAGCTGCACCCGGCCAAGGAGCCCATGGTGGGGATCCCCGAGAAGTCGCGCATCAAGCTGTGCGTCGACTGCCACCGCAAGCAGCATGAGGCCAGCCTCGGCGCCGCCGTCAAGGAGGGCTCATGAGCACGACCCGCCGCGACTTCATGGTGGGCATGAGCGCCGGCGCCCTGATCCTGCTGACGGGGGCCCCGCGCGCCCTGGCCAACAGCATGACCATCAAGGGCGTGCGCTACGGCATGATCCACGACGAGACGGCCTGTATCGGCTGCACCGCCTGCATGGACGCCTGTCGCGAGGTGAACCAGGTGCCGGCAGGGGGGGCCCGCCTGCAGATCCTGCGCAGCGGCCCGGTGGGGGAGTATCCGGCGCAGGAGTACCGCTTCTTTCGCAAATCCTGCCAGCACTGCGACAACGCCCCCTGCGTACACGTCTGCCCGACCGGCGCCTCTCACATCCGGGCGGAGGATGGGATCGTCGACATCAACCCCGACCTCTGTGTCGGCTGTCGCTACTGCCTGGCCGCCTGTCCCTATCAGGTGCGCTTCATCAACCCGGTCACCCGGGTTGCCGACAAGTGCGACTTCTGCCGCAAGACCAATCTGGCGGCGGGCAAGCAACCGGCCTGTGTGGAAGTCTGCCCGACCAAGGCGCTGGTGTTCGGCAATCTGGACGATCCAAACAGCCCCATCGCCAGACGGCTGGTGCAGGAGACCACCTATCGCTACAAGCAGTTCCTGGGGACCTCGCCCAAGATGTACCGGGTGCCGAAAGGGGAGGTGAAGTCATGATCCCATCTCATCTGTATGACGCAGACCGGCTGACGGGAGGGAAGCACCATGTGGCATGATGCGTTTCACTTCGACTCCCTGGTGTGGGATGGCCCCATCGCCATCTACTTGTTCCTGCTCGGTATCTCGGCAGGCTCGGCCACCCTCTCGGTGCTGCTGCGCCGCCAGGGAGCTGGCAGCGAGAGCGGCATCATCAAGGCGACCGCCATTCTGGCGCCGGTCTCGGTGATCCTGGGGCTGCTTATCCTCATCTTCCACCTGGCCCGTCCCTGGACCTTCTGGAAGCTGATGTTCCACTACCAGTTTGACTCCGTGATGTCGATGGGGGTCATGCTGTTTCAGGTCTACATGGCGGTGCTGTTCGCCTGGCTGGCGGTGGTGTTTCGGGCCGAGATCGAGGCCCTGCGCCGACGTCTGCTGAGCGGCAGACTCGCCTTGGTGGATGGGGTGATCGGCTGGCTCGCTCGCCTTGAGCGGCTGCTGGCGCCGCTGCTGTTGCTGCTTGCCGTGCTGCTCGGGGCCTACACCGGCTTTCTGCTCTCCGCCCTCAAGACCTACCCCATGCTCAACAACCCGATCCTGCCGGCGCTGTTTCTGGTCTCCGGCATCAGCTCGGGGGTGGCCTCCACCATCTTGCTGGCGGTCACCCTGTTTCGGGAGGATGGCCACAGCCGCGGGGTGAGCTTCGTGCATCGCTTCGAGCGGCCCATCGTCGCCATCGAGCTGTTCCTGCTGCTCTGCTTCTTCACCGGCCTCTACTTTGGTGGCGGCCAGCGGGAAGCGGCCATGTGGGCGGCCATCGGCGGCGGTTTCTGGTCCCAGGTGTTCTGGTTCGGGGTCATCGGGCTGGGGATCCTGCTGCCCCAGCTGCTGGGGCTGGTGGGCAGTCCGGCCAAGGCCCATCAACCGGCCCGGCTGGCACTTATCTGCAGCCTGAGCCTGGTGGGGATATTGCTGCTGCGCTACTTCATCCTCTACGCGGGGCAGATGACGGTGATGTAGCTGGTGTGTAGCCACTGCGCAGGCAAATTGCAGGCAAACAAAAGGCGGGTTCTTCCCGCCTTTTTTAGTGTCGCCAGCCAACCGGCTGGATCAGAGCAGCGCGCGTTGCTCGAGGCGCTGCTCGCCGGGGCGGCAGACCAACACCGAACCCTGCTCGAACCAGTCCCCCAGCACGATGCGCCGGGCAGGCGCGCCGTCGAGTTGGAAGTCGTGGATGGCGGGTCTGTGGGTGTGGCCGTGGATCATCATCCGGCAGTCGTGCTGGCGCAGCATCTGGTCCACCGCCGCCGGGGTCACGTCCATGATGGTCTGGCTCTTGTGGGCATTTTCCATCTGGCTCTGGCCGCGCATCTTGTGGGCGATGGCCTGGCGGCGCGCGAGCGGCAGGCGCAGGAACAGCCAGCGCAGCCACTTGAGCTGGGTGATGCGGCGAAACTTCTGGTAGCCCTCATCCAGGGTGCAGAGCAGATCGCCGTGGCTCAGCACCACCCGCTCGCCGTAGAGCTCGATGACGCACGGGTCCCCCAGCAATGTCATGCCGGCGCGCTTGGCAAAGGCCTGGCCCAGCAAGAAGTCGCGGTTGCCGTGAATGAAGTAGAGGGGCACCCCCTGCTGGCTCAGGGCCGCAAAGGCGTCGGCCACCTCGCCGTGGAGGGGATTGGGATCGTCGTCGCCAATCCAGAATTCAAACAGATCGCCCAACACGTAGAGGGCATCGGCGCCGGGGGCGTCGTGCGCCAGAAAGCGCACCAGGGCGGCGGTCATGTCGGGCCGTTGGGCACACAGGTGAATGTCGCTGATAAAGAGGGTGCTCATGAGAAAGTGCGCTGGGCCCTGTCGAGGTGGCTGGAAGTGGAGGTAGAAAGGGAGCCCATCGCCTTCGGCTGCCACACCAGTGGGGCAAGCTCGCCGCCCTCCAGAGTGAGCAGCGCGGCATACGGGTCGCCGGCAAGGCCCAGCAAGTGGCACATGGCCGCCTCTCCTTTGAGCCCTTTATCAAAGCGCAGGCGCAGCACCTCGTGATAAAACGCCGCGCCGAACTGCTCAAGCAGGGCGGCCATCAGGCTGAGGTGGCGCCAGCCGTTGAGGTGCTCGAGGGGTTCTGGGGTGAGGTAGAGCTCAAGGGGCCAAGGGTAACCATCGGCGCAGGTGACGCTCTGCTCGGCGAGCCAGATGGCAGCGCCCTTTTGCGCAACCTGCCAGCCTTGGTTTGCCAGCGCTGCGGCAAACGCGGCCGGCTCCGGATGCTGGCAGACGATATCGAGATCGCTGCCGGGGCGGTCGAGCCCGATGGCGACCGTGCTCACCAGCGCCATATCGGCGCACTGCGCTGCCAGCTTATCCCATACCCCGGCCGTGAGCAGGGCATGGGCCGAGCGTTGACGCGAGTTGCCGTGGGCCAGGTAATCGAGACGGCGCCAGTCGATGGGGCCGGCCTTCGCAGATGGAAAAACTGCGGCCGGGGCCGCAGTCAGTTCATCTCGCAGAAGGCAGAGATCACTCGGCAAGGGTCACCTTGGTGATCACGACGTCTTCGGTCGGCACGTCCTGGTGGATGCGGCCGTAGTTGCCGGTCTTGACGCCCTTGATCTTGTTGACCACGTCCATGCCGGCGGTCACTTCACCGAACACGCAGTAGCCGAAGCCCTGGGTGGTGGCGGATTTGAAGTCGAGGAAGTCGTTGTTGTTCACGTTGATGAAGAACTGGGCGCTGGCAGAGTGCGGCTCCATGGTGCGGGCCATGGCGATGGTGCCGACCTTGTTGGACAGACCATTGGCCGCTTCGTTCTTGATGGGGGCGCGGGTGTCTTTCTCTTCGAAGCCAGGGGCATAGCCGCCGCCCTGGATCATGAAGCCGTCGATGACGCGGTGGAAGATGGTGTTGTCGTAGTGACCGTCACGGCAGTATTGCAGGAAGTTGGCCACGGTTTCCGGGGCTTTTTCAGCGTTCAGGGTGAGGGTGATGTCGCCGTGATTGGTGTGCAGAGTGACCATGATATGTCCTTTCATTTGATGCGAGCGACCAAGTGCCCGCAGGTGTATGGCATAAAGTGGTGGCAATTCTAGCCCATCAGGGCCCTGCGGCATAGATGGTGCGCCTGATCCGGCACGTTTTCTGCCTCGTTTTCTACGCGCGATGCGGGTAGAATGGCAGGCCATTTTACTCACAGGCAGTGGTCATAAGATGCTGAAGATATACAACACACTCACTCGTCAAAAAGAAGAATTCAAACCTATCCACCCGGGCAAGGTGGGCATGTATGTGTGTGGCGTCACTATCTACGATCACTGTCATATCGGCCACGGCCGCACCTTCGTCGCCTTCGACGTGGTGGCCCGTTACCTGCGCTACAGCGGCTATCAGCTCAACTACGTGCGCAACGTCACCGACGTGGACGACAAGATCATCAAGCGTGCCGCCGAAACCGGCGTCACCTGTGACGACCTGACCGAGCGCCTGATCGGCGACATGCATGCCGACTTCGATGCCCTCGGCATGGTGCGCCCGGACGTTGAGCCGCGCGCCACCCAGCACATCGGCGAGATCATCGAGCTGGTGCAATCCCTGCTGGATAAAGAGCACGCCTACGTGGCGGACAACGGCGATGTGATGTTCATCGTCGACTCCTACGCCGACTACGGCAAGCTCTCCGGCCAGGATCTGGAGCAGCTGCAGGCCGGCGCCCGCGTCGACGTGGTGGATGCCAAGCGCAATCCGCTCGACTTCGTGCTGTGGAAGATGTCCAAGCCGGGCGAGCCGACCTGGGACAGCCCCTGGGGCCCGGGCCGTCCTGGCTGGCACATCGAGTGCTCCGCCATGAACTCCAAGCACCTTGGCAACCACTTCGACATCCACGGCGGCGGCTCCGATCTGCAGTTCCCGCACCACGAGAACGAGATTGCCCAGTCCTGCTGCGCCCACGGTGGCGACTACGTCAACACCTGGATGCACAGCGGCATGGTGATGGTGGATAAAGAGAAGATGTCCAAGTCCCTTGGAAACTTCTTCACCATCCGCGACGTCTTGGCCCACTACGATGCCGAAACCGTCCGTTACTTCCTGATGTCTGGCCACTACCGCAGCCAGCTCAACTACTCGGAAGATAACTTGAAGCAAGCCCGCGCCGCGCTGGAGCGCATGTACACCGCCCTGCGGGATCTGCCGGCGGCCGCTGCTGCCGGTGGCGACGAGCAGGTGGATCGCTTCAAGGAGGCGATGGACGATGACTTCAACACTCCGGAAGCCTACTCCGCCCTGTTCGACCTGGTGCGCGAGATCAACCGCCAGAAGGGTGAAGACATGGCCGTGGCCGCCGGTCTCGGTGCCCGCCTGCGCGAACTGGGCGCCGTGCTCGGCATCCTGCAGCAAGACCCCGAAGCCTTCCTGAAAGGGGACGAAGCGGACGAAGAGGTCGCCGAGATTGAGCGTCTGATCGCCGAGCGCAATCAGGCCCGCGCCGACAAGAACTGGGCCGCTGCCGATGCCGCCCGCAACCGTCTCACCGAGATGGGTATCGTGCTGGAAGACAGCGCCGGTAAGACCAGCTGGCGCCGTGCCTAAGACCGGTTGTCCTGTTGCTGGCAACAGGTTGAGCCAATAAAAAAACCGCAGCCATTGGGCTGCGGTTTTTTTGTGGCCTGTCGTGAAGCCTCGGCATCCTTCGGTCTGATCCCCTCGCCCCTTGGGGGAGAGGGTTAGGGTGAGGGGACTAACGTCATTCCTGGGCTGAATGCCGTCCAACGCCTTAATGGCATGGCTTCGCCATGCAGGATCAGCCCCCCTCTCCCCTTGCGGGAGAGGGGGGCTAACGTCATTCCTCGGCTGAATGCCATCCAACGCTTGAATGGCATGGCTTCGCCATGCAGGACGCGAGGGCACGGCCCTCGAAGGGATTTCGCCACCGCTACGTGGCTTGGCGAGTGACTTTTGAAAGACCGCTCTCTTTGGCAAATAACACCAAAAGTCTTCCCCCCGGCAAACCGCCCGCTTCGCGGGTTCCCTCGTCTCGTCCAACGGGTCGGACGGAGCGCAGCAGACGGCACTTTGGCCTACGCCATCCCTGGCTTCGGCCAAAGCCCGCTTCGAACATCCTTGTTCTCGCGCCAAATCGGGGACGAGCTGTGCTCGCCATGATCCAATTTGGCCCCTGTGCCGGCTGCGCCATCATCCCTGATGGCGTTCCTGACCCGTTGAACTCGACTCGGCGGTTTGCAGGGGGAACCAATACCGTGCCCACCCGTGGCTTTATCTTTCTGGTCGACCGTTTATTACGCCGCAGGGGGGAGCTGTGCAAGGGGGGAAATATTGAGTGCAAAAGTGTTTGGGGAATAGAAATAAAAACCGCAGCTCAAGGCTGCGGTTTTTTGTGGTATGCAATGTAAAGGGGACTTTGTCCTAAGTGTCTAGAAGTAATTGCCTTGTTTAGGTATTTTATATAAAAGATGTTTTCGCAATTATAAATGACATGGAATATATTAGGATTAATATTTAACTGATGAAGAGTAAACCGAAGAGCAATTATATTATTTAATACTGTTTTAAAATGGTTTTGTCGATACATAGTGACATGAAACGTGTGTTTTTAAGTTGCTTTTAGTCACTTCTGACAAATTGTTTCAACTCATTAGCAAAAAGTTGAAGTTTCTTATTTACATTTTCTATATCACTTACTAGTTGTTCATAATAAGCGTAAGTCCTTTGAATATCTTGAGGTGAGATTGATTTATTACATTCTTTTTCCTTTTCTACTTTATACCATGAACGGTATTTGGCCTGCCATTCAGTTAGGTGTGGTCTTAAACCATCATTTAGAACCATCATTGATATGTCAATAAGGTTTTCAGTATCTTCTTTCTTTTTACCTGATAGTTTTTCTACCGGAAGCGCTGCTATTTGTTCTCTGATACATTGAAATAATGTATGCCAGCTATCGTATACTTCAACGATTACATCCTTATCTCGTTGAAAAGGTAAGGCTGCTTTTCTTGTTACTAGCTCAGTCCATATCTTATGTGCAATTTTTTTATCCTCTATACTAGGCTTGATTTTTATTTGAGTTCCTGTAAATGGTTCCTTGATTGTGATTTCATCAGTCTTGTAATTTTTTAATGCTGGTTGTATTTTCTTGAATAATAGAATTGATAATACTAGAGCGATTGTTATCAATAGTGGTACTGGAATATTTATTTTTAGCGCTGAGTTAAATCCATCTAAACTTATTGAGATAATATTTAATTCTATTGGTTGAGTTGCCGTATCTTGTGCTGCTGGAATTAAACTAGACATGATGTAACTATCCTTATTTACTACCCATCATTATTATAAATCGTTTACATTAATATTAAACCAGACTTTTGGTCTACCCGTTTATAAAAATCAGCAAATTGACAGGGGTCTGAAATAACCATATTTAATTTTGATTTGTTATTGCGGTGTATACTTTCTATTATATCCCTTGCCCCTTCTGATTGGGCTATATCTATTTTTTTGTAGTCTCTTATTTTATTGTATCTAATTGATTGTAAGTCAATATCAATTGCTGCATTGCCAAAATAATAGAAGTGATTTGAGATTAGGACAAACGTAGATTTAGTATCTCTCTCTAAGTTTGTCATATTATAGCTACCATCAGGGTTACTATGATGTGAATCTTCTTGTATCCATGTTTCGTCTATATCTTGATGATATATATTATCTCCTAACATTTGCACGTGACTGCCATTTCTAGACGGTTTTTTCAGAGAAAAGCGTGAGTCTGACCAATAATCATTAAAATTTATTTTTTCTGTTATTTTCATTAATAAAATGCACTTTTTATTTGCTGTGCGTAACTTTGCCCCTCCAATTCCTAAAATCCAATCATCTACATTTGCCGATTTTCTTATTCGTGGCTTGCATGTTGCTAAAGTACAAACTCCATGAAATGGATTAGGTGCGAACCCAAAGTCTCGAGTGATTGCATAAGCGTACAAAAATGAGTTTGGAGATATCAGCATATGATATTTCCCCCAATAATTTTCTCTCTCTCTCGACCATCAGCATGTTGGAATTGGCTATTGCCATCTAGCGCCTCGATGATCGACTCAGCTCTCCATCCAACAATAGATGTTGCATATGTTTTAAGATTGTCAGGCAGTTCAACATCGTCTTTTAAACCATTCTCATAAACGCCAATAATTGGTTTTCCAAGCTGATGGGCTACTTTTATTTCCCAATTAACCCACGGCCTTGTATGTGTTTCCTTACCTATAACAACAATAACTTGACTTGCCCATCTCATTTTCATTCTAAGAAGACGTTCAATAGTTCTGTCACTGATTTTCTTTTGGTCTATGCGCGCTTGGTTCTCTGGTTTTACTCTTATTGAGCTGTTCCTAAATTGATAACCTTTAGATGATGCTAAGCGAGTAATCCCATCAACACTTGCATCATCCTTGTGGTGATGACTAATAAATACGTTTCGTTGAATAGTATTAACCATTTTAATCCTCACTAATATAGTTAAAAAAGTTCGAAGTTACTTTTTAACTTATAATTATACGTTTGTTTTGGTCTCTTATTGTTAAATTTGGTCCGGCACCTTTTATCAATCTCACATGCACCACTATTTTCCATATCCATTAATGTGTAGCATCGTTGTGCTTGTGGTAGAAAATGAAATATTTCATCCATGTCCCAACTTTCATTATATATTTCTGCGATCATGTGCTGATTTTCTGTAAACCAAAACAAGCACTCTTCGCTGCTCATGCCATCTCTATTTTCAAAAATCCAGTTAACTCCTCTCTCGCATCCTGGTCCTGAAATAACAAAATTATGTTCTGTAAATGGAAAGTCATTAAGGTACGTCAGATCGATAAAAATTTGGTAGGCTAGAAATCTACCTATGCCATGGAATGATTTTAGATTGCTATATACGATATCTTGTGTTGCTGCATTAGTGACTCCTTTTACAATTGAATCCTGATTGTAGAAAACAAACTTGATCATTCTTATGATCATGTTTTTTTCTATTTTACCTTCTCGCTTCTCTAGAAAGGAGCCAAAGCTTACTTTTGGTCCACCAAGTATATATGCTGCGCTAAAAAATACATATTTTGGGTCGTTGGAAGCTATTGCTGATAATTTGTTTCTTACTTCTTCATCGATGTAATCTAAGCGCATATTAGAGAAGTGAAATGGTGCGCCAAGTGAGCGTAGCGTATCGCTTTTATTTATGACACGAAATAAAAATATGTTTAATATTTTGTTTTCATAGCTCAAAGATGCATTGTTAATCACATTAGAGATTAACCATTTCGTTTCTCTATCCCATGTTCTCTTGGTATTTACAAATTTATACTTTCTTAATATTTCATCAGTAGTCCAAAAGGGGGGGAGTTCTAGAATGCTTTTTTTATAATAAATAGATGTTCTTTCCCGTTGATGATAAAACCACTCCTTTATTACTCGGTCATTTAGTATTGGTTTGGCAGACTTTATTTTCTGCTTATTAACGTTACAATATAATGTGTCATTTTTGTAATCCACAGATGAAAGCCTCTTTAAAGAATTTACTAAACGCGTTTGTACCTAAAGTAGCATTGTTAAATACGTGGTCGGATTTTGATTTATTTTTCACTACATATTTATCAATTTCATAATTTTTGTAGTTATTATGTTCTCTCTCTATATAGATAATAGTGAACTTATTATTCTTGCACCATAATAGCTCATTGGTTGAACGTACATCTGTTATTATAATGCTCTTGGTATTGTCGATGGATTTTATTTCTTCAGTGAGCATCCTGATGAATATTTGCTCCTCTATGTTTCTTAAAGAGTTGAGATTGAGCCAGATATCTCTTGGTGAATATGTTATTTTCTCTCCAGTAGATAAAACTATGTTTAAAGGTAATGATTTTTCCTCTGGTTGATAGTCTTTTTCTAGCCAAGGATATATGTGGTGAGCAAGTTTTTTTAACTGATCACTGAATGAGAGGCGAATAAAGTCATAGTTGTTTATTAAATAATTGGCAAGATAATCTTTTCCACTGCCAGAGACTCCCATAAAAGCAATTCTCATGGTGCGACCTTTATATGTTGATTGAAATTGTTTTTAGTGATAGATAATATAAAGTCTTGACTTAATCTTGAGTGTAAAGTAATTGGTTGCATGAGTCTTTTTTGGTAAACATATGTCAGTGTCGCATCACAATATCCCCAAAGAAGATTAACATTATAGTCTACATCGTAATGTGTAAATATAGCTTGCATTTCAATTCTGGTCAGCTCTATTGGTGGCAAATCCGTAATATTCATTGTTATCATATTTTCAATGAATAAGACTATGTCATGTAATAAATGTTTAGTTTCCTGCAGAGAGCTAGCAAAATAAATACTGTCTTGGTTTTTAATGTCTAGATTTTGCTTATCTTTGTTGGAAAGTATGTCTTGGGCCTGCTTTATCTTATCTTCATAGATGTGCAAGTTTGTAATTGACTGATGCAAATAACCTAACCGTAATTCACTATCAACCTCTTTTTGTAACATAGAAAGGACTAATTCTTGCAAAAGACTGAATTCAAAAATATTTATATGGCTTACTCCAAAAATTAAATCCCCACTTCGTTGAGTTACCTTGATATTTAGTTTTTTGTCTGGCGTGACAAAAAAATGGATTAGGTTGTTGCAAGGGATGTCTAGGCTATTTTCTAAATTTACTCCAAGTAGGCTTTCACTTGTGTCCCTATTTGGCATGTAAAGACTTACTACAGCTCTTCTTGTGAATATACCTTCACTTTTAAATTGTTTAATTACATTATCTATTTGCCCATATGCATAGAGCCTTTCACCGTAAGCAGCACGCCAGGTAATACCATCATCTGAATATTCTTTTGCCCTAGGTACAAAGAACGATAAATAAGGCGCGATTTTGTTCATTCCTGCCAATACCCAAAGAGTTTCTGCAAACGTGGCAAAAATATTGTTTTTTCTACCTAATAAGCTTAGGTGTCTTGATTTGGGGTCATTTAATATGATGCTTACATCATATAGTGTTAATGTCTTCCCGTTTCTTGATGAGGTATTGACACCATCTGAAAATATCTTTTCTATGGCATTTATTATAACGCCATTAATATTACTTCCATAAACGACATGCATAATATTGTCTCGTTTGATAAATATGAGTTTGGCGTGAATTAAATATTTTATTATCTATTTAAAATAGTGTGTTCGGACGTTAGAGAAATACGGTGTCATAACGGTGAAAGACTCACTATCGGACCTTCAATATAAAACTGTTTCCTGATAGGGGTCTGTGCCGCTTTCTGTTGTACTCATAATGATTTTTTCACCCATGCAACCAAGTTGATGATTCTTGTTTCATCGGTGCGGCAATCTGGCCTCGCCATATGGCGGGTAAGGGGCCGGATCAGAGATAACCTCTCTCCCGATCACAGCTTCGAATACACCGGATGCTGTTAACCAGTCTCGGTGTATCAGGTTCGGGGTTGCCCCCTGTTGTTCGCCGAGGTGAGCCCGTTTGTCCAGGCCGCGAGGCAGGACGCCGAGCGAGCGCCGCTGGGCCATGGATGGCCCATCGGCGCGTGCCGTGGGACAAACGGGTGAACCGAGGGAACCCGACGCAGGAGGGCGAACAAGTGGGGGTGGCCTTTCTTTTGGTGACTTTTCTTTGGTCACGCAAAGAAAAGTCACTCGCCAAGCCGCGCAGCGGCGGCGAAACCCCGTCGAGGACGGAGTCCTCGTGTCCTGCATGGCGCAGCCATGCCAATCAGGCTAGTGACCCCTCACCCTAGCCCTCTCCCGCAAGGGGAGAGGGGACGGTTACCGCGGACGATTACGCTCCGCTAATCGACCCTACTCGACCCCATCCATTGATCCCAAGCCCTATCCCCCAAGGGGCGAGGGGATCATTTACCCCGGTGCAATGCGCTTCGCTTATTGCACCCTACCGTTCTCCCGCAGGGGGGAGGGGACGGTTACCGCGGACGATTACGCTTCGCTAATCGACCCTACACAACCCCACCCATTGATCCAAACGTCTCTCCCACAGGGGAGAGGGGATGGAGCCCCGGGGCTGACGAGAGCAGCCGTCGAGGGGGCACCCCTCGCACCTTGCCGCAGGCGCGGGAGACCGGCTGGGCTCCGCCAAAGACGCTGCCGCCCCTGACTGTCGCCGCCACCTTGCGCCCTTGACCATTCATGAATATGCGGGGCCAACAGGGGCCGATGGTCATCTTACGGAACCCGCCTCGGCGGGGCCATCCAAATCCATGAAATTAGTGATGCAACCATCAGAATTGCATGTTTTTTCTCCTTTGCTGCAGAGTGGCAACCGGCGGTTGACCCAGGTTCGGGGTGTGATGGAAGATGAGCCCCGAGCTGCGCTGACAGCCGAGTAGAGACAGGGGAGAGTGGCAGGCCGAGAGCTGAACCGAGTGGCGAGCCAAGTGAGGGGAATGGCAGGGGAGCGCCACGAATAAAGGTGGTCAGCGACAGGGGCCATCAGGATACCGAGCTCGCTTGAGCGCCACCGGCAAGCCGCCGCAGCCAATGGCTTCGCACGACAGGCACCGCTTGCTTCGGCAGTGGGTGCTGATTACCCCTCAGATGGGGTAATCTCGTGTTGGCTGCAAACGGAGCACGTTGCCGAACAATCGAGGGTCGTTCGGCGACAAAGGGCGGCAAAAGCGCAGAGATAGCGCCGCGATGGGGGCGGGCGGCGGGTGAAGAGGCTATGGTTTCAGGAATAGACATGCAAGCAGGGAGGTGTGCATGGACAGAATATTGCAGGCGTTGTCGCTGCAAGTGACCGGGGCGCGGGATCTGGAGAGCCTGACCCGCCCGCTGCTGGAGATGCTCGAAACGGTCACCGGGCTCGAATCCACCTATCTGACCGAAATCGACCTTGGTCACGATACCCAACATATCCGCTATGCCCGCAACAGCGCCGACCTGCAGATCCCTGAGGGGGCCTCGGTGGCCTGGGGCGATACCCTCTGCCGGCGGGCCCTCGACGAGGGGCGTTTTTACACCGACGATGTGGCGCTCTGCTGGGGGGATTCCCAGGCGGCGCAGGCCCTTGGCATTCGCACCTATCTGAGTTGCCCGGTGCGCACCCCCTCCGGCTCCCTCTATGGCACCCTGTGCGCCGCCAGCGCCGAACACAAACCACTGCTGGCGGGTTCGGATCATCTGATCGCCTTCTTCGCCCGGCTCATCGCCGAGCAGGTGGAGCGTGAACAGCTGCTGCAGCAGTTGCAGCAGGCCAACAACGAGCTGTCGCGCCAGGCGCTGAGCGACCCGCTGACCGGGCTGCCCAACCGGCGGGCACTGATGCACGAGCTCAACCGCCTCTTTTCGCTGGCAGAGCGGGTCGAGCATCCGCTGTTGATAGGCTTTATCGATCTCGATGGCTTCAAGGCCATCAACGACACCCACGGCCACGATGTGGGTGACCTGCTGTTGCAACGGGTGGCGGCGGCGCTCTCCTGTGTGCTGCGCGGCGGCGATCTGCTGGCGCGGGTGGGGGGCGACGAGTTCGTGGCGGTGGGGATGGGGCCGCCGTGCGGCGAAGAGACGCGGGAGGCGGCGGTGCAGGGCTTCCAGCGCCGGCTGTTCGAGGCGAGCCTGGTGTCGCTCGAGCTGCCCACCGGAGCGCTTCATTATGCCGGCGCCAGCGTGGGGGTGGTGGCCACCGATCCGGCCCTCAGCACGGTGGACGAGGCGCTGAGGCTGGCCGATGCCTGCATGTACGAAGTCAAGCGCCAGCGTCGCCGGCCGAGCTGACGCGCAGGTGAGACAGGCAAACAAAAGGGGCCCCGCTGGGCCCCTTCTTCATGCCACCCCTCAGCGGGCGGGGAAGTACTTGCTCTGGATCTGCTGGAACTCGCTGCTGGCCAGCACCTGGGTCAGGCCGCTCTGGAACTCCTTGACCAGCTCGTCGCTCACCGGGTGGCTGAAGGCGAAGCAGAACTGCTCGGAGCTCAACATCCAGAACACCTTGAACTGGGCGGGATCCAGCTGCTGGGAGGCGATCAGATCCAGCATGGTGGTCTTGTTGGTGGAGATAAGATCGACCCGGCCCGAGGTGAGCATCTTGAGCGCCTGGGGCAGGCGGTTGGCCGGCAGGATCTTCTGCTCGTCGAAGCCGTTGTTGAGCAGCAGTTGCTCCCCCACGTCGGCCCGCACCGCCCCTATGTTGTACTGCTGGGCATCTTCCAGCCTGGCTATCTTGATCGGGTTCTTGGCCAGTCCCATCAGCACGATCTCGGCGTAACCGATGGGGCAGGCCCACTTGAACAGAGGATCCCGCGCCTCGGTGCGGGCGGTGGAGAAGAGCACCACGTTGGGTTTCTGGGTCAGCAGGTAGTAGCCCCGCGCCCAGGGCATGATGGTGACGGTCTGCGGCGGGGTGTTGGTCTTCTTCCACACCTGTTGCAGCAGCTCGACGGCGAGCCCGGTGGGGGCGCCCGCCTCGTTGGAGAAGTTGTAGGGTTTGTACTCTTCGCTGAGGTAGTGCAGCTTGCCAAGCTCGGGACTGGCCTGGGCCAGGGTGGCAAACACGAGTGCGGCGAATCCGGTCCATTTTTTCATTTTGGCCATCCTGGTGGGGTGTTGCGTCACTCTCAAGTGTTATCAAAGCCGGCCAAATCGCCAGCCGTGGCACGGCTCACGGCATGTATTGGCGCCGCAGCGCCTGATAGTCCGGCGAGGCGAGCGCCTGGTTGAGGGCGCGCTGAAACTGCTTGATCACCCCGTCATCCACCTGGCGGCTGAAGGCGTAGCAGAGCTCTTCGGCATCCAGTACGAAGGCCACCGTGAACGCTTTGGTATCGAGCTGCAGCTCCTTGATGGCGTCGTAGCCCGCCAGCTTGCCGGTCGCCAGCAGATCGGCGCGGCCCGACACCAGCATCTTCAGCCCCTGGCTCAGCCGGTTGGCGGGGATGATGCGGTTCTCGTCCATGCCGCGGTTGAGCAGCAACTGCTCGGAGGCATCGGAGCGCACGGCGCTGATGCGGTAGTCGTTGATCTGCTCGACGGCGCTCAGGGTAATGGGGCGGCGCTTGTAGGCCAGCAGCACGTACTCGGCGTGGCCGATGGGGCAGGCCCACTTGAACAGGGGATCGCGGGTGTCGGTGCGGGCGGTGGAGAAGAGCACCACGTTGGGTTTCTGGGTGAGCAGGTAGTAACCCCGCGCCCAGGGCAGGATGCGGATGGGCTGGGGGGGCGTCTGGGTGTTTTGCCAGATGCGCTGCAGCAGCTCCACCGCGAGGCCACCGGGCTGGCCGGCGGCATCGGTGAAGTTGTAGGGGGGATACTCCTCGGTCAGGTACTCCAGCTTGCCGAGCTCGGCCTGCGCCGTGCCAAGGCATGACAACAGCAGCAGACAACCGAAAAAACCTCTCCTCATGGGCAATCCTTGGCGTAGCGCGGGCGATCATCTTGCCCAAGTGTGGGCAAAAAAGCCTGATATTGCCAGCAGTTACCAGCGCGCTCTGGGGTTGCCCAGCGGTTTTAGCTGCTCATCGCGCAGCCCCACCAGCAGGGCCTTGCCGCTCTCCTGCAGGCGAAATTCGCCGTAGCACGCCGCCTCGTACTGCTCGCCTGTGCCCTCCTCGAAGAAGTAGGCATCGGGGCCGATGCGCCACTGGCCATCGCTTTGGCGCACCTGCAGCAGCCGTTCATCCCGGGCCAGCTGCTCCGGCTTGCCCCCTTCCACCCAGCTGGCGATCTGCTGCTCGTCGAGGCGGATCACCAGGGTATCGGCGGGGGCCTCGTCGTGGCGCCGGTTGCCGAGCTGGCGGGCGAGTTCGTAGTTGAGGCGCATGTAATCCCCCTGCATCAGGGAGCGCGGGTCGACCGGGGCGAGGCGCAGCAGCACCACCTCGCCACTGCTCATGGCGTGCTCGTAGCGCCAGACGGTGATATTGATGACCGCCAGGATGGCGAGGCCGGTCAGCAGCAGGGCGAGTCGTCTCATGAGGGGCTCCGCAGGCTCAGCCGTTTGAGCAGCTGGCGGGCGCCGAGCAGCAGGGCGCCCGAGCCCAGCAGCAGCCAGGATTTGGTCATCAGGGTCAGCCCCAGATCGTAGTAATAGAGAGAGCCAAAGCCGACCAGCAGCAGGCCGGCCAGGGTCATCAGGCCAACGCTGCCGGCATAGAAGCCGAGCACCAGCACCAGGGCGCCGGCCCCCATGCCGGGGATGAGGGCGCTGAGCAGCACCAGTGGCAGCCCGTACAGCAGCGGCAGTTTCAGCCGGATCATCAGCCCCAGCAACAGAGCGGCGCAGAGCAGCGGGTTGAGCCAGAGCGGCAGGCGGGAGTGGCCGAGCTCGTCGAGCATGCTGGCGCCGCCCTCCCACAGCGGGTGGTGCAGGCGCCCCAGCACCAGCAGGGAGAGCGCCAGCCCCAGGGTGAGGGATTCAAAGAGCTGATGGCGCGCTGGATCGCGTTCTGCCTGCAGCCAGCAGAGGGTAAGGGCCGTCATCACCAGCGGCAGGGCCAGCAGTTGCAGACCGAGGCAGGCCAGTCCAAGGGTGAGCAGGATGGCGGTGGCGAAGCTGTGGAACAGCCGGATCAGCCAGTGTTCGAACAGGGCGGCGATGGCGAGTGAGAGCAGGGCAAGGCCGAGCCAGAGCGGGGCCGAGTGCAGATCCAGCCGATCGAGCAGGCCATAGAGCAGCCAGGCATCGCCGGCCAGCGCCAGCGCCAGCACGAACTGATCCCACAGATCGCTGCGGGTGGCGAAGCGGTTGAGGCAAAAGGCGATGGCCATCAGCACGGCGCCCATCAGCAGGGCGCTGTCGGCATCCCGGGTGAGCTGGGAGAACGACATGAACAGGAAGAACAGCAGGAACAGGGCGGCAATCCAGCCCACCATGCCGAGCAGAAAGCGGCTCGACCAGTGGGGCTGGTCGTCGCGGGGGGCATCCCCTTCCACCAACCGGGCCCGTTGCAGTCGCTGCCAGGGGGTCAGATCACTCATGGGGCCTCCGTTGTTGTTGCAGCCAGCGGCTGGCGGCCACCGACAGGCCGATGGCGATGAGGCAGAGCAGCAGGAAGCCGTCGACGTCCGGCTCCATCCATTTGCCGAGCGCGGTCAGCAGCACCACGATGAGGCTCAGGCAGCCCATGGCGAGCCCGGCGATGAACCTGTGGTGCCAGCGCAGGTAGGCGGCCGCCAGCCAGCCGATCCAGGCCGGCCAGACCCAGGGGGAGGCGGCATCGAACAGCGCCAGCAGGGTTAGCAAGGTGACGCCGAGCCCGGCGGCCAGCCCCGCCAGCCAGGAGGGCATCAGCCGGTAGCGGGCGGGCACCAGCAGCAATATGCCCCAGAGGGCGGCGTTGAACAGGGTCAGGCTCCAGCCGAGGGCCTCTTCGTCGAAGGCGAAGAAGAAGTTGAACAGGCCGAGCCGCCAGTAGAGCACCAGCGCCAGCTGACCGAGCAGCCAGCTCAGGGTCCACAGCAGCGGGCTCTGGCCGAGCGCCGCCAGCGGCAGCAGCATCAGCGCCCAGGTGGCGAACAGCTGCCAGGGATCGGCGCCGGTCTGGTAGGTCTGCCCCACCAGCGCCAGCAGAGCACCGATGTTGAGGGCGATGGCGAGCAGCAGCGCCTGGCGCTGGCTGTCGGCGAGGGGCTTGCGCCACAGCAACAGCAGCATGGCGAGCAGCGGCAGCTCCAGCAGCGCGAGGCGCGAGAGGCGGCCCAGCTCCTGCCAGTTGAAGGCGACGAAGAACACCAGACCGGCGCCGAGGCACAGACTGCCAAGCCAGAGCAGCAGCCGATCGAACAGCCACTGCCAGCGGGCAGGGCCGGGGGGCAGCTCGCACAGGGCGAGGGCGGCGGGCAACTGGGCCCGGTCGAGACGCCCGCGCCTGACCCAGTCGAGCAGCGTCTGTCTTGAGGTGAAGTGCATGGGATGCTCCATCAGGTTTGCCGCATTATGCCACGGCCATGGCGCCGGTTGGCAGCCCCCGTCTGCGGGCGCCGCAGGCCCGCCATGCGGGCAGCAAAAAGCCCCGCCAGAGGACGGGGCTTGCGTGCAAAGAGACGACATGGGCGCGGGAGCGTCGTCGGCAAGTGCTCACCCTTGCCTCGCCACCTTCTGATCCGGCCGGGTCAGGCGAACAGCAGGGTGCTCACCCCGAGGCCCACGAACAGGATGGCGCAGGCGATGCGGATCCCCTTGAGGGGCAGGCGATCGGCCCCCAGCTTGCCAAGCAGCACCACAGGCACGTTGGCCAGCATCATGCCGAGGGTGGTGCCGGTGATGACCTGGGTCAGCGAGTCGTACTTGGCCGCCAGCAGCACGGTGGCGATCTGGGTCTTGTCGCCGATCTCGGCGATGAAGAACAGCACGAAGGTGGCCATGAAGGGGCCGTATTTGTCGAGCGGGCTCTCCTCGTCGTCCATCTTGTCCGGCACCAGGATCCAGGCGGCCATGGCGATGAAGGCGCCGGCCACCAGGTAGGTCATCACCTTGGGGTCGAGCCAGCGGCTGATGAACTCGCCAAGCCAGGCGGCGCCGGCGTGGTTGAGCAGGGTGGCCGCCAGCATGCCGGCGATGATGGGCCAGGGCTTGCGAAAACGACAGATGAGCAACAGCGCCAGCAGCTGGGTCTTGTCGCCGATTTCGGCGATGGCCACGCTGAGGGTTGAGGTTAACAAGGCTTCCATAAAAATGACCGGGGGACGGAATTGTTATACCTGAGACAAGCCTGCGCCATCCGTCCCCGGTATTGGCACTGGCCCGTCAAAGGTCTTGTCAAATCCGCGGCTGGCGTGGATCACCCTGACCATGGTGAGTTGGCACCAAGTATGTTGATCAGGGTCGCGAACCGGTTTGGGGCCGGCTGGCGAGACTACTCCCCCTCGATGGGAGCGGGCATTCTAGGGAAAAAGCGAAAGTGACGCAAGCCGGGCGGCGTCGGGATCAGCCACCCACCAGCTTGACGCTGAAACCGGCCTTCTCGAGCTCGGCCTTGATCAGATCCCGTTTGTCCCCCTGGATCTCGATCACTCCCTCTTTCAGGCCGCCGCCGGTGCCGCACTTTTTCTTGAGCAGGGTGGCGATGCTCTTTTGCTGTTCGGCCGGGACGCCGTGGATGGTGATGACCCCGGCGCCCTTGCGCCCCTTGGTTTCGCGGCGAATGCGCACCACCCCGTCGGTGGGGAAGGGGGAGGCGGATTGCGGCTGGTTCTGTTCTTTGATGATGCCGCCGTCCGTGCTGTAGACCAGGCGGCTGTTGTTGTCGTGACTCATGGCAGTTATTTGTGGGTTAGCTAAGCGGAGTTTGATTTTACTCAAATAAGCTTTGAAAACACGGATTATAATGCCCTCAAGTAAAAGAGAATTATTATTGTTTAACTTCAGGAGTCAGTCATGGTACTCGCGCAGTTGTCACCGGGACAGAGTGCTCGCATCAAGAACATGAATCAATTGACCCGTCCCCTGCGGCGCAAGCTGATGGTGATGGGCTTGCTGCCCCAGACTGAAGTCATCTATTTGCGCGCGGCCCCGCTCGGGGATCCGCTGCAGATCCAGTGTCAGGGGATCTGCCTCTCCATGCAAAAAAGCCTTGCCCAGCAAATCGAGGTCGAGCCGGTATGAACTACTCCCTGGTAACCGTCGGCAACCCCAATAGCGGCAAGACCTCCCTGTTCAACGCCCTGACCGGGGCCCGCCAGCAGGTGGGCAACTGGAGCGGCGTCACCGTCGACAAGAAGATGGGCGAATTCAGTGCCCAGGGCCACGACTACAACCTGATGGACCTGCCCGGCATCTACAGCCTGGCCAACCAGGAAGGGAGCCTGGACGAGCAGATCGCCAGCCGCTTCGTGGAGGGCCAGCAGCCGGATCTGCTGCTCAACGTCATCGACGCCGCCAACCTGGAGCGCTCCCTCTACCTCACGCTGCAACTGCGCGAGCTGGGGCTGCCCATGGTGGTGGTGCTCAACAAGATGGACATCCTGCAAAAGCGGCGCATCACCATCGACGAGAGCAAGCTCGCCAAGGCCCTCGGCTGCCCGGTGGTGGCCCTCTCGGCCCACAACCGCCAGCAGGTCGCCGCCTTCAAGAACCAGATCCAGCAGTTCATCGGCCAGCCGCAGCCGGCACTGTTGCTGGACTACGGCTGCGAGCTGGAAAAAGATCTGGCGGAGCTTGAGACCCTGCTCGCCCCGCACCACCTCACCGCCCGTGGCCGCGCCCTGCGCCTGCTGGAAGAAGATGCGGTGATGCAGGAGACCCTGCTGCCCGGCCAGCAGGCCGCCGCCGCCAACGTGGTGGCCCGCGCTCACCACGGGCAGGATGTGGACCTGCAGCTGGCGGACATCCGCTACGGCCACATCCACCAGTGGGCCGCCCAGGCGTGCCAGCAGAAGGGCAAGCTCACCGCGGCCCAGAGCGAGCGGCTCGATCGGGTGCTGCTCAACCGCTGGTTCGGCATCCCCTTCTTCCTGCTGGTGATGTACCTGATGTTCATGTTCGCCATCAAGGTGGGCAGCGCCTTCATCGACTTCTTCGACATCATGGGCGGCGCCCTGTTTGTCGATGGCGTCCACCACCTGCTGGGGCTCGTCCATGCGCCGGACTGGCTGGGGGCCATCTTGGCGGATGGCTTCGGGGTGGGTTTGCAGACCGTCGCCACCTTCATCCCGGTGATCGGCTGCCTCTACCTGTTCCTGGCGGTGCTGGAGAGCTCCGGCTACCTGGCCCGCGCCGCATTTGTGGTGGATGCCCTGATGCGCCGCCTCGGCCTGCCGGGCAAGGCGTTCGTGCCCATGTTGATGGGCTTTGGCTGCACCGTGCCCTCGGTGATGGCGACCCGTACCCTCAACTCCGAGCGCGAGCGGCTGATGACCTCGGCCATGGCCCCCTTCATGTCGTGCGGTGCTCGCCTGCCGGTCTACGCCCTGTTCGCGGTGGCCTTCTTCCCCGAGTCGGGCCAGAACCTGGTGTTCGGTCTCTACCTCATCGGCATTCTGGTGGCGGTGCTCACCGGCCTGTTGCTGCGCAGCACCCTGTTGCCGGGCAAGAGCGACTCCATGCTGATGGAGATGCCGGACTACGAGTGGCCGCGCCCGGTCAACGTCGGCATCAAGACCTGGCAGAAGCTCAAGTCCTTCGTGTTCGGCGCCGGTAAAACCATCGTACTGGTGGTCGCCGTGCTGAGCGTACTCAACTCGCTCGGCACCGATGGCAGCTTCGGCCACCAGGATCAGGAGAGCTCGGTGCTGAGCAAAATCAGCCAGGCGGTGACCCCTGTGCTGCACCCCATCGGCGTGCGCGATGACAACTGGCAGGCCACGGTCGGCATCGTCACCGGCATCTTCGCCAAAGAGGCGGTGGTCGGTACCCTCAACAGCCTCTACGCCGGCAGCGGCGACGGGGAAGAGGAGGCGAGCGAGTTCTCCCTGGTAAGCAGCTTCCAGGAAGCGATCGCCGCAGTGGCCACCAATCTGGCCGACATCGACCCGACCGACCCCATGGGGCTGGCGGTGGGCAATCTGGATGATCAGCAGGCCGCCGCCGAGGCGCAGGAGGTGGACGTCTCCACCTACGGCAACATGCAGAGCCACTTCGACGGGGCGGCCGGTGCCTTTGCCTACCTGTTGTTCGTGCTGCTCTACATGCCCTGCGCCGCCGCCATGGGCGCCCTGGTGCGGGAGACCGGCCGCCAGTGGGCCCTGCTGACCGCCGCCTGGTGCAACTACATGGCCTTCATGTGCGCCACCGTCTTCTATCAGCTGGCCACCTTCGCCGCCCACCCCGAGCAAAGCCTGTTCTGGGTGGCGAGCTACGGCCTCTCCCTGCTGCTGCTCTGGTGGCTGGGCCGTCGCCACGGCGACATAGTGGCGCGCAAGGTGGTGGCCCTATGATCCTGCGCGAGCTGGGGGAGTACCTCGCCGCGCAGCAGAAGGCGAGCCGGCGCGAGCTGGCCCGCCACTTCCACACCTCGGAAGATGCGGTGGAGGCCATGCTCGGCGTCTGGATGCGCAAGGGGCGGGTCGCGAAGCGGGAGACCCAGGTGTGCGGTGGCTCCTGCTGCGGCAAGAGCCAGGAGGTGATGTTCGAGTGGTGCGAGCCGGGTCAGATTGGTCTGGTGCAAAAGGGCTGAGCTCACGCCCGATAGCCCGCATTCGAATATAAAAAAAGACCCGCCGCTGGCGGGTCTTTTTATTGGCGCGTGTTCGCCCTGTTCGCTGGGTTGGTGTAGAAGGGGGGCAGATCAGCGCCCCGGCCAGCGCTGGCCCAGCTCGGCGTGGCGATACCAGGCCATCAGCGCCTGCTGGCCCTGGATGTCGTCCACCGCCGGTGACCAGGGGGCGAAGTCCTCTTCCCGAAAGGGGGCGTAGGGGCCGTGCTTGACCTCGAAGATGACGGCGCCGGGATCCAGAGATAGCACCGCATGCCAGCTGGCGACGGGGGTCTCCAGCACCGAGGTCTCTTCCCCCAGCACGGCGCGGGCAGTGACGGTGCCCTCGTCATCGAAATTGAGTACCACGAAGCGCCCTTGCAGCGCGGTGAGCAGCTCCCAGGTCTGCAGGTGGCGATGGGGGCGGATATAGGTGCCCGGCTCCATGGCGATGGCCAGGCGCTGGATGGGGTCGGCCAGCTCCTGATGCAGGTTGTGGTTCATGCGCAGGCGCGGGGAGTGGGCGGCCTCGTCGGCGAGGCTGGCAAGGCGGGCAACATCCAGTTTTTTCATATGCGATTCCATGGTGAGACGAAGGCAAGGGCCGAGGGCAGAGTAGCACGCACCGGGGGCGGCCGGACAAGGCGCGAGCGGTAAGCAAATGTAAAAAGGGAGCCGACAGGGCTCCCGCTTGCCGGCGCGGCGGCATCACAGCCTGGCCAGCATCTCCTGGGTGACCAGCACTATCCCCTGTTCGGAGCGGTAGAAGCGACGGGCATCCTCGCTGGCGTTTTCCCCCACCACCAGTCCTTCCGGTAGCTTGCAGCCCTTGTCGATCACCACCCGGCGCAGCCGGCAGCCCGGGCCTATCTCGACTCCGGGGAAGATCACCGCCTGATCCAGGGTGCAGAAGGAGTCGACCCGCACGTTGGTAAACAGCACCGAGCTCACGATGAAGGAGCCGCTGACGATGGTGCCGCCGGAAAACATGGAGTTGATGGTCATGCCGTGCTGGCCGTTTCTGTCCTGCACGAACTTGGCGGGCGGGGTCATGTTCTGGCTGGTCCAGATGGGCCAGTCCTGATCATAGATGTCGAGCTCGGGGGTGACGGAGGCGAGATCCATGTTGGCCTCCCAGAACGAATCCACCGTGCCCACGTCGCGCCAGTAGGGGCGCTTTTGCGGGCAGCAGCCGACGCAAGACATGCCGAACGGGTGGGCGTAGGCGGTGCCCTCTTGCACCACCCGCGGGATCACGTCCATGCCGAAATCGTGGTGGGAGGCCGGGTTGGCGAGATCCTCTTCCAGCAGCTGGTAGAGGTAGTCCGCCTCGAAGATGTAGATCCCCATGGAGGCCAGCGCGGTGTCGGGCTTGCCCGGCATGGCGGGTGGGTTGGCGGGCTTCTCGACGAAGGCGTTGATCTTGCGATCCCCGTCCACCGCCATCACCCCGAAGGCGCTCGCCTCCTGGCGCGGCACCTCGATACAGGCCACCGTCACCCTGGCCCCCATGTTGACGTGATCGAGCAGCATGGCGGCGTAATCCATCTTGTAGATGTGATCCCCCGCCAGCACCACCACATACCTGGGGCCGTGATCGCGAATGATGTCCAGGTTCTGGTAGACCGCATCGGCGGTGCCGCGATACCAGGTGACCTCGTCCACCCGTTGCTGGGCGGGCAGCAGGTCGATGAACTCGTTCATCTGATAACGCAAAAAGGACCATCCGGACTGCAGGTGGCGCAGCAGGCTGTGGGATTTGTACTGGGTCACCACTCCGACCCGGCGAATGCCGGAGTTGATGCAGTTGGAGAGTACGAAGTCGATGATGCGGAACTTGCCGCCGAAGTGTACTGCCGGTTTCGCCCTGTTGTCCGTCAACTGTTTGAGGCGACTGCCCCGCCCTCCTGCGAGAACCAAGGCCATGGTCTCGTTCAGCAACTGTCTTGACTGTGCTGTATTGGCAGGTTGTAACGACATTTAATACCCCTTTATTGATAGAACTCTTTGATGGTGCCTCCTTTGAAGCCGGTATGAAAGAGCTTTCACTCACACTTCTTGCATGGTTTTTCGGTCAAGTGATGGTTTTGCCATTTTCGGTGACAGATTTTGTCGCAGATGGGCCGTTCGTTCACCAGATGTCGCTGTGTGCTACGGGCGAGCGAGGAGGGGGGAGGCAGCCGGGATATGAAAACACCCGCCGGGGCGGGTGTTTTCAGGTTCAAGGGGGGAGGTGGGTCAGAACAGATCGTCCTTCTCGTCCTTGGTGGGCTCCAGGCTCCAGCCGGTGGCATCGCTGCTGCTGGCGATCTGGCCCTTCTCCTTCCACAGCTTGATCTTGAGGCGCAGGTTGTTGGCCGAATCGGCGTTCTTCACCGCCTCCTCCTCCTCGATCACCCCTTCCACCACCAGATCGAACAGGGCACTGTCGAAGGTGACCATGCCGAGGGCCTTGGACTTCTCCATCACCTCCTTGAGGCCGCCAAACTCGCCGCGCTTGACCATGTCGCGGATGGTGTGGGTGCCCAGCATGATCTCCACCGCAGCCCGGCGGCCGCCATCAGTGGTTTTCACCAGCCGCTGGGAGACAAACGCCTTGAGGTTGTTGCCAAGATCGTTGAGCAGCTGGGGCCGGCGCTCTTCCGGGAAGAAGTTGATGATGCGATCCAGCGCCTGGTTGGCGTTGTTGGCGTGCAGGGTGGAGATGGCCAGGTGGCCGGTCTCCGAGAAGGCCAGCGCATGCTCCATGGTTTCGCGATCGCGAATTTCGCCGATAAGGATCACGTCCGGCGCCTGGCGCAGGGTGTTTTTCAGGGCGGCGTGGAAGCTGCGGGTATCCACCCCCACCTCCCGCTGGTTGATGATGCTCTTGCGGTGGCGGTGCACGAACTCCACCGGATCCTCGATGGTGATGATGTGGCCGCCGCTGTTGCGGTTGCGATGGTCGATAAGGGCCGCGAGCGAGGTGGATTTGCCCGAACCGGTGCCGCCGACGAACAGCACCAGCCCCCGTTTCTCCATGATGGTGTCGAGCAGCACGGGGGGCAGTTTCAAGTCCTCGAAGCGGGGGATCTCGGTCTTGATGTTGCGCGCCACCAGGGAGACTTCGTTGCGCTGCTTAAAGATGTTGATCCGAAAGCGCCCTATCTGGGGCAGGGAGATGGCGAGGTTCATCTCCAGCTCCTTCTCAAACTGCTGCTTCTGCTCGCCGTCCATGATGGCGTCGGCTATGCTGGCCACCTCGCCGGGCTCGAGCGGCGTCTCGCTCAAGGGGCGCAGGCCGCCGTTGAACTTGGCACAGGGGGGCGCGCCGGTCGACAGATAGAGGTCTGAGCCGTCCTGCTTGGCCAGGATCTGTAGCATGTCTCGCAATTCCATGGTTTTTGCCTCGTCTATCAAGGAGATGCCTTGCTGGGGATGTTATTGAGTGTACAGCGTCAGGCGCCGGTGAGTTTCTCGCGAAAGACAAAAAAGACCGCGCCCAGGATGCACAGGCCAGCCCACAGGTAATCCCATTTCAGATCCTCTTTCAGATAGAAGATGGAGAAGGGGACGAACACGGTGAGGGTGATCACCTCCTGCAGGATCTTGAGCTGGCCGACGGAGAGCACGGTATGGCCGATACGGTTGGCGGGTACCTGCAGCAGGTATTCGAACAGCGCTATTCCCCAGCTCACCAGGGCGGCGATGATCCAGGGTTTGTGATTCATACTCTTGAGGTGGGCGTACCAGGCGAAGGTCATAAAAACGTTGCTGCACAGCAGCAGGCCGATGCTGGTAAAGATAGGGTTCATTAGGTTCTCCTTTAAAATCAATCGCATTTTATCGCCGAACCATGGGTTCTCATAAGTGGGGCGGCAGGGTATTTTTAATCCATCAAGGATGAAGAGACAGAGGGTTGTACGAGATGGGCAAGACAAGCTGGGGTGTGCTTGGTCTGCTGTTTGCCTGCCAGGTGCACGGTGCGCCGACCCTGACGGTAGCTACCGATGTCTGGCCACCGTTTCGAATTGAAATGCCGGACGGTCGGCTGGGCGGACTGGACATGGATATCTTGCAGCAGTTGCAGCGGCGCAGCGGTATCCGCTTCGAAGTGAAGCAGGTCCCCTGGGGGCGGGCGCTCAAACAGATGCAGACCGGCCAGGTGGACCTGATGATCGGGCTGGCCATGACGGCGGAGCGGGCGACCTTCATCGACTATCTGCAGCCGGCCTATTACCAGTGCCGGCCCGCCTTCTATGGCAAGGGGACTGAGGTCTCGACCCTGCGCAGCTATGCCGATCTGCAGGGGCACAGGGTGGGTTATGTGCTCAATTCGGCCTATTTCGAACCGTTCGATTCCGACAGCCGGCTCGACAAGCACGGGGTGCCCACCGAGGAGCAACTGCTGCGCATGGTGCAGCGCGGCCATCTGCCGTTGATGATCGGCACCGACTGCCAGGTGGACTATGCCTTGAGTCGGGGCAAGGAGGCGGGGCTGCGCAAGGCGGCCTACCAGCCATCCCAGCCCGTGGTGCTCTATCTGGGCATGAGCAAGCGCTCTCCCCACCAGGCGCTGCAGCAACCGCTGGCACTGGCCCTGCAGGAGCTGGTGGCAAGCGGTGACATCGCCACCCTCGCCAAGCCTTACCAGCCTTGACCTTGGGTAGTAACACGCTGTTATCATGACATTTTCATGCTGGTGCCCGGTGGCTGACGCCGCCTGGGCACGGGTCACTCTCACCTTCGGGGAGCCTCTGTGTATCTCTCTTTGCTCGCCCGCCAGCAGCGCTGGCAGCGGCGCTGGTTGCTCGGCCTGCTGCTGCTGACCCTGGCGCTGTTTCTCTTCTCCCTGATCTGGGGCGAATTCCTGCTGTTGCCCTGGCACCCCTTGGGGGAGCTCGAGCAGCGCATTCTGCTGGAGCTGCGCCTGCCGCGCGCCCTGCTGGCCCTGCTGGCGGGGGCTGCGCTCGCCTGCGGTGGCGCCGTGCTGCAGGTGATGTTGCACAACCCGGTGGCCGAACCCGGCCTGCTCGGCGTCTCGAGCGGGGCGGGACTGGCCGCCATGGTGGCGATGGCGGTGGCCAAGGCCCTCGGCGTCTATCTGCCGGGCTGGGGGTTGTCGCTGGCGGCCTTTGGCGGCGCCCTGCTGGTGACCATGCTGCTTATCCGGCTGGCGCGCCGGGCCCGGCTCGGTCATGCCAGGCTGCTGCTGTTTGGGGTCGCCATCGGCATCCTCAGCAACGCCGCCATGACCTGGCTGATGTACTTTGCCGATGACGGCTCCTTGCGTGAATTCATGTTCTGGATGATGGGGAGCCTCGCCTATGGCAGCCAGCAATTCGCCTGGTGGTGGCTGCTGTTCCCGCTCGCTCTCGGTTGGCTTGGCTGGCAGGGCAAGGCGCTGCAGCAACTGCTGCTGGGAGAGACCCAGGCCCGCCTGATGGGGCTCGATGTGGACAAAATGCGGGTACGGCTGGTGCTGGCGGTCTGCCTGCTCACCGGGATGGCGGTGGCGCTGTGCGGCGTCATCGGCTTCGTCGGATTGGTGGTGCCCCATCTGCTGCGCCTGTGTGGCGGCAGCGATCAGCGCTTCCTGCTGCCCGCCTCGGCGCTGGGGGGCGGTGCCCTGCTGCTGGCGGCCGATCTCATCGCCCGCTCCGCCCTGCGGGCGGGGGAGCTGCCCATCGGGGTCATCACCGCCTCGGTCGGTGCCCCGCTCTTCATCTATCTGTTGTTGAGGCAAGATGCCCATGCCAGCACCTGATCACCTCGGGGGCCAGCCTCCCTTGCTGGCTGCCCGCGCCCTCGCCGTCGCCAACCGGCTCGCGCCCCTCGACCTTGCCTGGCAGGGGGGCCAGCTGGTGGCACTGCTCGGCCCCAACGGCAGCGGCAAGTCGACCCTGCTCGGCGCCTTGGCCGGCCTCTTGTCGGGGCAAGGGGAGGTGCGCATCGGCGGCGAGTCGCTGGCGGAATTGAGCTGGCCGGAACTGGCGCAGCGGCGCGCCATGCTGCCTCAGCGCCAGCCCCAGCTGTTCCATATCCCGGTATTTCAGGTGCTGAGCCTGGGGCTCGATGAGGCTCAACCTGCGGCCAGGCAGAACGAGGCTATTCAGGCGCTGTGTCAGGCGCTGGAGCTGGAAGCCTTGCTGGCGCGGGACTTCAGCCGGCTGTCTGGCGGAGAGCAGCAGCGGGTGCTGATCGCCCGCACCCTGCTGCAGGTGTGGCCGAGCCTCAACCCGGATGGCCGGATACTGCTGCTGGACGAGCCGCTGGCCGGGCTCGATCTGCACCATCAACTGGCGCTGCTGCGGCTGCTCAAGCAGCTGGCCGGGCAGGGGCTGCTGGTGGTGCTCGCCCTTCACGACATCAACCTGGCCATCGACTGGGCCGATCGCCTGCTCTGTCTGCAACAGGGCCGGGTGGTACGGGAGGGGGGCGTCGAGCTGGTGGACGAGGCGCTGCTGGCACAGGTATTCCAGATCAAGACCGAGCGTATCGAGGCGGGCGGTCGGGTCTGGTTTATGCCCAGTTTGTAGGAGCGGGGCGCGGCCTAGTCGGCCGCCCAAGAAAAAGGGGCCAGTATCGAACATACTGGCCCCTTTGCTTATTGGCTGTTCAGCCCAGCTTGTGCAGGCGCACCTGGGCGGCCTCGGCCAGCATGGCCAGCAGGGTCTCGGTGTCGCTCCAGGAGAGGCAGGCATCGGTGATGCTCTGGCCGAAGGTGGCGGCGCAGCCGTTCTCCACATCCTGCCGCCCTTCCACCAGGAAGCTCTCGGCCATGATACCGGCGATGCCGGTGCGGCCGCGGCGCAGCTGATCGCAGATGTCCTGCGCCACCAGCAGCTGGCGACGGTGATCCTTCATGCTGTTGCCGTGGCTGAAATCCACCACCAGCCGCTCGGGCAGGCCGACGTCGGCCAGCGCTTCGCACGCTTCATCGATGCTGGCGGTATCGTAGTTGGGTCTGTGGCCGCCGCGCAGGATCACGTGGCCATAGGGGTTGCCGGCGGTGCGGTAGATGGTCATCTTGCCGTCCTTGTCCGGGGAGTAGAAGATGTGGCTGTGACGGGCGGCACGCACCGCATCGATGGCGATGCGGGTGTTGCCGTCGGTGCCGTTCTTGAAGCCGACCGGGCAGGAGAGGGCGGAGGCCATCTCGCGGTGCACCTGGGATTCGGTGGTGCGCGCGCCGATGGCGCCCCAGGTGATGAGGTCGCTGATGTACTGGCCGGTCACCATGTCGAGAAACTCGGTGGCGGTGGGCATGCCGAGGGCGTTGATGTCCACCAGCAGCTTGCGGGCCAGTTTCAGCCCTTCATTGACGTCGAAGCTGCCATCGAGGCGCGGATCATTGATGAGGCCTTTCCAGCCGACGATGGTGCGCGGCTTCTCGAAATAGGTACGCATCACGATGCACAGGCTCTCTTTATACTGCTGGCGCAGGGCATTGAGGCGCAGGGCATACTCGTGGGCGGCGGCCGGATCGTGAATGGAGCAGGGACCGACGATGACCAGCAGGCGCTGATCCTCACCGGCCAGGATCGCTTCCACTTCGCGGCGGGCATCCAGCAGATTCTGGGCAACGGTGTCGCTTAACGGGAAGGCGTGCGCCAGCTCGCTGGGAGTGATCAGGGACTCCAGGCGACGGGTGCGCAATTCATCGGTGTGAATGGACATACGACTCGATTCTCGAAATGGGTGGCGTGGGCAGTAGCAATGACTGAGTGCCGAAGAGGCAAAGGGATAAAATAAAGCAAAAAACCCCTGATGGAAACCTCGAGGGGCTCTGATAGGATGTGAGCCCCAAAACGATTCCAAATGAGGTAGATAGCGTGGCAAAGCCAGGGGCAACCGGGGTCACCCGCATCATCAATGCAACCGGTTACAGCATGAAGGGGCTCAAGTCAGCCTGGATCAACGAGGCCGCTTTCCGGCAGGAGCTGATGCTGATCCTGCTGCTGATGCCGCTGGCGTTCTGGATCGGTGACTCCCTCGATCAGATCCTGCTGCTCATCTGCATCAGCTGGCTGGTGGTGATCGTCGAGGTGCTCAACTCCGCGGTCGAGGCGGTGGTGGATCGCATCGGCTCCGAACATCACGAGCTCTCCGGTCGCGCCAAGGATCTGGGCTCTGCCGCCGTCTTCATCGCACTGGCCCTCAACGCCCTGGTGTGGGGCGCCCTGGTGGGCCGCAACCTGCTGGGTTGGTGGTAAGCCGGGCCTTATTTTCTGTCGCGTATTTTACCGCTCTCTTTGCAAGAGGGCTGGATCAGGGCGGTTTCATCTCCCCTTCATCCCCAACCCTGCTCCCGCGAGGGGAGAGGGGGATAAGGTGCAACGACGTGGATCTGCGCTGAGCATCACAGCATAAAAAAGCCCGTCGTTGCGACGGGCTTTTTGCTGTTCTGAAAAACGGGTCTATCAGTGGAGGATGCGGGCACGGATGGTGCCGCCGATCTCCTTGAGCTTGGCCAGCGCCTTCTCGCTGTGTTCGGTCTCCACGTCGATCACCACGTAGCCGATGTGGCTGCTGGTCTGCAGGTATTGGCCGGCGATGTTGATCCCCTCGTCGGCGAAGATCTGGTTGATCTGGTTCATCACGCCGGGCTGGTTGCGGTGAATGTGCAGCAGGCGGCTGGAGCCCTTGTGACCCGGCAGGGAGACTTCCGGGAAGTTGACAGCGGAGAGGGTTGAGCCGTTGTCGGAGTATTTGACCAGCTTGTTGGCCACTTCCAGCCCGATGTTCTCCTGGGCCTCCTGGGTGGAGCCGCCGATGTGCGGGGTCAGGATCACGTTGTCCAGCCCGCGCAGCGGGGTGAGGAACTCCTCGTCGTTGGACTTGGGCTCGACCGGGAAGACGTCGATGGCGGCGCCGGCGAGGTGGCCGCTCTTGATGACGTCAGCCAGGGCGTCGATGTCCACCACTGTGCCGCGGGAGGCGTTGATGAAGATGGCGCCCGGTTTCATCATGCGCAGCTGCTCGGCACCGATGAGATCCTTGGTGGAGGCGGTCTCAGGCACGTGCAGGCTGATGACGTCGGACATGTTGAGCAGCTCGACCATGCTCGGCACCTGGATGGCGTTGCCGAGCGAGAGCTTGTTCTCGATATCGTAGTAGTAGACCTTCATGCCGATGCTCTCGGCGATGATGCCAAGCTGGGTGCCGATGTGGCCGTAGCCGATGATGCCGAGCTTCTTGCCGCGGGCTTCCACCGAACGGTTGGCCAGCTTTTCCCACACACCGCGATGGCACTTGGCGTTCTTCTCCGGGATGCCGCGCAGCAGCAGCAGGATCTCCCCCAGCACCAGTTCGGCCACCGAGCGGGTGTTGGAGAAGGGGGCGTTGAACACCGGGATGCCACGCAGGTGGGCGGCATCCAGGGAGACCTGGTTGGTGCCGATGCAGAAACAGCCGATGGCCACCAGCTTGTTGGCGGCATCCAGCACCTTCTCGGTGATCTGGGTGCGCGAGCGCAGTCCCACGAAATGCACGTCACGAATACGCTCGATCAGCTCTTCTTCGGAGAGAGAGGTCTTCAGATACTCCACACTGGTGTAACCTGCGGCACGAAAGGTTTCCACCGTGTTGGGGTGAACCCCCTCCAGCAGCAGCACCTTGATTTTATCCTTGTCCAGTGAAAACTTGGCGGTCATGACGATCCCTCTATGTTTGCAAAAGTGAGTGCAGATATGGTGTGTGAAGAAAACCGTAAAGTAGCAAAAACGTTGGGGAGAGGGAATATTTGTGACGAAAGTCAAATTCTTTGAAGTTTTCAACGATAGTTGTAAACGAGGGTTTGCAACTCATTGAGCAACAAATAAAAACGGCGCCATGGGGCGCCGTCTTTCATTGCGAAGGGATCATGGGTGACCTGATCCTGTCCATCGGAGGTCAGCTGATGATCACGCCGTCCGGGGTGCCGATCACCACCACGTCTGCACCGCGGTGGGCAAACAGACCGTTGGTGACGGTGCCAACGATGGCGTTGAGCTGCACTTCCAGCCCCTTGGCATCTGTGATGGCCATGCCTTTCACGTCCAGGATGTGGTTGCCGTTGTCGGTGACCACCCCTTCACGCCAGACCGGGTTGCCGCCGAGTTTCTTGATCTCGCGGGCCACGTATTCGCGGGCCATGGGGATCACTTCCACCGGCAGCGGGAAGGTGCCGAGCACGTCGACCGTCTTGGTGTTGTCGATGATGCAGATGAACTTGTCGGCCACGGCGGCGACGATCTTCTCGCGGGTCAGGGCCGCGCCGCCGCCCTTGATCATGTCGCGGGTGCCGTTGATCTCGTCGGCACCGTCCACGTAGACGGAGAGGGCGTCGATCTCGTTGAGGTCATACACAGGGATGCCGAAGCCCTTGAGGCGTTCGGTGGAGGCCACGGAGCTGGATACCGCTCCCTTGATCTCGTCCTTCATGGTCGCCAGTGCATCGATGAAGTGGTTGACGGTAGAGCCGGTGCCTACCCCGACGATGGTGCCGGGAACCACATACTTGAGCGCAGCCCAACCGGCCGCCTTCTTCATTTCATCTTGAGTCATGATCGATCCTTTGGAAAAAAGCGGCCGCATTATATCCAAGGCGCCACCCCAGAGCGACCACCCAGCTCACGTTCCGGGCCAAAAACCCGCAAGATGTAAATCGTTTGCCTGTTTATTGCGCCATGTCATTGCACACATGGCTGTGTCAGCAAGAGCCGATCAGTGCGGCAAGGCCGCTTCCGGCCTCAGTCGGGAAAGTGCCAGCAGCGGCTGGGGGTGATGATCTGGGGCAGCGGCACGTCCCACTCCTCCTGCGGCACCGCGTCCACCTGCTGGCAGTCGTGGGCAATCCCCAGCGGCTTGGGGCCGAGCCTGTGCTCGTGCCAGCAGGCGAGGGTGCGATCATAGTAGCCGCCGCCCATGCCGAGCCGGTTGCCTGCCGCATCGAACGCCACCAGCGGTGTGCAAATCAGATCGAGGGTGCTGTGGGGCACCACCTGCTGCATGTCGAGCTCAGGTTCGGCGATGCCGTAACGGTTTCGGGTCATGGGACTGGTAGCGGTGTAGCGCAAGAAGAGCAGGTGGCCCGGGGTGAAGGGGTGCAACACCGGCAGATAGACCTCTTTTTGCTGGGCCCACAGCCAGTGGATGGCGGGCAGGGGGTTGAGCTCGCCGTCGTTGGCCAGATAGAGGGCGATACGTTTGGCCGCCAGGATCTCGGGATGCTGCTTGAACTGGGCAACCAGCTGCTGGGCCGCCTGCTGCTGCTCGGCCTGGGTCAGGCTCTTTCTGCGCTGACGGATGAGCTGGCGCAGGGATTGTCTTTCAGGCTGGGTATCCGGCATGGGGGCTCCTCTGATGAACGGGCGACGGGGCGATACGTGGATCGCACTGGCAGGCGATCACCTTAACAAGGCCGCGCCGGGTTGAACAGCGCGGCTCGGCCGCCGGGTGGGGCCCGGCGACCGCACTATCAGGCGTGGGCGGCTTTGCGCATCTGGTGCTTGACGAACACCGCCACCAGGGCGGCCAGCGCCAGCGCCATGGGGTAGAAGCTCATGCTCACCACCGCCAGCGGCGAGAGGGCGAAGATGGAGCCCAGCAGCAGCGCCTGGGCGCCCCAGGGGATCAGCCCCTGCACCACGCAGGAGAAGATGTCGAGCATGGAGGCGGCGCGGCGCGGGGTAACCCCGTGGTGATCCGCCAGATCCTTGGCCACCTTGCTGGCGACGATAATGGCCACCGTGTTGTTGGCGGTGCAGAGGTTGGTGAGGCCCACCACCCCGGCGATGCCGAGCTCGGCCGCCTTCTCGTTCTGCTCGCCGTCGTGCTGACGGGTGAAGCGGGCGATGAGGGCGCTGATGCGGGTGCTGATCCAGGCCAGTCCCCCCTGGCGTTCCATCAGGGCGCCGAGGCCGCCGATCAGCATGGAGAGCAGGAAGATCTCCTGCATGCCGGTGAAGCCCTGATAGATGTCCTTGCTGAACTGGCCGAGGGGGTAATCCCCCAGCAGACCGACCCCGCCAGCGGCCACAATGCCGAGCCCCAGCACCATGAAGACGTTCATGCCAGAGAGGGCCAGCACCAGGATCAGCAGGTAGGGCATCACCTTGAGCAGCTCGATATGGGCCTCGGTGGCGGGGGCATCCCCGACCGACCCCAGGGTCAGATAGAGCAGGATCACCCCGATGGCGGCCGGGGCGGCAATCTTGAAGTTCTCGCGAAACTTGTCCTTCATCTCGCAGCCCTGGCTGCGGGTGGCCGCAATGGTGGTGTCGGAGATGATGGAGAGGTTGTCGCCAAACATGGCGCCGGAGAGGATGGTGCCCGCCATCAGCACAGGATCGATGCCGGCGGCCTGGGCCACACCCAGCGCCACCGGTGCCACGGCGCCTATGGTCCCCATGGAGGTGCCCATGGCGGTGGCGATGAAGGCGGAGATGAGGAACAGTCCAGGCAGCAGGAACCAGCCGGGGATGAGGGAGAGGCCGAGTGCGACCGTGGCATCTACCCCGCCGGTGGCCTTGGCCACGGTGGCGAAGGCGCCCGCCAGCAGATAGATGAGGCACATCGCCATGATGTTGCTGTCACCAACCCCCTTGAAGAAGGTCTCGAGGTTCTTGTTGAACCCCTCCTTACCCAGCACCAGCGCCAGCATGACGGCGGGGAGGGCGGCGACGGGGGCGGGCAGCTGATAGAAGGCGAACTCGACCCCCTGCAGGGTCAGCCAGGTGCCGGTACCGATAAAGAGAGCAAGAAAGACCAGCAGAGGCAGCAGGGCTCTGGCGCTGGGTTGAGTCTGGATCATGTGTTCCTCGATGGTTGAACATGACCTCCCTGTCTCAGCCAGCCCGCAGTGGGGTGAGCGTGGCGGGCATCCTGCCGCTATGGGGTGCCTACAGTAGTGAGTCGCGCCCGCCCGGTCAAGATAGACGTCCAGATGGATGCTGCTTTTTGTCTGGTGATTTTGTTGAATTGATTAAATCCGTGAAATATTCGGATTTAAGTAAATATATTGTTGATTTTTCGGGTGGCCAACGACGGCCACGGCGGGCTTTTCAAAGCGGGCGCAGGCTGGTAAAACGGTCTCTTTCCTTAATAGAGATGAGAGGGTGGAGATGGACAATCCGATCCGTGTGGCCGTGATGGGCTGTAATGGTCGTATGGGCAAGGTGCTGCTGGAGGCGATCAGCCATGCCGAGGGCGTGGTGGTCGGGGCGGCGCTGGAGCGACCGGGCTCCGCCGTGATCGGGCTGGATGCCGGCGAACTCAACGGGCTGGGGCGGCTCGGTGTCATCATCAGCGACAGCCTGGACAAGGTACGGGACGAGTTTGATCTCATCATCGACTTCACCCGCCCCGAGGTGACCCTAGCCAACCTGGCTTTCGCCCGGGCCCACCAAAAGCAGATGGTGATCGGCACCACCGGTTTTGACGATGCGGGCAAGGCAGCGCTCCAGGCCGCCGCCGGCGAGATCGGCATCGTCTTCGCCTCCAACTACTCGGTGGGCGTCAACCTGGTGTTCAAGCTGCTGGAGCAGGCCGCCAGGGTGATGGGGGATTACACCGACATCGAGATCATCGAGGGGCACCACAGACACAAGGTGGATGCACCGTCCGGCACCGCCCTCTCCATGGGCGAGGTGGTGGCCAAGACGCTTGGACGTGACTTGAAAGAGTGCGCCGTCTACGGCCGCGAGGGGATCACCGGCGAGCGGGATCGCAACACCATCGGCTTTGCCACCATTCGCGCCGGCGATCTGGTGGGGGAGCACACCGTCATGTTTGCCGACATCGGCGAGCGGGTGGAGATCAGCCACAAGGCCTCCAGTCGTCTCACCTTCGCCAACGGTGCGGTGCGCGCCGGCAAGTGGCTCAAGGGGCAGGGCGCCGGCCTCTATGACATGCAGGACGTGCTCGGCCTCAAGTAACCACATCCACTGACATCACGGCACCCGTGGTGTGCACGAAGGGGCTGCCCGGCCCGTCGTCTGCTCAAAACCCCGCTCATGCGGGGTTTTTTATTGGTGATTTTGTATAAATACCGCTTACACGGTGATTTTTGCACGAAACGAGATAAATCGCCCCTCTCTGCTGTTTTACCGGATCCTGCATTGCATGAATGTCATCGGCTGGTAACGAAAATGGGCCTCAATAGCCCCTGCCAGGGCATTTTTTTACATCCATCAAAACAGACTAAAAATTCAAACGCAGAAAAACGTTTTCCATTTTTCAAGGCCACTCATCCTCCATAAAAAAGCTGATTGCAGGCGTTGAGATTTTTTATATGAAACTTAATTGCATTGTTTTTTAAGGATTTAAAATTGGTTTTTGTATCAATGATGGTCTCTTGGTCTGGATTGGTAGCAACTTTTGCCTTTTCTTTTCAGGGAGGGGGTTGCAAAGCAATGAAGTGCATAGATAATGGGTAATGTTGCTTTTTTATTGAATTTAGATGCATTTCGAATGAGAAAAGACGTTGAAATGCGATCGTTTTTAAGTAGAATGCGCCCAATTTGCCAGAAATCTGCCGGGTTCGAGTCCTGTCCAAGGCCGGAACCGAGCCCGCAACACCCAGGTAAATTGCTGAATTTAAAGCTAAATAACTGGAGGTTGTCTTGAATCACACTGCATTGCTAGTGCTGGAAGATGGAACTGTGTTCAAAGGCGTGTCGATAGGCGCCGAGGGATGTTCCGTTGGTGAAGTGGTTTTCAATACGTCGATGACGGGCTATCAGGAAATCCTCACCGATCCCTCTTATTCCCGTCAGATAGTCACCCTCACTTACCCCCATATAGGCAACACCGGCACCAACAGCGAAGATGAAGAGTCCAGTCAAATCCACGCTCAGGGATTGATCATCCGGGACCTTCCGATACTTGCCTCCAATTTCCGCAATCAGCAATCCCTCTCCGATTATCTCAAGTCCCACAACATCGTTGGCATCGCCGACATCGACACCCGCAAACTGACCCGCATCCTGCGCGAGAAAGGCGCCCAGGCCGGCTGCATTCTGGCCGGGAAACAGGTTGATGAAGCCTATGCCCTCGAACAGGCGCGCGCCTTCCCCGGTCTGAAGGGGATGGACCTGGCCAAAGAGGTCACGGTTGGCGAGGCGTACAACTGGACCGAAGGCAGCTGGCAGCTTGGCAAGGGGCACGTCACCCCGGATGCCGACCAGCTCAAATACCACGTGGTGGCCTACGATTTTGGCGTCAAGCGCAACATCCTGCGCATGCTGGTGGACCGCGGCTGCCGCCTGACCGTGGTGCCGGCCAAGACCCCGGCTGCCGAGGTACTGGCGCTGAACCCGGATGGCATCTTCCTCTCCAACGGCCCAGGTGACCCCGAGCCGTGCGACTACGCCATCGAGGCCATCAAGACCTTCCTTGATACCACCACCCCGGTGTTTGGCATCTGCTTGGGTCACCAGCTGCTGGGTCTCGCCTCCGGTGCCAAGACCGTCAAGATGAAGTTCGGCCACCACGGTGCCAACCACCCAGTGAAGAGCCTGGACGACAACACAGTGATGATCACCGCCCAGAACCACGGCTTCGCGGTGGACGAGAACAGCTTGCCGGAGTGCCTGCGCGCCACCCACGTCTCCCTGTTCGATGGGTCCCTGCAGGGCATCCATCGCACCGACCGTCCGGCCTTCAGCTTCCAGGGGCACCCCGAAGCGAGCCCGGGCCCGCACGACTGTGCCGGTCTGTTCGACCACTTTATTGAATTGATTAAGCAGTATCGCGCCTAAGAGGATAAAGAGAGCCATGCCAAAACGTAACGACCTTCAGAGCATCCTGATCCTCGGCGCCGGCCCCATCGTCATCGGCCAGGCCTGCGAATTCGACTACTCCGGCGCCCAGGCGTGCAAGGCCCTGCGCGAGGAGGGCTACCGCGTCATCCTGGTGAACTCCAACCCGGCCACCATCATGACCGACCCGGAGATGGCCGACGCCACCTACATCGAGCCCATCACCTGGGAAGTGGTGCGCGAGATCATCAAGAAAGAGCGCCCGGACGCCATCCTGCCCACCATGGGCGGCCAGACCGCACTGAACTGTGCGCTGGATCTGGAGAAGCACGGCGTGCTGGCCGAATTCGGCGTCGAGATGATCGGTGCCACCGCCGACGCCATCGACAAGGCCGAAGACCGCTCCCGCTTTGACAAGGCGATGCGCAGCATCGGCCTGGAGTGCCCGCGGGCCGGTATCGCCCACAACATGGAAGAAGCCTGGAAAGTGCAGGCCGAAGTGGGCTTCCCCTGCATCATCCGCCCCTCCTTCACCATGGGTGGCTCCGGTGGCGGCATCGCCTACAACACCGAAGAGTTCGTCGAGATCTGCGAGCGCGGTCTGGATCTGTCGCCGACCAAAGAGCTGCTCATCGACGAGTCGCTGATCGGCTGGAAAGAGTACGAGATGGAAGTAGTGCGGGATCGCAACGACAACTGCATCATCGTCTGCGCTATCGAGAACTTCGACCCCATGGGCATCCACACCGGTGACTCCATCACGGTCGCGCCAGCCCAGACGCTGACCGACAAGGAGTACCAGATCATGCGCAACGCCTCCATGGCGGTGCTGCGCGAGATCGGCGTCGAGACCGGCGGCTCCAACGTCCAGTTCGGCATCAACCCCAAAGATGGCCGCATGGTCATCATTGAGATGAACCCGCGGGTCTCCCGCTCCTCCGCGCTCGCCTCCAAGGCGACCGGCTTCCCCATCGCCAAGATCGCCGCCAAGCTCGCCATCGGTTACACCCTGGACGAGCTGATGAACGATATCACCGGCGGTCGCACTCCGGCCTCCTTTGAGCCGGCCATTGACTACGTGGTCACCAAGGTGCCGCGCTTCAACTTCGAGAAGTTCGCCGGCGCCAACGACCGTCTGACTACCCAGATGAAGTCCGTCGGTGAAGTGATGGCCATCGGCCGCAACTTCCAGGAGTCCCTGCACAAGGCCCTGCGTGGCCTCGAGACCGGCAAGACCGGCTTCGACCCCATGCTGGATCTCAATGCCCCTGACGCCCTGACCCGCATCCGCCACGAGCTGCAGGATGCCGGTAGCGACCGTATCTTCTACATCGCCGACGCCTTCCGCGCCGGTCTCTCCATGGACGGCGTATTCCGCCTGACCAAGATTGACCCCTGGTTCTTGGTGCAGATTGAAGAGCTGGTGAAACTCGAAGAGCAGGTGAAAGAGCGCGGCATGGCTGGCCTTGATGCCGACTTCCTGCGCAGCCTCAAGCGCAAGGGCTTCGCCGATGCCCGTCTTGCCAAGATCCTCGGCGTGGCCGAAGGTGAAGTGCGTAAATTGCGCGCCCGCCACAACATCTTCCCGGTCTACAAGCGGGTCGATACCTGCGCCGCCGAGTTCGCCACCAACACCGCCTACATGTACTCCAGCTATGACGAAGAGTGCGAGGCCAACCCCACCAACCGCGACAAGATCATGGTCATCGGTGGCGGCCCGAACCGTATTGGTCAGGGCATCGAGTTTGACTACTGCTGCGTGCACGCGGCGCTGGCCCTGCGCGAAGACGGTTACGAGACCATCATGGTCAACTGCAACCCGGAAACCGTCTCCACCGACTACGACACCTCCGACCGCCTCTACTTCGAGCCGGTGACCCTGGAAGACGTGCTGGAAATCGTGCGGGTCGAGCAGCCCAAGGGCGTCATCGTCCAGTACGGCGGCCAGACTCCGCTCAAACTGGCTCGCGCCCTGGAAGCGAACGGCGTGCCGGTCATCGGTACCAGCCCCGATGCCATTGACCGCGCCGAAGACCGCGAGCGCTTCCAGTCCGCCGTCGAGCGCCTCGGCCTCAAGCAGCCGGAGAACGGCACCGTCACCGCTCTGGAGCAGGCCGTTCTGCTGGCAGAGCGCATCACCTACCCGCTGGTGGTTCGTCCCTCCTACGTGCTGGGTGGCCGCGCCATGGAGATCGTCTATGACGAACAGGATCTGCGCCGCTACTTCGCCGAGGCAGTGAGCGTCTCCAACGAGTCGCCTGTGCTGCTGGACCGCTTCCTGGACGACGCCACCGAGGTGGACGTGGACGCCATCTGCGACGGCGTGGATGTGGTCATCGGCGGCATCATGGAGCACATCGAACAGGCCGGTATCCACTCCGGTGACTCCGCCTGCTCCCTGCCGCCCTACACCTTGTCCAAGGCCATTCAGGACGAGATGCGCGAGCAGGTGCGCAAACTGGCGCTGGAGCTTGGCGTAGTGGGCCTGATGAACGTACAGTTCGCGGTCAAAGACAACGAGATCTACCTCATCGAGGTGAACCCCCGTGCCGCCCGTACCGTACCGTTCGTCTCCAAGGCCACCGGTGCGCCGCTGGCCAAGATCGCCGCCCGTGTGATGGCCGGTCAATCGCTGCAAGAACAGGGCTTCACCAGCGAGATCATCCCGCCCTACTACTCGGTGAAAGAGGTCGTGCTGCCGTTCGCCAAGTTCCCGGGTGTCGACCCGCTGCTGGGCCCGGAGATGCGCTCTACCGGTGAAGTGATGGGGGTGGGCAGCAGCTTTGCCGAGGCCTATGCCAAGGCGCAGCTGGGCGCCGGTCACCAGGTGCCGCGCGAAGGTCGCGCCCTGCTCTCCGTGCGCCACGGCGACAAGGAGCGGGTGGTGAACCTGGCCGCCAAGCTGCTGGAGCTGGGCTATGACCTCGACGCTACTCACGGCACTGCGGTGACCCTGGGTGAGGCGAGTATCAACCCGCGCCTGGTCAACAAGGTACACGAGGGCCGTCCGCACATTCTGGATCGCATCAAGAATGGCGAGTACACCTACATCGTGAACACCGCCGAGGGCCGCCGCGCCATCGAGGACTCCAAGCAGCTGCGCCGTGGCGCCCTGCAGCACAAGGTGGCTTACACCACCACGCTGCACGCGGCGTTCGCCACCTGCATGGCCATCACAGTCGATGCTACCGCCAACGTGAGCTCGGTGCAGGAGTTGCACCAGAAGGTCGAGAGCCAGCTGAAGAGCCACTAAGAGCGCGTGATGAAGGAGGGACGCCTCCTTCGTGACCCGATAAAACCCCGCCAGCGATGGCGGGGTTTTTTATTGGCCGAAGGCTGCGGGACAGAGGGGAAAATGCCTGGTCAGGGAACCTGAGGGAGATAGTCACTCAATAATCAGATAAAACATCACAATGATTGTGCAATAGATGTATTTGACAGCGTTCTTTGCAATCTCTCGCCCGCGTTGCCTCTCTATACTGGGTTCTCGTCACAGGAGTCAACGGATCAGATCGTCTGCGCCTGCCGATGCAGGGGCGAACAGATCGGGCCCGCAGCCTTATCGGGTTGTGCGGCCGGCCCTTCTTACCGGGAAGGGCCACAGGATACCGGGCGTGGGGTTACCGCCTCGCGACTCGTCAGGGCCGGCGTTACCGCGCCGCCCCGCTTCCCTCTCTTCGTCCCTCTGTCAGCCGCCAGTCAGCCGTTCGTCTATCAGCCAAGGGAATCAGAATATGAGCTTCGATCATCGCAAATACCGCCGTGCCCCCGTCATCAATCTGGCGGATCGCCAGTGGCCCAACCGGGTGCTGGAGCGGGCGCCGCTCTGGTGCGCCGTGGATCTGCGCGACGGCAACCAGGCGCTGGTCGAGCCCATGACGGTGGCCCAGAAGCTGCAGATGTGGGCGCTGATGGTGCACATCGGCTTCAAGCATATCGAGGTGGGCTTCCCGGCGGCTTCTCAGCCCGATTTCGACTTCGTACGCGAACTTATCGACCGCACCCTGATTCCGGACGACGTCACCATCCAGGTGCTGGTGCAGGCGCGCGAAGATCTCATCGCCCGCACCTTCGAGGCCCTCAAGGGGGCGAAGCGGGCCATCGTTCATGTCTACAACTCGGTCAACCCGACCCAGCGCAACTATGTGTTCAACACAGGTCGCGACGGGGTCAAGGCTATCGCCGTGCAGGGGGCGCGCTGGGTGCGGGAGTATGCGGCCCGCAATCCGGGCACCGAGTGGAGCTTTCAGTACTCGCCGGAGAGTTTCAGCAGCACCGAGGTGGAGTTTGCCGTCGAGGTGTGTGACGCCGTCATCGATGAGTGGCGCAGCGCAGCCCGCCCCATGATCCTGAACCTGCCCGCCACCGTGGAGGTGAGCACCCCCAACGTTTTTGCGGATCAGGTGGAGTGGTTCTGCTGCAATTTGAAGGCGCGGCCCGAGGTGAGCATCTCCATCCACACCCACAACGATCGGGGTTGCGGGGTGGCCGCCGCCGAGCTGGCGGTGCTGGCGGGGGCGGATCGCATCGAGGGCACCCTGCTCGGCAACGGTGAACGTACCGGCAACATGGACATCGTCACCATGGCCATGAACCTCTACAGCCAGGGGATCGATCCCGAACTCAACCTTTCCGACATGGATGCCATCGTCGCCACCGTGGGGGCCTGTACCCAGATTGCCCTGCACCCGCGCCATCCCTATGCCGGCGAGCTGGTCTACACCGCGTTTTCCGGCAGCCATCAGGATGCCATCCGCAAGTCTCTCGCGGCAGAAAAACCGGATCACTACTGGGACGTGGCTTACCTGCCCATCGATCCTGCCGATCTCGGTCGCAGTTACGAGGCGGTGATCCGCATCAACAGCCAGTCCGGCAAGGGGGGCGTCACCTATCTGCTGGAGCGCGACCTTGGCCTGCAGTTGCCGCGCTGGCTGCAAATTGACTTCAGCCGCCGGGTCCAGGCCGAGGCCGAAGCCAGCAGCAGCGAAATCAGCCCGGAGCAGATCCGCACCCTGTTCGAGCGCCACTATCTCGAGCCTGCCCACGGCTATCGCATCGGTCGCTTCCAGCTTGGTCGCGACAGCCAGGAGAGCCTGCGCCTGGAGCTGCAGACCCCGACCGGCTCGCTGCAGCTCAGTGGTGAAGGGGAGGGGGCCATCACGGCCCTGGTCAACGGCTGGCAGCGCCAGACCGGGATGCATATCGACGTGCTGGATTACTCGGAACATGCCCTCACCGCCGGTACCGAGTCCCGCGCCGCTGCCTACGTGCTGCTGAGCGTCGACGGGACCCGCACCTGCGGGGTGGCCATCGGCCGCGATGTGGTCAGCGCCTCCCTGCAGGCGGTGATCAATGGCGCCGCCCAGATAGAGGCGCTGCGCCAGAGCGCCTGATCCTGCTCACCTTTGTCCCGATAGCAGCGCCACCGCAAGGTGGCGTTTTTATTGGTGTCTGCCCGGTTCAACCGGATGGCGGCTGTGGCCGGCGAGGAAGGCATCCACCGCCGACTCGGCGCTGCGGCGCATCTCGGCGGGGCTCGGGATGGTGTCGGCGTAGAGGGCCTCGAAGTGGCTGTTGCCCCGCAGCGCCCCGAGCAGTTGCTCGCAGGCCAGATCGGGATCGTCGAAGTGCAATGTGCCCTGGCGGTCGAGCGCCTTGAGGAAGGTGCCGAGCACGCTCTGGGAGTGGTAGGCGCTGCGCTCGAGGAAGAAGCGGATGAGATCGGGGTCCTTGTGCACCCGGGTCATCACCAGGCGACACAGCTTGAGGCGGCGCGGATCGTAGACAAAGTGCAGGTAGTTGACGGCGAAGCTCATCAACTGCTGGCGCGGCGGGCGCGCGTCGGGCAGCGGCAGGGTCAGCGCCTCGCCGGAGGGCTCGGTCAGTTCGGCCACCACGGCCCGCAGCAGCCCCTGCTTGTCGCCGAAGTAGTTGTACAGGGTCAGCTTGGAGCCGCCACAGCGCTCGATCAACTGCGCCATGTTGGTGTTGTCATAGCCCTGCTCCAGAAACAGCTCGATGGCGCTCGCCAGGTAGCGTTGGCGCTTCTCCAGACTCGATGGACGCATAGTTACAGTACTCCTCGGTACATTTTTTATCGTCGGGGGCTTGTCACCGTCCACGACGCTCTCTATGATTTTGTACTGTACAGTACAGTATCATGTGCGGAGTGAAGATGAAAGCGACGATGAAGAAGGGGGCTGTGGCCCTGGTGCTGCTGGGGGCCGTGGCCGGTCTCTATGTTTACCTGATGCCCCGCGCGGGGGAGGTGGTCACCGACAATGCCTACGTGCAGGGGGAGATAGCCCAGATCAGCGCCGAGGTAGCCGGCGTGGTGACCCGGGTTCATGTCGCCGACAACCAGTTCGTGCTCGCCGGCGATCTGTTGGCGGAGGTAGATGCGCGCGACTACCAGGCCCTCAAGACCCAGGCGGAGGGTGCACTGGCCGCCGCCGAGGCGGCGCTGGCCAACGTGCGCGAGCGCATCGCCATGCAGGAGATCGGCATCGGGGAGGCGGCAACGCGCATCGAGGCGGCTCAGGCCGATGCGGAGCTTCAGCGCGCCGAGTGGGCGCGCTATGACAACCTGCTCGGCAAGAAGCTGGTGGCCAAATCGAGCGCCGACGCCCAGCGCACCCGGATGCGCCAGGCCAACGCCAGCCTGGAGGCGACCCGCCTTGGGCTCGCCAGCGCCAAACGCCAGCTGGGTTCCCTGCAGACCGAGCGTGCCCAGCGGCTGGCACAGCGGGATCAGGCCCGCGCCGCCCTCGAGCTGGCCAGCCTGAGCCTGGAAGACACCCAGATCCGGGCCCCCATCAGCGGCGTGGTCGGCAATCGCAGCGTGCGCAAGGGGCGCTTCGTCACCAAGGGGACCAACCTGCTGGCCATAGTGCCGGTGGACGATGTGTGGGTGGAGGCCAACTACAAGGAGACCCAGATCACCCACATCCTGCCCGGCCAGGCGGTGGAGGTGAGGCTCGACAGTTTCCCTGAGCGCCCGCTGCGCGGCCACGTGATCGGCGCCTCGCCGGCCACAGGCGCGCGCTTCAGCCTGCTGCCGCCGGACAACGCGACCGGCAATTTCGTGAAGATTGTACAGCGGGTGCCGGTCAAGATCGCCCTCGACATCCCAAGCGAGCTGCGCGGTCGGGTAGTGCCCGGCCTCTCGGCCGAGGTGGCGATCGCCGTCGGCGGGCGGGGCTGATCATGCTGCGCATACCCCAACTGCTGGTGCTGACCCTGCTGCTCTTGCTGCCCCAGGGGATCACGGGGGAGGTCTACAGCACGGGGGCGGCCGAGATTGCCGGTGCCCTCGGCCTCTCCGGGGATGAGGCGAGCTGGCTCAAGACGCTCAACATGATGGGCCAGCTGATGACGCTGCCGCTGGCGGCCTGGCTGGCACGCCGGCTGGGTTATCGAAACATGACCCGGCTGGGCGCCCTGATTGGCCTCGTCGCGGCCCTGCTTGCCTGCCTGTGTCGGCAACCGGCGCCGCAACTGCTTGCCTGGTGGGGACACGGGGTGTCGGCCAGTTTGCTGCTGCTGGTGGCCCACGGCCTGGTGCTGCGGGGGCTCGGCTATCGGGCCATCGCCCTGGTCGAGGGGGCCATGCTGCTTGGCGTCGTGCTGATCCCCATGGGGCTCTACCCGCTGCTGCTGGCCCATCTGGCCGAGGATAACCTGTGGCACTGGGCCTTCGCGGCGCAGGTGCCGGTGTTTCTGGCCCTGCTCTACTGGACCCGCTTCGGCCCCTGGTTTGCGCGCGGCGAACGCGCTCCCCTGCGCTTCAACCTGTTGCAGGCGCTGCTGCTGAGCGGTTTCATCGGCGGCCTGACCTACCTGCTGCTGCGCGGCGAGCGTTTCGACTGGTTCCAGGCGCCCCATCTGGTGACCCTGGGCTGGCTGCTGCTCGGCCTCGGCGGACTGACGGTGCTGGCACTGCGCCGGCGCTGGGGGCGCGGCGCCTACCTGCGCCCCGATCTGCTGGCCGCCCCCCTGTGCAAGGCGGGCATGCTGGATGCGGTGATGGCCGGCTTCGTCATCCTCGGCACCAACCAGCTGGTCACTGTCTATGTCACCCAGGCCATGGGTTACAGCCACGTCGAACTCGGTCGTATGGAGCTGGTGGGCTTTGCCGGCATGCTGGTGGGCCTGCTGATCGCCCTCTACGCCACCACGAACCCGGCGCGGGATCCGGAGAAGGTGATCCCCATCGGCATCGCACTGATGCTCACCGCCTGCTGCCTGCTCACCGGGCGCAGCGCCGGCAGCGGCTTCGATGACTTCTGGCCGGCCATGCTGCTCAAGGGGGTGGCCGTCGGCATCCTCAACATTACCCTCACGGTGCACGTGCTGCGCAGCCTGCCGCGGGTCTATCTCGACGAGGGGGTGGCCTGGTTCTACCTGTTCCGCAACCTCGGCTCCCTGCTGGCGGTCGCCCAGTTCTCGCACCTGATGCATCAGGAGACGAGCCAGGCCGTCAACCGGCTGGGGGAGCACTACAACAGCGCCAGCCAGGCCTTCCTCGACTATCAGCAGGCCGCCGCTACCCTGGGGCAGGAGGCCGCCCCGGCCCTGCTCGCCAAGCCGCTGCACACCCAGGCCATGGCGGTGGCCGGGATCAACAATGTGCAGTGGTTCCTGTTTACCCTGGCGTTTCTCATTCCGGTGGTGATTGGCACCATGCGCTGGGCCCACCACAAGTCGCAGCAAGGGCAATAGGGGGTACACCGGGCGGCGGTGCTCCTCTACAATGGCGCGGTTTGTTTCTCGCGCCGCCTGCCGGCGCCCGACTGGGAGCCCCCGATGACCCGATTGCCATGCCTGCCGCTGGCCGCCCTCTCTCTTGCCTTGCTGCTCGCCGGTTGTGCCAGCGAGCCGCCTGCACCGACCAGCCCGGCAACCCCGGCGGGACGCCCTGTCCCCAAGGCGATGCAGCCACAGAAACCGGCCGACATGAAGACTCGCATCGTGCGCTTCCTGCCCAAGCAGGTGCCGGACAAGCCGGGTTGGGCCAACGACGTGGTGACGGCCCTCAGCACCCAGAAGTTGACGGTGAGCGATCACAACGTCTGCACCGTGCTGGCGGTGGCCGAGCAGGAGGCTACCTACCAGGCCGATCCCGTGGTCCCCGGTCTTGGCAAGATAGCCTGGAAGGAGATCAACGCCCGGGCCGGCAAGCTGCTCATCCCCGAGTTCATGGTGCGCACCGCGCTCTCCATCAAATCCCCGACCGGCAAAACTTACGCCGAGCGCATCGACAAGCTGCGTACCGAGCGGGAGATGAGCGAGATCTTCGAGGACATGATAGGCACAGTGCCCATGGGCAAGCAGCTCTTTGGCAACATGAACCCGGTGCGTACCGGCGGCCCCATGCAGGTGAGCGTCGCCTTTGCCGAGGCCAACGCCCGCGGCTACCCCTATCCCGTCAAGGACTCCATCCGCCATGAGGTGTTCACCCGTCGCGGCGGCATCTGGTTCGGCACCAAGCACATCTTCGGCTACCCGGCCGACTACCCCGACACCCTCTACCGCTTCGCCGACTTCAATGCGGGCTGGTACGCGAGCCGCAATGCCGCCTTCCAGGCCGCGGTGAGCCGGCTAAGCGGCAAGAACCTGGCGCTGGACGGGGATCTCATTCGCTACGGCTCCGATCTGCCCGGCAAAACCGAGCTCGCGGTTCATGCCATCGCCGGCCAGCTCAGCATGAGCAAGCAGGCCATCCACCAGAGCCTCAAGCTCGGCGATACTGCTGAATTTGGCCAGAGCGACCTCTATCATCGTGTGTTCACGCTGGCAGACCAGAAAGCGGGCAAACGACAGCCGCGCGCCATCCTGCCCGGCATCCAGTTGAAAAGCCCCAAGATCACCCGCAACCTCACCACCGCCTGGTTTGCCAAGCGGGTGGATGAACGCGAACAGCGCTGCGTGCAGAAGATGGCGACGATCCGCTGATTGCTAAAAGTAACAAAGGCGGCCAATTGGCCGCCTTTGTTACTGAATCTAAAGAGCTTAGAGAAAAATGAAATTTATAGTTAAAAACTATCATCATCTATAGCATCAAATCTTGTATGTCCATCGACCTCAACATCTAGAGAACGATATAGCATTTTATGTATTTTCAATTGCTGCGCTCTCTTAACTTCACCCCTTGATACAGAGGTTTGGTCTAGAAAAGACCAAATGAACGTACTAAGAGAGCTCATTTTTATCCCTATTGCACCTACATGATAAAGACAGACCAGCATTTTATTCAATACTTCTGTAAGCTTTGTTTCTCCAGTTGTTTCTAAATACTCCTTGGATGAGGTGACACATGGGTCATTATTGTTTTGTACGCATAGGTCAGATATGACATTCTCTAAGCGAGCACCGCTAAGAATAGAGCGAGTAAATGTATGTGGAAGACCACGTAATATTTCTACAGTATCATCAAAGGACGGGTATATTTCACCCCATTCCTCCTTCAATGACTTTAGTCTTTTTTCAGAGTATTGAGCTTCTGCTGCATATATTGCACGCCATGATACACAGTCTCTTCCGTAAGCGGCCTTAAAACATTCATTTATAAATTGCAATACGTCTCGAGGTCTATGTAGTGTTCTCTCAAGAATGAAGTCTGCGGATGTTTGATCTTTCCCTTTTTTGGCAGAGGGAAATATATCATCAAAGGATACCTGCTCTCTTGTATATTGTTTTCGAAAAACCTCATTTATTCTTTTTTCAATAAGCTCTCTTAGTTCACCTTTGTCCCAATGGATTTGAAGTATATAGGATTCATACTTCTCCTCTTGAAATCCTGGGCTTCTAGTCATATCAAAAACCAAATCAAGCAGATCTTTTCTCATCGCAGCTATAATCTTTACATTTTGTAAATTTCTAAATGTTTTTATTTCCTCAATAAGTGCTCTAATGAACCTGCATCGTGTTTCAGTATTGGCCCAGTGCTCATCTAGCTGATCTATTAATATATAAAATCTTTTCTGAGGATCACTGAAAGAATGGACTGACAATAGTTCTAGCATTTCGTTTAGTTTTTTGATTTGCAAGCCACTTACAATTTGACTAGCCCGTTGTTTTACTTCGGTCTTCTCCTCATCACTAAGCTTTTTGGCTCCCTGTAAATTAAGGTCGACATTATTATATTTAACTCCCAATGTCGCTTTTGTATCATTTTCAAGTTTTCGCGTGATTACTTTTAAATGTTCGTCGGTGTCTAACCAAAATTTATCCCCCCACTCTCTAAAGTATTCAATGGCTTTCTTCTTTATTTCATCTTTCCTAAAGAAATTTGTAATATTGTCAAGGAAGTTTCTGTTATCTAGGTCATTCTTTATGTCGTATCTTATTTTAAGTACTTCAACAATCAGAATGTGTCTCCATAGTAATCTATAAAAAAGATCTAAATTTACACCAATAGTATTCATGAATTGAATTATGTCTGAGTATTCAAGGAATCGCACGGAAATATCATTGGGGTCTATCTTTATATTTTTTTCTGCAGTTTGAGATATTTTGTAGAGAATTGCACTCTTACCTGCACCAGTCCTTCCTAAAATTATTGATTTTGGGCTGTGCACATTACATAGTTGTTCGATATAGCCTTTATCAATAAAACAAGAATCAAGTAGGCTAGTATCGGTTTCTGCATCTAAATCACCAATCTGCAAATTTTGTCTAATAATAATTTTGTTACTGTTTTTTGCTGTGTTCATCATTCATACCTATTAAAAAGTTATGAAATGCCGCTAAATACAGCTTTCATGGCGACGGTAAAGTGCGTTTGCATATAGGGTATTCACTGCATCCCCAGAACTGGTTTCCCCTTGTTGTTATCCCCTACAGGTGGTGTACAGCACTATGGGGTTGCCGCAGCAGGTAAGGGCGTTCTCTTTTTATACAGGGTCATCTGGCGATGTTAAATCACTCAATGATGAAAAAGTGCGAGGGGGATCAAGTGGTTGGTAGCGACAGCCTGGCGTAGGGAGCCGCGTTGAGGGAGGCCCCCTGTGCTATGCGATGAAAACTGGTTAGGATTGCCACCTTTTTGTAAAGCAAGAGCGGGTTGCCTGCTGGCAACCCGTTTACCTTGTGCCACGGCAATACCATATGAACCGGGAAGGAAGTCATCATGACAAACGCCATACTCTTTAGCCTGCTGCTCGCTGGCTCTGCCGCGAGTGCGACGGAATTGACCGTGCAGCCACTGTCAGCGCAAAGCCGTTACATCGAGATCCCTGCCCAGGGTGGCCCCGTGTGGCAGTTCGAAAGAGGGGGGGAGCGGGTGAAGGTGACACGCGATAGTCAGGACGCGGGTGTCTACCACATCACCATCTTGCAACTGGGCAAGAGTGGCGAGCGGCGCGAGCTCAGCAACCAGGTTTTCCTCTCTCCGGGGCCGGCAAAAGTGATAGGCGGTGTGTCTGATAGCCAGCGGGGCATGACGGTCTATTTGGTGTCCCTGGCCGCCACTTTTGACGAGGAAGGCGGCACAATGCCCTGAGCCAGCGGCGCAGGCAAATAAGTGCAGGGGTTGGCCTGGAGGTGCATCGCCAGCCCGATGCTGTCGCCGTGGTGGCTGGATCCATGGCGGAGCCAGCGGCGCAGGCAAATAAATGCAGGGGTTGGCCTGGAGGTGCATCGCCAGCCCGATGTTGTCGCCGTGGTGGCTGGATCCATGGCGGAGCCAGCGGCGCAGGCAAATAAATGAAGGGTTGGCCTAGAAACTCATCGCCAGCCCGACACCATAGCCGCTGGTGTTGTGGCTGAACATATAGCGGGCCACCAGCCGGGTGCGGGTGACGAAGATATCGTACTTGCTGCTGTCGAGCTCCAGTCCGAGGCCGAGGGAGTTGAGGGAGTTGAAGCCGAGCAGGCCGCGCTGCTCGCCCAGATATTCGGTACGGGCCCCCTCCAGCACGTAGCGCACGGGTTTGCCCAGCAGCGTCAGACTGCCGATGGGGGCGCGGCGGCGCAGATAGAGGCCGAGGTTTTCGGCGTTGGCCTGGCCGGTCACGCTGGCGGCGGTGCCGCCAAAACTCTGCAGGTGCTGATAGGAGTAGCGCAGCTCGGCGTCGATGTCCTGAACGGGGGAGAAGAGCTCGTAGTCCAGCATCATGGCGCCGCCGAGGCCATAGACGTCGAGCCGGCCGCCATCGAGAAAGTCGAGGTTCTTGCCGGTGTACTGACCCAGCAGCCAGTTGCCGATGCGCAGATCGCTCGCCACCGTGCCGAGGGTCACGTTGCCGATGGGGCGCAGCACCAGGTTGCCGCCGTGTCTGTCCCGGTGCAGCCCTATGTCCCAGCCGATCCCGCCGGTGGCCGTCAGGCTGTTCCACTTGGTGGGGAGGGTGCGGCTCTCGCTGCCGTTGCTGATCACGAACTGGGGATCGTAGCGGCTGAATCCCAGGGTCCCTTCCAGATAAACCGGTACGCTCTCGCTCATGGTGGCGCCGCCGCCGACCTGGGTCATGTTGAGGGCCGAGGATTGATTGGTGCCGCTGCCGATGTTGATGTTGCTGGCGGTGATGTCGGGCACCACGGTGAAGGTCATCAAGGAGACCACCGCATTGGCGCGCTGTTGCACCCGCGACTCCTCCTCGGCTATGGCCGGCTGGCCGAGGCCAAGCAGCGGGGTGAGCAGCAGGGCGCTGCGCAGCGGGTGAACGAGTGGTATGAGCATGGCGGGCTCCGTGACGCCTCTTGCGCTGAGGCACGGTTACACTGTAGCGATTTTTGGCTGGCTTGGCAGCTCATATGCCGAGTCGAATGAACCTTTCCAGGCGACGTTTTCTCCCCGCGGCGAAGGGCTGAGCGCCCTGGCGAGGTTTTTCGCACACAAGGCGGATGGCGAGGCAAAATCCATTAAACTCAATGGGTCACCTGTTCGGGAGTGTGGGTAAAGATGAAGATCAGCCGCAAGATTACGCTGACCATAGTGCTGACGCTGCTGCTGTTGCTGGGGGTCGGCTATGTCGGCCTCCATTATGTGGTGAGCAACAAGTTCGGCGAGCTGGAGCGCCTGAGCGTGGAGCGCAACCGCGAGCGGGTCAGGGCCGTGGTGCAGGCCGAACTGGATCAGCTGACCATCCTGGGGCAGGACTGGTCCGAGTGGGATGACACCTACGCCTACATGGCGAGCCGGGATCCCGCCTATCTGGCGGCCAACCTCAACGCCCGCACCTTCGAGACCCTGGCGGTGGATCTGGTGGCTCTTTATGACGCCGACAAGCAGCCGCAGGTGGCCTTTGCCTATCACGGCGGCAAGCTGCTGGCGCAGACGCCGGACGAGCTCGCGCCGCTCACCGACTATCTGGTGCGCTACGGCAGCCTCAAGCCCAATGGCGGCATCTGGTTCGACGGGGAGCGCTACTACCTGCTGGCCGCCACCCAGATCCTGTCCAGCGAGGGGGAGGGGCCGAGCCGCGGCACCCTGCTGCTGCTCAAGGCTTTCAATACCCGACTGGTTCATCAGCTGCAAAAGCGCACCAATCTGTCGCTCTCGTTTCTCAGTCCGCAGCAGCTGGCCACCAGCCTGGGGGTCACCACCCTGGCCAGGCTCAGGGCCAATGACAGCCTGATCCTGCCGCAGGAGGAGCGGCTGCTCACCCTGGCCCAGATCGATACCCTGCGAGAGGAAGATCCCCTGATCTTTCGCTTCACCCTGCCACGGGATCTGATGCTGGAGGGCAAGGCCGTCGAGCGGCGCATCTTCTGGCTGCTGAGCCTGGGGGTACTGCTGTTTGGTGGCCTGGTGCTGCTGATCCTCAACGGCTATATCGCCGCCCGCCTGCAGCGGTTGAGTGCCAATCTGCGGCTCATCGGCGAGGACGGCGCGGTGCGCCGCCTGCTGGTGGAGGGCAGTGACGAGATCTCCCAGGTGGCCGTCGACTGCAATCGGATGCTCGATCATCTCGACAGTCTGCGCCAGCAGCAGGCCGACAGCGAAGCCCGCCAGAAGCTGCAGCATGGCGCCCTCATTCACCTGGCCAAGAGCGATCTGCTGACCGGCGAGGATCCGGGCCAGGCCGCCCGTCACATCAACGAGGCGATCTGCGCCGGCACCGGGGCGGTGCGGGCCAGCGTCTGGTTCAGCGCCGAAGACAGGCAATCCATGTACTGCCAGGATCTCTTCTTCCTGCCCAAGCTCCATCATCAGCAGGGATTTCACCTGCCCTATGCGCTGATCCAGGGGCGTTACGAATCCTCCAAGCCCGAGCACGAGCCCTGCCTCATCCTGCGCGAGCCCTACGATCTGACCCGCTTTGGCGCCATGCTGGCCCAGCTCGGGCTGGAGGGGCTCTCCGGTACCATTCTGATGGCCCCCCTCAAGCACGGGGATGAGCTGCTCGGTTTCATCATCGCCGAGCGGGCCAGGCTGGAGGAGGTCTGGCACCCGGACGAGCTCGCCTTCGTGCTGTCGGTGTGCGATCTCTCGGCCCAGACCCTGCTCACCCTCACCAAGCTGCAGCGGCTCAAATACAGCTGAGTACCTGGATGGCCGGGGCCCGCACGACAGATGCGGGCCTCATTTTTTTAGGGCCCGCAGCCGATTATCTCGCCTATCCGTGACCTGTATTAATTTCTTGTTCACTTGGCCGGGTGTATAACGGGCCACCCTCAGGGAAGAGAGGGGTTGGCGACAGGGGAGGGTCTGCCGCACCGGAGGCCGTCGGGCCACCTCATGAAGTTGATGGGAGTCACCAGATGCAGGAGATGCTGCTTGCCATATGGCAACAGGACTTTGACCAATTGATCCAGATGCAGGCCGTGGGTCTGCTCGTCACCTGCCTGGTGGTGATCCTGTTTCTCGAATCGAGTTTCGTGTTCCTGCCCCTGCCCGGCGACAGCCTGGTGCTGCTGGCCGGCGGCCTGGTGGGCATGGGGGTGCTCGGCCCCGAGGTGACGTTGCTCTACATGCCGCTTGCCGCCGGGCTTGGCAGCCTCATCGCCTACGTGCAGGGCCAGGCGCTGCACGGCACCTCCTTCATGGGCCACGTGGAGCGGATGATCCCGGATGGCAGCCTGCCACGGGCCTCTCGCCTGCTGCACAACTACGGCTTCTGGGCCATGTTCTCCTCCCGCTTCGTGCCGTTCGTGCGGGTGTTGACGCCCATGCTGATGGGGGTCTCGCGCCTGCATCTGCCACGGGTGATGATCGCCAGCTTCGCCAGCGCCTTCCTCTGGGCCCTGGTATTGAGCCTGGTGGGCAAGTTCGTGATGGCGACCCCGGTGTTCGCCCAGCACCACGAGCTGTTGACCAAGTGTCTGCTGGTGACCTCGCTCGGCCTCTTCATCATCGCCATGGCGGCCATCGCCATCCGTCTGCTCAAGCGACCGACCAACCGCATCCGCTAAGGGGGCAGGGGCCTTGCCTCTGTTTCTCCCCTCTTCATGTCATGGCGCCGCCCCCTTGGGCTGGCCGGCGCCCTTCCAATCTGCAAGCAGGTACCTTATGTCATCCCCCGACACCCTGACCCTTCGTCCCCTCGAGCGCGAGGATCTCAAGTTCGTTCATCAGCTCAACAACAACGCCAGCATCATGCGCTACTGGTTCGAGGAGCCTTACGAGGCTTACATGGAGCTGGCCCAGCTCTATGACAAGCATATCCACGACCAGCATGAGCGCCGCTTCATCCTCGAGGTGGCAGGCAACCAGGTGGGGCTGGTGGAGCTGGTGGACATTCGCAGCATCCATCGCCGCGCCGAATTCCAGATCATCATCGCCCCCGCCCATCAGGGGAAGGGGTATGCCAGGAGCGCGACCCTCAAGGCGATGACGTACGCCTTCAACGTGCTCAACCTGCACAAGCTCTATCTCATCGTCGATCGGGACAACGCCCGGGCCATCCACATCTATCAGGCGCTGGGGTTCGAGCCGGAAGGGGAGCTCAAAGAGGAGTTCTTCATCGATGGCCACTACCGCACCGCCATCCGCATGTGCCTGTTCCAGCGCGATTTCCAGGTCAGAAACGGGCGGGGAGGCTAAGCTGGAGCCAGCCCGGACCGGCCCATGGGGGGCGAGCCGGGATGCCGTGAAAAGGGGCGTTTTTGAGGCAGAATTTGCGCCGCCTATCTGTTACACTTCGCGCCCGCCATTTTCCGGCCACTCTCTGACTTGATGTCAGGCACAGCCGTCGGTGGTCATAGCCGACTTCTTGCTCATGCCGAGCCAACCAGGCCAGCCACAGTCCCGCTGGAACACAGGAACCCATTATGAGATTTGAATCGTTCGATTTTGCCCCCGAGATTTTGCGCGCCATCTCAGAGTGCGGTTATCAGGAGATGACCCCTGTGCAGAGCCAGGCCATCCCGGCCGTGCGCCGTGGCCGTGACCTGCTGGCCAGCGCCCAGACCGGCACCGGCAAGACCGCCGCCTTCGCCTTGCCGATCCTGCAGCGACTGGTGGACAATCCGGCGCCGGTACAGCCTTCCAACGCCCGGGTACTGATCCTGACCCCGACCCGCGAGCTGGCGGCCCAGGTGGCGAGCAACATCAATGACTTCGCCAAGTATCTGGATATCACCACCCTCACCATCGTGGGTGGCGGCAAGCAGGACGTGCAGGCCAAGCGGCTGAAAGCGGGCGCTCACATTATCGTGGCGACCCCGGGCCGTCTGCTCGAACATCTCACCGCCTGCAACCTGAGCCTCTCCGGGGTCGAGACCCTGGTGCTGGACGAAGCGGACCGCATCCTCGACATGGGCTTTAGCGCCGATGTGCAGAAGATCCTGCAGGCGGTCAACAAGACCCGCCAGAACCTGCTGTTCTCCGCCACCTTCTCCGAGGCGGTGAAAAAGCTGGCCAACCTGATGCTGGACAAGCCGCAGGTGGTGGCCGTCAACAAGCAGAACTCCACTGCCGACACCGTCAGTCACACCGTTTACCCGGTGGAGCAGAAGCGCAAGCGCGAGCTGCTCTCCGAACTCATCGGCAAGCAGAACTGGCAGCAGGTACTGGTGTTCGCCAGCACCCGCGAGAGCTGCGACGAGCTGGTGGAGGAGCTGAACCTCGATGGCATCAAGTCCGCCGTGGTGCACGGCGACAAGGCCCAGGGCAGCCGTCGCCGCGCCCTGCGCGAATTCAGCGAAGGCAAGCTGCGGGTGCTGGTAGCCACCGAAGTGGCCGCGCGCGGGCTGGACATCCCGAACCTCGAATACGTGGTCAACTATGATCTGCCGTTCCTCGCCGAAGACTATGTGCACCGCATCGGCCGTACCGGTCGCGCCGGCAAGAGCGGCATGGCCATCTCCTTCGTCAGCCGTGAAGAAGAGCGCACCCTGCTGGAGATCGAGGCGCTGATCGGCCAGAAGATCCGCCGCATCATGGTGCCGGGCTACGAGGTGAGCAGCCGCGACGAGCTGATCAAGCAGCTGCAGGAGCGCCGTCGTTTCGGCAAGCGCCCCCAGCGTGAAGACAATGCCGCCGCCCAGGCCATGGCTGAGTCCAAGCTGCAGGGTCAGCGCCTCAAGCGCCTGGCGGCCGCCAAGAAGCCGCGTCAGCCTAAATAAGGGCGCACGCTCTATTGAACCGCAAAGGCGCCACTGGCGCCTTTGCCTTCTCTGTCATCGGTGTTGACCCGTGGTGGTCGACTGAAGGATTGCTTATGACCTCTCCCACCTACAATCAGGCCCTGCTCGAGATGGCCGGCCAGAGCCTGGCCGAACTGGCCCGTACCGCCGAGCAGAAGGCTGGCAAGCGCACCCCGGCGCAAGAGAGCCACTTTCTCTGCAGCTGGATGGCGGAATCCCTCAAGGAGAAACGCTTCTCCCGGCTGGTGATGGAAGATTTGAAAGAGTGGGTGCAGCTGGGCCGCACCCTGGGGGCCGGCGCCGATCTCAAGGGGCTGCTTGAGCGGATCATTCGCCAGTATGAGCGGGCCACATGTGAACCACTGCAGCTGGGGAGCAAGCTGGCGGCCCTGCTGGCCGAGCTCGTGGCCGAGGGTTGGTTAGTGATCACCGACAGCGAGGTGAGCGCCAAGCTGCGCCTGCAATCGGGCGGTCAGCCTAGCCTCATCATCAGTGCCAGCGAATATCAGGGCCATATCGAGGCGGGTGAGCTGGTCAAGCCGCTCACCCTCTATGTGCGCGGCGACGAGGCCCGACTGGCGCAAGGCGCCTTCACCCACGGCCTGCTGCTGAGCCAGGGCAACAAGAAGACCTCCCTGGTCAAGCACCACAAGGCCTACCGGCTGGTGCCGGGCAATGCGCTGCCGGCGCTGGCCCTGCTGGCGGGCTCTTGCAAAGAGTGAGTGCCATTTGTCTGAGACCCCGGCCCGGTGCCGGGGTTTTTTATGGGTACAATCCGCCGCAGACAAGAGGCAAGGGGGAGGGGCCGCGATTGTTGTCGCAGCAGCGAGGGATGCCCGACGCTCCCCCTATCCTGGGGGGCGTCACCCATATGGTGGGATGGTCGCGGAAAAAAACTGCTCTAGGGTGGTTGAGCCCCAAAGAGGGCCTTGAAGGAAGCAAACCGCCTGACAAGGCGACACTCAATGAATGAGGAAACATGATGAAAGCGACTCCCATTGCCCTGTTGCTGGCCGGCGTGCTGGCCTCTCCGCTCTGCGCCGCCGGGCTCGATGCCAAGCTCACCCTGGTGGATGGCAGCAGCGACGACGTGCGCGTCAACCTGACCCTGACCAACACAGGGGACAAACCGGTTCGCCTGCTCAAATGGCAACTGCCGGGCAGCGAGGATGCCCCCCTGTTCCTGGTGGAGCGGGACGGCCAGCCGGTCAGCTACGAGGGGGCCCTGATCAAGCGGGCTGCCCCGACCGACAAGGACTTCCAGCTGCTCAAGGCCGGCCAGAGCCTGACGGTGCAGGCTGAAGTCTCCGGTCTCTACGACATGAGCGCCCAGGGCCAGTACAGCATCCGCTATCTGCTGCCGACGCTGCCACAAGAGGCGAAAGCCGCCAAGGCCAAGCAGGCCCAGGCGAGCGAGTCCAATGCCGTGACCCTGTGGGTGGAAGGGGTGAGCGACGAACGGGTGCTGGCCAAGGCGGCTCCCCTGGTCGAGCCGCAGGCGGTGACCGCCTCGGTCAGTTTCAGCGGCCGCTGCACCAACACCCAGAAGAGCGACATCCTGGCGGCGCTCGATGCCGCCAGCGGCATCACCAACAACTCCAGCAGCTACCTGGCGGTGGACAAGCCGGATGGCCAGCGTTACCGCAGCTGGTTTGGCGCCTATGATGCGTCGCGCTGGGATCAGGCCGAGACCCACTTCAGCAAGATCAAGGATGCCATCGATAACAAGCCGCTCACCTTCGACTGCGGTTGCAAGCAGAGCTACTTTGCCTATGTCTATCCGGATCAGCCTTACAAGGTCTACCTGTGCAAGAGCTTCTGGACCGCACCGGTCAGCGGGACTGATTCCCGTGCCGGCACCATTGTTCACGAGCTGAGCCACTTCAATGTGGTGGCGGGCACCGACGATCTGGGTTACGGTCAGGCCAATGCCCGCAACCTGGCGAAGACGGATCCGGTCAAGGCGCTCAACAACGCCGACAACCACGAGTACTTCGCCGAAAACACGCCGAGCGAAAACTGATTTGCCGACCGGGGGCCGCAAGGCCCCTTTTTGTCCATGTCGTTTGTCACAGGAAGGAGCGACCATGATGACACTCTTGCTCACCACCCTGGCGCTGGCCCCCCTGCAGTGCGAACTGTCGGTCAAGGCACAAAGCCGGGTCAACGAGCCGCTGCCGCTGGTGATGACCCTGACCAACCGGGGGGAGGGGCCGCTCGAGGTACTGAGCTGGTTCACGCCGTTCGAAGGCTGGTTTGCCGATGCCATCGATCTCACCCTCGATGAACAGCCGCTGCCCTACAAGGGCCCGCTGGCCAAACGGGGCAACCCGGGCGCCGAGGATTTCTTCCTGCTGGGGGCTGGTCAGCAGAGTCAGGCCGACGCGGACCTGACCCTGGTCTACGATCTCTCCCGGCCCGGCAGCTACCGGCTGAGTTACCGTGCCCAGCCGCTGACCCTGACCCGGGGCGTGGCTCCCCGCTGCCCCGTCATTCACTTCACCCGGCTGCCCGCCTCCTAGGGGCGGCCCCATCCTGTGGAGCCCAGCCCTTAGATGGCATCCGGCCTGCTAAGGGGTGCCAGCAGATCCGTTGCACGGGCAGCTACCGCCAGATAACGCTCCGCCAGCAAAGGCCTGGCGAGCCCTTCCCGCCAGCAGCAGTGCACCAGCTTGATCACATGATCGTCGAGGCTCTCCACCGCGCTGGCCAGCACGTGTTGCCACGCCAGCTTGCCGGTATCGGGCCAGACCGGCCTTTGCAGTGACGGTGCGCCGACCGTGACATAGGCGGCCGCCACCGCCTGCCACATCAGGGTCTGCCAGCACCCTTGCCATGACGCGGGCAAATGGCGGGCGACGATGGCGGCGGCGCGGCTGCCGGTCACCATGTGCAGCACGGTAAAGTTGCCGGTCTGCCAGTAGAGGGCGAGGGCCGCGTCGGCTAGCTGCACCAGCAGATCCGAGGATGACGGGAGCCCGCCCGGCAATCCCGCCGCCCAGGTCGGCGCATCCGTCACCTGCCGCAGTCGCTCGGTGATCCACTCGCCCTGCCAGCGCGACCCTTCCCACTGCTGCGTCAGTACGCTCAGCAGGTCGTCGATATCCTGCACCGGTGCTCCCTGCCCGGCCGGCACCCGCAAGGGACTGCATTGCCAGGCAGCCAGGGCGGCGGCCTGCTCTCCCAGGTGGCCATTTTCCAGCGCGCAGGCCAGGCGGATCAGCGGATGAAAGGCGCCGCCTGCCGGGGAGAGCCCCTGCTCCAGCAGGTCGCCAAAGGCGGGCAGCCATCCCTCGTCGGCCAGCCGTGCTGCCAACTGCTGACGCAGCCGGACAAACTGCATCTCCTTTTCATACCCCTGCTGTTGTTCACCCCCCGGCAGGGCATGATTGGCCTGCCAGTGGGCAAAGAAACGCTGCAGCCGTACTGGGCTGGCGCCCATCTCATGCAGGGCGTGCAGCGCCATCGGGCAGTGGTTGGTGGTGCCGCGACCATTGAGGGCAAATGCCTGGTTGGCATCGAGCAGTTGATGAAGATGATGCATAATCATTTGACTCCTTTCATGAGGGGAGACAGGATTGTGCAAGTTAAAGCTAACTTGAGGTCAAGCGTGGCGATGGAACGCAAATGGCTGGCCATCGGCCAGATAGCCAAACGCTCCGGCGTCAAGGCCAGCGCCCTGCGCTTTTACGAGCAGAAGGGGCTGATCCGCAGCGTGCGCAGCGACGGGGGGCAGCGGCTCTATCCGCAGGATGTGCTGCGTCGCATCGCCTTCATCCGGGTGGCGCAGGGCATGGGACTGAGCCTTGGCGAGATAGGCGAGGCCCTGGCCGGCTTGCCCGAGGGGCGCACCCCGGATCGCAGCGACTGGATCGGGATTGCCGGCCAGTGGCAGGGGCTGCTCGATCGGCGCATCGCGGCCCTGCAGCAGCTCAAGGAGAAGCTCGGCGCCTGTGTCGGCTGTGGCTGCCTCTCCCTCGAGCACTGCGCACTTTACAATCCGGATGATCAGGCCGCCGCCCTTGGCAGCGGCCCTCGCTACCTGCTGGGGGATACGCCCCCGGATGACGAACAGGCAGTCACATGATGAACATCGGGGTCGGCCCAGCCATGCCATGCACCGGGCCGACTCGTTTACACCGTCAAGGAGGAGACATGGCACTGGAACAACTGAAACGGGAGCTGGAGCTGTTTGGCGAGCGGCACGACGGCGCACAACACTCCCGTGGTAGCAAGATGCTCAACATTACCCGCGACACCGGCGAACTGCTGGCGGTGCTGGTCCAGACGAGAGGGGCGCAGGCGGTGCTGGAGATAGGCACCTCCAACGGCTACTCCACCCTCTGGCTGGCTGAAGCAGTGAAACGGCTGGGGGGCCGGGTCACCACCATAGAGCTGGACGAGGGCAAACGGGCCATGGCGGCCGCCAACTTTGAGCGCGCCGGGCTCGACGCCTGGATTGAGCAGCTGGCAGGGGACGCAGGCACCCTGCTGCCCACCCTGCCGAAGGCCGCTTATCAGCTTATCTTCCTCGACTCCGATCGCCGCCATTACCAGGCCTGGTGGCCCGAGATCCAGCGCCTGCTGGCCCCCCGCGGCCTGCTGGTGGTGGACAATGCCGTCTCCCATCGGGAGGAGCTGGCCGAGTGGATGGCAGAGGTGGAGCAGGATCCGGCCTTCGCGACCTCGCTGGTGCCGGTGGGCAAGGGGGAGTGGCTGGTGGTGCGTCTGTAGGAGGGCTGGCATGGAAAACAAGACCATGGAACCAAGAGCGGTGGTGGAGGCCTACTGGCAGGCCATGCAGAGCAATGATTTTGCCAAGGCAGCCCGCTGGCTGTGTGAAGACTTCATCTGCGACTGGCCCCAGTCGGGGGAACGGATCGAGGGGCGCAGCAACTTCGTCGAGATCAACCGGCGCTATCCGGCGGCCGGGCCCTGGAACTTCGACGTCGTCCGCCTGCTGGAGCAGGGGCGGGAAGTGGTGACCGAAGTGCTGATCACCGACGGTGAAGTGGAGGCACGCGCCATCACCTTTCACACGGTGCGCGGCAATGCCATCTGGCACCAGACCGAGTTCTGGCCCGATCTCTACGAGGCGCCGCACTGGCGTCGTCACTGGGTCACCACCATACCGCGGGAGCCGCAACCCGCCTGATCCCCTCCGCTGGCGCGCTACCGCCAGCGGAGTCGTTCATGATGTGCCGTGACCATCCCGCCGCCTGCCTCATGTCCCCTTTTTCATGATCTCCAGGCGCCTCCCCGACATGACCTGGCTAGGGTGTTCCCGGTATTGCATCGCGGTTTGCGACAAACATAAAACAACAGCCCCGCATAAGCGGGGCTGTTTGTTAGTTGGTACAGGTCAGGGATGGCGGGTTATACGGCCAGATAGTCCATGATCCCTTCGGCGGCCTTGCGACCCTCGTAGATGGCGGTCACCACCAGATCCGAGCCGCGCACCGCGTCGCCACCGGCAAACACCTTGGGGTTGCTGGTCTGGAAGGCGTACTCGGCCTGCTCCGGCGCCTTGATGCGATCCCGGCCGTCGAGTTCGATGCCGTACTCCGCCATCCAGGGCTGGGGGTTGGGCTGGAAGCCGAACGCCATCACCACCGCATCGGCAGCCAGCACCTGCTCGGAACCTTCGATCACGACAGGATTGCGGCGGCCGTTGGCATCGGGGGCGCCAAGCTCGGTGCTCACCACCTTGATGCCGCAGGTACGGCCATGGGCGTCCAGCTCCACGCCGATGGGCTGGAGGTTGAACATAAATTCCACCCCCTCCTCCTGGGCGTTCTTCACCTCCCGCTTGGAGCCTGGCATGTTCTCGGCGTCGCGGCGGTAGGCGCAGATCACCCGATCGGCCCCTTGACGGATGGCGGTGCGCACGCAGTCCATGGCGGTGTCACCACCGCCCAGCACCACCACCTGCTTGCCGGCGAAGTCGATGTAATCGGCTTGCGCCTTCTCGAAGCCCAGCAAGCGGTTCGCGTTGGAGATGAGGTAGGGCAGGGCGTCGTAAACCCCCGGCGCCTCTTCGTTGGCAAAGCCGCCCTTCATATATTTGTAGGTGCCGACCCCGAGGAAGACCGCATCGAACTCGCCAAGCAGGTCGGCGAAGGTGACGTCACGGCCCACTTCGGTCTCGAGGCGAAACTCCACCCCCATCCCCTCGAAGATCTCGCGCCGGCGCTGCATCACTTCCTTTTCCAGCTTGAAGGAGGGGATGCCGAAGGTGAGCAGGCCGCCTATCTCCGGATACTTGTCGAACACCACCGGGGTCACGCCATTGCGTGCCAGCACGTCGGCACAGGCGAGGCCCGCGGGACCGGCGCCGATGACGGCGACCCGTTTGCCGGTCTTCACCACCTTGGAGAGATCAGGGCGCCAGCCCATCTCGAACGCCTTGTCGGTGATGTATTTTTCGATGTTGCCTATGGTGACGGCACCGAATCTGTCGTTGAGGGTGCAGGCACCCTCGCACAGACGATCCTGCGGGCAGACGCGGCCGCACACCTCCGGCAGGCTGTTGGTCTGGTGGGAGAGTTCCACCGCCTCCAGGATGCGCCCCTCGTTGGCCAGTTTCAGCCAGTTGGGGATGTAGTTGTGCACCGGGCACTTCCACTCGCAATAGGGGTTGCCGCAGTCGAGGCAGCGATCCGCCTGCATGCCGACCTGGGCTTGGTTGAAGGACTCGTAGATCTCCACAAACTGGATCTTGCGGATCTTGAGCGGCTTCTTGGGCGGGTCGACCCGCTGGACGTCGATAAACTGGAATACGTTCTGGCTCATAGGGTTCCCTCCTTATTGCGCCTGGATTCTGAGTTCTGCACTGGAACGGCTGGTGTGGCCCAACAGGGACTTGACGTCGCTGGACTTGGGTTTGATCAGCCTGAACTTGGGCACATAGGAGTCGAAATTGGCCAGGATCTCCTCGGCGCGCGAGCTGCCGGTTTCGTTGAGGTGCGCCGTGATGATGCCGCGCAGGTGCTCCTGGTGGATGGCGAGATCCGCCACCTCCAGCAGCTCGACCAGCTCGGGGTTGGTGCGCTTTGCGAAGCTGCCGCACTCGTCGAGCACGTAGGCGAAGCCCCCTGTCATGCCCGCCGCGAAGTTGACGCCGGTCTCGCCGAGCACAGTGACGATACCGCCTGTCATGTATTCACAGCCGTTGTCGCCAATCCCCTCGACCACCGCGAGCGCCCCTGAGTTGCGCACCGCGAAGCGCTCGCCGGCGGTGCCGGCCGCATAGAGCTTGCCGCCAGTGGCGCCGTAGAGGCAGGTGTTGCCGATGATGGCCGCCTCGTGGGACTTGAACGCCACGCCGACGTGGGGCTTGATCACCAGCTTGCCGCCGGTCATCCCCTTGCCCACGTAGTCGTTGGCATCCCCGGTGAGGATCATCTCAAGACCGCCTGCGTTCCAGACGCCGAAGCTCTGGCCTGCGGTGCCGTTGAAGTGAACCCGAACCGGATCCGCAGCCATCCCCTGGTTGCCATGGCGCTTGACGATCTCGCCGGAGAGGCGCGCACCCACGGAGCGATCGGTGTTGCGGATGTCGTAGCGGAACTCGCCGCCACTCATGTTCTCGACGGCCTCCAGAAGGTCTTCCACCATCTTGAGGTTCAGCGGCCCCTTGTCGAAGGTGGGGTTGTGCTGCTGGCTGAACAGGCTGGAGCCTTCCGGTGCTACCGGGCGGGCCAGGACGCCGGACAAGTCCAGCTTGGCCTGACGGGCGGTGAGGCCGGGCAGGGCTGCCAGCAGGTCGGTGCGACCGATGAGGTCGGTCAGCTTGGTGACACCGAGTTCGGCCATCAGCTCGCGGGTCTCCTCGGCGATGAACTTGAAGTAGTTCATCACCATCTCCGGCAGACCGGTGAAGTGCTCGCGGCGCAGCTTCTCATCCTGGGTGGCGACGCCGGTGGCGCAGTTGTTCAGATGGCAGATGCGCAGGTATTTGCAGCCGAGCGCCACCATGGGGCCGGTACCGAAGCCGAAGCTCTCGGCGCCGAGGATGGCCGCCTTGATGATGTCCAGACCCGTTTTGAGACCGCCATCCACCTGCAGGCGCACCTTGTGGCGCAGGCCGTTGGCGACCAGGGCCTGCTGGGTTTCGGCCAGGCCCAGCTCCCAGGGGGAACCGGCGTATTTGACCGAGGTAAGCGGGCTTGCACCTGTGCCTCCGTCGTAGCCGGAGACGGTGATGAAGTCCGCATAGGCCTTGGCCACGCCGCAGGCGATGGTGCCGACGCCGGGCTCGGAGACCAGCTTGACCGACACCAGGCAGTTCGGGTTGATCTGCTTGATGTCGAAGATGAGCTGGGCCAGATCCTCGATGGAGTAGATGTCGTGGTGTGGCGGCGGGGAGATCAGGGTCACGCCGGGCACGGAGTAACGCAGCTTGGCGATCTGGGCCGTCACCTTGTCACCGGGCAGCTGGCCACCCTCGCCGGGCTTGGCGCCCTGGGCGACCTTGATCTGCACCACGTCCGCGTTCATCAGGTAGTGGGGGGTGACGCCGAAGCGACCCGATGCCACCTGCTTGATGCGGGAGTTTTTCTCGGTGCCGAAGCGCTTGGGATCTTCGCCACCTTCGCCGGAGTTGCTCTGACCGCCGAGGCGGTTCATGGCGATGGCCAGGGCCTCGTGGGCTTCCGGCCCCAGGGCGCCGATGGACATGGCGGCGGAGTCGAAGCGGGGGAACAGCCTGGCCGCAGGCTCGACCTGATCCAGCGCCACCGGTGTGGTCTCTTTCTTGAGCACCAGCAGATCGCGCAGGGTGGCGACCGGGCGCTCGTTCACCAGGCGCGCGTACTCCTTGTAGTCGGCATAGTTGCCGGAGCGCACCGCCACTTGCAGGGTCTGCACCACGTCCGGGTTGTAGGTGTGGTACTCGCCGCCGTGGACGAATTTGAGCAGGCCGCCCTGGGTGAGGGCCTTGCGGGCCAGCCAGGCCTGGCGGGCCAGGTTGAACTGATCCTGCTGGATGTCGACAAAATCGGCACCCTGGATGCGGCTCGATACGCCGCGAAAACACATCTCGACCACGGCTTTGGAGAGGCCCACCGCTTCGAACAGCTGGGAGCAGCGGTAGCTGGCCACCGTGCTGATGCCCATCTTGGACATCACCTTGTAGAGCCCCTTGTTGATGCCGTTGCGGTAGTTGAGCATGGCCTGGCGCAGGCTCATCTTGAGCACGCCCTCTTCTACCTGCTTGGCGAGGGTCTCGTAGGCTAGGTAGGGGTAGATGGCGGTGGCGCCAAAGCCCAGCAGCACCGAGAAGTGGTGCGGGTCGCGCACGCTGGCGGTCTCCACCAGGATGTTGGCGTCGCAGCGCAGGTTGTTGTCCACCAGGGTGCGCTGCACCGCCCCCACCGCCATGGCGGCCGGGATGGGCAGGGTGTCGGCACTGACGTCCCGATCCGAGAGCACCAGCAGCACGGTACCAGCCTTGGCGGCAGCCTTGGCTTCTTCACAGACGCGCAGGATGGCCGCTTCCAACCCCTCTTCGGGTCTGAAGTTGAGGCTGATCACCTGATGGCGATAGTGCTCCCCTTCCAGGGCCAACAGCTGGTGGAAGTCGGAGTAGAGCAGGATCGGCGACTGGAACAACACCCGGTGGGCGTGGCCGAAAGTCTCGTTGAACACGTTCTGCTCGCGACCGATACAGGTGGCCAGCGACATCACGTGGTTCTCCCGCAGCGGATCGATGGGCGGGTTGGTGACCTGGGCGAACATCTGGCGGAAGTAGTCGTACAGGGTGCGCTGGCTGGAGGAGAGCACCGCCATCGGGGTGTCATCCCCCATGGAGCCTACCGCTTCCTGGCCGTTTTCACCCAGTACCCGGATGATCTGATCCAGCTCCTCATAGGAGTAGCCGAACAGCTTCTGATAGGTTTTCAGCTGCTCGTCGGAGAACTCGCGGGCACCGGTGCTGGCGTCATCCATCTGCTCGAACGGCACCAGCCGCTTGCAGTGCTTGTCCATCCACTGCTTGTAGGTGTGGCGGCTCTTGAGGTCGTCGTCGATCTCGAAGCTGGTCCAGATCTTGCCGTTGCTGGTATCCACCACGAACAGCTCGCCCGGGCCGACCCGGCCCTTCTCCAGCACCTCGTCCGGGGTGTAGTCCCAGGTGCCCACTTCGGAGGCGAGCGTGATGAACTTGTCCTTGGTGATGACGTAACGGGCCGGACGCAGGCCGTTTCTGTCGAGCGCGCAGGTGGCGTAGCGGCCGTCGGTCATGACGATGCCGGCCGGGCCATCCCAGGGCTCCATGTGCATGGAGTTGAAGTCGTAGAAGGCGCGCAGGTCGTCATCCATGTTCGGGTGCTTCTGCCACGCAGGCGGGATCAGCAGGCGCATGGCACGGAACAGGTCCATGCCGCCGGCCAGGAAGAGATCCAGCATGTTGTCCAGGCTGGAGGAATCCGACCCTGTGGTGTTGACGAAGGGGGCGGCCTCTTGCAGATCCGGGATGAGCGGGGTGGCGAATTTGTAGCTGCGCGCCTTGGCCCACTGGCGGTTGCCGGCGATGGTGTTGATCTCGCCGTTGTGGGCGAGGTAGCGGAACGGCTGTGCCAGCGGCCAGCGCGGGCTGGTGTTGGTGGAGAAACGCTGGTGGAACACGCAGATGGCCGCCTGCATGCGGATGTCGGCGAGATCCAGATAGAAGCGCGGCAGGTCCACCGGCATGCATAGCCCTTTGTAGACGGTGACCAGGTTGGAGAGGCTGACCACATAGAAGTAGTCGTCGCTGATGCGCTTCTCGATGCGGCGGCGCACGATGTAGAGGCGGCGCTCTAGATCCTTGTCGACCCAGCCAGGCGGAGCGTTGACAAAGACCTGTTCGATGCTGGGCAGGGACGCCTTGGCGATGGAGCCGAGTACATTGGTATCGATGGGCACCTTGCGCCAGCCGACCAGACTCAGGGTCTCCTTTTCCAGCTCCTCGTCGATGATGTCGCGCGTGGCCTGGGCCAGGATGGGATCGGGGTTGAGGAACAGCATGCCGACCGCGTAGTTGCGGCCCAGGTGCCATCCCTTCTCTTCGGCGACGGCTCTAAAGAAGCTGTCGGGTTTTTGCAGCAACAGACCGCAGCCGTCGCCGGTCTTGCCATCGGCGGATATACCGCCGCGGTGCTGCATGCGAGCCAATGCTGACATCGCGAGACGGACAAGCTTGTGGCTGGCTTCACCTTCCATGTGGGCCAACAGGCCGAAGCCACAGTTATCCCTCTCCAGCTTTGGATCATATAGTGACATTGCATTTCTCCCTTGCTCGGCCTTGCATCGCGCTGTCGTCAACAGACTGCATAAATTGCGATTGGCTCTTGTGGTTCCGTCCGCCTGAGGTGGCGAATCTCCAAACTAATGGGATTTTTCGGCAAGGTCAATTGGACATCCCGGCTGTTTTCATTATTACAATGTCATAACAAAATCTCGGTGTGCGAGGATAAATGGGGTGGTAATTAGATATTGCTCTGGTGTTTTTTATTTTTGCGAGATTAAATCCTGATGCGTCGGGTTTTGTTGGTTGACTCGGTGGGTGTGGGTGTTTGTAGTAAATTTACCAATTCACTGCCGGAGTGGCTGGTTGAGATCACATTACTGATGTGAATGACTTGCATTTGCCAAATCCCCGTCTAAAGAAAAATTTTCATTATTCAATAGAATGTTAGCTAACAATTATGCAGCCATGCTGAAGGTTGGTCAGAAGGGGGATGGGTCTCGAAAGCGTCGAGAATGTCCGGTTAACTGATATTTATCCTGTTATTGATGAATATTTATATGTTTTCTGACTCTCGTATCCCTTGATCCAGCGCAGCGCCCCGTACGAGCAAGCTCGTACAATGACGCTCCTTTACTGGAGGTGTCATGCAGTTACACGAACTCGTCAATACATTCGGTCAGGATCTCAAGCAGCGCCATGGCCAGAAGATCCACAAGCTATCCATTCACGGCGCCTTCACCTGCCCCAATCGTGATGGCACTCTGGGGCGTGGTGGCTGCACCTTTTGCAATGTTTCCTCCTTTGCCGACGAATCGGCCCAGCAGCTCTCAGTGGTGCAGCAACTGCTGGCCCGTCGGGACGAAGTGACCCGCGCCAAGCGCTATCTCGCCTATTTTCAGGCCTATACCAGCACCTATGCCGAAGTGGAGTACCTGCAGCGCATGTATGAAGAGGCGCTGTCGGTGAGCGACATGGTGGGCTTGTGTGTGGGGACGCGCCCAGATTGCGTGCCGGATGCGGTGCTGGACCTGCTGGCCGGTTATCAGGCCCGGGGTTACGAGGTGTGGCTGGAGCTGGGGCTGCAGAGCGCCAACGACAAGACGCTGCAGCGCATCAACCGGGGACACGGCTATGCCGCCTATGTGGATGCGGTGACCCGGGCCCATCAGCGGGGCATCAAGGTGTGTGCCCACCTCATCGTAGGTTTGCCCGGTGAGGTGCCGATGGACAGCCTGGATACCCTGCACCGTATCGTGGATACCGGCGTGGAGGGGATCAAGCTTCACCCGCTGCATGTGGTGGAGGGCAGTACCCTCGGCAAGGCCTGGCTAGCGGGGAGGCTCGATGTCTTGAGTCTGGAGCAGTATGTCGAGGCGGCAGTCGCTATGATCCAGCACACCCCCCCCGAAGTGGTGTATCACCGCATCTCGGCTTCAGCGCGCCGGCCAACCCTGCTGGCCCCTGCCTGGTGCGAGAACCGCTGGACAGCGATGGCTGATATTGCTAGTGCGCTGGCCCGCACCGGTCCTCAGGGGCAGGCGTTGGGGCGCCCGTTTTCCCTTGTGGGCAATATTGATTAGGTCGTCAGATTTCATTAAAAAAACAGTGGGTTATTAGATGAAATTCAGTCTTTGCGGTATAGTTTCGGTAAAATTGTCTTGATATAGTACTTGGCTTGAAAAAGATATCATTATCAATAAGCTTGTATTATTTCCAATTTGGACGGGATATATCGGGCATGGCGCCACCCTGTGTCGCGATCAACAGCCTGACCTGCCGTCCCCGCTTTGGGCATAATGCCGTTCAGGTCTGTCGATGACATCCAGTGTCATGTACCTGTGCTTTTAGTGTGTATCAGGCTGTAGCTCCTTTTTTGGGGAGCGCTGTTCTTTATGTCACGGGCATGTCTACGCCAACGATGCCCGTGAGGCTTGAATATCGGTATGGCGAGACAGCCGGCCCAATCATGCAGTGACAGGATGCTATGCAAGCAGAAACTAACCGTATTGACGAGTTGTTGGAGTGCCTGGTCTTTCTGACCCGCTTTTATGGGGTACCCAACAGCAAGGACGCTCTCACCACCGGCCTGCCACTGGTGTCCGGTCTGCTGACACCCAATCTGTTCGGCCGTGCCGCCGAGCGGGGTGGCTTGTCCGCCCGGGAAGTCATCCAGTCTCTCGACGAGATCTCCCCCCTGTTGCTGCCCTGCGTGCTGCAGATGCGCAACGGCGGCGCCTGCATCCTGCTGGAGTGGAACGAAGACAGAACCCAGGGCAAGGTGATCTTTCCTCAGGCGGGGGATGCGGCCCAGTGGCTGAGTGCATCTCAACTGGGTGATGAGTATCTGGGGCGACTGTTTTTCGTCAAAAAGCAGTTCAAGTTCGATGAGCGCTCACCCAAGGTGCTGGAGACCCGCGATGGTCACTGGTTCTGGAGCACCCTGCTCGAATCCCGCGGCATCTATCGGGATGTGCTGGTCGCCTCCATCCTCATCAACCTGTTTGCCGTCGCAAGCCCTCTGTTCACCATGAACGTCTACGACAAGATAGTGCCCAATCTGGCGTTTGATTCGCTCTGGGTGCTGGCGGTCGGCGCCATGGTGGTGTTCACCTTCGACTTCGTGATGCGCCAGCTGCGCAGCTACTTTATCGACATCGCCGGCAAAAAGTCCGATGTGCTGCTGTCTGCCAAGATCTTTGCCAAGGTGATGGGGATGCGGATGGAGTCGCGTCCTGCGTCGACCGGTGCCTTTGCCAAGCATCTGCAGGAGTTTGAATCGGTGCGGGAGTTTTTCACTTCCGCGACGGTATCTACACTCATCGATCTGCCCTTTGCCATCTTCTTCCTGTTCATCATCTGGATCTTTGCTGGCGTCATGGTGGTGGTGCCCATCGTGGCCATGGTGATCCTCATCATTTACAGCTTCTATATCCAGGCGCCGCTCAAGCAGTCCATTGAAGAGGGCTCACGGCTGGCTTCCCAGAAAAACGCCAACCTTATCGAGAGCATCTCGGGCCTCGAAACCGTGAAGATCTTTGGTGCCGAGAGCATGTTCCAGCACCGCTGGGAGCAGGCCGTATCCCACATTTCGACCTGGGGCGTACAGACCCGCCGCATCACCAACTCCATGTCATCGCTGGCCAGCTACATCCAGCAGGTGGTGACGGTGGCACTGGTGATTGTCGGGGTTTACCAGATCTCGGAAGGACTGGTCACCATGGGGGGCATGATTGCCGCCGTCATGCTGTCGAGCCGCGCCATCGCGCCCATGGTACAGCTGTCGGTTCTCTCGACCCGCTACAACCAGGCCAAGTCCGCATTGGAAATCCTGGAGAAGATCATGATCACGCCGGGCGAGCAGGAGGAGGGCAAGCAGTACATCCACCATCCTGTGATCTCCGGTCGGATCGAGTTTGACAAGGTGTCGTTCAAGTATCCCGGGATGGAAACCAGCACCCTGCACAATATCAACCTGCGCATCGAGCCGGGTGAGAAGGTGGCCATCATTGGCCGGATCGGGGCGGGCAAGACGACGCTCGAGAAGATTTTGATGGGCCTCTATCGGCCCACCGACGGCTCGGTACGGCTCGATGGTTTTGAACTCGATCAGCTGCCGGCCTCGGTGATCCGCCGCAATATAGGCTGTGTGCCACAGGATGTGACCCTGTTTTTTGGCTCGGTACGCGACAACATCATGCTGGGCAATCCGCTGGTGGATGATGTGCGAGTCATGCGGGCTGCCAAGCGGGCCGGTGTGACCAACTTCACCAACCGGGATCCCAATGGGCTGGATAGACAGATAGGGGAAGGGGGGCGTCAGCTCTCCGGTGGCCAGCGTCAGGCCATCTTGCTGGCCCGGGCCTTGCTCAATGATCCCCCCATACTGGTGATGGACGAACCGACCTCCAACATGGATAACCAGTCGGAGATGCAGGTCAAGCATGAGCTGGCCAGACTTGGGCCGGAAACGACCCTGATCGTCATCACCCACAAAACCACCATGCTTGACGTAGCCTCACGGGTCATCGTGATCGAGCAGGGCCAGGTGGTGGCCGATGGTCCGAAGGAAATGGTGTTGCAACAGCTGAAAGAGGGCAAGGTGCGCGTACAGGAGGCCTCCAATGGCTAAGTTTGGCCTGTTTAAGAAGGCGCCTTCCGATACTGTGTTGCCGGCTCCGGAACACCTTGAGTTTGTGGATGACGGGGCGGCTGCCGTCCTGCTGAGTACCCCGACGCGGGCACGTGCCCTGCTGTGGGCCTGCTTCCTGTTTTTCATGAGTGCCATCATCTGGGCGGCCTGGGCCGAGCTGGATGAGGTGACCGTCGGCCAGGGCAAGGTGATCCCGTCACGTCAACTGCAGGTGATCCAGAACCTGGAGGGGGGGATCGTCAAGGAGATCTTCGTGAAGGAAGGGGATATCGTCGAGAAAGGGCAGCCACTGCTGCGCATCGATGATACCCGTTTCCGTTCCGACTTTCGGGAGCGGGAGCAGGAGCTGGTGACCCTCAAGGGGGACATCGCCAGACTGCGGGCGGAGATCCAGAGCGTGGTGGTCAAGACTGGCCCCAATCTGGGTTGGCGTGAACAGGTGGTGGTTGAAAAGCAGCCTATCGTTTTTCCGGACGGTTATGAGAACGTGTTTGCCGAATATGCGACACGGGAAAAATCGGTGCAGAATGAGCGCCTCAACAACCTGAGCAACCAGCTCTATATTCTGGGTCAGCAGATCGAGCAGAAAGAGCAGGAGACCATAGAGCTCAATGCCAAGATAAGGACGGTGGCACGCAGTGTGGATCTGGCGCGCCAGGAGCTCAATATCAGCCGTCCCCTGGCCAAAGAGGGGATCGTGCCCCAGGTTGAGTTGATCAAGCTGGAACGCCAGGTCAACGAGATGCAGGGGGAGCTTGAGAGCAATAGGCTGCTGATCCCCAAGCTTGACTCCGTATTGCGGGAAACAATTTCCAAGCGCAACGATATTGCGCTGAAGTTTCGGGCCGATTCGCAAACCGAACTCAACGAGCGGCAGGGCAAACTGAGCCAGTTGTCCGAGGGGCAGGTGGGATTGCGTGACCGGGTGGATCGCACCAGCGTCATCGCCCCGCTCAAAGGCACTATCAAGAAGCTCAAGATCAATACCCTGGGTGGCGTCGTCCAGCCCGGCATGGATCTGATGGAGATAGTACCGCTGGAAGACACCCTGCTGGTCGAAGCCAAGGTGTCGCCGAAAGATATCGCATTCCTGCGACCGGGGCTGGAAGCCGTGGTCAAGATCACTGCCTATGACTTCACCATTTATGGTGGATTGCATGGCAAGGTTGAGCAGATAAGTGCCGACTCAATTCAGGATGAAGATGGCAATTCCTTCTACCTGGTTCGGGTACGCACCGAGAAGAGTTACTTGGGCGATGAGCTTAACGCACTTCCCATCATCCCCGGTATGTTAGCCAGTACAGATATTATTACTGGTAAAAAAAGTGTCCTAGACTATTTGCTTAAGCCGATATTACGGGCAAAGCAGTCGGCACTGAGAGAACGATAAGCCAACAATCTAAAAACAACATGACTGGAGATACCATGAAGAAGACGATTGTTGCCATGTTAGTAAGTGGCGCCGTGCTGTTCCCGGGCCTAAGCCAGGCACAAACACTGGAGGAGTCAGTGGCACAGTCATTGGCTACCCATCCCAAAATCAAGGAAGCTTTTGATCTCTATCAGGCGCGACTGTATCAGCATGACGGGGCCAAAGGGGGTTACTACCCCACCATCGATCTGCGTGGCGGTGTCGGCTACGAGAAGACTGACAGCCCGACCACCCGTGCGGCCGGCGCAAACTCGACCACCATCGATGACTCCATGACCCGTAAAGAAGCCGGCATCAGCCTGCGCCAGATGTTGTTCGACGGCTTCAACGTCAGCAGCAACGTGGCGCGTACCGATGCCGAAGCCAATGCCCAGCGCCTGGCCATGATCTCCGAGGCGGAGAACACGGCACTGCGGGTGGCCGAGGTCTACCTCAACATGTTGCGCCAGCAGGAGATCCTAGAACTGTCCAAGCAGAACCTGGAAACCCACGAGCAGATCCGCAGCGACATCAGCAAACGGACCGATTCGGGGTTGGGGTCGACTGCTGACCAGACTCAGATCGATGGTCGGGTAGCCAGAGCCTACGCTAACCAGGCTGCCGCCGAGAACAACTATCGCGATGCCGAAAGTGAGTTCATCCGGGTGGTCAACGAGATGCCAAAAGATTTGGTACAGCCGGTTCCGGATGCTCAGCTCATTCCTAGCAGCTTGGATGCTGCACTGAAGACGGCAACCGAAGTTCACCCGACGCTGCTCTCCTCCCTGCAGGATATCGAAGCCGCCAAGTACCAGCATGAAGGTTCCAAATCTGGTTTTTATCCCAACGTCACCTTTGAAGTGGATCAAAACTGGAATGAGGATATCGATGCCGTCAAGGGGCGCAACGATGACCTGACCGCCATGGTACGGATGCGCTACAACTTGTTCCGCGGTGGTTCCGATCTGGCCCAGAGCAAGGCCACTTCCGCACTCTATTCCCAGGCCAAGGACATTCACATGAATGCCTTCCGTCAGGTAGAGGAAGGAACCCGCCTGGCCTGGAACGCAAAAGAGTCTTTGGCTAAACAGAAGACCTTCCTGAAAGAACACGTGGATGCAAGCTATGACACTGTGCAGGCGTACAAGAAGCAGTTTGGTCTCGGTCAACGTACCTTGTTGGACGTATTGAACACCGAAAACGAACTGTTTGAAGCGCGCCGCAGCTACATTACAGCCGAGTATGACTCCCTGTTTGCGGATTATCGGATCCTCAATGCCACTGGCAGCCTGCTCAACGCATTCAATGTGAAGCAGCCGGCCGATTGGCAAGCCAAACAGTAATGGAGTGCGCATCAGGTTTGATGCGAGTGAAAGGGATGGTTGCAGCCGGGCTGCCGCCATCCCTTGTCTCTGACGGCCATCTCTGGCCAATGCAGTGAGTACCATTGGATCTGTCGAAGATGCATGTGACCGGATGGGATAGAGCAAGCAGTATCGGCATGGCGTCAGCCTCCGGTTTGACCCAGCTGCTGCGCGCTCGCTGGTTACGCTGGTCACTTTGGCTGCTGCTGATATCTCTGCCGCTACTGCTCTCCGCCAGCCAGCCTCTTACCCCTGAAGATCTCAAACTGGTACAACGGGCTCAGGAGACCTACGGTGTCAGAGCCGGCAAACGGGTCACCACCTGGCGCACACTGGTAATGCAAAATCGCGCTGCCGGCCTGACCGACCGTCAGAAACTGGAGAAGGTTAACCAGTTTTTCAACCAGATGCGGTTTATCGACGACATCAAGTTGTGGCGAAAAAAAGACTACTGGGCAACCCCGCTGGAGTTTTTGGGAGCGGCTGGTGGCGATTGTGAAGACTTCAGCATTTCAAAATACTTTACCCTGCTGGAGCTGGGTGTTCCGGATGAAAAGATGCGGATGGTCTATGTCAAGGCATTGGATTACAACCAGTTTCATATGGTCGTCGCTTACTATGAAACACCGTCTGCGGTGCCCGTCATTTTGGATAATTTGATAGGGTCGATCCGGCCTGCCAGTCAACGTAGGGATCTGGTGCCGATATACAGCTTTAACGGTAGTCACTTGTGGTTGATGAAGGCGCGTGGTCAAGGGGAACTGGCTGGACAGTCCTCACGCCTGGGATTATGGAATGATTTACGCAATCGCATGACGTCGGGGCGATTGGCTCAGCCTGTGTTGAATTTGGATGATTAACCTATGACGCTCTACAGACAATTATTGGCAACCATGTTGATCCTGTTCGGGTTGTTGTTTGCAGCTACCTATTGGGTGCAATTCAACTCGACTCGTACCTATCTGGCCCAACAGCAGGAAACCACCGTCATCAATACAGCCACATCTCTGGGGCTGGCTCTGACCCCTTATTTGGAAAATGGTGACAAGGTGGGGGCTGAGTCCGTCATTCAGGCGATATTTGACGGGGGATATTATCGTCTGGTCCGTCTGGACTTGCTGGCTTCCAAGGATGTCATCGAGCAGGAAAATACCAATAATATTCAAGGTGTTCCCCAATGGTTCATCAATCTTGGGTTGTTTCCCGAGGTATCCAATGAGTCGATCCTGACGTCGGGCTGGCTGCAACTGGGTAAATTGAAGGTCGTTGGTCATCCCGGCCAGGCCTATTACGAGTTGTGGCGTGGAATGAGTGAGCTTGCCAGCTGGTTCCTGATAGGTTTTCTGATCACCACCATCTTGCTCATGCGGGCACTCAACTACCTGCTCAAGCCGCTCAAGCAGATTTGTGAGCAGGCCGTCGAGATAGAGCTGCATCACTTTGGTCATGCCATTCCCGAACCCAAGACCCATGAATTGAAACAGGTGGTTCAGGCCATCAATACCCTCTCCAGCAAGTTAGCCGTGCAATTCAAAGAGCAGGCCGACGAGGCTGAAAAACTGCGGGAGCGGGTCTACGTCGACGCCGTTTCCGGCTTGGGCAACCGGGCTTATTTCGTGGGTCAGGTCAACGCCTGGATTGCAGAGGCTGGTCAAGGGGGGGTCATGCTGGTTGCCGTCGACATGCTGGACGAGCTGTACCGCGAAGAGGGATTTGCTGCGCGTGACAACATGGTCAAATCGATAGCCCAGGCTTTGAAAGAACAATTGAAAGGGTGGGATGGCTCTGCTGTGGCGCGGATCTCGGCAACGGAATATGCCCTGTTGTGCCCGACTGATGACCTTTCCCAATTGAAGGATTTGGCTGAAGTGATTAACAGTCGCATCGCCGATCTGGTGGTAAATCCCATGGGTGAGGGGGGCGCCTTGTCCGTCATTGGTATTGCTGGCCGAGATGGCAACGATGATTTGTCGGCACTGCTGACCAAGGCTGACAATGCGCTGGGCAGGGCCCGCAATGAACGTCGTGGTGCCGTGGTCATGGAAGGGGGCACAGATCAGGGGTTGATGGGACGCTTGGCTTGGCGTGATCTGGTTCAGGATGCGATTGCACGGCATTTGTGGCGTTTCAAGGCGCAGCCAGCCTGCCGGTTTGATAATGGTCTGCGTATGCATGCAGAACTGTTTGCCTCCATCTCTCGCGATGGTACCGATTATTTCGCAGGCCAGTTCCTGCCTGCCATCGAGCAGTTCAAGCTGGGTGGTGAGTTTGACCAGGCAATACTGGATGCGTCAGTTCCATTACTACAGCAGCAACCTGATCTGGTCCTGGCGGTCAATATTACGGCTGGTTCGCTGTGTTCAGATGAATTCCGTACTTGGCTGACCGGCTATCTGAGCGACAATGCCGGATTGAAAGAACGCTTGCTGTTCGAGATCCCTGAAGCCGCCATCATGAAGCACAAGGAGCATGTGACCGCTCTGGTTAATGTTCTGCAAGAGCATGACTTTCAGTGGGGGGTGGATCACTATGGACGCCACTTCCAGTCACTGGGGTATCTGGAGGAGCTTGCGCCTTCCTATGTCAAGGTTGACCACGGCTATACCAGCCAGGTTATGGAGCCTGGGGCTGATACTTCCTTCCTGGCTGCGGTATGTCGTGCCGCCCACAATGCCGGCGTTACAACCATTGCGACCAGAGTGGAAGATCAACACCAGGTCGAGTTGCTTTCAAAGCTTCATATCGATGGTTACCAGGGCTTTGTACACCCGGCATTTCCGTTGCCGTGAGCATGACCAAGTATTTCAGGGGCCCACAAGGGCCCCTTTTTTATTCGAAAAATTAATAAGCATGCTTATTCTCAGTTTAATTAGACTAGATGGCTTCATTTGGTGTCGCACAACTGATTGATTTGATGATATAAAAAAGAACATTCGATTTCGTACATTTCCCCTCCCCAGTTTTGACACGAATCCCATACATTTTTGCAACGGATGCAAGAAGCACGGACATCTATGGTGTAGACATCGAGATCCGTCACGTTGGAGCAATGGACATGCGTACCCAAATCATCGACAAAACCGTTGTGGTTTCTGCAGTTGAAGGCAATGTGCAAATCGTGCTGGCTGATGGAAGCAGCCGCCCTCTGCAAAAAGGAGAGATCCTGCAACCCGGGGCAAAGCTCAACATTGCAGATGATGCCAAATTGTTATTGGCGCCCTACGATGATTCACCGGCGGCTGCCACACCGGATACTCCAGCCCATGATGCGCCTGCTACCGGCCAGCCACCGGCTCCGGATGCCGGAAATGCGGCCTCTCCTGATATAGCCGCCTTGCAAAAGTCGATTTTGCAAGGGGTTGACCCGACGCAAAACTTTGAAGCGTCAGCTGCGGGTGGTGCTCCGGCTGCAGGTGGTGGCGGTGGGATCGGTGGGGTTGCTGGAGCCAGCGGTAACGGTGGTTTTGTAACCATCGACAGGATTGGCGATGCCACTATCGCCGCCGCCGGGTTTGACACTACCTACCAAGCTGAGCCGGTGGTGGATACCCAGCAGATAGCAGAGCCCTTGCTGGTCAATGAGCTGACGGATCAGGGAGAGCAACTGACCGTTGCTGAAGACGGAGCTCTGAGTGGTAATCTGCTGGATAACACGGTGAATACCGATGGGCCGCAGGCTGCGTCAGTACTGATCTTCACTTGGGGGGACAATGCCAATATAGCTGCCGGTACCAGCGTGACCATCGATGGGGTTGGCACACTCATCGTCAATACGGATGGCAGCTTCACATTCACACCGGCCCCCAACTACGATGGCGCCGTTCCACCAGTGATATATACCGTGACTGATGGCACCGACACGGTGCAATCCACCTTGGAGTTGACGATCACCCCCATCAATGATCTCGCCGATGAGGGAGAGAGTGTGGTGGTGACGGAAGATGTAGCCGTATCGGGCAATCTGCTTGCCAACACCATCGACAATGATGGTCCGCAGGCGGTTTCCGTGTCTGGATTTAGCTGGGGTGGGGTTGCCAATGCCACCTTGGGTACACCTGTCAGCCTGGCAGGGATCGGTACTCTGTTGATCAATGCGGATGGTAGCTATCAGTTCACGCCGGCTCCCAACTACGATGGTGCCGTTCCACCAGTGATATATACCGTGACTGATGGCATCGACACGGTGCAATCCACCTTGGAGTTGACGATCACCCCCATCAATGATCTCGCCGATGAGGGAGAGAGTGTGGTGGTGACGGAAGATGTAGCCGTGTCGGGCAATCTGCTTGCCAACACCATCGACAATGATGGTCCGCAGGCGGCTTCCGTGTCTGGATTTAGCTGGGGTGGGGTTGCCAATGCCACCTTGGGTACACCTGTCAACCTGGCAGGGATCGGCACTCTGCTGATCAATGCGGATGGTAGCTATCAGTTCACGCCGGCTCCCAATTATGATGGCCCCGTTCCCGTCGTCAGCTACACCGTCACCGATGGTGTAGATACCGTCCAATCCACTTTGACCATCGCCATCACGCCGGCTGATGAACCAGCAGAACTGGCTGGTTTGCAGGTGGAAGGGGGAGAGCTGACGCTCAATGAAGCCTCTTTGGCAGATGGCAGTAATCCCAATGCAGCAGCCTTGACCCAGAGCGGTATTTTTACCTTCAGTGCAGCCGATGGAGCCCAGAGCTTGACCCTGGGTAGTGTTGCATTGATCACCAATGGACAAACCATCACTTCGTTCCCGCAAACCATCGTCAGCCCGTTGGGCAATCAGTTGACAGTTACCAGCATCAATTACAACCCTGTAACTGGAACGGGGAGCGTGAGTTACAGCTATACGCTGAACGACAACGAGACACACACTCAACCAGCTAACGATGCATCACTGGTGGAGAGTTTCAATGTTGTGCTGGTCGATTCGGATGGTGACACGGCCAATGGCAGTCTGGATGTCGTTATTCTGGATGATGTTCCCAGTGTCACCCTGACTTCCAATACGGAAGGGCTGGGGATTGTCTCTGTGGACGAAAGCCTGGTCAGCCTGGGCGGGGTGGGCGGCGACGGGGTGGCCAGTGCCAGCCTGAGCGCGGCCGACGTGCAGGCCCAGTTCAACCCGGCCTTCGGGGCCGACGGGGCAGGCAGCATCGGCTACAGCCTGGCGCTGAGCGGCAGCAACGTGGCAAGCGGCCTCTATGCGGTGGATCCGCTGGCTGCCAACGGCCAGGGGGCGGCGATCCTGCTCAATCAGGTGGGCAACGTCATCACCGGCAGCGCGGGCGGGGTGGATTACTTCACCCTGACCATCAACCCGACCAGCGGGGAAGTGACCCTGGCCCTGCTGGACAACGTCTGGCATGGCGACACCAGCAATGCAGATGACAGCGTGGCGCTGACCGTGGGGCAGGGCGTACTGACCCTGGTGCAGACCATGACCGACGCCGATGGCGATCGCGCCAGTGCGGCGGTGGATCTGGGCGCCAACAGCGTGTTCCGCTTCGAGGATGACGGCCCGCGGGCTGGCCTGGCAGAAGAAGCGCCGAGCCTGGGGGCGACCGTGGACGAGAGCCTGGTCAGCCTGGGCGGGGTGGGCGGTGACGGGGTGGCCAGTGCCAGCCTGAGCGCGGCCGACGTGCAGGCCCAGTTCAACCCGGCCTTCGGGGCCGACGGGGCGGGCATCATCGGCTACAGCCTGGCGCTGAGCGGCAGCGACGTGGCAAGCGGCCTCTATGCGGTGGATCCGCTGGCTGCCAACGGCCAGGGGGCGGCGATCCTGCTCAATCAGGTGGGCAACGTCATCACCGGCAGCGCCGGCGGGGTGGATTACTTCACCCTGACCATCAACCCGACCAGCGGGGAAGTGACCCTGGCCCTGCTGGACAACGTCTGGCATGGCGACACCAGCAATGCAGATGACAGCGTGGCGCTGACCGTGGGGCAGGGCGTGCTGACCCTGGTGCAGACCGTGACCGACGCCGATGGCGATCGCGCCAGTGCGGCGGTGGATCTGGGCGCCAACAGCGTGTTCCGCTTCGAGGATGACGGCCCGCGAGCTGGCCTCGCAGAAGACGCGCCGAGCCTGGGGGCGACCGTGGACGAGAGCCTGGTCAGCCTGGGCGGGGTGGGCGGTGACGGGGTGGCCAGTGCCAGCCTGAGCGCGGCCGACGTGCAGGCCCAGTTCAACCCGGCCTTCGGGGCCGACGGGGCAGGCAGCATCGGCTACAGCCTGGCGCTGAGCGGCAGCAACGTGGCAAGCGGCCTCTATGCGGTGGATCCGCTGGCTGCCAACGGCCAGGGGGCGGCGATCCTGCTCAATCAGGTGGGCAACGTCATCACCGGCAGCGCGGGCGGGGTGGATTACTTCACCCTGACCATCAACCCGACCAGCGGGGAA